>JAHDHH010000027.1 GCA_020631405.1 Saprospiraceae bacterium
GATGATAGTTTTTAATTGTTGTGACTTCTTTTATTGCAATACCAATCGATGTCGGGATAATGATATGTAAACCGCAATTAAGGCCAAGACAAAGTCAAGAGAAGAGAGTATCTCAACCCTTGAACACTATATTACTCATGAACATTCTGCCACTCTCTTCATCTTTGTTTGCATTCGGTAAGTCTATATCACTAAATTTGTGTTTCAATATTATACTGTAATTCCAGCTTCATGATTACAACAGATTTATCACTAGCTAAAAGCGAACTCCAGCGCAATGCTATTATTGCTATACCAACTGAAACAGTATATGGTCTAGCTGGTAATGCATTCAATGAAGTTGCAATAGCTAAGATATTTGCCTTAAAGCAAAGACCCCTCTACAACCCACTTATAGTCCACATAAAGTCAGCAGGCTACCTTGATCATGTTGCCAAAGACATACCTCAGATAGCTCGACAGCTTGCTGACAAGTTTTGGCCAGGACCCCTTACTCTCGTCCTACCGAAGCAAGTTGTCATTCCAGATATTGTCACTGCTGGCAAGGATACTGTGGCTGTCAGGGTGCCAAGTCATCCAATGACACAGGACCTTCTCCAACAGCTGGACTTTCCTATCGCAGCCCCTAGCGCCAACCCATTTGGATCTATCAGTCCAACGACAGCCCAACATGTTGACTCCTACTTTGCACAAGATCTTAATGTCATCCTAGATGGTGGCACTTGTCAAAGAGGCATAGAATCAACAATCGTAGGATTCTCTGAAGGTAAGGCTATAATCTATCGCCTAGGTTCTTTAGCAATTGAAGCTATTGAAACAGAGGTGGGTAAGGTGACTATTCGTACGCTAGATGATCATGCTCCAGCTGCTCCAGGTATGCTCTCTAAGCATTATGCACCGAAGACACCAACAGTGATGTCTGTTGACATACCATCAACCCTAGCCGCGTACCAAGGAAAACGCATTGGCCTACTTGTCTTTCAAAGTGTTCATGAAGACATCCCATTAAACCACCAAGAAGTACTCTCACCTTCAGGCGACTTAGAAGAGGCTGCACAACGACTCTATGCAGCCATGCATAGGTTAGACAGTCTAGACCTTGAGGTAATAGTCGCTGAACAATTTCCCGAAATAGGCATAGGTCAAACACTGAACGACAAGCTCAGGCGAGCATCATCAGACTAGTAACCAGTCTTTGTATTTTTTGCATATTGGATCTTGTGACATCCTAATATTTCTTAGGTCCTAACGTAGACAATTTCTTCTTCGGAGGAAATCAAGTGCAATGCTCTATATACATTGAATACTGCTATGACATCTTGCTCACAATATCTTGCAATCTTTGGGAGGTCTTGCTCGATATAGTACACATCATGAACATCTCCCCCTGAGATAGTTTGCTTTGGACTCTCTACGCCAAGTGTATGACAAAGCAAGTCAAGAGAAGTGTAATGCTTATAATCACCAAACTTCCAGCTATGAAGCGTATCTAAAAGATGCTCTCTTTCCCAAGGTTTAGCATAGCGAATATCCAAAATAGCCGGTATTCTAAGGTCATTTACGATCATTCTCCTACAGAGAAATGGCACATCAAATTCGCGAATATTATGCCCACAGACACTATGTAAGGTGCTATCATGAAAGTAAGTATTCACTAATTCATTGAAGTCTGTAAGGATACTAGCTTCGTCAGTGCCGGATAGGCTTTTTAATCTAAACTGCCACTCACCTTCTTGTTCTGAAAGGTAGCCCATAGAGATACAGACTACTTTAGAAAACTCAGCGAATATTCCAGCCTTTTTAAGATATGCCCCTTCAGCATCAGCCTCAAGTTGTGTTTGTAAGAACTGACTCTTCTTGTCCCAAAGCTCCTGACCACGATCATCCAACTTGGTATAGTCTTTTGCTAATGCAACAGTTTCAATATCCAAAAACAAGATGTTTCTCAACTTATGATATGGACTACTGTCAGGGTAATTATCCATAGATTATTCAGTGATTACAATGAAAAAACGGGTAAATGTTAAAATAAGAGAATAAGCTGTGATGAAAAATACATAAAAAACCTAACTTGGCAAAAAATAATCAACATGGGAAAATCAGGATCAAATAATTTACTCGCTATTGCACTAGTTGGACTCTTTCTACTACTCGGGTTCAATGCCTACCAATGGTACCAATTGCGTAATGTAAAGACTGAGCTTGCAAATACTAAATCTAGTTTACTAGAAAATGAAAAACTACAAGCAGAGCTAGAGCAAGACTATCAAAGTGCCTTAAGCAACTTAGAAGAACTAAGAGGGACTAATACTGAACTCAATACAATGATAGATCAGCAGAAAGCTGAGTTGACTGAACAAAAGAAGAAAGTGAGTAACTTGATCTGGACTAAAGGAGAACTCAATACCGTCAAAGAAGAGTTAGAACTATTCAAGAGTCAAGCTGCATCATATGCTAGCCAAATCAGAGATCTTAAGTCAAAGAATGCAAGTCTTACTTCAGATAATCAAATGCTGAGTTCTGCAAAAGTGGCATTAGAAGGTGAAGTAGCCAGCCAAGGGCAGCGTATTCAAGATTTAGACGAACAGACTAATCTTCTAACAGAGGTGAAAACTAGAATCGAAAATGAAAACACCCAACTCTCTAGCAAGGTAGATATGGCTGAGGCTATCAAAATTAACTTCATCAGTGTCGATGGATTCAAAGAACGTAACGGGAAGGAAGCTAAGCAAACTTCTAGAGCTAAGAATGTAGCCTTCCTACAGACTTGCTTTAAGACAGAGTCTAACTATGTTGTTCAACCTGGCGATGAGACCTTCTACGTAAGACTAATCAGCCCAACAGGCGAGACTATGTTCGATGAGCAGCTAGGCAGTGGCACTCTGACTAACAAACTAGATGGAAGTGACGTTAGATATACTACTGCTGGAGACATCACGTATAACAATGCAGATGCAGAAGGTTGTATCTCATGGGATCCTAACTATGCACTTGGTGCAGGCAACTATGGCGTAGAGTTATTCAACAAAGGCTACCTTGTCGGCAAAGGCAATTTCTTATTGAAATAAGATTACCTCATTAAATCATCCGTAAAGTGTTGCTTAGTCTTGGGCTTAGAGAAATGCTCACGATTGTAATCTGAGGACTCTCCTTTCGGTATTGATAGAGATGACCAATCACTCCCTTTCAATGCAGCGCCTATAAATACAATTTGACCTACATGGTATGCATAGTGAGTGAGTTGTCTGTTAATAGCCTCGGTTACAGTATGCCCTTGGTTTCTGATATATATCATTTGGTCAATGTTATTGGCATTGACAGTATCCAAAGCTTCGAATAGACAAGTCCAACCCTCTTCCCATTTAGAGACTAACTCAGCTCTAGTTGTAATAGATGGCTCGAACTCTGCCTCCCTATCACGCCAAGGCTTTTCTCCATCTTCGGTTAAGAAGTTAGTCCACCTGGATAACATATTTCCCCAAAGATGTTTTACGATACTTACAATCGCATTAGCACCATTGATTTGCTCAAACAATTGGTCATCACTCACTTGAGCAAAAGTCTTGTCTCCTAGCAATTTATAATAAGCAAATTGTTTTTTCACACTACTTAAATAGGTATCCGACATAGCTAATATTTGGATTTTTACATGATTTAATCAAACTTATTTCAAATTACAAAGTTTCTTATTCTGTCTGGTTCTTACTTACGAAACATCTGTTACTTTTAGACTTTAATTCAAATTTACAATATACTAGTATGAATAGTGAAGAACTCAATCTCATTGAAAGCTCAGTAAAAGCATTTGCTCATGCTGAGATTCTTCCCCATGTTATGGAGTGGGATGAAGCACAACACTTTCCGCGAGATCTCTTTACTAAAATGGGTGAGCAAGGCTACCTCGGAGTACTAGTTCCAGAAGAATATGGAGGAAGTGGGTTTGACTACAATGTCTATGTCTCTATAATCGTAGAGATAGCAAAGGTTTGTGGATCAATAGGACTATCTGTAGCTGCCCACAATTCGTTATGTACCAATCATATTCTCACTTTCGGAAATGAAAAGCAAAAAGCAACTTATCTACCCAAATTAGCAAGTGGAGAACATATTGGTGCTTGGGGACTAACAGAGGCCAATACAGGATCAGATGCTATGCGAATGCAGTGTGTTGCCGAAAAAGTTGGTGATCACTATGTGCTCAATGGCACTAAGAATTGGATTACCCATGGTATTACTGGAGATGTTGCTGTAGTGTTGGCAAGGACTGGAGACTTATTAGATAGTCGCGGGATTTCGGCATTCATTGTAGAGCGAGGATTTGATGGATTTAGTGGTGGCAAGAAGGAAAACAAGTTAGGCATGCGAGCTAGTGAGACGGCTGAATTAATTTTTCAGGACTGCAAGGTGCCAGCGGCCAATTTGCTCGGAGAAGAAGGTGAAGGCTTCATTCAAGCGATGAAGATATTAGATGGCGGGAGGATAAGTATTGCTGCCTTAGGTCTGGGTATCGCAAAAGGTGCCTACGAGGCTGCCCTTAAATACTCTCAAGAGCGACATCAATTTGGCAAGCCAATTTCATCATTTCAGGCGATTAGTTTCAAGTTGGCTGATATGGCGACAAAAATACAAGCAGGTGAACTCCTGACACGTAAAGCATGCGAACTTAAGAATACTGGACAAAAGGTCACTGTCCTAGGTGCTATGGCTAAGTATTACACTTCAGAAACTGCTGTAGAAGTAAGTACCGATGCAGTACAAATTTTTGGTGGATATGGGTATACTAAAGACTTTCCAGTAGAGAAGTTTTACCGCGACTCTAAGTTATGTACGATTGGAGAAGGCACCTCTGAAATTCAGAAATTAGTAATCTCTAGAGAAATATTAAAAGGCCACTAAATACTGCTCAGCCTCCAAATATGCCTTAATGACAAGCTTGAGATTATTATAGCATGTATAGTGGTCAGTGAGCATGTCAGTAGGTGGGATCCACTCTACTTTTTCAATATCCTCTTCGATTTGTGGTACTAGTGCTTGTTTATGAGTTGTCATATGGTACCAGTAGGTCTTCTTGATTGCTCTCTTCCCTGCTCTCGTCTTGAATGTGTGACGTGTTTTACAAAGTCTATCTCCAAGTTTGAGGTTAGTTACTCCAGTCTCTTCTTCTACCTCCCTGATTGCTGCATCCTCTTTTGATTCTCCTTTATCTATTTTGCCCTTAGGCAGGTCCCACTTTCCCCTTTTGAATATAAATAAAGCCTCTTGGTCTTCAGTGATGACAAGACCACCACTTGCCTTGATAGTGATATAAAGAGATTTGAAGTCTTTTTTAAGCCTATCAAATGAGTCGTAGGTAAGAATCACCGACTTCTTAGTCTTAGACTTTTCTAATAAATCTATGTACGTAAATAGCTGTTTTGTCTTCCCATTATACCTTCCAAATAAGGCCTTTGGGTATTGTGATTTGAGTGATGCTTCATCATGGATTGAGGCTAAAGTCAATAATGACTCTTTGATGTAGATTTTGTACATTTGTCGCTGTTTCAAATACTTTTAAACTATAACTCTTGGCATTGACTCTAGATCAGCAGATTGCTAAAAAACTATTGCAAATTAAAGCAATTAAACTTAGCCCACAAAAGCCATTTACTTGGGCATCAGGTATACAGTCTCCTATTTACTGTGACAATAGGCTAACATTATCTTACCCTGAGGTTAGAAAAACGATACTAGAAGGCTTCGTAGAAAAGTCTAAGCAGTATGACTTTGATGCTGTAGTTGGTGTCGCAACCGCCGGCATACCGCATGGAATGATGCTAGCACAGGCACTCGATGTCCCATTTGCCTATGTCCGTTCTAAGTCAAAAGACCACGGTAGACAAAACCAACTAGAAGGAGAACTTAAGGTAGGAAGTAAGGCTCTAGTCATAGAAGACCTCATCTCTACCGGTGGTAGTTGTCTAAAAGCTGTAGAAGCACTTAAGCAACATGGAATCGAAACAGAAGCTGTTCTAGCAATATTTCAATATGGTTTTCCATTTGCAACAGAGGCATTTAATGAAAAAGATACTACTTTTGAAACTTTGACAGATTACTCAACCCTTCTCAGAATTGCTGAAGAGCTTGAGTACATCTCTAAAACCGAACAACAAACGCTAGCTGACTGGCAGCAGGACCCACACAATTGGTCTGCTTAATACTTCTTCAATAACACTATTACACTTACTGACAAGTCATGAGTTACCTTTCCAAAAAAGCCGAAAAGTTTTTATACGCATATCACAACAATGCTTCACCCACTGGGTTTGAAACATCTGGTCAAAAACTCTGGCTAGACTACATCAAGCCATTTGTTGATGAGACTTTTACTGATAGATATGGGACAGCCTATGGCGTCATTAATCCAGGTCAAGAATATAAGGTAGTCATAGAAGCTCACGCAGATGAGATTGCTTGGTATGTCAACTACATTACTGACAATGGGATGATCTATGTTGCTAGAAATGGTGGATCTGACCACATTATTGCACCATCTAAAAATGTCAACATTCACACCAAAAAAGGTATTGTCAAAGGAGTATTTGGATGGCCTGCGATACATACAAGACGTGGAAAGAATGCAGATCTCAGTCCCAAAATGGACAATATCTTTATTGATGTCGGCGCAAAGGACAAAGAAGAGATTGGCAAAATGGGTATCCATGTTGGTTGTGTGATCACATTCGATGATGAGTTCTCAATGTTGAATAACACCTACTACAAAGGAAGAGCTCTAGACAATAGAATGGGAGGTTTTTGTATTGCAGAAGTAGCTTCTAGACTAAAGAAAAATAAGATTAAACTACCTTACAGCTTATACATAGTGAATGCTGTACAAGAAGAAATAGGTCTACGTGGTGCAGAAATGATTGCAAATACGATCAAACCTGATGTGGCTATTATTGTTGATGTTTGTCATGATACCACTACTCCAATGATTAACATGAAGATTCATGGAGAGACTAAGGCAGGACTTGGACCATCACTGACCTATGCTCCGGCTGTCCACAACAACCTCCTTGACTTATTAATCAAAACTGCAGAAAAGCATAAAATACCATTCCAACGGTCTGCATCTTCTAGGTCTACAGGAACTGATACCGATGCATTCGCTTATTCCAATGGAGGAGTAATCTCTGCACTGATTTCTATACCGTTGAGGTACATGCATACTACAGTAGAGATGGCTCATAAGGATGATGTAGAGAATGTAATCAAACTCTATTACGAAACACTTCGAGGCATCAAAAAGAATCACAACTTCAAATATCAATAGTAAGCATTAGCATTGCAACATAAAGCCACTAGATTGCTTAAGTCCTATTTGTATTCTAATATTCACATTGGACTTTGTGCTGGCTTTTTTGCAATTCAATATACCAATGCTTTCCAAGTAGATACTTCCTTTTCTACGGTGAGTTACTTTGGATTTATTTGCTGTGCAACAATAGCCCTTTATTGCATTCATAGATTTATAGGCTATCAATCTCTTTTACGCCGTGGAAGCATAGTTGGGCGATATAGAGATATAGAGCAAGTGATACCGAGTTATCCAATATTGATTTTATGCTTTGGCATCTTATCTGTATACTTTCTCTGGTCATTAGGCATTAGCCATCTTTATGGTATAGCTATACCCATATGTCTATCTGGGCTCTATGTTCTGCCAGTTCTACCTGGGCAAAAGCGCCTACGTGACCTACCCTACATCAAGATTTTCATTATAGCATTGACTTGGGTCTGGTTTGCGACATGGCATCTACAAGTTGACTCATCAGTATTGTACTTTTTGATGATTAGTGAAGCAACTTGTTACATGTTGGGCATAACAATCCCATTTGACATCAGAGACAAGGCTATTGATGAGGCTGACTCAGTAAAGACACTTGTCACACATATTGGATCGAAAATGGCCAAAAGTATAGCATGCCTATTATTGTTCGTCTCCTTCAGTATGGTATGCCTCATACACTATCAAATAGGTACTTCCTACGTCGCTTTTCTGCTCCATGCAGCACTATACTTGTTGCTTATTTGTATTACAACCAACTATAATTCTTCAAAACCTGACACTATCCTAACAGGTCTCGTTGATGGAGCACTTCTAGCAAAAGGTTTGTTGGGCATTTACTTCCTTGGCCAAACTTAACCAAATCAAAGGTAGGGCAGTTAGAAATAACATGTGAATAACATGCACAATATCAATTCAAGAAGCTATCTTTATGAGCTATCTTAACCAAAGAATGATGAAGAGAATACTGCTAACACTATTTGTATTTGGGATGTTAACGCATGTTTCATACTCTCAACTAGAAATAAAAGGCCTAGTAACAGACGCTGAATTAAAAGATCCAATTATTGGAGCTACAGTAATTATAGCAGGCACGACCTCAGGAACCACTACTGATTGGGACGGTACGTTTACACTTAGTGTAGAGTCGCTTCCGGTTGATATCGAAGTATCATACATTGGCTACGAAAACAAAATGGTTTCTGTAGTCGACGACCAAAGAGTCAACGTCTCGCTATCTGAAAATGCAGTGGTGATAGAAGGTGTCGAGGTTAAGGCTTCAAGAATTTCAGAAAAACAAAAAGAATCACCTCTTACGATAGAGGCTTTAGACATTATCGCAATTAAAGAGACCCCTTCTGCTGATTTTTATGACGGCCTAGGAGCACTAAAAGGGGTTGACTTGACTGCTGCTAGTCTAGGATTCAAGGTAATAAACACAAGGGGGTTCAATAGTACAAGTCCTGTAAGATCATTACAAATCATTGATGGTGTGGATAATCAAGCACCTGGTCTTAACTTCTCCCTTGGAAACTTTCTTGGCTCATCAGAACTTGATATCAACAAGGTTGAGATTGTAGTCGGAGCAAGTTCCGCTTTCTATGGACCCAATGCTTTCAATGGCGTTATCAGTATGGAAACTAAAGATCCATTTTTTCATGATGGGCTATCTGCAACCATAAGAGTTGCTGAAAGAAACATGCTCAAAGGGGCTATAAGGTGGGCTGACAAATTCCAAAACAAGGATGGTAAAGATAGATTCGCTTATAAGCTTAATTTAGAGATGCTGAGGGCAGATGACTGGGTAGCAGATAACTATGATCCCGTTGATGGAAGTGATGTCGAATCTAGTAATCCAGGCAGGTACGATGCAGTAAATGTCTATGGAGACGAATACCAAAGTGGCAATGACTTCACTTCTATTGCCTTATCAGATTTGAATGTTGGTCTTAGGTCTTGGTATAGGACTGGATATAAAGAGGAAGATTTAGTGGATTACAACACCAAAAACTTCAAGGCAAACGCTGCCTTACATTATAGATTAAAGCCAAACCTAGCTGAACAGTCTCCAGAGCTGATTTTAAGTGGAAACTTTGGATCAGGAACAACTGTATATCAAGGTGACAATAGATTTAGTCTTAGAGGAATTACCTTTTTACAGAATAGACTAGAACTCAGAAAAGCTAACAAATACTTTTTAAGAGCATATACAACTCGTACTGGAGCAGGAGATAGTTATGACCCATACTTCACTGCACAAGAATTACAAAGAGCCGCAAAGTCCAACTCTGAGTGGTCTGTAGATTATACAAAGTATTGGACGGATAACATAGCATTTCAAATGCAAGACCTAGGCTATCCTCAACTCAGTGTAATCTTCGATCCTGAAACTGGAGTACTTATTACTGACTTCGACGTTGATGGGGCTAACCAGTGGTTAGTGGATAACAACAATTTGCTTACCCAGTGGCACTCAGAAGCAGAGGCTTTTGCCAATGAAGGAGCCCATGGAGGGTCTTTTGCAGTTCCGTTCTTCGAACCTGGGACAGAGAGATTCAATCAAGAATTCGAAAGAATCACTAGCACATTAAGAGATCCTAATTCGGATGAAGGTGGTACTAAGTTTTTTGACAACTCCTCACTCTATCACGTCCATGGGGAATATATTTTCACCCCATCTTGGACTAATAAAATTACTGTAGGATCAAATGCAAGATTGTACAATCCTATATCAAAAGGTACAGTATTTTCTGATACTTCTGGTGTGAAAATTACCAATTTTGAATTTGGAGTATATGGAGGAATTGAAAAGTCATTTGCTGACAACAAATTGAAAGCTACAGCCACTTTGAGAATGGACAAAAATCAAAATTTTGATTTGCTATTCTCTCCAGCTGCGTCACTAGTGTATACGCCTAGTGAGAATAACTTCTTGAGAGTGTCATTCTCCTCAGCAATAAGAAACCCTACCCTCACAGATCAATTTTTACAATTGGACGTAGGTCCAGCAACACTATCTGGAAACATCAATGGTGTAGACGGATTACTCAGCATAGATAATCTCCGAAAGTACTTTGCCAATCCGAACCCAGCAATCTTAGACAGTACATTCAGTATAGCGCCAATTAGACCAGAAAATGTCAAGTCATTTGAATTGGGTTATAGAACTACCTTATTCGAAAAGCTCTATACAGATGTAAGTTACTACTACAGTATCTATGACAATTTCATCGGCTATCAAATTGGAGCAGACTTCGAACCAGACGCTACAGGAAATGGTATAAGCAAATTGGACATATTCAGATTTTCTGCCAACTCTACAGAGCAAGTCATTACTCAAGGAGCCTCAATCGGTCTAAACTACTACGTAGCAAAAAATTATTCACTCAATGGTAATTACTCATGGAACAACCTATTAAAAACCAATGAGGACGACCCAATTATACCAGCATTTAACACCCCTGAACATAAGTTTAATTTAGGGTTCAGTGGACGTAATCTCAGTATGAACGTTGGTTCTAATAAGATCAGAAACATCGGATTTAACGTGAATTATAAATGGATTGAGGGTTTCCTATTTGAAGGTTCTCCTCAGTTTACTGGGTTTATTCCTACATACGACATGCTGGATGCTCAAGTGAATGTTCTATTTTCAAAATATGATACAACAGTAAAGGTTGGAGCAAGTAATGTGTTGAACAATCAAAGTTTCCAGACATATGGTGGTCCAAGAATTGGACGACTTGCCTATATTGCCTTAACATATCAACCGCAATAACTAATTTTAAACACAATATTTATTTATCAAACTAATTGATCTATGAAACAAAATTTTACATACTTAATGTTTTCATTGCTATTCTTAGCTGTAGCTGCGACAAACTCGACAGCACAAAAAAGATATGTCGATGATGTATTTGATGAAGTATCAGTAACTGCTGACGTTACATACGGAGTCAACGCTACTCTTCTTTACTTGCCTGTAGTGGGTGAGCTAGTTCCAGAAGAGCTAAAAATGGATATTTATGAGCCTGTTGGAGATGATGTGACTGATAGACCAGTTGTATTAGTGTTCCATACTGGAAACTTTTTACCACCAGTAACTAACTCACAAATTGCAGGACAGAGAGTTGATAGCTCATCTGTTGAAATCTGTAAAAGACTTGCAAGAAAAGGATATGTCGCTGCTAGTGTTAGCTACAGATTAGGATGGAATCCACTTGCAGAGTCACAACCAGAAAGAGCTCTTGGACTAATTCAAGCAGCATACAGAGGTGTACAAGATGGTCTTACTGCAGTAAGATACCTTAAAACGACTATCGCTGCAGGTAACCAATACGGAATAGATGGTGATAAGATTGTTGCTTTCGGAACAGGAACTGGTGGTTACATCACTCTTGGAATGGCATCTCTTGACGAATATGGTGAGATTATCAATACTACAAATGGTCCAGGTAAATTCTTACTTGATGCCAATGGAGACGGCGTACCAGAAACTCCGATGGTAGTTGAAGCTTTCCATGGTGACATTGAAGGTAAGGTAGAGACAGTAGTTCCAGCAGACGGATTTGGACTTATGGCTGGATGGGTAAGTAATATGCCTAACCATGTTGACGAAAGTTCTGAATTTGCAATGTCTGTAAATATTGGTGGAGCTTGTGGAGACCTTTCTTGGATTGATGAAAACACAAAACCTATTGTAACAGTACAATCTCCTTTTGATATTTTTGCTCCTTATGGCGACGCAGTGTTAGTTGTACCTACAACTAATGACCCTATCGTTCAGGTACAAGGAGGAAGCATTATCATCCCTGCTAACTTAGCTGCAGGAAATCAATCATTTGCTGATGAAAACTTCAACGACGACGCAACTGATAGAGCTATTGCTAACTCAGCTATTGCTGGACATGATTACTTTGAAGGGCTGTATCCTTTCATTAGAGAGCCTAACTCTGCTGGCATTCCTGAAGGTATCGTAATCAATTGGTGGGACCCTGAAGCTATTGCTCCTGGACTACAAGGAATGGGACTTGCTTGGAATGCACTACCTCACCCTAATGGAGGGACTTACCATGATCAAGGATTAGTACTCAATGAAGGGATGTCTGCTGAAAAAGCTAGAGCTAACTTAGATGAGTTAATGCCTTACGTACTACCTAGAATGTGTGCGACACTAGGCTTAGGAGACTGTTTGACGTCGTCTACCGAAGATGAGATTCTTGCTGATGCTCAAGTAGAAGTAAGCCCTAACCCTACATCTGGATTATTCACTGTAAGTTTAGGAAGCGAAACAACAATAGAAGCGCTTAGAATTAGTGATCTACAGGGAAAAGAAGTATTCAGAGCTAATAACTTGAATACAACTGCTCAACAAGTGGACGCATCAAACTTAACTGCTGGAATGTACATTCTTCAATTGAAGGTTGAGGGTGGTATTGCAACAACAAAAATTACTATCGAGTAAGCTTATACTAAGTAGCAAAACGATTAACTTTTTAGGCAGTGGACATATGTTCACTGCCTTTTTTTTAGCACAAATCATTTTTTCGTATCTTATACTTAAATATCGGTGTTATGAGAGCAACTATCATACTATTCTGCCTTGTCAGCTTAACCACTACATCCTATACACAAGTGAGATACCTAGACAAGGTCATAGACGATATTGGCACCATTGAAAATATAGAATATGGGATTAATCTAACTGCTTTGTATCTGCCAATTACCGGCAGTATGATGGAGGACAGTCTACTTCTTGACCTGTATTACCCCAACAACGATACTACCAGTTCAAGACCACTTGTATTAGTCATGCATGATGGGAATATGCTTCCTCCTATTTACAATAATCAAATATATGGGACAAAGCAAGATAGTTCGGCAGTACACATTTGTAAAGAACTTGCTCATCGTGGTTATGTGGCTGCGAGTATTGACTACCGACTGGGTTGGGATCCATTAGCAGTCGATCAAGAGTCAAGAATGACGACTTACATTCAAGCACTTTATCGATCTGTCCAAGATGGTTTGACCTGTATAAGATTTTTTAAGGACCAAGCTCTAAATGGCAATACTTACGGCATTGATACAACCAAAATTGCAGCGATAGGTTTAGGGTCAGCAGGCTATACCGTCAATGCAATGTGCAGCCTTACAGACCTAGAAGACTTACTAGCTACCGAAGATCCACCAAACAAATTCGATATTCTTAGTGGGGATACAATTCTCCAAGCAATTAACATTGACGTTATGGGTGATCTTGAGAGCAAGATAGATGGTCGTATTTATATTGACTTAGCTGGTTGGGTAACTACCAATTTAGCTAATCACATCAACTATTCCTCTGAATTTAATCTTGGAATTAACATTGGTGGTGGCATTGGAGATATTGCTTGGATAGATGATGGAGACACCCCAATAATCTCTATACAATCACCAGGAGATATGATTACTCCATATACTGAAGATCTGATAATATCTAATGAAGATCTCGTAATCAAAGTGCAAGGCAGTTTTAATATTGCTTTCAAACAAGATTCACTTGGTAACAACCAAATATTCTCCCTTGTAGATTTTGATGAAGATGATGCTACAAACCTAGCAAAAACTAATTCCCTCATCGCAGGTCATGACTATATAGAGGGGCTTTATCCCTTTATCAGAGAATCTAACACCTTTGGCAATGATGAAGGCGTTGCACTCCACTGGTGGGATCCATATACAGAAGTAACATTAATAGGACAAACTTCTTCGATTCCACTCATTGAACTTCCTCACCCTCTAGGTGGAACATTTCATGAGCAAGGCATCAAGCAAAACGAAGGAATGTCTTCGGAGAAGGCCAAACTTAATATCAATGAGGTATTTAGTTATATTCTTCCTAGAATGTGCTTGGCTCTTGGCTTAGATGATTGTGTCACTAATGAAACAAGTAAAATAGAAGATGAGTCAAACTTACAAAAGCTGTCAATAGCTCCTAACCCCTCTTCTCAATACATCATGATTTCTACCAAGGAAGGAATCATATCAAATATCATTGTCACTAAGATAAATGGGCAAACTGTTGAGCAAATTCAGGAGGTCAGAAGTAATCAGTACCATTACAACACCAGCTATCTTGATGATGGCCGCTATATTGTGACTGTCAGCATTGACAGCGGTCAGACATTATCCACTTTAATTATTGTTTCACACTAAAGCAGTCATAATGCACTAGCTATAATGTTATGACTTTAAAGCTTGTCCGCCTATTTGTCTGATGCTCCTCTTCTTCGCAATCATCACAACTACAATTTTCTGTTGGACTAGACTCCCCATATCCTTTACTTAGCAACCTACTAGATGAGATACCTATGTCCGTAAGATAGCTAGTTGCAGAAGCAGCTCTCTTCTCTGATAGTTGCAAGTTATAATCATCATCTCCTCTACAATCAGTATGCGAACCCAGTTCGATAACGATCGTAGGATTCTCTTTGAGTAAGCGACCAAGTTGATTAAGAGAAGGTTTGGCATCATCACGGATATCCCATTTGTCAAAATCATAGTAGATATCATCTAATACTATTTCTTTACCTACTTCTATTTGATTCAAGTAGACTGTACGATTGATAGTAGTGTCCCTATCTAATTTTTCTGCATCAGGTAGACTAAGAGCAACAACCTGAGTGAAATAACCCTGCTTTGTAACCTGAATCTCTATGCTACCACTGACATCCATTTCTTTAATGTAACGTCCCTTAGTATCAGACGTATTGGTCAAGAATACACTACCCTCTTTGGTCATAGCAATATTAGCAGGTAATGCTTCTTTGGTTTGTTCATCTCTCGTAGACACAGAGAGATAGACTGTGTAGTCTCTTGTATCTGTAGCAATAGTATCTATTGATTCCTCGACCAAAAGTTCGTCGATATCCCAAATGTCGTCAAGACCTTTGCCTCCTGCTCGATTGGAAGACACTAATGTCTTACTTAGGACTCTTCCAATTGGCTCAGATTGTACTTTCAATAATCCAAAATCATCTGCTCCGCTATTATATGGAGGATCAAGTAGGACAGGCTTCTCCCAGTATCCTTCACTATTGACATAAGTCTTGTAAATATCAAGCTTACCATAGCCTGGAAACCTATCACTTGAAAAGTACAATGTATCCTCATCAATAGTTGGAAATTTTTCATTGTATGGTCCTGATATATCACTTGGCATCAACTCGGGTAATGACCAAGTACTTCCAACCTGTCTACTAAAATATAACTGATGATTTCCATCGGGGTTTGCAGAAAAGATCAAGACACTATCCGCATCGAGGTACGCTGGGTGTCCCACATTCACTTCTTCTGTGAAAAAAAGAATAGGCTGAGGCTCTCTCCATTGACCTAACACACGTTTGCTTTGGTATATTCTACAATGAGAGTCTCTCTCATCCATCTCCACACATCTTGTAAAGTATATTTGATCATAGGTATTGTTAAAACAAGCTACCGCATCAGCATATTCACTGTTGATGGGATAATCAAATAAGAATGGGTTACTAGTTCTACTATTTACCAAGTACAGGCTCGAATTAATTCTTCCATTGTAAGTATTAATCATATCTGATCCTCCTTCCCTATCTGAAGAAAATAATACATAATTTGATTCAAACTTCACCGGAGAAAAATCACTATCCGTTGACGAATAAGGTGATACTCTGATGTCATAGTTAGTCTTGTCATAATTAAGGTTATCTAGATAACCGACCTGGTTTAGGTAATTTTGATCTGAAGTAAGTCTATGTAGCTTTTTGAAGATGGCCTTTGCTGCCTTTATACTATCATTGGCCATTGCGAGTTTTCCCAAATTGAGCAAGCCATCATTGGTATCATTAATCTGATAAGCAATAGCAAACCAATCTAGCGCCTTTGATAGGTCATTGATGGCTTCATATGACTTTGCTGCACGATTCGCTAAGTAATACTGTTGATCAACGTTTACAGCCTTTTCATACTCTTCCTCATAGAGCTCAGCGGCCTTTTTGTAGTGTTTCAGTTCGTATGCCATATCACCTGTCTTAATGTTCAACGCAAGCGAACAATTCATTAAGCTAATAAGCACTAAAAACATTACAAAATTTCTCATTCTCTAAAGTAACGAATACACTTTATATTGAAATATACAAAATCAACCCTATTTTAAAATGATTGCAATTTGTAAGTCTAATTACGTATATTAGAATATGTGAATAGGTTTTAAAAGAATTCATACCGCATTTAATGGAATTGTCACTCAACTAAATTGAGGTCCCATCACTGATGTCTAGATTCTATGATTAGAATAGTTCAACTTCCTATTAATAATCAAAAAATAATCGCTGTATGCAAAGCGCTAAAAAGGTCAAATCGCATATTAATGAAGAGTGGGTTGATGTCATTACTTCTGTACCGACGAGACACTATATTTACCAAGTGTCTAATTATGGGAGGATAAAGAGTATTAATCCAACAACAGGAAACGAGACTATAATCGCCGGATCCAAAGGCAGGAAAGGGTTTATTAAACTGAACCTAAAACTTAAAGAAGGCAAGCGAGAAGGATTCTACATCCATCAAATTGTTGCTAACCATTTTCTAGAAAAAGAAGAAGACCAAAAATTTATTATTCACAAAGACAACAACAAAGGGAATAACCACTATTCTAACCTTGAATGGAAGACTAGAGAAGGCCTCAATGCTTGGATGCATGAAATTGGTATATTCAAGGATCGTGTCCCTACACTTGGCTCTCATGTTAAGCTAAATGAAGCAAAAGTTTCCCTACTCAAGAAGAGAATTTTGCAAGGTAAGACTAAGCGACGTATCCTCGCCAAACAATTTAACATCTCCTATACACAACTCAAAAGAATAGAATCAGGTGAAAACTGGGGTCATGTCAAACCAAAAGAGTAACTATTATCTTTAATTTGATGTAAGCTCATACATCTCTAGCTGTCCAGAATTCTGATTAGCAAGTAGATACGATTGGTTCGCTATTGTAAGGGTATCTAAGTCTCTAAAATCACCTCTAAATCTCAGTCCAGATTGACTAGCTTGTAACTGCCTAAAGCTACCTTGACCGTCACCTATCAGCAAGCCACCTCTACCTGCGTCGTATCTTACTGTTTCTACTTCTACTCCATATTGGTTTCCTGTGTATAACATATCTAAGTTGCCATCTCCATCAAAATCATCTACTATCATATCTTGAATTGGACCAAACTGTGCTTCAATAGGTAGATCACGGCTTGAGAATCCAATAGTTTCTTTAAAGAACACCTTACTTGTAAAGGAGTAAATAGTATCCGAATTACTTTCCCTCAAATTTTGATCTCCAAATATTTGATTCAGAGATGCTAGAGCATAGCTCCTGTAATCCTTGTATCGATCATTGATGAAATCAAGCTCTTGCGAACTACATTCTTTGCCTCTTATAGGTGCCATTGTCTGATTCTCCAATTTTGCAAGAACTACATCATTACTCCCGTCACGATCAAAATCACTTGAAAAAATATAAAATGGCTTCTCTATACTTGGTTTAAATTTATTGTTTTTGCCTAGGTTACCGGCTACTATATCTAGTTTGCCGTCTTTATTAAAATCGCCGACTCCTACCGAACTCCACCAACCCGTGGTTGGCCTTCCTCTATCTTCAATGACTTTTGCCTTATAGTTTTGATTTTGGTTTTCTAAGAGTGTAAGAGGCATCCATTCTCCAACTACAATGACATCCATATCTCCATCTTCATCTATATCCACATGCTCTGCATCGGACACCATACCTAAGGGAAATGTTTGCTTCAATCGCCAGTTTCCATCACGATTGTCTTCGTATAAATGGGCAAGACACTTTGAGGGATATTGATTAGCCTCTACCCTACCAAAGACCCATAATTGGTTGTCATTAATGGACAGAGTATGATAATCCCCCTTCTTGATACCTACATCTTCATATCTAAACCCAGACTTGACTGTAACAACTCTACTCACCCCATGCCTAGCGTCAGAATAGGAGTATTGACCTGAACCATGACAGACATATAAAGCTAACCTACCATTCTCACGTCTAAACACTGCCTCACCGTCTTCTCGATCAAGCGAACCTTGTACTGTATACTCCTTGAACGATTCATTACTTTCTTGAATCAATAGTTTCGAATACTGTCCTATAGAGCTGCCCAGAAAGATATCACTCATCCCATCTTGATTAATATCTCCAACCGCTATCCTTGGTCCATGTTGGCTGACACTGTGTGGCAATAATACTTGGTCTGTGTAATCATCAAATACATTTTCTACATGATATGGAAGATCCTTTTTCACCTTTACAAACATGGTTTTACTAGGTTTGACATCTTGTATTAGGGTCCTCTTATCGTAATCAAGCTTATGTATTAAATTAATCCTAGGATTATACATGACTGTTTTTTCTTTAGCATTCCAACGAATCTGGATACTATCAATCTTTGAGTTATCCGGCAATCCAAAATGTGCTATTGCCTGACTACTTGACATATATCCTCTTACTGCCTGTATTGGATAAGTCTCTATATGATTATTACTAAAGACTGTCACTGACTTACCAAGCCCAGATTCATTCTGTTTCGGTCCTTCAGCTTTGACAATAATGTAATTACCCTTTGTTGATACATTCTCAAATAAGCCAACTTTAGCACTCGTGTTATTGAATACTAGGTCTAGGTCACCGTCATTATCTAGGTCAGCGTAGGCAATTCCAGTAGAAAATCCTTTAGTTGTGAATCCTGCTTGCTCACTTACATCGCTAAATGCATACTCACCTTCATTTTTGAATATCATATTTGCCACAGGAGAAGATGTCAAGCGTTGATACAGCAACTTATAGTTGTCAGGAGTCACCTGTCCACCTAGAACATTGATGCCATATTCTCTGAGATCGTTATTCCTGATGTCTTTGGGAATACCATTCGATACAACAATGTCTTTCATGCCATCTTGGTCAAAGTCAACGAACAAAGGTCCCCAACTCCAATCAGTACTCTGTATTCCTGCGGCATGGGCTATTTATTTCCCTAAATCTGCCACTTCCATCATTTATTTGCAACACATTGTTCATATATTGGTGTTGATTCGTAGCCTTCACTAATGCGTTATACTCCTCAACATTCATCGATGCCATATTTTCCTTAGACTTAACATGTGAACTGTAGGCCATGTCAACACAATATAGGTCGCAGTGTCCATCATTGTTGACATCAGCAATATCTGATCCCATGCTAAAGTATGCTGTATGGTCAAATCGGTCTGCTGCTTCGTCATTGAGGTCAAGACCACCATAATTCATAAACAAAGCGTCAGCATTATCATAATCAGTACTGATATGAAGGTCCACAAATCCATTATTATCGAAATCTGCTGAACTTGGATTGAGTCCATATGAGAGGTCTCTAACATCACCTAACTTATTGCTAGGAGTGTACTTTCCGTTGGTGTTAATGAAGAGTCTATCTTGTTGATCTTCAAGACTTGGTTGATAGTCTGGAAATAATATTTTAGTGTAATTATCTATCCTTTGATTTACTAGGTAGCAATCCAAGTCTTCATCATTGTCAACATCTACAAATATTGCTTGGACAGAAAATCCTGTATCCCCAAGACCATATTCATCAGCAGCTTCTTTGAAGTTAAAATTACCTTGATTAATATACAGCTTATTTTTCTTAGATATTGATGCTGGTGCAAAAGAATGCTTACAGACATACACATCTAACAATCCATCAGCATTGATGTCCACAACAGATACACCAGTAGACCAGAGTTTATCTTCAATACCGGCATTTGCAGTCTTATCCTCAAACTGCAAGTCTCCTGTATTTCGATAAATTTTATCCGAGACTTGATTTCCCGCTAAGTAGATGTCAACGAGGCCATCATTATCAAAATCTCCTACTCCTACCCCAGCTCCTTGATATATGAAGTTCCAAGTAAAGGGATTCAAATGACCATAGTCAATCAGTTCATTTGCAAAATCTAGATTGGAATACTCTGAAGAAACTTCTTTGAACTTAATGGCTGTTTCAATAGGAATATCCTGCGAACCTATTTGCGGCTCTTGACAGCAATACAAACAACAGATGATAGCTATTGCAATTACAGGAATCTTCATTTGAGGAAATATTAGATAAGCCTAAAATAGTCATAATTTAATATCCCAACGTAATATTCTCATCAATTACATATTATATAAATTTAACATGTATGGATTCCTACTTACTATGTGTTACCTTTTCAGCATATAATACCTTACCTGCAGAGTCAAGAATCAAACAATAATACACTCCAAAACTATTAGATAACTTTTCTCCAGGAATATTGATCACTTCTTGATTTGCCTCATATTGTTTGGTGAAGACCAAGCTCCCAATACTGTTGTAAATCTTGACACTTCCACTTTGATTAAGGGTTGTCAGGTCAATGCTCAGTTCAGCAGAGAATGGATTAGGATAGATGGTAACTTCTTCATCATTCCAAGCATCTATAGCATTGCTGCTATTCTCAAGGACAACACAATAATCCTCTACCTCACCATTACTCCAATCAGAGATCCCACATCCATCGAATTCCTCTTCCCACGTTGTCAAAATCCTTAACTTAGTCAAGCCTAACTGTGCATCACTTGGTATTTCTATACTTTGAGATATGCCATCTTCGACAAAATCTTCATGCATGATTTGTTCGCTATCAGAAAACTCACCATCACCATTGAAGTCAATCCATGCCCCAATGGATCCAAATGCAAACAAGTCACTCGAACCAATCTCTACAGAAAGAGAAAAAGACTCTCCAATCTGTAGTGACTGAGCATCCGGCATACCGTAGTTAGCATATCCACCATCATCGCCTGTATCATTCTCGTAATCATCTATTACTACCCTATCGATAAATAAGTATTCACTATCATCAAAACCAACTGTACAATATTCAATGTCAAGACATGCTCCACATCCCTTTGTGAGATAGTAAATACTACTTGAATAGTCGACTTCAGCTATTGCACAAATAGGCTTAATTTGAAACTCGTATTCCGTACAAGAGAATACATTTGACAAAATCAAACCAGTACTTGTCTCCGTGATAGTATTCCATTCGGTATCATCTGTGGCCTTCCATCTCATTTGATACTCACTCGCTGCTAAGATGCCGTTCCATTCTACATTGATAGACTCTTCGTCCCCTGACAGCACTAACTCAGGAGTAGTACAACAACCATCTGTAGAAAATTGCAATATTTCTGAATAATTAGATACTAGGTCTGCACATTGACTCAATACTCTAAACTCATAGTCTTGGCAAGCTTCTAAATTACTAAGAGTATGGACTGCCTCTGGTCCAACGACTATTGTCCAATTCGGATCTCCTACTTGTCTCCAGAGTAGCGTATCTACCTCACTATTATTGCTAGAAAACCAAAACAAGCCTGCCTCAGTATCAGTAACACTGACAGCATTGAGGTTAGACGGTGCCAAACAAGCTAATACATCCATGTCAAACTTCCACATTGAGGAATCTCTCACAAAATCATCTGCATAAGGATATCCACCGAATAAATATAAGGCGTCATCAATAATAAACGATGAGCATGCCCACCTATTGGTACCTGGATGCGGTGGAAGAGATGTCCATAGATCAGCCTGACTATTGTACTCCATAAACAATTCGTCTGTCTCTAAGGCACCATGACTCGCCGAATCTCCGCTAAGTACATATCCCTTTCCCTTGTGACTAAACTGTGATCCAGCGACTCTTCCGCCTGGAAGATTATCTATCTGAGACCAAGTCTCCGACTCTATATCCCATCTTGACCAGTTAGAGATGTGGCCGCCACCAACATAGATCGCATCGTCAATCCCAAATTGAAATGGATGGTGCCTATTATTGCCGGGGATATCTTCCTTCTGACTCCATTCCATTGTCTCCATATCATAGACCCACCAATCTGACAAATCATTGTCTTGTCCAGTCCCCGAACCCATGAATATCTTATTATTGTGTGCAACTAGTGCTGGATGAGAACGTCCTACACATGGGCAGGAAGGTAACTCAGTAAACATATCAGTTGTCGGGTCATACTCCCATAGGTCACTTAGCAAGCCATTCTCTCCTCGGCCAAAACCATAGTAATACTTACCATCCAAATCGTCCCCGATCGCTATGGCTCTGCCCGGACCAGGGAAGTCATTTAGTCTTTGCCAAGTATCTGTTTCTGGAGTATACTCCCATACCTCGTTAGATACTCCATTTTCGTCACTCTCTCCAGCTGTACCTTCAATGACATATGCCTTACCCTCGAATCCAAATCCATTAGAATGGTGCTTGAAAAATGGAGTATCATTGAGTTGTTGCCAATCTTGGGCTGATAAGTGGACAAAGATGGTAAGTGCTATACATAGAGCTAGTAACTGCTTGGTCATATTCTAAGTGATTAAGAGTATTCTGATTATCTAAGTTACTTGTATAATAGATATTTCGTTGCTCTAGAGAATTGTTTTTTCACTGGAAAGTCTGCTAAACATAATCTTCTTCACAACAAAAACAAAAAAAGCCCCAACCAACTGGTTGAGGCTTTGTATATCTATATCTCTTTAGACTACTTAAGTGCCTTAGAGAATCTTTTAGATGTATCCGCCTTAGGTGATGATTTTAACTCATCAGATAAGTCTCTTACTATAGGTGTTGCAACGAAGATTGAAGAATATGTACCGACTACGATACCTACTAACAATGCAAATGCAAATCCCTTGATACTAGCTCCCCCGAAAACAAAGAGGATACCTACTACTACCAAAGTAGTCAATGAGGTAATCACAGTTCTACTGAATGTACTGTTGATTGCCATATTTAAAATTTCGTCAGTATCTTTCTTAGTATAGATTCCTAGGTATTCTCTGATTCTATCAAACACGACTACAGTATCGTTGATTGAATATCCAATCACTGTCAAAATCGCAGCGATAAATGCTTGATCCACCTCTAGTGAGAATGGAACAAATCCCCAAAGAATAGAGAATAAACTCAATACGATTAATGAATCGTGGAATAAGGCTGCAACCGCACCCAATGAATACTGCCACTTGTTGAATCTTAGGAAAATGTATAAGAAGATTAACAATAGGGCGAAAATACCTGCATAGAATGCACTTTGCTTAATAT
The DNA here is from genome assembly GCA_020631405.1 of Saprospiraceae bacterium. Classification (GTDB taxonomy): domain Bacteria; phylum Bacteroidota; class Bacteroidia; order Chitinophagales; family Saprospiraceae; genus JAHDHH01. The sequence continues at coordinate 23,525 of JAHDHH010000027.1, forward strand.
CATCTGCAATAGTAGGTCCTACCTTACTTGAGCTAGTGATATGTGTACTACCTTGTGAGTCAGTTCTTGTAAAGTCTTTAAGACTCACCTTGTCTCCCGTAATAGCTGTAACACCTTCATAAAGCTTTGCTGCTACTTGTGCTGCTGCTTCCTCAGAAGTATCATCTACTAAGTATGTAGTAACTATGTTGTATGTATTCTGAGCATCTACTGCTTTCACTGTAGGAGCTGAACCAAATGCATCCGTCAATCCTTGCTTTAATGAAGTCTGGTCAACAGTAGTCCCTTCAGCAAATTCGATATTGTAAGAGTATCCTCCTCTAAAGTCAACTCCTAAATCAAATCCTCTAACGAACATGCTTATGATTCCTAAAATGATAATTGCAGAAGATATCATATAAGCAATCTTTCTTTTCCCTATCCAGTCTACTTTAAGGTTAGCAAAAGCATTCTTAGAGAATCCTGTCCAGAATGTCAAGTTTCTTTCTCCTCCCTTTGTCCACCAGTCGATAAGTAATCTACCAATGAGTACTGCAGTAAAGAGTGAACATAACACACCAATGATAAGTACTACTGCAAATCCTTTGATTGGTCCTAGACCAAAGTAAGCCAAAACGATTGCTACTAATATAGTTGTCACGTTGGCATCAATGATGGCTGAATAAGAGTTTCTAAACCCATCAGAAATAGAAGCCAACAATGACTTCCCTACTCTGAGCTCTTCTCTGATTCTTTCGTAGATGATTACATTGGCATCTACTGCCATACCAATTGTCAAAATGATACCTGCTATACCAGGCAATGTCAATACAGTACCATATGATGCTAAAGCTCCAAAGATGAAGAAGAGGTTTAATAACAATGCGATGATACTAACAATACCTGCTCCTCCATAATATGCGATCATGAATAATAATAGGAGTATTGACCCTATCATTAATGACCTCATACTTGAGTTAATATTTTTCTGACCTAGTGATGGTCCTACTGTTGATTCTTGGATAATTCTAGTCTTAGCAGGTAACTTACCTACTTCAAGAATACTAGCTAAATCTGCTGCTTCTTGCACTGTGAAGTCTCCACTGATTTCTGAAGACCCTCCTGTGATTGCCCCATTTACTCTTGGTGCAGAGTATACTTCGTCATCAAGTACAATTGCAATCTCTCTATTGCCATCATTAGCAGCTTTTGTAGTGACCTCAGCCCACTTCTTAGCTCCTCTTGAGTCCATTCTAAGATTTACAGCCATCTCCCCAGTCACTGGGTTAGGTGCTTGAGAAGCACTAACAACTACATCTCCTTCAAGTGCTGGCTTACCACCTGCACTCTTCTTAATCATATACAGTTGATATTGGTCAGTCATTTCCCCAGTCTCATAGTCTCTGTATGGCTTTCTTGACCAAAGCATCTTAGCATCTGATGGAAGTAGACTTGCTACCTCTGGCTTCTTTAGATACTCATTGATCGTTTTAATCTGATTTTTGTCAGCTACACCCATTACTGATAGTGGGTACTGAAGACCACCTGCACCATTATTCAATGTCAACCTACTCAATAGAGGTCCACCTGAATTAAATGGATCGCTTGCTCTTTCTACTAATTGGAATGTCGAATCACCAGTTTCGTTACCCAAGCTATCCAAAGTTCTTGTGTAAAGCGTATCATAAGAAACAGTCTCTTCTTGTTCCTCAGAAGCACCACTAAGGATTTGCTCCAACTTACTATCTGCTTGACTCAACCCTTCCATCACTCCTGGATCTGATACTCTATACACATCCCAGAACTCTAGCTCTGCACTAGCTTGAAGGAAGTTTCTAGCTCTTTCTGGGTTATCAATACCTGGCATTTCTACTAAGATGAGGTCCCTAGTGTCATCAAGACTAACATTTGGCTGAGTTACTCCTAACTTATCAATTCTTTGCTTAAGCATCTTGAATGTAAGTTGAACAGTCTCATCTGCCTTAGTTCTCAAGACACCAATCACCTCACTATTAGGAGTATCCGCATTGATAAAGTCTCTAAGTCCAGAGTCTCTCATGAATATTTTTGAAAGCTTTTTGTCAGGGTTCAATTTTCTGAACTCTTGCGCAAATAAGCTGATATAGTCACTTTGAGAATTAGCCATCGCCGCTTCTGCATTGTCTAATGCTTGTCTAAAATCTGTATCTCTACTCTGACCTGCTAGATTTATTAGCATCTCTTTAAGGTCTACCTGAAGAACTGAGCTCATTCCACCTTTAAGATCCAATCCTAATGCTAATTGTCTCTTTTTAAGGTCATCATAAGTAAAGCTTTGTAGAAGAGGAATTTTAAATATTTCCTCACCAGACATTGAATCAAGGTAATTATACCTTGCTAGCTTTTGCACTTCATATGCATCTTCACCACTTGCTGCTCTTGCAGCTGCTTCCATTGCATATTCGTCTGCCTCTCTCTCTACTCTTCGAGTCGGTAGGATATACAAAATTTGTAAGAGTGTGACCGCAATCAATAAGAACAGCAACACTTTGATCAATCCTTTACCCTGCATCTTTTATATTAATTAATTTTAAATATGTAAAAAACTCCGCAAATATAGCGCATTTGACCCACTTAAAAGACTATATCAAATTTAGATTGCATTTTGAATTCTTATTTATTAAGTTTGAGTAGATTATACATTTGGTTTCCTAGTGTTTAATCGTTTATTATCATTCAAAATATTAAAACAAATGGGATTATTTTCTTTCTTAAAAAGTGCCGGCGCTAAGGTCTTAGCTAACAAAGCCGTCGAAAACGAAGCTGCAAGTGCAGCTGAGGATATCAAAAAACGTAAAATTGCTGCATTGGAAGACGTAGTAAGCAAGTCAGAGCTCCTAGTGGACAATCTTTCGGTGGACTTAGAAGGAGACAGAGTGACCGTATACGGAGTGACAGATAGTGTGACAATCAAAGAAAAGGTAGTACTTGCCCTTGGCAATGTCCATGGAATAGCTACTGTAGATGACAGAATATCCGTAACTGAAGCCGAAGAAGCTGAACCTGCTCCATCTGCTGACTTTTACGAAGTCAAAAGCGGAGATAGCTTAAGCAAAATTGCTAAGGCCCATTATGGGGACCCTATGAAGTATAACTTAATCTTTGAAGCTAACCAACCTATGCTTACTGATCCAAATAAAATCTATCCTGGTCAGATGCTTAGGATTCCTAAGCTATAACTCAACAAAACAGAACAGGAGCTCAATTGAGCTCCTGTTTTCATGTTATTACTTTCCATTTAGTGACCAATCATATTCTTGGTATTCTACCTTAGTGATTGGTGGTCTCTTCATTCGCATGTATCGATTGAGATATTGAGCTACGTCTCCGAAATCTTCCCCGTACCATTCGAATATCTTTGACACTTTAGCTGACTTACCTGTGAGGTCATTATATGCTGGATCATTAATAAAGGCTGATGTTCTTAACTCTAGTAAGCTTTCAAGATTATCCTTGGTGTAGGCAAGATTAGCTAATGGTGGGCAAGATTTTGCAGCACAGTTGACAGCAAAGTGAATCCTTGGCTCCTTGAATTGAGGTCTTATAATCACATTCTCTATATCATTAAGCGATAGCGATTTACCATCTAATTCGATCCATTTTGTATCCCATGGTTTACCTCCGTCAATATTGGTAATACTAGTTGTAGGATAGTGATTGAGGATCAACTTAATGGTAAATGCATTGTAAGCATTAATCCAGTAAGCTAACTGTTCATCTCTTGTCCAATCTTCTTTTGGTGGAAATCGCTGCAACTCTCCGATATAATTATCAAGCCTTGGCATTTCACCTTTGATCCCTCTATAATTGACACTACCATCAGTTGACACGTAGTTTTCTAACAAGTAGTTGAAAAACTTGTGCATAGGTCTTGACTGAGCAACTCTTTGAGGCGGTTTAGGTGCAGTGACTGCTTCTTGGGCGGCTTCCGTCACTTTAGACTTATCAGCTATTGGTACTGCAATGGCTTTCTCTGACTGACTTATTACAGCCTTCGCTGGCTTAGCTTCTGTCACTATAGATGTAGCCTCCTGCTTTCCAGCCTTTTGCTCTTTCGCAGTAGGTTGAGCTACTTTGACTTTAGGCTGCTCGATTGCTGGTTCAGCAACCGACTGCTTTGATGTTACAACTGGTGGCTTTTCTGCAGTAACTATTGGCTTACTACTTGTCGCTTCAGCTTTTTCTATGCTAATAGCAGGTTCTTCCTTGGGTTCGACTACAGGGGTAGCCGCAGTAATTGTTGGTTTAGACACCTCTGGAATCTCTACAGCATGAGCCTTGCTTTCTACATTTCCACAGGCCACTACTGATACCAAGAGTACCAGTACAATTGAATACATAACTTTTACCATGTTTTTTTCTCTGAGTTATTATTGCTTAATCAGAAGGCTCATTGCTTTGAACTCAGCATTGTTTACTGCCAAGTAGTACGAACCATCTGGATAGTCAACTAATGAAACTGTCCCTTGGAATATATTATTATATTTTGTAATCAATCTTGATTGAATTCGCTGTCCATTGACATCAAAAATATCCATATACATAGTCAATGCCGAGATATTGTCTGAGCCAATCTGTACTGTGAATAAGCCATCAGATGGGTTGGGGCTGACTAGGATCTTAGCCTCTGTCAAGATATCTTCTGTGTGAGAAGTTCCCTCTACTGTAACTGTTTCTTCATATTGACAAACTCCAGAAGCATCAACTACCACAACAGCATAATCACCTGCACTCAACCCTGAAAACAATGCATTGGTCTGAAATGTAGCTCCTCCGTCAATACTGTACATAAATGGTCCTTCACCATTACTAGCCATGACCATAATACTGCCATCTCCACCCGATACGGCATCACTGGCTAGTATTGATACGTTAAGATCACAATCTAATACACCAGGACAAAACTCCACTTGCAATGACGACCCAAATTCACCTAATCCAAACAATACTACATTGCCTTCGTCATCTACTATATTATATGATCCATTGCCATTAGCTCCGCAACAAAATCCATCACCATAACTATCCAAGGCAATAAAGATGTAACACTGAGTCTTTGATAAGCACATACTAGTAGTGTATGTAGTATTCTCATCTTCATAAGGACCTCCAGAGTAGATCACTTGAAATGTGGTGGGGTCAAAGACTTGCCATGTAATCTCATCAGGATAATCATCCGTCAATAGTTCTAATGTGAGTTTAATAGCGTCTGGGTCCAATGTAGTAGTGGCTGTAGCGGTATTACCCATAGGTCTTAAATCCACTTGACCATTTGGCATAGAAGCCACCACTTCAATGGTATTGGCTCCACCGTCAAACTCCTCAATGAAGATTGTCAAATCAGTATCTTCTCCAGAACCTAGATTGACCGTATATTCATCAGTAAGTATAGGAGATCCATTATTTGTAATAGCTAAAGTAAATCCTGTCAATGTTTCAAATCCTTCGTTTCTGACAGTTACAATCAAGTCTTCTCCACCAATACAAATCTCTTCGCTAATATTAGCGCTGATACTGACATCATCCGTTGCAAGGTGTTGTACAGTCCTTGTAATAGTATTGTTGAATGTATTCTGATCTTCATCAGCTGATATAGAAGCAATAATTTGATAATCACCATAGGCTGACATGTCAACTGCTTGTGCAAATGTATGAGTGTATGAGTCTCCAGGATTAATAGTTTGTGATACTACTACCTCTTCTAATGGTGTCCCATTGACGCCAATACTTACTGTAAATTCTTCAATTGCTTCTAGCCCTGTATTAGTGTAATCTACTTGAACTTGCTCCGCCGCAGTCAACATATCACTATCAACTGGCTGTCTGATAGCAATGGCTGCTAAGTCAAATGTATCTCTAGCTAATTCAAATGAGAATATTCTCGTTCGAGTGTTCCCAGGACCAGCATATTCACTAGTAAACCAGAAAGTATTATCATTGCTTGGATCTACAGACATTTGACTGTAGTCACCGAATCTTCCGCCACTATTAATTGTACTCTGTCCACTGACTACTTCTGTTTCAGGTACTGTCATCTGACCTAATTCATCACTTGCTCTTCGGCCTGTATATCGAATGCCTACTTGCTCAGACTCTCCACTGACATTGTAAGCTAATCCTATATTCCCATTCTTATCCATAGCAATAGCTCCCATAAATCTATGCAAACCATCATCTGGTGCAAATGTCCCTTCTTGGTACACATGCCAATCCATCTCACTTGTCCTTCTGAGTTCTACCCATCTGATCCCTGAGATATTATCTCCATCTGTGACATCAGTGATAAAGTTGAGTACAATGGCTTCATGACTCTCAAATCTCCTATAGTAAGGTGCATTCATGACTACTTCGGGGATACCATCTAGACCATTGCCATTGGGTTGTGGAATACAGGCAAATCCTATTCCTTCTGAAGCGCAAGGATACCCATCAAATGGAGAAAGTGGGATTTCAATTTCTTCGACAACTGTATTATTTGCGTTATCAAAGTCCACATCAAATCTGATAAACCTAAGGACATCTTGGGTAGCACTTCCCCAGCTACTATCATTCAATGCAAGTACTATCGGCCTATCATCTAGAGGCTCAAGTAAGCCATTCCAGTCTACTGGTGTAGAGGTGTAGAATCCTGCCTCAGTATTACCATTGCCCTGGATTGCGACTCTCTGAAATGGGACGGTAGCTGCCCCACTAAGTAATGCATCCCTATCCAAGAAGTATTGGTGAAGGGTACCTGGGCCTTGTTCATTGGTTGTAATAGCATAGATATCTTTCCATATTCCATACTTTGGATAATCTGGAAAGTTTGGTGCAGAAAATCTGTAAGTATAATAAGAACCTAGAGGGTCTTCTGTTTCTGAAATTGCAATCAGCATGTCAGTAGGACCAGTAAACTCAGTAATCATCCAACGCTGCGCTGCTTGGTCATAAAGGATGATTGGGTCACCTAAAGAGGCCGCTCCTAGGTCAGCCCACAGAGAGTTGCCAGTAATAGATGTCACAAAGTTTCCATCTTTTTCATAGATACCTATTCTTGTAGCATTAACAGCTTGGATGTAGTAGTTCATACCCACATCTCCAGTCGGGTCATAAGGTGATCCACTTCCATCAAAGAGACCATCCATATTAACAATTGGGACAGTTGGGTCTTGTCTTGTTGGATTGACTTCCTTTTGCCAAAGTTTGTCTTCGCCTTGATGCTCTAAGTCAGGGTAGATTGCCTTACTCTCTCCTCTCCTACCGATGAAGTTATTAGGAGTCTTTCTATCCTTTTTCCACTTCATGCGCTTCTCATTAGAGACTTCGCCTCTGAGGATAAGGTCATAGACGGGCTTTGTCTTTCCAAGCAAAATTGCTTGACTCTCGGAGACATCGTATTGGATTTCTTTAGCTTGGGCGAGACCTTGTTGTACTCCTACTAATAAGAATACAACAGCTGTTAAGGTAGATAATACTTTCATAATATTTTTTGAATGTTAAATTGGGTGTCAGAACACTACATGTCTCCTAACCGTTGTGTTTTTTTCATGTCTACATTGGTGCCATTTGTGGCAGGGTCAACCTTGTCATCCGAAGATTCAATTGACTTAATGGCTTGATGGCTTGAGAGCATATCAAACAAGTCTGAGACTGCAGCCTTGTCGCCAACCATATGGACTAAATATAGCTCCTCAGTCTTGCTAGATGGTAATATCCTATCAGCATTCCGACCAAGCAATTCTCTCAAATCCGACTGATTATACCCTTCATTAAGGTGTATTAAGTAATGCCCATCGTTTAATGGTTGCTCCATAGACTTAGGTGCCTTGCAGGCGAATATGCTTACGCAAATTAACACAATAGCTACAATTAAGATTTTAGAAAGATTCATAATTTCGAAAATAATGTGTTGAATTGTTGGTTAAAAGACACTTTAAAAACTTAGTCTCTAAAAAGTATAGTCTAGACGCAACGCTATATTTTTTGGAGGCTCCAACCTGCCCGGCCTCTTCATGATCTCATCATTAAGAATATTATTCATGTGAAGTGAGAAACTGATATGGTCTAGCTTCATGCCTAGCCTAGCATCAAAGAGTTGGTAGGCAGTATCATTATTATCTCGATAGAGTTGCACTTGGACAAAGTCATTGAACTCGTAGAACAAATTGTCGATAGCCACCATTTCAGAAGCATATTGATAAGATAGCCCAATTGTGAATATCTTGACTTGTGCCTGGATGTCAGCTTTCAAATTGTGCCTCGACCGATATTTTAGAATGTTTTCTTCACTGGTACTTGCCTCTTGAAGCTGAGTATTGAAGTCAATGTATTTAGGATCAATATAGGTATACCCAGCAATTACCCTGATGGGTATATCAAAGAGAGATGACTCTCCGCCAAGTTCTAATTCGCAACCCTTGATTCTTGTATCGCCTACATTCTGAGACTTAAATCCAAACGAAGTATCTTCTATTGCTAAGCCAAACTCAGCCATATCTTGATATTCCATTAAGAAGGCTGCAACATCTACGAATCCTCTCCATCCACCAACTTTGACTCCTTGCTTGATACCTACCTCTGCTGACCAACCAGTCTCCGACCTCAAATTGACATTGGGAAAAATCGTAAATGCACCCACCTCAGTAAAGATGAACTTTTCAGTAACTGTTGGATAGCGATAGCCTTGGCCAAAAGATGCTCTTAGGTTAGAGTATTCTGCTAGCTTATAATTGGCTCCTGCTCTGAATATGGCCTTAGTTTCTTGTTCATTCCCATTATCAGGGACTAATTCCCCATTGACTATTGGAGGTGAGTTCAGAGCATTGTTTTCAAGTCTAGCTCCAAGTGTCAAGAGTAATCTCTCGCCTAGCTTTTTGTCTAATTGGGCATAGGTAGCTAAGTTACGCGACGTAATCAAGGTATCTCCAAACAGTTCACTGTCAGAATTGACCCCAGAATATGTGACACCAGCGGTGAGGTTGGCATTCCAACTGGTCAAGTCTCTATGAAACTGATACTCGCCAGATGCGAAGTTTGAGGTATTGGATCGATTGTCATTATTGATATTCGTGACTGAATAATACCTTGAAAAGAATCTGTGCTTATTCCCACCCTTATCAAAGTAAGTCAGTGATGGATCAAAGAATATCCGAGATGCCTCTGTGGTTGATAGTGAGTTTATCAGGTAGCCATACTTCCCAGTACTTGCATTTCTCCAGAGTAAATGCGAGGCACTATTTGCTGCATTGTAAGTGACACCAAGTTGGGCAGTCAAATTGGGAGATAGTCTATACTTTAGCTTAGTTGTAAGTCTATATCGCTTATTGAAGGCATCTTGATAAACATCCTTGGTATCTCCATAGAATCCAGAGACAATGAGGTCGAGGTTTTTTATTTTCTGTTTGTGCAAGGCAGAAACATTGAATTCCCTTGGTGCAATTTCGTCCTTCCACCAATGAGCTCTTTCGTCCGCAGGGGCTAGAAATTGCTTCGCCATGGTTGATATCCTAGTGACAGGTACACTTCCAGCTTCACCTGTTCGGATATTAATGATTCCATTGAGGGCTGCAGAACCATAGAGCACGGATGATGCACCTTTTAGGACTTCGACCTGAGCTATATTCTCTACAGGGACATCATTCCAATTGAGTCTTCCAGCATCAGCTTGTAGGGCTGAGATTTCGTCTACTAAGACAAGGACACGACTACCTGCACCATAAGAATAACCAGAGCCTCCTCTAATATTCGCTTGTCCATCTTGCATCTGTACTCCGGGTATCTTATCCAAGGCTAGGTCTAAGCTGGGGATGTTAGCGTCGCTAAGCAAGTCTGGCTTGATGATACTAATAGAGGTTACTGATTCTAGGATGGGTGTCTCATACTTATTGCCAGTGATGATAGCAGCATCTAGCAGATAGCTACTCGCCGATAGCTGGACATCAAGGACTTCGCCGGATTGCAGTGAGACATATATCTGTTCATACCCTACATAAGAAATAGTTGCATCTATAGTGGGTTGCTGTGAATCAAATGAAAACTGCCCTTGAACATTGGTAATTGCTCCAATTGTGCCGTCTGTGACTGACACTCCAATAAGTGGCTCGCCTGACAACTTATCAGTGACTACTCCTTCGAATGTATAAGTCTGGCTATAAGCTAAAAGTGGTAGGCTAAGTATTGAGATTATCAAGAACAGGTTCTTCATAGTACAGTGTACATTGCGTTAGGACTACAAATTAGCCAAAATGATTAACAATACAGACTGTAAAACCTAGTCTCAATTAGAGAATCTACTAGACAGGGTTGATCATATCAAGGTCTAGCCACTTTTCTTCAGCTAAACTCACTGACCAAAAGTCAAAAAAGCCTCCTGATGCCTTGGCAACATGCTTGGCAAAACTGAGGTAACTCTTGTACAGCTCCAGTTTAATTTTAGTGTCTAGCAAAGGCAAAATATCATTCACCTCAGCTATCTTTTCTACTAGGACATTGGATCTATCTTCCACTAATCCAGGTAACTCTGCAAGTTCTTTTTCTACTACTTCTTCGAAATTTCTCCCTACCTCTCTATAGAATCCATGAAGAGTATCTTCGTTTGCATAGCTTCTTATCCCAGCTAGTTTCTCAGCCCAATCTTTTTCTTCTTTGTCAAAGTTGCCATCTGCTCCTCCAATCAAAATACTAATTCTAGCTATAGTAGCTGTCAATGTATCGAATTGCTCTTGGCTGATATTTTTGAACCCTTCTATCATGTATCTACGTGTTACAATGTTTTTGTACTGTTGAAATTTCTCTGCAAATATAGAGATTGTGCCAATTGTATGCTTAAAAAATAAGTTTAATTCCAGTACTAGGAATAATTGGCAACTGATCTACCCTATCATACCTCAACCTATCAAAGTAGAATATATTTTTTTGGTCGTAGACGTTGGTTACACTCACCACAGTTTCTAGTTTAAGATTGTCTTTCAAATGCCACTTTCTTGTTGCAGAAACATCTAATCTATGGTAATCTGGAAGTCTTCCACCATTCCTAACATCATCATAAATGATGTTGATATTGTCACTATTGGCAGTCAATACGTCAGTATCAACACCATCATCAAAGCTGACATTGTGGTAGAACCCTTGTGTCAAAGTAAATGGGAAGCCACTACCAAAATTCCATCTCAGACTTACAGAAAAATCGCCTTCAAGGTCAAAATTGTAAGAGGCTAAGAAGTTCATATTATGCCTTCTATCAAATACCGTAGGATACTCTTGCTGCCCATCAAATCTATTGGCAAAGCCATAAGAGTAAGTACTCCAGATGTACCATCTGGGATTTTGATATTTTAGAGAGAAGTCGATACCATAGGCATCTCCGATTTCTGTTACGTAGTCTTTTTCGTCTCTTGAGATTTTGTTTCTATTGACTACGATAAGTTGAGTAAAGTCTTTGAAATATGCCTCAGCATTTACTGTCAAGTTTTTAGTCAAGTCAAACTCAAATCCCGCCACTGCATGATTAGCAAATTGCAACCTACTATCAGCCAGTTCGCCATCGTATCCAGTAATTCGATCTGAAGGACCCGACAAGAACCCATTGAATAGGTTTATGACATCTCTCTCATTACTTGTACTGATGAGGTTCTGACTGTAGAGTCCTCCAGCAGCTTTGAATCTTATCTTATCTGAGATGTTGTATTTTAGTCCAAATCTTGGCTCTATTGACGACTCACTCACAGCCGCATAATATTGAAACCTCAATGAAGGCTCAATGACTAGCTTGTCCCATGACTTTCTGAACTTTAAATAACCTGACAACTCTGTAGAGTTTTGAAATTGTTCAAGCTGCACACCAAATTGGTTGGTGAAGTCAAAATCTGTTCTTATACTCTTCACTTCTACACCATAGTCAAACTCGAATGTCTCGCCAAAATAGTTGAAATCTAGACCTAGGAAGTATTCATTGATTCCACTCTGTCTAGGTGCTTCGTCTGCTTCCACTATGCCAGTGTCATAGAGACTAAATCCTACCTTACCTCCAACTATCAAGCTACTACTCTGTGGCAACAAAGTAAAGTTCATACCTCCACCATAGTTAGTCCAGTCAATCTGAGCGATGTCTGGGTTGAAGTAACTGTCATTAAATCCAAATCCAAAGACATTAAACTTACTCCCGCTTGGAGTGTAGAAGGACATTTTACCGTAGATATCAGTAAAGTCAAAAGGCAAGCCAACATCTTCATTGTCAAAAGCATAACGATATAATGCTTTTGAAGAATGTTCTATGATTGACTTCTTAGCAGTCAAGACGAAAGATCCTCCACCACCTTCTACTTCTGAATTAAACATAGGACCCTCCAAGAGTACCTTGCCCATAAATGGACTAAGTGATGCTTGCCCTGCAAATTCATTTTTATTTCCTTCTCTAGTTTTGATATCAACTACCGCTGAAACCCTACCTCCATACTCGGCATTAAAGCCACCTGTAAGTACATCAGCACTTCGTATGATTTCAGTTTCGAATATTGAGAAAAACCCTATCGAATGAAAAGGATTATAAATAGTCATTCCATCTAATGTGATCAAGTTTTGTACTGGTGACCCTCCTCTAATAAATACTTGTCCACCTTGGTCTCCTGTAGTGACTACACCTGGCAAGACCTGAAGGTACTGGAGTATATCTGGCTCTCCACCTGTACTCGGCAATGACTTGATTTGCTTAGCTGTAACCTTGAGCTGAGAGATTTGGACTTCGGTCCTTGCTTGTTCTCTTGCTGCTGATATATCCACTACTCCAAGCTTCACTCCATCTGAGTTGATTCGTATAGCCTTATATTCAATGCCTGATTTCTTAAGATTGACTACTACCTCACTATCATTGTAACCTACGTAAGATGCTCTGACAGTGTATGTCCCAGCTTCTAGGTTAGTAAATGAATAAAAGCCATTATCATCAGTGATTGCTCCTTTACCATTCTCTAAGATCAATACATTGCCATAGAGGATTGGCTCTCCACTTACTTCATCATAGAGGTGTCCTCTAATAATTCCATTCTGCGAATAAGCGAATGAAACTAGACCAAAAAAGCAGAAGACGAGGGTAAGTCTAAAAAACACTTGATTCATAGGGTTTGTATTTCGATACTAAGCGCAAATGTATTAATTCTAGTTATCATTCATGTAACGAACAGCATTTCGACCAAAATTGTCTCCTACTGATGTCGCATCGATTGCATTTCCTTGGTTTTCATTGGGAGAATCTCCATATAATTGCAATTGCCATTGAGGGTTTCTGATATCCGAATTACAATTAGAATGGAGAATAACAAAGTCATTGAAAGACAGTGATGGATTGTAAAATAAAAACTTCACATTAGTTTCTCCAGTTTGGATCTGATTGTAAATCCATATTTCATAAGGAGGTGCCGAAGGTTCATGATCTTCGACAATAATCTGGTCAGGTTTTCCATACTTTAAGAAGTAAAAACCTCGATCTGTCTCAAAACCATAGCCGACATTATTGTCGTACTTATTATGTACTGCTTCGGCTACCTTCATATATTTATCATATGCTTCTTTTGGATAGTCAGCACTGTACTCCTTCCAGAATGCATAGACAAAGTATCGTTTAGTCTTGATATTATCATCTTGAAGGACTGCATTAAGTATCTCAGCTCGTTGTCCACTGATTCTTGGAGCTATTGCTTTGAGGGCATATTTAAGCTGATTCTCATTCATATCCTGGACAAAGGACGTTTCGAAAGATTCATCTTGCGAGGATAGTAACTCTATATCCTTCTGGGGCCTAAGCACCTGGAAATTAGCATGGTTAGTAGCGTGAACTACTTGTTCTTTATCTATCAACTCCACTAGTAGGTGATAGCTCCCTGTCAATATATCTGTGATATCTATTGCCTTTGTGATGACATCTTTGTCACTGCTGGTCTTCTTGATAAATCCTTGTTTGATGTAGTCGCCACTCATAGATGGGTTATAGAAACCTTGAGAAATACTATAGCGCAATAAGTATAATTCAGGGTCAATGAGGGCAGTGTTGTACACTTCATTAAAGAAAAACAATTTGTCTTGTTCCTCACCTACAAGATCATAGCCTAACTTCTCATACTGCAAGCCATACTTCTCAAAAGGGAGACTGCCCTCTTTCTGAATTTTGGAACAAAGCATAGGCTTGGTAACATGGGCTACATCGTACTTTGTTATTGACAAATCAAGGGAATAGTCCACAGTATCTTGAGTATGTACATCTATCAAATTGATACTTAAGAGGTAGTCTCCAGGTTTCAATCCATAGCGTTTGACATCCCAAAGATCTACTAGCTTGTCTTCTTCTCTAATGGAGATTGCATATTTCTCAGCATAGATTATAGACTCTCCTTGTGTGATTGAAACAAGATATTGGACAGTACCAGCATCTTGGACAAAGGCAACAGTCTTAGACTGAATACCTACATAGTTTTCAATATATGAGGACTCCTCATCTTCAAACACATAGGTATGGATACTGCAGGCAAGCTGCCCAAATGCTTGCTGAAGTATAAAAACACAACAAAAGAAGACTAGCATCGAATGAGTTAACTTCATATCTATTGAGGCTTGAGGTACATAGTAAAGAGATTTCCATTCTTAATAGTTTCTAATACGAGTGATGTGTCTGTATGCTCAAGGATATCAAATCGTTCGTTAGATTCAGCGAGCAAGGTATTGCCGATGTACTTAAACGAGGACAACCGTTCATCATTGACCACATTCGAAATCAGTGAGTCTTCTTGCACTTTGAAGTAAACTCCATCTAGCATCCTTGTCTCGACGTTATTCTTCTTGGCATAAGACAGAATATAAGTACCTGATTTGATGCCTGATGTGTCATTTGACGAGCAAGCGAAGAACACCATGGCAGATAAAAGCCAAACACTTAAATATAAAGGTATTCGTTTCATTGTTTAGACTGCGATAATATTGCAAAAGTTGGTATTTGACCGACAATTGCAATTATAATTTCTCATTTTTGCAAAGCAATACAACGCTAATTCGACTGAATTATGTTTGAACAACGGCAAATATCTTACTTACTCATACTCTTGATGACATTATTGGGCAATCTTTGCCATTGTCAAACTCCCCCGAGCTATGATTGGGGATCAGAATACACTTTCACAAAGGCTGATACCCTCAGAGGGCAACTCTCCCCTTCTAGATCATGTTTTGATGTTACTCACTACTTCTTAGATATTAGCCTAGACCATCATGAAAAAATGCTAGCAGGTAGCAACACCATAACCTTTGATTGGTTAGCTGAGGCGGACTCAATGCAGGTAGATTTATTCTCTAACCTTGCCGTTGATTCAATTACCTACCTAGATATTCAACTTGAGTATCATAGACTTGCCAATGCCATATTCATTCATACTCCAGAGGATTGGGACATTGGAAACAATTACTCAATACGCATCCATTATTCAGGTCAGCCTACTGTAGCTAAGAATGCACCATGGGATGGAGGTATCACTTGGACAGAGGCCTTTGCAGCCAAGCCTTGGTTTAGTGTCAGTTGCGAAGGTATTGGAGCTAGCCTATGGTGGCCGAATAAGGACCACCTATCAGATGAGCCTGATAGTATGGATATGGCATTTACTGTTGATAGTAGTCTCAAGTGCATCTCCAATGGTAGACTCAAATCAGCAGATACAACTAGCATAGATCACAACTATTTCCATTGGTCAGTCAAGAACAAAATCAACAACTACAATGTGACCTTCTATGCCTCGGACTACGTGAGGTTGGTCGATACATTCTACACTGCAAGTCAACAAGCTTTGACTCTAGACTACTATGTATTGCCAGAACATGCAGTCAAAGCAGAACAGCATTTTAAACAAATGCATGGCATCTTAGAAGCCTTCGAATATTACTTTGGAGAATATCCTTATATCAATGATGGATTCAAACTAGTAGAAGCACCCTACTTAGGTATGGAGCACCAAAGTGCCATAGCCTATGGCAATAATTATCAAAGAGGCTACAGAGGTGGGATGATACCACCTGAAATGGAGTGGGACTATATCCTAGTGCATGAGACAGGGCATGAGTATTTTGGGAATAGTGTTAGTTGCAATGACCATGCAGAAATGTGGATTCACGAGTCTTTTACTACCTATATGGAAGCTCTATATGTAGAATACCACTCTGGGATAGAAGCAGCACTACGCTATCTATCATTCTTTACCAAGCATGCAAATAAGCAACCAATCATAGGTCCACTGGACGTCAATTTTACAGATTGGGAGAGTTCTGATCACTACTTCAAAGGTTCTTGGATATTGCATACGCTGAGACATTGCATCTATGATGATGAGGTCTGGTTTGACCTGCTCAGATCACTCTATGACACCTATGCTCATGGCCATACAACCACAGAGGAGATTATTACATACGTCAATACATTTACTGGTAAGGACTATACCGCATTTTTCTATCAGTACCTGTATACTCCAGATATCCCAGTATTAAAAGTGTCTAAGTTGAGAAAGGGAAAAGTAGCACTCTCTCTTCATGGTGATGTGAGTGGCTTGTCACTAGATCTTCAGAGTGGTCCTCATGGCGAAATGATAACTGTCTCTGAAGAGCAAGTCAACATAAAACCTACTCTTCCCATGCATGATTGGATCGACTGGATCAGTCAGAGATACTTACTAGAGATTACCATAGATTAACAATATAAATACCCTCAATTATGTTACGAAATATTTTAGCAGTTCTCGGAGGCATCCTAGGCGGTGGAATTTTAGTTGGACTGATTGAGTCTTTGGGTCATAGCCTTTATAGCACCACCCAAGAAATCGACCCAACTGATATAGAAGCGATGACTGCCTTTGTACAGAGTTTGCCATTTGGAGCCCTTGCAATTGTAATAGCTGCACATGCTTTAGGAGCATTCATGGCTGGTTTTTTTGCTGCAAGACTTAGTGAGAGTAATCATTTCACACTTGGATTGATAGCAGCATCCTTCCTCTTACTTGGTTCATTGATCTCATTATTTTCAATTCCTGGTCATCCACTTTGGATGAAAATTGCAGACCCATTGCTTGTTGTTCTTTTGGGCTGGATAGGAAGTAGGTTTGGCAGCGGCAAGTAACACTGCAAGCCATACAAAATCAACATCTTAAACATAACACAATTAACTCATATCAAAGAGCATTTTAATACGGCACAAAGATCTATATTCACTCTGTCATTCTTAGGAATGCTAGGCTTGCTCATCTTTTCAGTGCTGTATTACAAACAGCGAATGCTCTTTATTGACCCGGCTTTTCTGACATTCGAAATAGTCAACACCAAGTGGTTTGTATTCTCTGAGCATAGGTATGGAGCATGGTTTACGCAGAGCTTTCCTATGATCGGCAGTTGGCTTGGCTTGTCACTAAAAGGGATTCTTATGCTCTACTCTGCCAGTTTCTACCTTCTCTATAGCGCAGTGATGTGGATCGTTGGGAATAGGTGGAGACAATATGGACTTGCTACTTTATTATTTTGTTACAACATCCTATTGGTCAGTGACGTCTTCTTTTGGCCAAATAATGAGGTGCACCAAGGTATAGCTTGGCTAATTCTTTGGATTGGCTATTTTAGAAAGCTATCTCATAGAGGAGATACTATTAGCATACTAGAACATGGCTTCTTGGTTGCCTTGCTTTGCTGCTGTATTAGCTCTCACTTACTTGTTTTGATTCCTTTGGGTTTCTTGTGGGCATATCTAATGATTGCAGATGGTAGGCTAGCCAAATTGCGAGAGCTTTCTACCGAATGGTGTTACAGTATTCTCATAGGCTTACTAGCTTATATCAAATATTCAATCAGTAGGTCAACCTACTATGACAAACAAAAACTCAGCAACCTAGATACTATCTCGCTCTCTTCGATTTCTGATACTTTTCAGAATGGTCATGCGGAGACTGTGTCTTCCTTGCTAATCCAAGACTACCAATTATTCATTGTACTTGGACTGATGAGTATCATTGGGTTGATGTACTCAAGGAGATGGCTACTACTGACTCTTACCTCTATTAGTAGCTTGGTGTATTGCTACTTGATACTCTTGACTTTTCCAGATGCATTTGATAGAAGTCTGCTCTTCTATATGGAAAGTGAGTGGATGTGCCTATCATTGATTGTTGTCAGTCCTTTGCTATTGACTCTAGTCTACAAGGTTAAGCATCAAAGTATTGCTTTGGGAGTATTACTCCTTGTGATGGGTTCGGGCTATATGGCTATTCAGGATTCAAACCAATTATTCACACATCGCCTAGACAAGCTCACTTCTTTGACCGAAGCTATCCATCAGCAATCTGGAACAAAAACATTGTTGAGAAATCAAGATCATGATTCTGGCTGGATAATGCAGTGGGGACTCCCTATTGAGAGTCTTATCTTATCAAACTTAGAGGGATACGCAGAGCAAGTGTCATTCAAATTGTACGCCGGTGATACTATCCCTACTCTAGATTCATCGATATTCTTAACCCCATTTAAGGAAATACCTATTGCTCAATTAAACAGTAATTACTTTACCTTAGATAGTGTGAGCACCTACCAATTGTTGGAAGTTGATTAAATAAAAAAGAGGCCATCCCCAAGGGATAGCCTCACTACTAATCTCCAATAAAATTACATCTTTATGTCTTAGAACGAGAAGTTGCAACCTACTACGAAGTTTCTTCCTAACTGTCCTTGTTGTTGTACTTCAGAAGAGTATACAAATCTTGATCCTGCTTGTGCAGTATTAGTGCTAGCAAGAGTCACATCTGGATATACATCAGCGATATTATTGATCATGAAGTAGATATTAGCTCTTTTCGCTAGGTTGTATCCTATGCTTAAGTCAGTAACTAGCTTACTAGCCAATTCTTGATCTTCTCCATTTGCCATTTCAACACCATTCGCATCAAACCCACCTGAAGGTGCAGTAATTGTTACCGCTCCAAAGTTAGTATTGTTTAAGTTGAATGTCCAATTTCCAACATCATACCCCAATCCTAAGATTACCTTAGATCTTGGTCTTGAGTTGATAATCAGTCCTTGCTCTTGTCTGTCAAAGATATTGTATCCACCTGCTCTAAGCGCATCTGGGGTATTAATCGCATCAATAGTTGTCTGGTTGAAGTTAGCAGCGAGTGTTCCTCTGAATCCGCTATCTCCATTATAGTTTACGACAAGGTCAAGACCTTGTGTCTTAGTATCACCCGCGTTGATAAAGAACTGAACAGCTACGACATTATTATCAATTAAGATTTGCTCAATAGCGTCACTTCCATCAAGATTTCCATCTAATGTTCCAATCTGAGAACTGAACAATACTCTATCTGCTACATTGATTTGGTAGACATCAGCAGTTGCTGTTAAGTTGTCATTGATTCTATATGTGATACCTGCTGACATATTCTGAGAAGTCTCTGCAAATAAATTAGGCACTCCTAATGCTTGAACTGCACTATTGTCATTCGCTAATGTTCCTTGTAATAATGGCTCACTAGATCCTGCAACGATGATGTATTGACTATTCGTCAAGTATCTTTGGTGAAGTGTTGGAGCTCTAAATCCAGTACTATATGAAGCTCTTACAGCACCCTGTCCTATCTTGTATCTACCATTGATCTTGTATGAGAAGTTGTCTCCAAAGTCAGAGAAATCCTCATATCTACCTGCAACACCTATCAATAGGTCATCAGTAATATCATAGTCTAGCTGAACGTAACCAGCCTTACTATCTCTATTCCACATACCTGCTTCGTCTGGCTTGATACCTGCAAATGAATCACTACCACCCTTGTAGTATGAGAATGGATCCCCTTCTATGGCAGTAAAGTATTCCTTCTTGTATTCTGCACCAATGGCAAGGTTAATATCTTCTGTAAGCTCCTTTGATAGGTCTAAGTTTCCTACGATGTTGCTCAACTTGTACCCACCAGGGTTAAATGATCTTGGAGAAGTACCAAAATCTGCAAGGTAGTCTCTATTTACAGAGTTATTCACTCTATAGTTTACACTGTTAGAACCATAAGTCAAACTGACATCACCTTTGATTCCATTTCCAACTTCGAATTCAAGACCCATAGCATTGATATGGTCATTGATATCTGTCTCGAATGTTGGCTGGTATCCAATAAAGTCTTCTGGTCTAGTGATAAATCCTGCATCAGCTACATCTCTTCTCCAGTAAGGAGCTCTGTAGTATGCAAAACTCTGGCCTGTTCTAGTTGTATATCCGTGGAAGGTATAAAACTCAGCATTCTCTCCTACAGGGTGACCCATATTGACGAAAATATCTTTCTTCTCCAGCTGCGGTTGGCCAACATGCATTCCTATATCTGGATTTTCTGCAACGAATGCTATTTCATTCGGTCTAGCATCATCAGGTAGGTCATCAGCTCCAGGCTCTCCAGCTCTATTCGTAATATCTTGGTTGTAATATCCTAGCGTCAAGTTAGCATATCCACCCTCTCCAAAAGTAAATGAGTTATTGAAGTCAGTGTCAAAAAAGAATCCATCACCCTCACTAGATATCCCAGTTCTAGCTGCTAGTGTTGCAAATTCTACATCCTTCTTTAATACCATATTCATCACACCTGCTATCGCATCAGATCCATACTGTGCAGATGCTCCATCTCTAAGCACCTCTACTCTTTCGATAGCTGCTGTAGGAATTGACTTAAGATCGATACCAACTTCTCCTTTTCCAGGAGTTCTGTTCAAATAAACTTGTGCAGACTGGTTCTTTCTCTTCCCATTGATTAACACCAAAGTTCTTGACGGTCCGAGGCCTCTAAGATCTGCTGGATCATAGTGAGCAGTTGCATCAGAGATTGCTTGGTTTTGAGAGTTGAAAGATGGCACTTTGAAAGTCAACATCTTTTCGATGATTGGCTGACCACTATTTCTCAGTTCCCTTGTATTGATATTATCAACTGGGACTGGAGAATCAAGGATAGTTCTTGCCTTTCCTCTTGTACCTGTGACTATGACTTCATCAAGTCCTACTCCAAGAGCCATCATCATATCTCCACTTCCAGCGGCATCATATGTGATTTCTTTTGAGCCATATCCTACGTAAGAATACACAAGGGTACAAGGATAGGCAGATGGAGAAATCTTGTACATCCCATCAAGATCTGTGATAGTACCATTCTTAGTACCTTTTTCGATAACACTCACTCCGATCAGTGGGCCATCTGCATCACTTATCACCCCAGAAATCTGTGCAAATGCACTTCCTGAAAGCAACAGTAAAAAGCTACATAATAGCGTAAAGTTTAGTTTTTTCATAACATTTTTTGTTTGGTTAGTAATTGTATAAATCAGCTTCGATTTCAATAGTTAAAATGTCTGCTAAGACACAAGATAACATTATTTAACAAAGCAAAATAGGAATAATTGACAATGTGTCAATTTTTTATATTCAATTTTTTTCTGAATATAAGCTCCTGCTTTTCAATACAATGTCACACTAATGTGAATGCGTCCACATCAAAACAAGTAAAAAACCAATCAAATATTAAGGGCCTAGATAGCCAATTCGCTTGGAGACCCGTAGAAAATCGTAAACATCATATCCTGTAAGATTTCCTTGGCTTTCCCATTTCTTCTTCCTACACCTTTGAAGGCCTTATCTGCCTCAAGCAAGGCTGAGAAAGCATCTTTGAGCTGTGTCACATTATAGTGCTGGGCTGCTGTTTTGTAGGTTGCAGCAATGGTGGGACTAAATACTTTGAGCTTCATAGCGAGTGACTTGTTATCTAACCCCATATTGGCCTTAGCAGTATAGACTTTTGAGAAGTAATTATACATACTTCCCAATATCATCGGCAGTGGGTTCTCCTTTTCGTTAGATCCAAAATATTCAGCAATCATCATGGCCTTCCCAGTATCTCTATTGGATATGGCATTCTGAAATTCGAAAATATTGAAGTCCTTGCTCAAGCCTACATTCTTTAATATCTTGTCTTCACTAACCTCATCTCCCTTGGGAGTATTGACCATGAGTTTGTCTAACTCATTAATCACCTTGCTCAGGTTATTACCAAGAAGGTCAGAGAGTCGCTGTGCATTGTCAGGATGTATGAGTCGTTGTTGCTGTCGAATATAGTTGCTGATCCACTCAGCTACTTTATAATCTTTGATTTTCTCAGAATGGAGGACTACTGCCGACTTTTTCAAAGTTGAAAAGACTTTCTTCCGTCCATCAATCTTCTTTTTGTATCCAATGAATAGGCAGGTTTGTGGAGAAGGTCTCTCTATATACGTGAGCAATTTATCAAAATCGGACATAAACTGAGCTTCCTTGAGGATGACTACCCGATGAGGTGACATCATAGGATATTGGGCCGCCTGGTCAACTACCTGCTTAAAGCTAGTGTCTTTGCCATAGAGGGTCACTTGGTTGAATGCTTTTTCAGCCTCAGGCAAGATGGTATTAGCCGCAGCCATGACTTGGTCAATAAAGTAAGACTCTTCTCCATGTAAGAAGTATATCGGGGCAAACTTCTTATTACGAATATCTTGTATGATGGTCTGATGGCTCATATTATTTGAATGTCACAGTTTTTTCTATTTCTTCGTCGCCCCGTTTTACTTTTACACTAGTTGTTTGTCCTTTTTCAAATGCTCCTAGGGCCTTCATGTAACTCATCATATCTAGAATTTGGAGGTCTCCCATTTGCAATACAATATCTCCGTCTTGAATACCAGCAGCATGGGCTGTCTTGCCTTCTCTGACTCCATCTATACGCATTCCCTTCCCTGAATATAAATAGTCTGGCACCACTCCGAGTGTGACTTTGAAGTCAGATTCTTGCTGCGAATCGTCCTTGGTCTTGGTAAATGCAATCTTTGGGTCGTCATCCATATCTTGTATCAGAGCACTGACATACTTGTACAAGACAAGCATTCCATCAAAGTTGATTTTTTCAAAGTCATCCGAAGGTCGGTGGTAATCTTCATGTTGCCCCGTAAAGAATTGGAGGACAGGTAGGTCCTGCAGATAGAAACTTGTGTGGTCAGATGGTCCAACCCCAGAAGGATCTTTCTTAAGCATCAGTTCATATTGGTTATGCTTATCCAATAAGTTATCCCATACTGGACTAGTTCCTGTCCCATACACGGCAAGCTGCTTCGTTGGGTTGAGTCTGCCTACCATATCAAAATTGAGCATGGCATTGACATTAGAAAGGTCGATCATTGGGTTCTTTGCAAAGAAATTGGAGCCCCAAAGCCCTTTTTCTTCGCCTGAGAACGCTATAAACATATAATTGTACTGACTGCAATGCTGTTGGGTATATTCTGCTAAAGCCAAGAGCAAGGCTACCCCACTAGCATTGTCATCTGCTCCGTTGTGAATAGCTGGCGGCCCTGTATATAGAGATCCCTCAGGGCCATATCCTAGGTGGTCATAGTGAGCTCCGAGCACAAGGGTATGTTGTTTGCCATTATCTTGGAAGGCGACAACATTCTTGCCAGCAATAAGTGGGTCATCAGCAGCTGGGGCATCAGCATGAGGGTTCGACTTCTTTTGTACTGAGAAGTCCTGAAAGTATGAATCTGCAACTGGCTTGATACCAATGCTCTCAAATCTTGCTGCAAGGTATTCGGCTGCAAGCTTCTCTCCTGCAGTACCTACTTCTCTTCCTTCAAGGAGGTCACTGGCCAAAAATCTGACGTCAGCAGTCATTGAAGAAACTGGATTATTTACGAGTTCTATCTGTTTAGATAATTGGCAAGAGCCTAACAAGCCTATAGCTATACATGTAATTATTTTAAAATACAAAGTCTTCATTCTTTATTTGTTAAGTATTAGCTCTTCTATACAAGACATATCCATAGCTTGCAGTGATTACACACTTAATACCGAGACTAACTACAGAAATGATAAACGGCACATTATTGAAATAGCTCAAGGCTACATCAAATAACACAAGGCAAACAAAGAGAAAAAGACATTTAATAATTATTTGTCGAGTCATAGAGCTATCGTTATTACCCTGCAAGTTATAAAACGAAGAATAAACATTAGTAAAAAAGAGATACAAGACCTATACTTGTATAATTAATCAAAGTCTTATGAGATCAATATACCTTGTTATCGTCTTAGTCATTGCATTCGCTGGATGCCAGAATTCTAGTAATACCAGGGCAAAAAGCCAAGGTGAACAAGACCAAATACAACATGCCTATCCAAATGAAACACATCTGACCAATGTCAGACAACTCACTTTCGGTGGTGACAATGCGGAGGCCTACTGGAGTTTTGCCGATGATAAGTTGGTATTCCAAGCAAGTAACAAGGCTTGGGGAGCTGATTGTGATCAAATCTATGTCTATGACCCGAGCCAAGATGTTGACTCAACATATAGACCTCCACTCGTCAGTACAGGCAATGGAAGAACCACTTGCAGCTACTTTATGCCGGGTGATAGTACAGTCATATTCGCTTCCACCCACCTTGCGGGTGATGACTGTCCACCTAGCCCAGAACGTAGAAGTGATGGCAAATATGTCTGGCCGATTTATGATTCGTTTGATATATTCGTCAGTGACCTCGAAGGGAACATAGTAGCTCAGCTTACAGATGAACCAGGATATGATGCAGAAGCCACGCTATCACCTCAAGGGGACAAAATAGTCTTCACTTCAATGAGGACTGGAGATCTAGAACTCTTCACTATGGATATTGATGGTAGCAATGTAACACAGGTCACAAGTGGGCTTGGATATGATGGAGGCGCTTTCTTTTCTCCTGATGGCAAAGAATTGATATTCAGGGCATCAAGACCAAAGACAGCAGAGGATATAGCTACTTACAAGGCGCTATTGGCGGATGGCTTGGTGCAACCTACTGAGATGGAACTCTTTGTGTGCAATGTTGATGGTACTAACCTAAGGCAGATCACTCAACTTGGCAAGGCTAATTGGGCTCCTTTCTTTCATCCATCAGGAAAGAAGATCATCTTCTCTTCGAATCACAAAAGCGAACGTGGATTTCCATTCAACCTTTACATGATCAATGTGGATGGTACTGACCTAGAACAAATCACCTTCGATGACACCTTTGATTCCTTTCCGATGTTTAGTTACAATGGCAAGATGCTAGTGTTTGCCTCAAATAGAAACAACGGAGGAACACGTGACACCAACCTATTCTTAGCAGAATGGGTGGATTAATAACTACAGCATAGTGGAGTATTACATCCCATTTTTACTGGCTTCTATAGCATTGACTTTGATGCCTGGCCCTGACATCTTGTATGTATTTACAGAGAGTCTAGCCAAAGGAAGCAAGTGGGGCATCGCAATAGCAACAGGCCTGGTGACTGGTCTCATAGTGCATACGACCATAGTAGCAACAGGGTTAGGTGTCACCATCCAAGAAAGCAAACTGCTCTTTGCCTTGCTTAAATATGGTGGAGCTGTCTATCTTACCTACTTACTCTACCTTGCCTTTCTTGACAAAGGACCTCCATCAATAGTAAATAATAGAGGTAAATCAACTTATAACTTGCTTAAGTTGGTCAAAAGAGGGTTCATTATGAATGTGCTTAATCCTAAGGTTTCAATATTTTTTTTGGCCTTTTTTCCCTCTTTCGTCCATGAGGATTCAACTACTCCGATACAGGACTATATGGTGCTAGGTCTCGCCTTTATGCTGCAAGCAATGGTGGTCTTTTACAGCGTAGCATTCTTAGCTGGCAAACTGAATAAGGTAATGCAGAGCAAAAGATTTTGGCAAGGAGTCTACTACTTTAGACTAATCGCTTTAGCGCTGATCATAGGTACTATCCTAGTCTTATAGACGACTATTGATGAGCTCCAAGCTAAATGCATATACCTTGTTGATTAGGGCAATGTCTTTCACCTTAGGACTAGGTTCTGCTTTCATCGATTCTTTGTAATAGAGTGAAAGCGTATCTCTATCGTATTGCAGTATTTTCATGATGATGTCACCTGCCTCAGCTGGAGATATTCCTTCACGTAATGTACCATAGAGTTCCCACCACCAACGCTTCAACCCAGTTAGATTTCTTCCCCCAAAACCAGAATTGACAGTCCCTGGATGAATGGCTATTACCCGTTGATTGGATTCGAAGTCAAGTAAGCTATCTAAGTATGCTGCATAGAGTAGCTGCAGAAGTTTAGTATTTTGATACATCAACCTTGGTCGATACTTCTTCTTCATGAATGGGTCGATAGTATCAACACTTCCTCTTTTGTGCTCTTCAGAATTGACAAAGGCTATAGTTACCTGAGATGAGAGTTTGGTATCAAGCTGTTCTGTGATGAATATATTTGAAAGATAATTGACTTGGTACATGCGTTCGAATCCATGCACTGTTTCTGCATAGTCAGAATGGACCACTCCTGCACAATGGAGCAATAGGTCGATGGGTTTGTTTATAGAGTTTAAAGCAGTTGTGATACTCTTAAAGTCTTCCAAGTCACAGGGCACCAAGGTTAGTGGATAGGCAGACCTAGCTTCTTCTGAAAATGCGGTGTCAAAATTGCGACCAAAGGCATAGACGTGTATCCCATATTCTAGTAATCTATTGACTACAGACAGGCCAATCCCTGAAGTGGCTCCTGTAACTAAGGCTGTGCTATACAATGCTTTCATAACCCCACAAATGTAAACAAGAAGAGCCACCTTATTTAAAAGGCAGCTCTATCTTATCTGACTACTTTATTTTGAAACCTATTTTAGAATCAACATTTTCCCATCATGAATCTCTCCTCCCAAATCTAACTTGTAGAGAATCAAACCATCTGACGGAAATTCATTTTCTTTCAATTCAATTATATTCGTCCCACTTCTGAGGCTCAATTGTTTACTCTTGATCAATCTTCCTTGCTCGTTATAAAAGAACAATGTACCATCTCCTCCTCTAGGACTTGTAATACACAAATTAGTGCTATATGACCAAGGGTTTGGAGAGTTAGATAGTGCTACTTCTGTATCTTCACTCACTTCCTTGAGCCGCAGCTCATGGGTTGTTATTGTGTTGCCTAAGTAGACCTCTTGAGTGAATGAAGAGGTTAGCTTCGGACTACTATTGCCACCAACAAGGTTGACTGTAAATAACACCTCATCATCAATACTATACATTGGTTGTGTATCAGAGTAACTAAGCCTCAACGTACTTCCATCAATAGTATAATGTGATTGATCAAATCCTGAAATAGCACTCTCAATAGCTATAATGTCTGAGCCAAAGTTAATCTCAACTTGGAAACCTTGAAGTATCGCTGTCTTTGCAAGACTAAATTGAATTGCATTGTCCAGATATTGGAAGTTCAACTCAATCGGCTCTGCTCGATATTCTGTTTGTTGACCACCTGCATTCAACGTGACACTGCCATTGACATCGCCAACCTTGACTGCGACAAAATCTATCAGCATGTCTT
>JAHDHH010000028.1:0-19993 GCA_020631405.1 Saprospiraceae bacterium
TAGAAACTTTCTCCTCCTTTTTAGGTCATAAGGAAAGAAGCACATAATTCTATGAACAACACAACTCTTACCTTATTGACAGTACTACTGGTAGTCTTCCTCAGTAGTTGTAAGAAGACGCAGACTTATACCTTGCTTTCAATGGAAGATGTCATACTATATGGCAGTGAACTGCCAGAGAGTGACCCTAATACAAGACTTGCATGCAGCGCTTGGGAAAACTATGTGCCATACCCAGAGAACATGTTATGGTTTGAGCAGGAGAAAATTAGAATCAACTTCCACACCATGTATGATTCAGTGGGAGATAAGTTGATGCCATTCAAGGAGAAGCGTATGTTTCTTTGGTATATGATGGACAATGCTCACCTTCGCCTTAGGTCAAATCCTAAGATGAATCTACCTGTCGGAAATAATACTCCCAATCTCCAACCTATGTACATGTATGAGATTACAGCAAGTCCTGACACCAATAACTTCAACGGACACTATGCCCACGTCGATGATGAATTGTACTTCTATTTGAACAAGGGAAAACACAGAAATAACTACAGTAAAGAAGTCATCAAAAAGTATGCAATTCATGATGATACAATCCTAAATGTTTTTGTTATGCCTGTCCACCCAGATAGCGTAGCGTCTAAGACTTATAAACAACACAATGCTGGAGTAGCCTTAGGTACTAGCGTCAAAATATCAGGATTTTGGGAAGATGACCCCAAGCCTTGGGAATATGCAGCCATGTTTAACCATGAGGTAGGTCATGTCTTTGGACTTGCACATGCATGGACTAAGAGTGATGGCTGTGAGGATACACCAGTCAATCCCAACTGCTTTCAGAAAACCAATAAAGAGCCTTGCAAGGGTCCTATTTCTAATAATTTGATGGATTATAACAATGAGCAAATGGCCATTACTCCATGCCAATTAGGGATCATTCATCGGACAATGCATGATATTAAATCCAAAAAAAGAAAGCTTGTAAAACAGAGGTGGTGCAAGTACAATCCCAACCCAATCATAATTACTGATGTACAAGAATGGAATGGAAACAAAGACTTGAGTAAAGATATTATTGTCAAGAGTGGGGCATCACTTAGCCTTTCTTGCAGAATTTCTATGGCGAAAGGAGCAAAAATCATAGTGGAAGAAGGAGGAAAACTTGTCTTAGATAATGTAAGATTGCACAATGACTGTGGAGATACCTGGGGTGGAATAAAAATTCATAGTCGAAATCCCAACCAAAGCATCATATTCAGAGGTACAAACGTTATCGAGAATACAGGCACTCAGTTGTCAAAAGTTTAGAAGATTGTCTATATGTTATAGTTTACTTAAAAACAATACCCAATAAGTAACTTAATCATATTCAACTAGTCTAAACTGACAGCTACCTGAATATGAGAACAGAATTTTGACGAAACACTACTTTATACTACTCATCGCTTTGATAATCAGTACTGGTTTGTATGGCCAGCAGTACTTTGGGCATATCGCATCTTCTCCGGATGATGGTCGGAGGGAGTATGTATTGCCAGCAATGGACAATGCAGAGCTGGTAGCAGCAGAGCTAGAAAGAAGAGCAAAGCACCCAGAGTCCCCAATCAGATTTGCTAAGGGTATTTCTGTGGATAAAAGCCTAACAGAACAAATGGAATGGGAGACCATAGTGGGGGACAAATTGGTAGGTAAGTACTTGATTAGATCAAATGATGCTCATTCGATTAACTTTCATTTCTCAGACTTTCATCTACCTCATGGCGCAGAATTGCGATGTTATAACCCATCAACAGGTTATGCCTTGAGGACATTTACAGCATTAGATAATGTATTGACTAAGGAATTGTGGACTCCTATTGTATTTGGAGAAGAAGTAATCATAGAGTTAGTAGTAGATCAAAAGCTGGAAGACCAAGTGAGATTGCACCTTATGGCAGTTCACCATGACTTTGCAGGGTTCGGCACTACTCAATTGAGACAATCTGGGTCTTGTAACCTAGATGTAGCTTGTGGAGAAGGAGACGGCTACCCTCAAGTAGAGGCTTATAGAAAACAAATTACATCTGTAGGTGCCTACCATTTTAATGGAATAGAAATCTGTACTGGAGTTGCAATTAGCAATACCAATAGAGATTGTACTCCTTACTTTTTGACTGCTAATCACTGTGGGGTAAATCAGATATCAGCACCATCAATGGTGATTTATTGGAATTTTGAGAATTCATACTGCAGGCAACCTTATACCTCTGCAAGTGGTGGAGTAGGAGATGGAAAGCATAATAACTATTCGATAGGAGCTTCATTAAGAGCCAGTTGGAGTCAGTCAGATTTTACCTTGGTTGAATTGAATAATGAGATTGACCCAGCATTTGAGGTATTCAAAGCTGGGTGGGATCGATCACCATCCTTACCAGATTTTGGAGCATGCATTCATCATCCTGGAGTAGAAGAAAAACGCATTAGCTTAGATTTTGACAAACCAGTTATTGATGGTAACTTGATCAAAGTGCTATCTTGGGATATAGGTACTACCGAAGGTGGAAGCTCTGGAGCTCCATTATTTGATGAAAAGGGCTGTATCATTGGTCAATTATTTGGAGGAGAAGCATCATGTAATAATGATACTTGGGATGCCTTTGGTTGGTTTTACAAGTCCTGGGAAGGCGGCGGCACACCCGCTACAAGCCTAAAATCTTGGTTAGATCCAAATGGGACTAATGAGACATTCATCATAGAACATAATTGTAGTTATGCCTTAGACTATGATGAAGAAAATACTCAGGTATGTAATATCAATAGCGATGAGGTCATCATCCCAATTATTGCAAATGAAGCCTTTAATAATATTGCTGTATTAAGTATTGTTGACTCTGATGGACTTGACGTCAGCCTTGTGTCAAATACTATTCAATTCGAGCTTCAAAGCGGGATCAAACTAGGGCAACTCTCTTCTACTGCAGCTGGTCAATACAACATTACAGTAGCAGCTAATATTCACAATAGTCAAATAGAACTAGAAATACCACTCAGAATAGAAGCAAGCCAAGCTCTAACGCCACAGCCCACATATCCACAGCATGGTGCTAACAAACTTAGCTTAGAACAAGCTCTCTATTGGAATGGACATAGTAATACTGAAACTTATGCTGTATTATTAGCAGAAGACCCCCTCTTTGAAAAGATCATAGCTAATTTTAATCAAATCAGTAGCCCACAAATAGAATTAGAGACACTGATGCCTAACACTACATATTATTGGAAGGTAAAGTCAAGTAATATCTGTGGTGAAAGCAACTGGTCACAGAGTCAGGTATTTAGTACAGGGTTCAATTTTTGTACTACTATAATCAATGCTACCAATGTAGTAATTCCTAACGAACCAAGTGTCATTCATTATGAGATTGATTGCCCCTATGATGTTAATG
The DNA here is from genome assembly GCA_020631405.1 of Saprospiraceae bacterium. Taxonomy (GTDB): domain Bacteria; phylum Bacteroidota; class Bacteroidia; order Chitinophagales; family Saprospiraceae; genus JAHDHH01. The sequence continues at coordinate 3,426 of JAHDHH010000028.1, forward strand.
CACAATCCGTACTAGTAGGGAATATCAGAGGAAGGCATAGTTATGTCAGTGACTTATATTTTTGGGTGACAAAAAACCTTCAACAGATCTTTCTTTGGGGAGGTGGATGTGGATCAACATCTGACTTTTCGATTGGGTTTTCGATTGACGAACAACTCACTCCAGCATGTCCAATTACTGATGGTAGACTCTATAAGCCAGCACAGACCTATCAAGGAATACTAGGAACATCTGCCCTAGGCTCATGGGATATTAGGATAGAGGACAAAGAAGCAGAAGATGGAGGATTCATTGACCAGGCTTCGCTTACTATATGCTTTGATGAGGTATATGAGGACCTTATCGTACCATCCACTAATATCTTATTTCTCTGTGATGAAAATATAGAATTTGAGGTATTTACAAGTATTGAGGATGCCGAATTCGTTGACTACACCATTGTCACTCAGCTAGGTCAGACTATACCTTTCACTATTCTAGGTAATTCAGGACCATTTGAGAATAGCAATGCTTATAAGATTAGATTAGCCAAAGAAGATATCAACAACATAGGATCATCTTTGACAATCAGGGCACAGCACCAATCCACAATCTTATCGAGTCAAATTAGGATAGAAGAAGGCGACAATGTACCGACTAATCCAATACTATCTGAGATTGATGACTTAGTTGTACAACCCAATGATGACATACTTATAGAATTACAGTTAGAACCTACACTGAAAACCACTGTGGAGATTGCCACTGACCCTGACTTCTTGAACACGATAGTTTCTGAAGACTTTACCGAAACGATGGCTGGATATATCCAGCACCTATGGCAATATGGGCAGACTTACTATGTCAGAACCATTAATTATGACCCATTCAAGTCATGTACAGCAATCTCAGATGTCCTTTCTTTTGACTGTAAGACTTCTTCTTCGACTACAGACATACTCAGTGAATGCAAGTTGACAGTATTCCCTAACCCAACAGAGGACCAAATCAATATTACTATAGCAGAGGGAGAAGATCTCATCAAGCAAGTTGACATTTACACGTTGACTGGAAAATTGCTCGACTCTTATTTGCCAAAGAGGCACAGTCGCACATTCGCTACATCTATAGCACACCTTCCTCAAGGTCTTTACTTTTTAAAGGTCAACTTGACAAGCAATCGCACAAGGACAGTGAAAATTAATGTCCAATAATAATGAATCAGGAGGTTTATAACTGAAATCAACTGCCTAAAATTATCGAGGATTACCCTTTAAAAGACAAGTAACTTCCTCCCATTTCAATACATTTGCACTTTATTCAAAGATTAGACTAAAACACATGAGTATACTTACAGTTGGAACAGTAGCATTTGACACAATAGAAACACCTTACGGTAAGGTAGAACGCGTAGTTGGTGGAGCATCGTTGTATGCAAGTTGGGCAGCTACATTCTTTGCCAAGGATGTCTACATGATCTCAATCATCGGTGACGACTTTCCAAATGAAGAGCTCGCTAAACTAGAAGCAAGAGGGGCGATCACTTCTGGTATCGAACGTGTATCAGGTGGTAAGTCATTCTTCTGGTCAGGGAAGTATCTTGATGATATGATTTCTAGAGAGACACTTGTGACTGACCTCAATGTGTTGGCTGACTTCAATCCAGTAATTCCTGCAGAAGCTAAGAGCCCAGACTATGTGTTGCTTGGAAATCTAACACCAGCTGTACAAGCATCAGTACTTGATCAATTAGAGAATAAGCCAAAGTTAGTAGTCCTTGATACGATGAACTTTTGGATTGATATAGCTAGAGCAGAATTAGATGCTGTAATCGCAAGAGTAGACTTACTAACTATCAATGACGAGGAGGCAAGAATGCTTTCAGGCGAGCAGTCACTCATGAAGTCGGCTAAGATTATCATGGACATGGGACCAAAGTACCTCATCATTAAGAAAGGTGAGCATGGAGCGATGTTGTTTCACAAGGATGAAATATTCTATGTTCCTGCTATGCCAATTCCAGATGTCATCGACCCAACTGGAGCAGGAGACACCTTCGCAGGAGGAATGCTAGGCTACATAGCAAGTCAAGACAAAGTAGATTTCGAAACACTGAAAAGTGCAATTGTATATGGATCTGCTACAGCTTCTTATTGTGTAGAAGACTTTAGCAATGAGAAACTCAAGCAACTCGCCAAAGAAGAAATCTTAGAAAGAGTACAAAAATTCAAAAAGCTAGTAGACTTTAGCTTGTAACCTCGTACCATAAAGTTTGATTAAATTTGGCAAATGAAGTTGTTAAGTACAAAGCTTTGCCAAGTTGCTTGTATTGCGATTCTTTTAATATTGCTACAATGCACATTATCATATGGCCAACGCGTATTAGTCATTGGTATAGATGGTTGTAGGTCTGATGTGGCCGAGCTAGCCAATACTCCAAACCTTGACAATTTGAAAGCGAATGGGGTTTACAGCCCTCATTGTCTTAATGATGACATCACCATAAGTGGTCCTGGATGGTCAGCTATTCTTTGTGGGGTATGGTCTGATAAACACTTAGTGACAGGCAATGACTTCGGTACTACAGACTATGTCAACTATCCTACATTCTTTAGTCGAATAGAAGAGTATGATGCTTCATTGAATACAGTCTCAATTTGTCATTGGAGTCCAATCAATACTGCCATCATCCAAGGAAGTGCTGATGTAGAACTCAATGTAAGCAGTGACGCTGCTGTAGCAAGTGAAGCTATCAATCAGTTGACTAACAATGATCCAGATGTGATGTTTTTGCACTTTGATGAAGCTGATGGAGTAGGACACTCACAAGGCTTTTCTGCTGACGTACCTAATTATGTAGCTATTATTGAAACAATTGATGGACTCATAGGAGATGTGATGACAGCACTCAATAATAGGCCAAACTCTGTAGATGAAAATTGGGCAATCTTAGTCACTTCAGACCATGGAGGTATCAACTTTAGCCACGGTGGCAACACATTTGAAGAAGAGAATGTATTATTCATTGCATCAGGTGACGCAATAGCTAGTCAGCTGGTCGTACGAGATAGCATGCTGATGGACGGTGCAACTAACTGCCTTGATGATAGTATAGAATTGGTATTCGATGGGGACAATGACCAAGTATCTTTTCCTAACATTTCTGATTATAACTTTGGTGCAAACCAAGACTTCACCATTGAATGTAGAGTAAAGACAAGTGTAAATGCCGATGTCTCGATAATTGGCAATAAGGATTGGGATTCTGGAGTGAACAAAGGATTTGTATTCTCATTCAAATACCCTAGTGGACCTGAATGGAAGGTCAATGTCGGTGATGGGAGCAATCGGGTAGACCTGAATGTCGGTGGTGCTATAGCTGATGGCGAATGGCATACGTTGTCAGTCAGCTTTGATAGAGATGGCGATTTGATGATGTACGAGGATGGCGTATTCTTAGCTCAGACAAGTATGACTTCAATTGGGGATATTGACAACCTACAAGATATCTTCTTGGGGACAGATATTAATAATGCATATGACTTCAATGGCTCCATAGCAGAAGTAAGACTGTGGAATACTGTCATAGATGCTCTAGCGATAAGTGACTACGCATGTACAAGGGTAGACGACTCACATCCTAACTCAGCAAATCTGATTGGCTATTGGAAGGTCAATACTGATGGTAGCTTGATGCTTCAAGATTATTCGACTAATCAGAATAATGGCATCATCACTGGAGCAGAATGGGTAGATCCAGAATCTCTGTACACCTATGACTATAGCAATATTCCGAGGATTACAGATATTCCTCTCTCAGTATATGGTCACCTATGTCTTCCTGTTGATCCCGCTTGGTCACTTGATGGTCGGAGTTGGATTAGTGATTGTACATTTGGCGAAGCAGAATGTGTCAATCCTGGTAGCCTCAATGAGTGGGTAGGTCCAAGTTTTGGGATGTGGAATATAGCAAGTAACTGGAGCCAATCAAGAGTGCCAATCCTTTGTGACAATGTCTTGATAACACCAGGAAATATAGTTACACTGCAGTCAGGACAATATGGAGAATGTTATACCTTAGACATCAAAGCAGGAGCAGAACTTATAGTAGAACTAGGATCAGAGCTGAATGTAAAAATTGACTAACTCGATATGTGGCTAATTGACGCATCACAGATTAATGTAGGAGGAGCAGTAGCCATACTTGAGATGGTGCTTGGCGAATTAGTACAGCAACAAATCCCAACAATATTGATCAAGGATAAGCGACTGACTAAGCTGATCCCTAGCAGTATTACCGTGATTGAGCCAAGTAATCCAATTCTCAAGCGAAGTAACGTTTATCAGTCTATACTTAAGCAATATTCTATCGATAGAGTAGTCAGTCTTATCAGTATACCACCACCATTCCATTTAGACGTGCCAGTACATACTTACTTTCACAATGTCAATTTGCTCAAGTCTGCTAACATAGCAGATGCCAGTCTAAGCTACAAGATTAGCCAACGGTTGAAGAATAGTTATATCTCAACTAAGTTGTGTAATACCGACTACTACACTTTTCAGTCAGCACTCATACAGGCTGATTTCTTACAGGACTTTGACTTTCCAAGTCAGCAATGTAATATCTATCCATGTTATAAAGAAGAAGAAATACTAGCTATTCAGGCAAGAAATTTTGATAAAGTCAAAGACTCATTCATTTACATCAGTGTAGACTATCCTCACAAAAACCACAAACGCCTACTTGACGCTTGGGGAATACTGCAGTCCAAAGGATATACTCCAAGGTTGACAGTCTCGGTGCCAAGAGCTAACCAAGAACTGAGTGACATTATCTCTAAGCTCAATGCCCAAGGTTGTCAGATTGAAAATATTGGGGTGGTAGACTATCAGACCTGCCTTACTCACACAGCAAAAGCAGAGTACTGCATCTTCCCAAGTATGAGTGAATCTTTGGGACTAGGATTGGTAGAGAGCCACCTATTGGGCAACAAAGTGATAGGGACTGACCTCCCATATACCTATCAAGCGGTAACCCCATCAGTAACATTCGATCCAACAGATACAGAATCTATTGCAGAGGCTGTAATTACAGCATTGGAGAATGACTTGCCTCCTACTCATCTCAAAATGGCTAACGCATTGAAAGCGTGGATACAATTCATAAAAAATAGTCATATATAAACTTGTAATATTTTAACTCATATTAGATATTATTATTATATTTTTGTGGTATGAGCAAGTTATTAGTAACAGGGTCTTCAGGCCTAATTGGATCAGAGGTGTGTAAGTATTTTTCAGCTGAAGGTTGGGAAGTGCATGGCATCGATAATAATCAAAGAGAGGTATTCTTTGGTGAGAGGGGCAATACTAGGTGGAATCAGCAGAGGATGGAAAAAGACCTTCCTGGATTTGTACACCACGAAATAGATATCAGAGATAGGGAAGGCATCATTAAGCTAATTGCTGAATTACGACCTGATGCCATAGTCCACACTGCAGCACAGCCAAGTCATGACAAGGCTGCTGACATACCATTTGAAGATTTTGATACGAATGCGGTAGGTACATTCAACCTATTAGAAGCCACTAGACAGTATTCTACGAATGTGCCATTCGTACACTTATCTACTAATAAAGTCTACGGTGATGCGCCAAATGAGATCAAGCTGAAAGAACTCGAGAGAAGGTTTGACTACGATGATCCTAAGTACTTCAATGGTATCGCAGAGGATTTTAGAATTGATCAGACGAAGCACTCTCTGTTTGGTTCAAGTAAGGTAGCCGCAGATATTAGCGTGCAAGAGTACGGTAGATACTTCAACATGCCGACATGTTGCCTGAGAGGAGGTTGCTTGACAGGTCCTAACCATAGTGGGGTAGAGCTACATGGCTTTTTAAGTTACTTGATCAAGTGTAATCTTGACGAAAGAGAGTATACAATATTCGGTTACAAAGGCAAGCAAGTCAGAGATAATATCCACTCTGAGGATGTTGCTAAGTTTATCCATGCCTTCATTAAGGCACCTAGAATAGCAGAAGTCTATAACCTAGGAGGAGGAAAGGAAAACACTTGTTCAATACTAGAGGCATTTGATATGATTTCAGAGATTTCTGGTATTCCAATGAAGTATAAGTACAGCGAGACTAACAGAATAGGAGACCATATTTGCTACTATAGTGACTTAGCCAAGTGTAGAGAGCATTACCCAGAGTGGGATATCAGAAAATCATTGAAAGACATTTTTACAGAAATATACGACTCATGGATGGAACGAATCCCCGCTGTGCCACAATCGTAGAGCGGAGTTATCCACCCAATAGGAGCATTACTGGTGAATCTGCTTGCGACTTAGCTCGATTTCTGATTGAGCAATATGATATGGAAGTCCATATTGTGCATTTAGATAGTGAATACCAAGGAGGCTCAAATGCTATAGCACCAATCGGAATACAACACATCCTTCCAACTGGATACAATGGCAAAGGGAAGATAAGAAGGTTCATGTCTAGTCTAAGTGAGGGCAAGGCTCTCATCAAAAAAGCTATTGAAATCAATAAGGGTCCTATCATCTGTATGACTAGCCCTCCATTACTCAACTTCTGGGCCAGTAGGTTGATCCCTCAAGGTAGACCATGGTTTCTTTGGAGTATGGATGTATTTCCAGAAGCATTTGTGTCAAGCAAACTCTCCTCACCAAGGAATTTTGTCTACAAATTCTTCAAGAAGCAAACGTATAAACATGCCCCAAACAAATTGATTGCACTTGGTCCAATTCAGGCAGCATATCTCAAGAACCTTTTCCGAAAGGAGATTGATACATCTATACTGCCTTGTGGTATCATGCATCATAAAGGAGAAGAAGAGATAGTAGAGGTGCCAGAATGGAAGAAAGCAAACTCTGATAAAATCATTTTTGGCTACTGTGGCAACATTGGAGAAGCTCATTCACCAGAATTTCTGATGGAGTGTATAGCGTCTATAGATCCAGATAAGCACCACTTTATTCTAGTAGCATATGGTGTACATGGAGATAAGATCAGAGCCTTCGCTAAGGACAAGCCAGGAGTCAGTATCTATGACTCAGTACCAAGAGCTCAACTCGCCTTCATCGATGTGAATATAGTCTCATTGAAAAAAGAATGGGTCAATGTCTGTGTCCCTTCTAAGCTAGTCAGTGCAGTATATGTCGGGTCCAACTTCTTATTTTGTGGGATCGAGGAGTGTGACAATTGGAAGATGATGCAGGATGCGGGGTGGCTCATCAAGGATGATGACAACATGAAGCGAGAGGTCAGAAAATTCTTCAAGACTATCAATAATGACATGCTAATTAAGGCAAAGCAGCGAGCTAAACTCAGGTCACAAAAGATGGTAGACAGGAGCTTAAAATCATATCATGATATAGCACTAGCTATTATAGACAACCAAAACTAACAGTAGAATATGCAAGACAAGAATACATATATAGCCATCATGGCAGGAGGCGTAGGATCGAGATTTTGGCCTTACAGTAGAGAGACTAACCCAAAGCAGTTTCTAGACATTCTAGGAATGGGCAAGTCGTTGATCCGTTTGACATTCGAGCGGTTTCTGACGATGGTGCCAGCAGAGAATATCTTAGTCTTGACGAATACTAAGTACAACGCCTTAGTCAAAGCACACCTCCCAGAGATTCCAATGGAAAATATCATTGGCGAGCCATCTAGGAACAACACAGCACCTTGTATAGCATACACGGCACTCAAGTTGTTCAGAAAGAATCCAGCAGCAACTATGGTGGTAGCACCTTCTGACCACGTCATCATGAAGGAGTCAGCATTCATCACTAATGTGAGAAAGGCAGTCAGATTTACTGATGAAAATGAAGCACTAGTCACCCTAGGCATACAACCAACGCGACCTGATACTGGATATGGCTATATCAAGATGGCAGGAGCACCAGAAACAGGTGTAGCCAAGGTCGAGCAGTTCATGGAAAAGCCTAACTTAGAAAAGGCTCAGGAATTCTTAGACTCAGGCAACTATCTGTGGAATGCGGGTATTTTTGTTTGGAAGGTCAAAGACATTCTAGAGAGCTTTGCTCAGCACTGCCCACAAGTCACAGAAGTACTTTCAGAAGATCTATCGAAGTATAACACAGCAGAAGAGGCAGCCTATATTGCGGGCACCTACCCTAGGACAGAGAAGATATCCATAGATTACGCTATTCTCGAAAGAGCTAGCAATGTCTATACAATCCCATCAGATATCGGTTGGTCAGACTTGGGGACGTGGGCATCACTTCATGCATTCAGAGACAAGGATGAGGATGGCAATGTGATCAATGCAGAAGAGCCAATGCTGGACAATGTTACCAACTCATTGATCCAATTACCAAAGGGGAAGTTGGCAGTAATCAAGGGGCTAGATGACTACTTTGTTATAGATGATGGTGATGTACTCTTGATCTATCCTAAGTCAGATGAACAAGCAATCAAAACAGTCAGACAATCCATAAGTAACGAGACATATCTCTAACTCAGGCAGGCATATAGTCATAGTAGCGAATACGACTTGGAATATTTATAATTTCAGGCAAAACGTCATCTCCAAACTCCTCGATGAAGGATGGAGGGTCACCGTATTGGCACCAGAAGATAGGTACATGCACTATCGAGACCAGTTTAAGGCTGTGGACCATATCCACTTGAAGGCCTTGCAGCGGGATTCTATATCTCCATGGAGCAACTGGAAGACATACAAAGAACTCAAAGATCACTATGCCAGGCTCAAACCTGACCTGATTCTGCATTACACAAGCAAACCAAACATCTTCGGTGGTATAGCGGCAGGTAAGCTAGGCATTCGGAATATAGCAGCTGTAACAGGCCTCGGATACGCATTTATCCACAATGGACTATTGAGTAAGCTTACGAAGGCGATGTTTCGCTATGCAGATAGGTATATAGACCAATTCATTTTTGAAAATGAAGATGATCTAGCCCTGTTTAGGTCGGAGCTTATCGCAAAGGATAAGGGCATGTCAGTCAAAGGATGCGGGGTGGATACTACTCACTATACATCTAGTAAGCCAATGCCACAGATAGGCAAGGTAGTCTTTACATTTATCGGAAGACTACTGACAGACAAGGGAATCATGGAATTCCTCAAGGCTGCAAGATTAGCAAAGCAAGCCTATGGTCCCAGTATCGAATGCTGGATAGTAGGGGAAGTCGACAAGCAAAACCCAGCCAGTATTCAATATGACAACCTCCTCCAATGGATAGACGATGGAGTAGTCAAGTATTTGGGATTTCAAGAAGACGTCAGAGAGACTATAGAGGCATCTTCTTGTGTAGTACTGCCAAGCTATAGAGAAGGTATGCCGAGGACAATCCTAGAAGCCCTAGCCATGGCAAGACCTGTAATCACTACTAAGGTAGCTGGTTGTAGAGAGACAGTGATCGAAGGACAGAACGGATTTTTAGTGGAGGTCAGGTCTTCTGCTTCCCTTGTAGAGGCAATACACAACTTCATGAGCCTATCCTATCAAGAGAAAGTAGAGATGGGCCAGAAAGGTAGGCATCTGGCAGAGACAGTATTCGACTCTAAGCGGATAGCTCAGAATATCTATTTGATTATTGAGGGAACGTTGGAGATATAAACTTTAGCTCAAAACAATATCTAATTGGAATACAGGACGAACACATTATTTGTCATGAGGAAAGAGACGGAAATGGATTAAGTTCGAAACATGTTTCAATATTAACGATCTCATGAAAAGAGGAATTGAGCTCTATGAAAGCTAAGAATAGAAGTTCATAAAGCACTAAATATATTCTTTCGTCATAAAATGAACATATCGTCTTTATCAGAATAACAAGATATTAATCATCAACTTGGGAATCAATTAATAAACATATTTGTTTATTTTATACTAGTGTTTTTATAAACAAAGTTGTTTGCTATGTTGCCTGATTTAAATAGAATAAAGGGGATTCACCCAGGAGCTGTGTTGAAGCGAGAATTAAAAAAGCGAAATATTAAAAGTATTACGTTAGCAAATGAGCTTGAAGAGCATCCACAAACCATCAACGCCATTACAAAAGAAAGAAGAAATATTAATCCTAAGCTCTCTTATAAACTAGGCAATTACTTCAATATTAGTCATGACTACTTTATGTTGATTCAAGCAGCTTTTGAAGTTTCAGTCTATAAACAATCAGCACTAAAAGCTAAAAATCCATTACTAGGTAAATTCAGACCTTCACTTTTCTGGGATACTAAGATTGATACGATTGATTTTGAAAAAAATAGAAGATCTATTATTCAGAGAATATTGGAAAGAGGTAATGAAGAAGAAATAAAACAGTTGATTAACTTATATTCTTTAGCAACTATCAAGACCGAAATATCAACTATTCAGGATTCATTTATTCCTAATTATGGGGAAAATATTCGAAACTATATCACTCAAGAAGACTAATGGCGATACGCATATACAAACAAACAGTTACTACCTTGCTTTGGGATCAGTTAGAGGTCCTTATGGGAATGCAATCTCTAGATTCATTCAGACTTGTTGGAGGTACCGCCTTGAGTTTACTTATAGGGCATCGTATGTCTATCGACATTGACATGTTCACTGATGCCCCATATGGTTCTGTAGATTTTACATTAATTTATTAGCAACTCAAGAAAGAAATGCAATATGTAAGTCCTGAACTATGGATGAATAATTCAATGGGAAATTCTTGTTTCATAGGTATTGATAAGAATGAATCAGTAAAACTTGACATGTTTTACTCAACTGATAGTTTTGTTTACCCAATCATGTATTATAACAACATTAGGATATCAAGTATTGAAGAAATAGCAGCGATGAAGCTCGATATTATAGGTAGAAAGTCAGGAGGAAGAAAAAAAGACTTTTGGGATATTCACGCATTATTGGAGATTTATAGTTTAGCAGAAATTCTTGATATGTATGAGAAAAGATATCCCTATACCCATTCAATAGCAGAAATTAGAAAAGGATTATTGAATTTCCAAAGGGCAGATCATGATCCAGATCCAATCTGTTTACTCAACAAAAAGTGGGAATTGGTAAAATTAGATTTTGAAGAATTAGAAGAGTAACTTTAACAAATAGGTGGAGGTAAAATATACCCTGTACGATATTACTGTCAAACACAGAGCACATGAAAATCTTACTAGTAGCAATTGGGAGTAGAGGCGATGTTGAGCCTTTTCTGGCATTGGGTAGTATGCTGAGTAAGGATAGAGGGTGTGAGATAGGTTGTATATTTCCAGAACAATACAGAGACTTAGCAGAGGATGAAGGCTTTCAGTTCTTTTCGCTTGGAACAGAATTCATAGATATGATCGACTCTGATGAAGGTCGAGACATCATGGGTGGTAATGTTTCAGGACTTAAGAAAATAGGACTCTACATCAAGTTATATAGGATGTCAAAGTCTATCCATGCTAAGCACATGGAATTGCAAGACCAGTATTTCAAGGCATTCCAAGCAGATAGGATTATCTACCATGTCAAGTCTGTCTACGCTACGGCTTATTCTGTGATAGACCCAGGTAAGAGTATCATCCTCAGTCCTGTACCCTGTCTCTTGCACAAGATGTCTGACTACCCGACACTTGGGTTTTCGTTTAGTCTAGGTAAATGGTTCAATCGATGGTCATATGCACTCACTAATCTGGCCATGCTTGCTAATATTAAGACATTTGCCAAGCCTATTGCCACAATACGAGCAGTCACCAAGGCTCAACTCAGAGAGACCATCCTAAATACTCCTTTGTTGTTCTCCATATCTCCAGCCTTGATTGATCCTGACCCAGACTGGCCAGGCCATGTTAAGTTAGTAGGCTACCACGAAAGGGACAAGCAGAGCCATTGGCAGCCAGATGAAGCACTTGAGCAGTTTCTCGATAACCATGTTAAGCCAATCATGGTGACATTTGGGAGTATGACCAATCCTAACCCAGTGCAAAAGACAAGAATTATAGTGGATATATTGACCACATTACGGATACCAGCTATCTTCAATCTAGCTGCGGGTGGACTTGTGATGCCAGAAGACTATGATCCGACCTTATTTCATGTAGTTGAAAGGATTCCTTATGATTGGTTATTGCCCAAGCTTTATGGAGCAATCCATCATGGTGGCAGTGGTACGACCCATATGATGGCTAAGTATGGATGTGTCTCATTGATTCTTCCTCACATTATTGATCAGTTTCTGTGGGATAGGCTAACTGTAGTAAAAGGCATTGGTCCTAAGGGTGTTGGTATAGCAAAGATCACTAAGGACACATTACTTCCGATAATTAAAGATTTCTACACTAACCCACAATATCAGGTCAAGGCAAAAGAAGCTGCAAGGCAAATGGCCACCGAAGACTATAAGTCCACTATCTTAGAGACTGTATTCGGTAATTAGTCTCATGAGCAGAAGATCAGCTGTACTCCTTATTCACTATTACTTTCCTCCAATTCATTCGATTGGGTCGAAGCGTAATTTCTACTTTGCAGAAGAGTGGGATCGGCAATTTGAACAAGTCAAAGTCCTCTCCACTTCTAATGTGGATGTCTTGCCCAAAGACCATACCCTATTGTCAAGTGGATTTGATATTGCTTATCTTCCAACGAAGGACTATCGTACGGCTATGGCTAAGTCGTCACACCGCTCATCTCCTGACAACATCAATAAGTCATCACCCTTTTGGAAATTGGGAGTCAAGCTCATACATACCTACCCCTTTAACTTGATGAATGGAGAAGGTGGATCACAATATATCAAGGCAGGAGTAAAGGAGGGCACAGCATTTTTACAAGAACATCCAGATGCTATCATCTATTCGTCGTTCAGACCCTATGCTGACCATGCGATTGCAGCTAAGCTGAAGGCTAAATTTCCAAAGACTACTTGGATTGCAGACTTCAGAGATGCCGATGTAGATCCACTTTACAAGCTTTATCTTAATAAAAGTTGGCAAGAAAGTTTTAATAAAAGGATATTGCGCAAAGCAGACATCATCACTACGGTATCAGATGGAGTCACAACCTTGGTTAGACAGTTTCATGACAACGTCCATACAGTCCCAACAGGTGTTAGGCTGAGGCCAGAGCTTGATAAGTTTCCTGAATACACGATAGCCTATACTGGATCTTTATATGGCGAACACCGTGACCCTAGCCCTTTGATGGAAGCAATCAGAGAGTTGTCAATGCAGAAGCCCTTACTCCCAGATACGTTCCAACTTGTCTATGCTGGTAAGGATGGTAAGCAATTCGTCGAATATGCGAGACAATATGAGGTTGACCACTTAGTCATTAATCACGGAATTATTCCGCTACAACAAGCTCAAGAAATTCAATCCAAGGCACATCTCAATCTGATGATGACCACTGCTACAGCAGAATATCAAGGTATCCTGACAGGCAAACTCTTCGAATATATTGGTGCAAATACTCCAATCCTAAGTCTAGTCAATGGGGTGGAAGATAATGAGCTGAATGCAATGTTCGAAGGATATAATCTAGGACATATTCATTATACAGATTTAGCAAATCAGATGAGTCTGAATGCTATAGTAACATCTCGTTACGAAGCTTATGAGCAAGGCATAGACACTCCGAGTCTTGCTATCAATAAGATCAAAACTACCCTTAGCTGGGAGGCGCAGTTTAATAAGATACTAGACCTAATTTAGGGTGACAGAGTTTTATCAAAGAGGATTTTGTTAAATTCATCATGCACCAATATTCAAAATGGTAATTTAGCACCATGTCGCGACTCATCTGCCATATCATAGGTAATAGGCCTCACTTCATGAAGTTAGCACCAGTCTTCCATCAATTAGCGAAGCGAGAAGTCAAGCAGTACATTATTCATACAGGGCAACACTATGATGCTTGTATGTCCTCTGATTTTTTGGCAGAGTTTGACTTACCAGAGCCGAATATCAATCTGGGGATCAAAAGCACAAATCAAGCTGGGTTTGTAGGAGGTGCATTGTCGGCAATAGCTATAGAGTTAGCACAGGTCAACCCAGATGTAGTGCTAGTCTATGGAGACACTAACTCCACGTTAGCAGGAGCATTAGCAGGCGCTAAGCAAAACATCTTGACTGCCCATGTGGAAGCTGGACTGCGAGAGGGAGACCTTAGCATCCCAGAAGAAGTCAACAAGAGGGCTATTGACGCTGTATGTGATATTCTATTTGCCCCATCAAGTCAGGCAGTAGACCAATTGAAGAAAGAGCACGTCCTCGGTGAAGTATGTTTCGCCGGAGATGTGACATATGACCTCCTCTTAAGCAAGGATGCAGAGATCAACGCTAGGGCTGGCTCACTATTAACTCACCTAGGCATATCCAAAGACGAACCTTTCTATCTTGCTACTTGCCATCGAGCAGCGAACACTGATAGCAAAGCCAATTTGGAGCAAATTCTTCAAGCCATCGCTAAGTTAAAACATAAGGTAGTCTTTCTCATCCACCCAAGAACGGCAAAAGCCATCTCACACTTCAATCTAGAGTCATACTTGAACCATGACCATATTATCGCTCGAGGGTCACTAAGCTATCTTGATACTCAAGCGCTATTGTCTGGTTGTCAGTTGTGTATAACTGATTCTGGAGGCTTGATCAAGGAAGCATACTTTCACCAAAAGCGAGCTGTGATTATTGATAGGCAGACAGAGTGGACAGAGTTAGTCCAAGATAGTGGACATGTGTTAACTGGTCCAGATAGTCAGGCTATATTAGCTGCTGTAGATCAGTCGGAGTCATTCAATATTGAAACAGGAATTTATGGAAAGGGAGATGCTAGCGTATTGATTGTTGCAAGGTTGTTAGATTGAAATGGTTCATTAAAAACGTCAAAACCCAAGATTCTCCTATATTCTAGGAAATTTCCTAGCACCATGGTGAATGAGAATAATGTGTATTAGTTGAGCATCAATAATTTTGTAGATGATTCTATAGTGACCAACAATGATCTCTCTGATTGATTCCTCGTTATATTCAACTACAACCTTTCCAATTTTAGGGTATGATTTAAGAACCTTGGTTTTTAATCGAATTTGAGTGATTTGGTGTTTGGCAAATTGTTTTGAATCAACAGCAATGAAATCATAGATGTCCTGAAGATCAGCTAGTGCTGAACTAAGCCACCTTAGTTTAACCATCCTTCTACTGCTTTATCAACGTCTTCTTCAGAAATGGTTTGCTCATTGTTTGACTCTACGATTCTAGCCTCTAGTTTATCAATAAACAACAGTTTTTCTATTAATTCTTCAATCTCAAGATTGTCAGGTAAGCTCTCAATCTGCTTATAGAGCATTGCTTTAGTAATCATAGTTGAAAAAATTGAACTGTTTAATATTTAGTTAGCTACTTAAACATAATCTTCACTAAGATAACCGTTTGATCATTGACTATCAAGTATTCCCTAATTATTTTATTTGAGAATAACCTAAGTCACCTCCTACTCTTCATTCTCATAATAGATCTTATAAAATTTCCTACCATCAGGCTCTACTCCTTTGTGGATATGCTTATTACCGCCAGTGATGTAGATATGAAAGTTCTTATCTAATTTAAGGACACTCTTATACCTTCTGACTTGCTTCTTTACGGCTTGGTTAGAAATGCCAAATGACTCGGAAATGTTGACTTGATTCTCCTCGCTGTAGTTAGGAGCAAAGTCTCTAAATGCCTCAATGACTTCGGGTTCTTTCAAGACATTTTCCTCAAAGTCTTTTTGGTCGAAGGCTTCATTTTCTTTGAAATAGTCGACAGTTTTATTGAGCATCTCAATTCTCTCAGTCTTGTCTATACTATTCTCACTTGGCAACTTATCCGTCAAGAATACCTTTGTCATATCCATGAATGCCTTGGTCTCATAGAAGTCATTGCTAGATGGAGTAACTTTCAGAAATTGGTCAAGCCAATACTTAGCATCTCCAGAGATATTGTCAATCACAAAGACCAGGTAGCCTTCCGCCTTTCCAACATTCAAGATGAGACATCCCTTATCAATACCCTTGAGATCGTAACCAAACTTGTGTTGGATATCATAGCTCGAACCAGAATCTGAGACATCCATGGCAATGAATGGTTTGTTAGTCTCTGACTTGTAGATACCGATTGCTTCTACCACTTCATCATCCACTATGATGTCATCAAAGAGGACAATATTTACCTCTCCGTTCTTGATTTTTGGGTGTTCTGACTGTTCGTAGAGGAGTTTGGTGATATTGTGGGACTCAGTCACGAAGTCACTCTCTGCAGCGAACATTTGCTTAGCCATGACGTAGACCTCATTCAAGTCTAGTTCTACTGGGTGAGAAAAGTTATAGCTTTCTACTGGTTGGATCTGAGAGAGGAAGTATGTCTTTAGGTAGTCCTCGGATTCAGGATTGACATAGGTAGGTTCCTTAGATAGGTTGTAGCCTTCTTCTCGTTGCTTATTCCCTACAGTATGTGTGATGACCTGCTTGAGCTTGGCTGCATCAAAGTTAATATCGAGCATAGATTGATTGTTGATGTTAAGTCAACGGCGAAAATACGATTAAAA
>JAHDHH010000028.1:20093-50894 GCA_020631405.1 Saprospiraceae bacterium
CTGGCATCTACACCCACTACAAAGGCCAACAATATGAGGTCATAGATGTAGTCATCCATTCGGAGACCAAAGAGGAGCTGGTCCTGTACCGACCACTCTATGGAGAAATGAAGCTATGGGTGAGGCCCTATGCTATGTTTTTTGAATCAGTTGAAGTTGAGGGAAAGGTCATTCCTAGGTTTGCAAAACAGGAAGACTGATGGATTCTAGACCGAAACTGACAAAGACAATTTCAGTCAAGGATGTCAAAGAGTGTTATTGGCTTAAAGCCGAACTGGTCGCCTTTTGCAAGTCTGAAAATCTTCCGACTACTGGAGGCAAGATCGCAATTACAAATAGAATAATTGAATATTTAGAAACAGGAAGACTGGTTGGTCAACCATCTAGGACATCAAAGCCTACGTCAAAGTTTGATTGGAAAAATGGTCCATTAGCTCTAGATACCGAAATCACAGATAACTATAGCAATACTCAATTGGTCAGAGCATTTTTTGAAAAAGAGATAGGAAGTCAATTTAAGTTCTCAGTAAAGTTGATGAATTGGATGAAGGCTAATCAGGGTAAGACACTAGCTGATGCCATTGCTGCATATCATCAGCTTAAACAGGAGTATAAAGCAACTAAAGTAAAAGACATTGCTCCCCAGTTTGAATATAACACCTATGTCAGAGATTGCCTAGCGAGTAAGCAAGGCCTGACTAGGGCAGAGGCTATCAAACTTTGGAAGATTAAGCGATCAAGACGAGGGCCTCATGTGTTTGACATCACTGATTTGGACTGGTTGAAGGATTAGCCTTGACACTTAAATGCATACAGGGCAAATGAAGCCAACCAATGCTGCCCAGCATAGTCTCCATCTGTAATCTTATCTAGCGAATATTGAAGATGCTCATCAGCTATCGCTTGGCACGACTCACAATCCTTCATGGTATACAGACACCATGCTCTTGAAAAGTTAAGTCCATCTAAGTGAACAAGCTTCCCATCGGACCTATCTGATACTCTTGCTGGCTCTATCTGCATTGTATTGTCAAATAGACTAGGAAGGAATTTGCTAGACCATTGTACAAACGCATCATCATCTAATATTTTTCTCATGATGTCCATTTCTTGGAGGCATGGAGAGAGGAAGTCGTAGCCACTTGGTTCCCATGTGATCGGACAGCCTTCGTCTTCACTATAAAATCGCATGGCTGCTGTCTCTATGGCAGCCGCAAGAGGATTATCATCCATTGTCTTGGCATAGTCATAGGCAAAGCTCATCCCAAATGCAGTGTTGGAGTGTTCGCCGACCCTGATTGGGTAGACTAGCTTTGGAAGGTAGGCTTGATACTGTGTAGAGATATAATCCACTAATGGCATAAGGTTAGAGAGCCAATCCTTTGCCTTTGGATCATCCCAAGTACTTAATTCTTCGGCTAGTTTAAGGACCCATGCCCAGCCATAGGTTCGTTCGAATGACTTAGTCTGCTTACTCAACGAAAAGTAGGCTACCTCTTGTTCAATATTTGCCTTTGTCAGGTTTTGCGAAAGCTTTTTTACTATAGCTTCTCTATTATCTAAATTGGGAAATTCCTTGAGCAAGTAGATCAATGACCAATGTCCATGTACAGCAGAGTGCCAATCAAAGCATCCATAGAATGCTGGGTGGTGCTCAATAGGCAAGGCATTATCACTAGGTTTGGATAATATAATACCGGACTTGTAAGGATATTCAGACTGTATACAGTCATAGGGTAGGGTGGCAAGTCTATTGGCTTCAGCTAGTGTGAGAGTGATAGCTTGACTGCGATCTATTGGCTTATCTTGACTTGCGATATTATCAGATTGAGGTTGGCAACTGATTAGCGCTATGCATAAAACTATGAATATGATTCTCATCCAATAAAGCTAGTAACAAATGGACAAACAAAAAAACCATGGAAAGAATCTCTTCCCATGGTAAAAACAATCAATTATCAACAACATCTTGAGGTTATGATCCTTCTAGCGAATATTCGTTTATTGAGTCTGCTATTTCGTAACCTAGTCTTAGTCCTTCTGCACAGTCTATTTCAATGTGGACACCCAGTGGTATTCTAGAGAAGGCATTTTCATAGGCCATTTCGCTAAATGTCGAAAATGTCCTTGGCTCTCCTAAGAATTCTTCCCTTCCAGCATGAGACTTATCCGTAAAGTTTGCTTCATCTCCAAAGAAATCAATAAATACTCCTCCTGCAGCTGAGGCAAATGTAGAGTGACCTGAAGGGTATCCTGGGAAAGATGGATTCGGCCAGTACACCAGTCTGAACAAGTTAGTTTGGTAGTTAGGATCAATATTGTCTTGGATAAATACACTTGGCCTCATTACCATATATTCATACTTGTCTGCCCAACATGAGACAGCAGCATCATTGAGAGCAAAGCCTAACTTGAGGTTGAGGTATAGAGCCTCTTGTAAGTCAATGTCGTACTCCTTAATGAGTTGGTTGGAGATAGAAATCTGTCTTGCTGGAGGACTAAACATCAGTCCTTCAACATCATCACTCCAGAATTCAGCGATCCAAAGTTGCTCACCTTGAGCCTCCTTAGCACTATTATTGGCTTCGTAGACCTCTTTCATCTGATTGTAGTAAGGGCTACCTGGTGCATTGCTATATTGCAGAGGAGCTACTGTCGAAGTTTCTTCTGTGGAGGCAATGAAGGTTCTTACCTTTCCCCAGTATGGAAATAAAGCTCTTTCTTCATCAGCTGAGTATGTCCAGTATCCATCTGCAACAGGTGGCTCATAAGACGTAGGCTGAGGTGTATTGATCTGTGACTCGGCTTGACTATCTGTCTTAGCATAAGCTATGATCTGATTAGCTATCATCTTGCCGTAGACCTCAGAAGAAGTATTAGAGTTGCCATTGCCTCCTAGGCCTTGTGTACCTTGCCCTTGTCTTGGGCCATTGTTCCCTCTTGAGAATCTTCTTGCAATTTTTGATTCGAGTTGACTTATCTGACTCTTCTTTCCTTGGTCTACATTGATTAGGAAGTGGTCCATTACTGTAGCGAGGCTCGTGTTAAGCGCTACTTGGTAGTTGATATTGTCCATATCTTCAGGGTAATCAATATCTAATCCTTCCAAGGCTCCGCTATTAGACTTCATATCGTCCATGCCAGGAACAGCAGTTTCGTAGGCTGCTAGGTTGATGTATGCTATAGCTCTAGCGGTGGACGTCGGTCTCATGCCATAGGCATATCTGTCTAACTCTAAGAAGAGGTCCATCCAATCTGTCAAGACTCTACTATTAAGTTCTGAAACGTCATCGTCATGAGAATGCCCTCCTCCTCTAAGTTCAGTTTCGGAAGAAAATGCTTCTTCTGTAGTTTCTAGGTTACTCAATAATGAGTCGTCAGTACAGGATTGGAATGTGAATAGTGCAATGACAATTGCTACCGTCCAGGTGATTTTTGTGTACATCATTAGGGTAAAATTTAAAGGTGAAAAAATTTGTGCCGTCTTGTGAATTAAAGACTACTGACCTTCAAATAGACCTACCAAAACGTCTAACAATACCTAAAAAAAGCTATAAAAAATAAATAAAAGGAGACTTTTACAAAGAAATTCAACCTATAATAGATTGACTACTTTTCACGATTGATGACAAAGTCAACTAGATTTCTGAGTGAATCTGCTGCATCGTTTTGAGGAAATTGATTGAGTAAGGAGAGAGCTTTTTCTTTATACAATTCCATTTTTTGGGTCGTATATTCGATTCCTCCTGATGCAGTGACAAAGTTGATTACTTCTGCAACTACTTTTGGGTTTGTACTATCTTTTTTAATAATTCTGATGATGTGCCTTTTCTCAGATTTGCTAGCATTATTCAATGCGTAGATGAGTGGCAGTGTCATCTTCTTTTCTTTGATATCTATCCCAGTGGGTTTTCCGATAGTAGCTTTACCATAGTCGAAGAGATCATCCTTTATCTGAAAGGCAATACCGATAGCTTCTCCAAAGGCTCTCATGTTGCTTAGCGTCTCTTCATCATCTGTCACACTCTTTGTCCCGGCACAGCATGATGCTGCCATGAGAGATGCAGTCTTTTGCCTGATGATGTCAAAGTATATTGATTCGTCTATATCGAGCTTCCTTGCTTTTTCAATTTGAAGGAGTTCGCCTTCACTCATTTCCTTGACTGCTACTGAGAGTATTTTGAGCAGGTCATAATGCTCATTTTCGATGGCTAAGAGGAGGCCGCTAGAGAGAAGGTAGTCTCCCACTAGGACAGCAATCTTATTCTTCCAAAGCGCATTGATACTGAAGAACCCTCTTCGCATTTGAGAGTCATCTACCACATCATCATGGACGAGGGTGGCAGTGTGCAGGAGCTCTACTAGTGATGCTGCTCTGTAGGTCTTTTCGCTAAGTTGGTCACTCCAGAGTTTGGCACAAAGGAATACAAACAAGGGTCTTATTTGCTTTCCTTTGCGTTGGACGATGTAGTAAGTAATCTTGTCAAGTAATGGTACACTTGACTTCATTGAATCTCTAAAGTGAGATTCAAATTGCTTGATTTCAGCTTCTACAGGACGTTGTATGTCTTTGAGACTTATCCTCATGGAGTGATAACAAGGAGTGAAATATTTAGTTGCAACAGGTACTGTATCATGTCAAAACTTCTTTTTGAAAAGTGACAATAAGTGATATTGTCCTATTGCTCGTTATACTGTTGCTAGTTACAGTATTGGTCAGTGGAGTAATTGAAGCTAGTGTATAGCCAAGGCCTGCATATTCGTTGAGTAGACCCTCCAAACTATGACGAAGTGAAAACTCATCCAGTTCTTTGTGTGAGTCGTACCACTTAGCCTTTTCGAAGTCTATATCTACAAGTTCGACCTTGTACTCCACTGCTTTCACTACTTTGCTGGAGCTTCTTCTACTTGTTCAGCTGTATCAACAGTTGGATCGTAGTAAGCTTTTACTTTAGCTTCGATCTCATCTGCTACTTCAGGATTGTCTTTCAAGAATTGTTTTGCAGCCTCTCTACCTTGAGCTATTTTGGTGCCATTGTAGGCATACCATGATCCTGACTTTTGGATGATATCCACATCAGCACCTAAGTCGATTATTTCTCCAACCTTAGAGATACCTTCTCCAAATACGATATCAAACATTGCTATTCTGAATGGTGGTGCTAGTTTGTTTTTCACTACTTTGACCTTAGTCAAATTACCGACCATATTGCCTTCCTTATCTTTGATAGATGCTCCAGATCTTCTGATATCGAGTCTCATCGATGCATAGAATTTGAGGGCATTACCACCAGTAGTGGTCTCTGGGTTACCGAACATCACACCTATCTTTTCTCTCAATTGGTTGATGAATATGCAGCAACACCCAGTTCTTCCTATAGTACCAGTAAGCTTTCTTAATGCTTGTGACATCAACCTAGCTTGCAGACCCATCTTCGAATCTCCCATTTCTCCTTCTATCTCAGCTCTAGGAGTAAGTGCAGCTACTGAATCCACAACTAATATATCAATTGCTCCAGACCTGATTAAGTGGTCTGCTATTTCTAATGCTTGTTCCCCATTGTCAGGTTGTGAGATCAGGAGGTTGTCTGTATCTACACCCAGTGCTTCAGCATAGGTCTTATCAAAGGCATGTTCTGCGTCGATAAAAGCAGCTATCCCACCTTTCTTTTGACATTGTGCTATGGCATGAATTGCTAGAGTGGTTTTTCCTGAAGATTCTGGGCCATAGATTTCTATAATTCTACCCTTTGGTAATCCTCCGATCCCGAGGGCTATATCGAGTCCTAGTGATCCAGTACTTATGGCATCGACATTAGCTACTGGCTTTTCGCCAAGTTTCATGATAGTACCTTTTCCGTAGGTTTTTTCTAACTTATCTAGGGTAAGGCCCAGCGCTTTTAATTTTGCGTCTTTTTCGTTTGACATGCTCAGTAGTTATATATTAGTAAAAATTGTATACAAAAGTAGCTTATATAAGTTTGCTAAACAAAAAAACCCATTCACTTCTTGAAGCGAATGGGTTACCAGCATTACTTATTTAATGTTTGTCTCTTGTTCTACCTTAGCAGGCGGGCATACAATTATGCTTACTAAAGTGTAGAATGTTTTCTATTGATCTCTTAGCTGGTTTGAAAGATACCTTTGGTAACGTCCAAAGTGTAGTTTTCAGGGTTTCATATTCCTGATTGATTGCTTGATTTTCACTTAACCAGTGTTCTACTTCTAGTTTTGTAAATATTGAGCATTCGCCGTACAGAAAAGAAACAAGTGAATTAGTAGTGTAACTATGCTTCATAGAGGCAGTTTAATTAGGAAATAAGATATAATTATTTAACTATTGTTAAGATTGAATTATTGTACACGGTACCAATACTGTGTTCTGCCGAGCCAAGAGTAGCCTATATATCCTCTCACTCTTAAGGTATTAGCATCTTCGAGTTCGACCTTACATGAGTATACTTTGCCACTTGCAGGATCAAGGATGCTCCCATCTTCATAAGCCTTCCCATCTTTGACTAGGTCATAGAGTATGGTCATACCTTCGATAGGTGCTCCTTTGAGTTCTTCCTCACAATCATTACAATGAGTGGCAGTAGCTCCTTCGAGCAATTTGATGACGGTTCCATACAACTTACCATCTTCTTCGTACAGTTTGATGTGAGACTTTTCTACATTGTCTTCATCATCCACCGTCTTCCAGACACCTAAAATATCTTGTGCTATGCCTAGTTGGCAACACAGAAAAAAGCTAAAACAAACAATTGAATTTTTCATAATAGTTTTTAAATGTGATTGAATAACTTGTTGAATGCCAGAGATATTTCATCGGGAATAAGAAAATTAGCAAAATACCATTGTAATGCTTAGTTATATAGGTTAGCTTTGTCGAGATAACTGATAATCTCAATATCTTTTATCAACTATGAGTGATAGTATTAAGCACGAGTGTGGATTGGCACTTATTAGACTTCTCAAACCCTTAGAATACTACCAAGAAAAATATGGTACGTCACTCTATGGCCTGAATAAGCTTCAGATTTTATTGCAAAAACAACGTAATCGTGGACAAGATGGAGCAGGGTTAGTTACTATTAAACTAGATCCACCACCAGGACACAGATATATTAGTAGAAAGCGAAGCAATAGCTCCCAGTACCTCAAGGATCTATTTGAAGATGTTTACTCAAGATTTGATGATCTTACGCCAGAGCAACAAGCTGATCCAGCATGGCTCAAACACAATAGACCGTTTACTGGTGAGGTACTACTCGGTCACTTGAGGTATGGCACACATGGAACTAATTCCATTGAAACTGTACACCCATTTTTAAGACAAAACAATTGGATCACTCGTAACCTAGTGTTAGCCGGTAACTTCAACATGACAAACATGAAGGAATTGTTTGAAGAGTTGATCTCATTTGGCCAACACCCCAAAGAAAAGTCTGACACAATTACCATACTTGAGAAGATTGGCCATTTTCAAGATGAAGAGGTCAAGCGATTATTCAATTGGTTCAAGGCAGATGGGTACAGCAATGAGGAAATCACAAGATTAATAGGAGAGAATCTTGATGTCCAAAGAATACTGCAAAGGGCAGCTCGAAAAATAGATGGTGGTTATGTAATGGCAGGTATCATGGGACATGGAGATGCCTTTGTGATGAGAGACCCAGCAGGGATTAGACCAGCATTCTTCATGCAAAATGATGAAGTTATAGCTGTTGCTTCAGAAAGACCTGCACTCATGACTGCATTCAAGGCAAGTTATAGTGACATACATGAGTTGGAGAGAGGGCATGCATTGATTATTAAAAAGTCAGGTAGAGTGTCTGTCGACCTTTGTAAAGACCAACTTCCCCGGAAGGCTTGTTCATTTGAGAGTATCTACTTCTCGAGGGGTAATGACAAAAAGATCTATAAAGAACGAAAAAAATTAGGGAGCTTGATAGCACCAAGAGTCCTTGAAGAAGTGGACTTTGACTTTGGCAATACCGTATTTTCTTTCATACCTAATACCGCAGAGACTGCATTTATTGGATTGATGGATGAGGTCCACGCAATATGTAACCAGCGGAAGCAAGATGCTCTGAAACAAGGGATAGCAGAACTGACCACAGAGAAGATTGATCAGATAATGGCAACTAAGCCAAGAATTGAAAAATTAGCTGTCAAGGATGCCAAGATGCGAACGTTTATAGCTGATGACAGTTCGAGAAATGAAATGGTCAGCATGGTCTATGATGTAACCTATGGTATTATCAATAACTACAAGGATACTATTGTAGTTATCGACGATTCTATCGTCAGAGGGACAACATTAAGAGACAGTATTATCAGTATTCTCAATACTCTAAAGCCTAAGCGAATAGTGGTAGTTTCATCGGCACCGCAGATTAGGTATCCAGACTGCTACGGAATAGATATGTCAAAAATGAAAAGCTTCGTTGCCTTTAATGCATTGATAGCCTTGCTGGAGCAGGATGGAAAAGAAGCATTGATAGAAGAGACTTATCACAGGTGCATAGAAGCTAATAAAAAGCCACTAGAGCAAATTACGAATGAATTGCAACCTCTCTATGCTGAGTATACATACGACCAAGTAACAGATAAGATAAGCGAACTACTTACCCCTAAAGACCTAGATGTCGAAGTGACTATTATGTATCAGACTATCAGTGACCTGCACGAAGCCTGTCCAGACAACACAGGGGATTGGTATTTTTCTGGAAACTATCCAACATTAGGAGGCAATAGAGTGGTGAATCGAGCCTTTATTAATTATTTTGAAAAAAGCGAAGCTAGAGCATATTAGTGAGCTAAAGCATGTGGTTAACAGTAATTTATAAATTACATTAATAAATAATGTGTATATTTGTAATTAAACTATACCTATCATGAATAAATTATTGAGAGTAGGCATATATATAGTATGTATCACATTGTTGTATTTGTGGATGAGTACTATGTTCAATTCTTGTGGTTCTGCCGATCTTGGAGACCAAACAACAAATTTATTAAGTCAGACTACAGAAGAGGTCATAGATGTAGAGCAGTACTTCGAAGACGAAGAATTCGAAGAAGGTCAGACTATTGATTTGAGTGAAGATAATGCCTTTGGAGAAGATACATTCGAATCAGATGACATAGCAGAAGATACTTCAGAGCCGGACTACTCAGGTCTTGACAGTGCTATAGATAGAGCTTTCGAACCAGAAGAAGAAACACAGACATATACCCCTCCTGTAACTGCAAGAAGTACGTCTTCAAGTGGCAGACATATGGTGATTGCAGGCAACTTTCTAATGCGAGAAAATGCTGATAAAATGGTGACCAAACTTCAGAACATGGGATATAGCTCTGCTGAGAGTGTCAGCTTTGACGATTCTGAATATCATAGTGTCATAGCAGAGCGATCTAACGATTACGCAAGAGCGGCTGATGCCTCTAGTAGGTTGAAGAATAATGGGATAGACAACTATATTAAGACGAGAAAGTAGTCTCCTATGTGTGGTCGATCATCTCTTACGAAGACCGAAAAGCAAATTGAGCAAAGATTTAATGCGACATTTTATACCGATGCATTGGTCAATTATAACCCATTGCCGAGTTTTAATGTTGCGCCTTCACACCTACACCCGATTGTAACACAGCAAGATCCAAGAAGACTTCAGCTCTATAAGTGGGGGCTTGTACCTCCTTGGGCTAAGGACCCCAAGATAGGGTTTAAGATGATCAATGCTAGGATAGAAACGTTATTGGAGAAACCAAGCTTTAAGAAGCCAATAGTTGCTCAAAGGTGCCTAGTACCAATAGATGGCTTCTACGAATGGAAGAAACATGGCTCCACTAAGATACCTTATCGCATAGTCCCAACAAATACAGAAGTCGTATCCCTTGCAGGACTTTATGAAGAGTGGCAGTCTCCAATAGGGCAGACTCTCTATTCATTTACAATAATCACTAGACCAGCTGCACAAAAGATAACAGAGATTCATAACAGAATGCCAGCAATGTTGCTGCCAAGTCAAGAACATTTGTGGTTAGACACCTCGCTTAATCCCAAAGAAGCTCTGGAAGTGATACAACCTTACCCTGATGACTACTTAGATTACTACGAAGTGAGTGACAGGGTAAACAAGGTAGCAAATAATGATAAAGACCTTATCAAACCTGTCCAAAGACAGCAAGTTGATCAACTTAAGTTATTTTAAGGTTTAAGTTGAAAGAATTGGACTTTTTCATTATTCATAGTAATAGCGATATGTTCTTTACCTCCAATCTTTAGTATTTCCATATCCTTGGCATCTCCCTTAGCAAATAGACCAGATTCTTTAGAAGGAATTGGAGAAAAGGTCAAATCATCCTCTTGTAAGAGGAGTAAGCCCTTAGCCGCATCAAGCCTTGTAGTTTCTACTTCCATGCCGTAAAGATTACCAATAGTAATAATATCTTTCTTCCCGTCTTTGTTGACATCTCTTATCGCTATAGCATTAGTAACAGAAACTTGTGCCTCTATTGGAAATGGCTCAAAGTCGTAGGTACCACCGTTATTTCTCAAAATGCCACTTCTAAGTTCTTGAACGGAGTAATGTTGAGCATTGTCTAGGTTGTAGATTTGACCTAGTTCTGCTGTCGCAAATGATTCGAAGGTTTTGAACTTATTGTTTAGCTCTGGCAGTTGTTCTGATGAGCATTGCTTGCCTCTTACAGGAACTACTTTGTCATCATAATATGAAGCAAGTACTATATCGGATTTTCCGTTATTGTCGAAGTCATTAGCATACACTTGAAATGGCTTTTTACTACTTGCTTTGAATTTTGTATTGAGACCAATATTGCCAAGCAGGAGGTCAAGATCACCGTCGTTGTCTATGTCATCAGCATTGACTGAAAACCAAAGACCATTGATGTTTGAACCTAAATTTCTAGTAGTAAGTTTGCTACCATTAGATTCAAGTTGTCTTGGGCTTCCCCACTCAGCAACTGAGATAATTGATTGGCTATTTTCTGAATTGACTAATACGGCATCTGTTACCATTCCATAAGAATCTAAAAAAGGTGCCTTAGAGGCAGTGACATCAGAGAAGTTGCCTTCACCGTCATTTTCTAATAAATATGACTTAGGGCTTATTGGATAGGCCCCAGAAATAACTCTACCAAAGACTACTAAATCAGCATCACCATCACTATCGTAGTCAAATGGTATTGCCTTTGAAGTGTTAGTTGTCACTGGGATTTTTCGAGCTTTACCAAATCCACCTTTGCCATCTCCTAAATAGAGTCTATCTCTAAGACCTTCACTATTTTCTGTGACCTCATAACCTCCGCTGCAGATATATAAGTCCAAATGCTTGTCTCCATTTGCATCAAAGCATTGAATATTCATATCCTCATATTGATTTGTTCCTGATAATGAACTCGATTTGAAATTACCTGACTTGCTTTGCGTATGAATAGTTGTACTACTCCCAATTGATCCTCCAATAATCAAGTCTGACAGCCCATCATTATTAATATCACCTGAAGCTAAGAAAGGACCAAGCTCTGTGGGTTTATATGGTAGCAGTATTTGGTCAATGAATGGATCATATTGGTTTTCTGAATGGGTTATTGCATCAGACAAAGTTGTGTTTTTAGTAAAAAACTTACCTATGGAAGGTTGTGGCCTATATCTTCTTATTTTTCTTGTCTTAGATTGATCTATGAGGTTAATCGAGTTGACTTTTAAGTCAGTATGAACACTTTCATTGTTGTCAGGCCATGTAATTATTACGGAGTCTACAGCTGAAATTCCTCCTAAACCAAAGTGAATAACATTTTCAGAACTAGACATAAACCCTCTGGAAGTGACCAACTCTTTTTTCTTGCTATAGTCTCCGGCGTAAATTGTTGCCTTAGTATTTGCTACAGGTTTATTGTCAGACGAAGTAACTAAGGCAATCCTCATATGGTTGCCGAGTGTATTTGCATTGTTTGCGTAGATACTTGCTTTTTCGTTGACATTATTTACTATCAGGTCAAGGTCACCATCATTGTCTAAGTCTGCATATGCCGCACCATTAGAGAATCCAGGGGTCCCAAGACCAAGACTACCTGCTTTATTTTCAAAGTGCATTTCACCATCATTGACAAACATATAATTTGGCATCGGATTAGATGGTATGTCGTTGATGATTGAGATTATGTCATTGATTCCTCCAGATTGTTTGATCCGCTGCAAGGTCCTCTCTACATAATCATTGTTCCGAATATCTTTTTTAATACCATTGGTAATGTAGATATCCTCATGAATATCGTTATTGAAGTCATTGATAAGAATACTCCAACTCCAATCGGTCTTTGCTATCCCAAGTAAGTGACCTTGCTCAGAGAAGCTTTCCCCATTGGTTCCCATATGCATACAATTATGCATGTATTGGTAGTGTAGTCCTTTTTCGACATTGTCATAAAATGACTCAGGACTCATTGATGGCATATTAGTCTTAGATCTATAATGATTGGCACCAGCCATATCCAAGACCCCAATATCAGTATTACCGTCATTGTTGATGTCTCCTACATCTGTACCCATCGAAAAATTGGAAATGTGATCAAAGCTAGTCTGAGATACATCTTTAAACGTTCCATTCTTTTGATTGATGTATAAGTAGTCAGGTTTGTCGTAATCATTGGCAGTAAAGATGTCAGTATAACCATCATTATTCAGGTCAGCAGTCACCACTCCAAGTCCATAGGCAAAATTTCTAATACCTGCAGTAGCTGAAACATTAGTAAATGTCCCATTGCCATTGTTTTTATAAAGGCAATCACTAGTATTATTGTCTAAAAAGTCACTTTCATTAGCTGATGCAGTAAAGTATGTTTGTCTGACAGCCCTCGCATTTGATGGTTGATTTAATACATATAGATCTACTAGTCCATCCTTATCGTAATCAAAAAAAGAGGACTGTATAGAATATCCTGTATTGTCTACGCCATATTGTCTTGCTGATTCAGTAAAAGTGAGATCACCATTATTAATATAGAGTTCATTGCGTCTGTCATTCTCGTTTTGCGAAAAGCCATACTTACAGATATAAATATCTGCAAACCCATCTCTGTTAACATCACAAAAATTGACACCACTTGAGACAGATGAAGAAGGCTTTATACCAGCATCTTCAGTAATATCTACAAATTTAAAACTACCTTTATTGAGATAAAGTCTATCTTGTTCAAATGTAGAAGTGAACATGATGTCCATAAGACCATCGTTGTTGATATCTCCAACACCAACACCACCTCCATTATAGATTGCATCCCAAATTAGGTGATTTTTTTGCTTCGACTCTTCTATTAAATTGATAAAATCTACCCCACTAGATGACACTAAGCTAAATGCATGACTTGATAAGTCTCCAGAAGATATTTTGGAATTATTATCTGTTTCAATGTTACATTTTACAAAAGCTAGCGTCACAAAGAGTATAAATGCAGTTATTCTCATAATAATGTCAATTTTTGCTCAGATAAAAGTAGCAAAATTGAAAAGATAAGAGGTGGGGTATTTAAATAAAAACAGGGCACACGATAAATCGAGCACCCTGCATAACCCCAAAAAATCAATTGAATATTACAATTCAATCATTGGTTAAGTGAAATAAATCACCTTTCCGATCTTTGGACGTAAGGTCACATAAAAGTCACACAGCATTTTTAAAATTATTAATAGAATTTTTATCTACATTTGTACTCCTCTGTAATTCAATAGGTTACACGTTTGTTTTTTATCAAAAAAATGTAGAAATTGCCTAAATCTAGCTTCGTTTGTAACTCTTGTGGTGCCTTACACCCTCAATGGACTGGTCAATGTAAGTCTTGTCAAGAGTGGAATACTTTAGTTGAAAAATCTCAAGACAAAGCCCCAACAAAGTCTAAAATTGGAAAGCTCTCTGCTCCTCAAAAGATATCAGAAATCTCCAGTGAGCATGTCAGCCGGCACCAAACAAATGATTCAGAGTTTAATAGAGTGCTAGGTGGTGGGCTTGTACCTGGTGGATTGATCCTCCTTGGTGGTGAGCCTGGGATTGGAAAGTCAACTCTCTTGTTACAGATTGCGACTAATACTTCAAGAAGAATATTTTACATCTCAGGAGAAGAAAGCCTCAATCAAATAAAAATGCGTGCCGATAGGCTTGGACATACCAACCAAGAGTGCTATCTCATTTCTGAGAATAACATTAACCACATACTCAACGAAGCTAAAAAGCTTAGTCCAGACCTGTTAATCGTAGATTCTATACAAACGGTGTTTACAGAGGCAGTCGACTCAGGTCAAGGCACTGTAAGTCAGATTAGAGAATGTACAAACTTGATTCTGCAGTATTGTAAAACGATGAATGTTCCTTGTATTATCGTAGGGCATATTACAAAGGAAGGAAGCTTGGCAGGTCCGAAGATACTCGAGCATATGGTGGATACCGTATTGCAATTCGAAGGAGATAAAAATTATCACTACAGAATCCTCAGAGCACAGAAGAACCGTTATGGCTCGACTGATGAGATAGGAATATTTGAAATGAAACAAGAGGGCTTGATGAAGGTGGACAATCCCTCGAAGCTGTTGTTGTCACAAAGCTTAGATCATCTGAGCGGTTCGACAGTTTCTGCCACAATACATGGCATGAGACCACTACTGATAGAAACCCAAGCTCTCGTGAGTACATCAACGTATGGCAACCCACAACGATCAAGTACTGGATTTGACAATAAACGATTGAATATGCTGCTAGCAGTATTAGAAAAGCGAATTGGGTTGATCTTTGGGCAGTATGATGTATTCTTGAACATTGCTGGTGGAATTAGGTGTAATGACCCTGCTCTAGATCTAAGTGTAATCGCATCCCTTGTCTCTTCTTATCAAGATTTTCCGATCAATAAGAATGTAGTATTTGCAGGAGAAGTGGGATTGACTGGTGAAATCAGATCAGTGCATAGGTTGGAAGAACGGATCAAAGAAGCAGAAAGAATGGGTATCACTCACTTCTATACCTCAGAACATGCGCTATCTCATGTCAACACTGCTAAGTATGACATTGAACTTATTGGTATGACAAAGGTTGAAGAGTTAACTAATACCTTGTTTGCTTAATCAATGACTATCACTACGCCTCTGCTCTGTTATGACGATCAATGCATATTGTGCTCCAAGACTATGCAATGGTACCTTAGGCATGAACAATCTAAAGAGCTATTATTCACACCGATAGGAAGTGAGATATACAATGCATTAGGACTTGATAGTTTAAAAGTGGATTCGATTTTATTGGTGACAGGGGACAATACTTATCAAGAGTCTAGCGCTGTGCTTGAACTAATCAAAAGGCTGAAAAGACCTTATAGCTTACTAAGGTTCTGTAATGTTATTCCTAGAAGAATAAGAGACGTGCTCTATAGCTTTATAGCAAAAAACAGGTATAAGGTCTTTGGTAAGCAAGAAGGCTGTAGTTTGGACTTGAAACAATCAGGTAGGATAATCTTGACAAGTCATCAATATTTGGAGTCGTCATTGCGTTAAGATAATCCAAAACTTAATGATTGAAAACAAGAGGTCTTGACAGTCTTTTTAAGATAGCCTTACCTATACTGGTTGTAATACTATTCGTAAGTCTATACTATTCTATGTTGTTCATGTCTATGAGCATCATTGGATTGAGCATATTGTCAATAATAGCTTTATTGTCTGATAGTGAAAAAAGGCAACAGGTGAATAAGGAATTGTTTTTTGGATACTTTTTCTTGTTTTTTCTAGTGGTTTTTTCTGGTGTGAATTCGTCTAATTCTGGAGAGTGGATGCATCAAATTCAGATGAAGTTGGCTTTCTTGGCCCTGCCATTGACATTCTTTACCTTTCAAGAACATTTTAAGACTTACAGCGTACACTATCTTTCCATATTTATTGGGGTTACTAGTCTTTCACTATTGCCAGTTATTCAATTTTGTATTGAAAACCCTCAAGAAACGATTAAGAAAATCAGCAAAGGGCAAATAGTCCCAACTCCAATAGATCATCTTAAGTATAGTCTTTCGCTTTGTCTAGCTGCAGTATCAGCAATGTTTATCTACTTGAAGAAGGCAAGCCCGTGGAAAACAATACCTAAGCTTTGCTACCTCATCATTGCTCTATTCTTGATATTTGGCCTGCATCTTTTGGCTGTAAGATCTGGATTAGTACTAGTATACCTTGGATTACTGTTATTGCTGCTTAACCACCTTTCTACATCTAGTCACAAGCTTAGGTACAAGGGATATATACTCTGCTTAATAGCCTTGCCTTTTGTTGCTTATGTCTCAGTCCCGAATTTCAAAAAGAAAATACAATATTCGCTGTTTGATTTCAACAGGTACCTCAACGGAAATGGCAAGAACTACTCAGACTCTGAACGACTCTATGGATATTCAGCTGCATTAGACTTAATCAAAGAACACCCAATACTAGGCACTGGAATAGGAGACCTGCGAGGTGAAATAATAAATAAGTACAAGACAAAATTTGACTTTGAGTTAGACAAATATCCGCATAACCAATACCTTTTTTACCTAGCGGGGACAGGTATAGTTGGACTTCTAGTATTTCTATGTATTCTTATCCTCCCAATGTGGTATCTATCATTCAAGCAACACTTTTATTTCTTTCTCATACAAATCCTCTTTTTGACTTCATTTTTAGTAGAGAATGTCATCGAACGATCTTACGGTGCAGTCTTGTTTTTAATGATTTCTTTACTAGCTATCCAATTCAGTAAGCTCTTAGAAGAAAGAAAGGCACAACTTCAATCCGAGACATCACATTAAGACAAATACTAATGTGTATATTTGTGAGTACTTAATATAGCACTATGACTCAGGTAACCTATAATGAAGATAATATACGATCACTCGACTGGAAAGAGCATATCAGATTGCGTCCCGGTATGTATATCGGAAAGTTAGGAGATGGATCGAGTGTAGATGATGGGATCTATATCTTACTCAAGGAGGTCATTGATAATAGTATCGATGAGTATGTCATGGGCCACGGTAAGAAGATAGAGTTAGTCATCAATGAAGGTACAGTTGTAATCAGAGACTACGGTCGAGGTATACCACTTGGTAAGGTAGTAGATGTAGTATCTAAGATCAACACAGGAGGTAAGTATGACTCAAAGGCATTCAAGAAGTCAGTAGGACTAAATGGTGTGGGTCTCAAGGCCGTCAATGCCTTATCTTCTAAGTTTACTGTGCGGGCATTTAGAGAAGGTAAGACTGTCACTGCAGAATTTAACCAAGGAAATTTGATCAGTGAATCCAAGCAAGTCAAGACCACTGAGCCAAATGGTACTTTGATTACATTTTATGCAGATCAGACTATTTTCAAGCATTTTAAGTATCGATCAGAGTACATCGAAAACCAACTTTGGAACTATGCCTATCTCAATGCAGGACTCAAGCTTGATTTCAATGGCAAAATCCTCTATTCGAAGAATGGATTACTTGACCTCTTGACAAGGAAGACCGATGAAGCATCACTCAGATATCCGATCATCCATCTCAAGGATGAAGATATAGAGATTGCACTGAGTCATGGCAATCAATATGGCGAAGAGTACTATAGCTTCGTCAATGGTCAGAATACTACCCAAGGTGGTACTCACTTAGCTGCGTTTAGAGAGGCCATAGTCAAGACTGTAAGAGACCACTTCAATAAGAATTTTAATACTAAAGATGTCCAACAGTCAGTCATCGGAGCTATTAGTGTTAGAGTAGAAGAGCCAGTATTCGAATCTCAGACCAAGACTAAGTTGGGATCGATTAATATGGGACCAGACTCACCTACTGTTAGGACATTTATCATGGATTTTGTCAAGACTCATCTCGACAACTTCCTACATAAGAATAAAGAAGTAGCTGATGCAATACTCAGTAGGATACAACAATCAGAAAGAGAAAGAAAGGAAATAGCAGGAATCAAAGACCTAGCTAATAAGAGGGCAAAGAAGGCTAACATTCATAATAAAAAGCTCAGAGATTGCAGGATCCACTTCAATGATAAGCGTGGAGATGAAGAAAAGAAATTAGCTTCATCGGTATTTATCACAGAGGGTGACTCAGCATCAGGGTCAATTACCAAGGCAAGGAATGTACAGACACAGGCTGTGTTTAGTCTTAGGGGTAAGCCCCTTAATAGTTTCGGCCAAACAAAGAAGGTAGTCTACGAAAATGAAGAACTGAATCTCTTGCAACATGCCTTGAACATTGAAGATGGTTTGGAAGGTCTGAGGTTCAATCAAGTGATCATCGCAACGGATGCCGATGTAGATGGGATGCATATTAGGTTGCTCTTACTGACATTCTTCCTTCAGTTCTTTCCTGACTTAGTAAAGAATAACCACCTCTTCATTTTAGAGACCCCGCTATTTAGAGTAAGAGACAAAAAGCAAACATTTTATTGTTACAGTGAGACTGAGAAGCAAGAAGCTATTGAAAAGCTCAGAGGTAAGCCAGAGATCACACGATTCAAGGGATTAGGAGAGATATCACCTGATGAGTTTGGCGGGTTTATCGGTGAGGACATCCACCTAGAGCCAGTCATACTCAAAGAAGGCACCAAAATCGATGAGATTCTTGCATACTATATGGGTAAGAACTCCAGGGAGAGACAAGAATTTATTATCAACAATCTCAAGATAGAGTTAGATGCTATAACTGAGGCTGAGACAATAGACATCGATGATGATGCAAAAGAAGTAGCCCAAACTGCGACCTTAAGCGAATAGAAATAGAAGGGGTATCGCAATTTTTGGTATTTTTGAGTCTTAGCCTCGAATTGTGATATTTTTATTTAAAAGAAACTTGTTTATCAATAGCTTATTGCTATTGCCCTACGCATGTCTAGTGAGGATTAAAAGCTTCTTTCCTGGCTTCAAAGGTAATAGTCATACACAAGAGGTATGCTCTACACATTGGCAGGCTTTGATAGATAGTGTCTTCCCAGGAGATATGTTACAATCTGTTGTAGCTGTCTTATTGATTTTTCTACAAGCAGTCATGCTAAATAGACTTGTCATTAAGAATAGAATTACCAAGGCTTACACACTATTCCCGGGTATGTTTTACATCTTATTGGTGTCAGTGTTTTTTGACAATCTTGGATTGAGTATCTATACTATAGCTAATACATTTGCCATAGCATCACTCTCATCCTCCTTTAGTATTTATAAGAAGTATAAGCCAGAGATAGCATTGTTTAGAAGTGGGTTTTGGACAGGCTTGGCATCGTTGTTTGCACCATTCTACCTCCTGTTATTAGTTGTCAACATAATATCATTGTCTAGCCTAAGGACATTCTCATTTAGAGAGTTGTTACAAATTCTCATAGGGTTTTGGTCGACAATAATCATAAGTTTTGCTTTGGTTTATTTTTATGAAATATCTACATTTTGGAGTAGTATTTCTCTAGACCACTTTACTAGTATTTCCTTGCCAACACTTAGTCCAGAATCCATATTTTTAGCTTTGATGTTGCTGTTAGTTTTAATTAGCGTCATGATGAATGGTACCTTCCTTCTAAGGAAGTCTCTCCCTTCTAAGAAGAAAATCTCCATGCTCTATATATTATTGCTTACCACACCAGCCATACTGTTGGCAAATTGTGGAATGAATACCAACATTTTATATTATCTGTGGATTCCAATGTCTATTTTTGTGAGCATGATAGTCATTAACTTCAAAAACTTACTTATTACTGAGTTTTTGCATTTAGTATTACTAGCAATCATAATCAATAATCATTTTCAGTTTATACAATTAATCTAACCATGAGAGTAGGAGTATTAGTTTTTCCAGGATCCAATTGTGATGACGATATCGTACATGTTTCTCAAGCAGTTATGGGAGCAGAAGTGGTCAAGATATGGCACAAAGAGACATCTCTGACTGCACATGGCGAATTTGACTTAATTGTAGTTCCCGGTGGATTTAGCTATGGTGATTATTTGAGGTCAGGAGCTATCGCTAGATTCTCTCCTATCATGCAAGATGTCATCAACTATGCTAACAATGGTGGCTACGTCTGGGGTATTTGCAATGGTTTTCAGATTCTCTGTGAAGCAGGCTTACTTCCAGGAGTCCTCCTACCCAATCAAAATCAAAAGTTCGTCTGTAAGAATATCTATCTCAAAACTAAGACAACGCATTCGTTTGTGTCATCAGCACTTACTCAAGATGCAGTCATCAAAATACCAGTAGCCCATGCTGATGGTAGGTACCATGCTACCCAAGATGTCTTAGATGACCTTGTGGCTAATGACCAGATACTATACACGTACTGTGAAGCCGATGGTACCGAATCACCTGAAGCCAACTTCAATGGCTCAGCAATGAATATTGCTGGAATCTGTAACAAAGCCCGAAATGTAGTAGGGATGATGCCTCACCCAGAAAGAGCTTCAGAATCTGTATTGCAGAACGAAGACGGAAAGGCTATGTTTGATTCACTACTCGAACAAATGGCTACTGCATAACAAGTATTTTTCTTATTTGTAAAAATACATTTCCCATTTTATTTTTGTAGTTCTAATACCATTGGTACTTGATCACGATGAATTAATATTACAACTTTGGTGTTGTCACGAATATGCAATTGAATCCTAACAAAAGACTTCCCTTGACCAAAGAAGCCATCATTCAACGACTCAAGGCAAATCATGTCGATATCGATGACCATGGTGTCAGATCTATCGGAATATTTGGTCCTCACGCCACAGGAGATCAAACAATCACTAGCACGATCAATATCCTAGTAGACATCATAGCAAGTGAGGCAACTTACGAAAACTTCTTTTCGCTAAAGAGCTTCCTTGACTCATTGTTCCCCGTACACCAAGTAGAAGTCATCACCAAGGGAAGCCTAAGCAATGCCGATGCCCCAGATATCCTAGATGAGGTGATCTACGTCTAGGAGTCTTGGCTATGTTCAGTTTTTGGGCAATGTGCTAGACATCAATCAGCTAGGATTAAACGGCTCAGTTTTTGCCCTATTACAAGCAAATACTAGTGATTGGCCAAGCAAGTAGTCCATACGCAGATTGATGGCAGAGAGCTCAAACTCTCTAACCTAGAAAAAGTCCTCTACCCCGACTGTGGAGTGACTAAGGCAGAGATTATCGAATACTTTCTTGCTATTTACCCACACTTGCTCGACTTTGCAGCGGATAGACCTTTGACCCTAATCAGATTTCCTGACGGTATAGATGCGATCTCATTTTATAGTAAGAATACTCCAGACTACACACCCGAATGGATTCCAAAAAGTACACTCCCTTGGGATAGTGAGAATGTCTACTCTAGACTCGTCTCAGTAGCTGATGTGATTTACTTTGCTAACCTAGCCGCCTTAGAATTACATATTACGTCAGGTAAGTACCCTACTATTGACTGTCCAGACCACTTTGTCATAGACTTAGATCCTTCTGAGGGATATACATTTAGTGATTTAAAACTATTGGCAGTAGAGATTAAGCAGTTTCTAGAGATGAGAGGCTTTGTGACATATATCAAAACAAGTGGTGGCAAGGGACTCCACATTATAGTCCCGATACAAGCTATCCATACCTATGATGAAGTGATGGATTACTTTAAAGGATTGTTCAAAACATTCATTCAGACACATCCAGATGCTACCCTCAAGATGTCTAAGGACAAGCGAAAGGGTAAGGTCTTGCTTGACATATTCAGAAACCACAAGGGCAACACTACTGTAGCTCCCTACAGCTTGAGAGCTAAGCCAGGTGCTCCGATTGCAATGCCATTTCCTTGGGAATACCTTGATGACCTACCTTCTGCACAACACTTTACGCTGAAGAACTACAAAGACTACAACCACTTCTTTGGATTATGGAAGGATATGGATAAGTCAGCTAAAGCACTAACCGTCAATCCAACGATAAAACCAATCAATACAGCAGCAATGCTAGCAGGTGTAATTGATAAGATCAATCCAAAGGCTAATGATGTCTTCTACGAAGTGAAGTGGGATGGCATCAGAGCCTGCCTGATTAAACAAGGCAAGACTATTAAAATACAATCAAGGTCAGGTAGAGATATCACTGCGCAGTTTCCAGAGTTCTTAGACCATACAATGATTGCAGCAAATCAATGCGCCATCGACGGTGAAATAGTGGTCAATGATGAAGCAGGTAGACCTCAATTTTCAGAAGTCATTAGTAGGATGCATGGCAAGAAGAATATACTAAAGCAGAATGCAGTGTTTTACGCATTTGACTGTCTATACTTAGACCATGTGGATATTACTAGAAGGCCAATCGAAGAACGTAGAGAAACCCTGACTTCGCTATTGCTTCCAAATAAGTATTTCAGATTCAGTGACGGGTTTGAAGATGGATTCCAGCTCTTAGAAGCCATCAAACTCCAGGGAATGGAAGGAGTCATGGTCAAGAAAAAGGGGAGCATCTACCAACCAGGTCAACGAACCAAAGACTGGCTCAAGCTCAAGATTAGGCACGATGCCACATGCTACATCGTCGGATATACCTTAGGCAGTGGAGATAGATCACCTTACTTTGGGTCATTGGTCCTTGCTCTCAAGACAGGTGATGACTATGTCTATAAGGGTAGGGTAGGTACAGGATTCAATAGTGATAGTCTGACTAGTGTGCTAGAGCAACTCAAAGCTGCAGGAGTAGGAAAAAAGGTAATTCAGATAAAAATAGATGAAGAAAACAAGACCACTTGGATAAATCCACGTCTTCAATGTGAGATTAGTTATGCTTCACTCTCGTCGAACGAGACATATCGCGAACCAGTGTTTAAAACAATAATAAACCCAATAGTATGAGGTCAATTTGGAAAGGTCACATCAGATTTTCATTAGTCAATATCCCAATACAGATATTTAGCGCTGTAGAATCTAAGGGCAACATTTCATTCAAGCAATTGCACAACAAGGACAATGGCAAGATCAACTACACAAAGACCTGCTCAGAGTGTGATGAGGAAGTACCCTATGGAGATATCGCTAAAGGTTACGAATATGCTAGTGACCAATATGTAGTCTTTACCAAAGATGAATTAGAAAATATCAAGCTCAAAAGCACTAAAGCCATAGATATCGAAGCATTCGTCGACCTAGCAGAAGTGCATCCGACTAGGTTTGAGGCAGTGTATTACGTTGGACCGCAAGGGGAAGTAGCACAGAAGACCTTCTCCCTCTTCACCCAGACTCTCAAAAAGACTAATAAGGCAGGCATCGGACGGATCATTCTAAGAGATAGAGAAGATGTAGTCCTCCTCACCCCACATCAGGATGCTTTGATTCTCTATAAGCTGAGGTATCCATATGAGATTAGAGACGTGGCCAAGGTTCCAGACCTAGGCACAGTAGCTGTAGAAGATGACCAGCTCAAGCTAGCGGAGATGCTTGTCTCATCATTGACTAAGACTTTTGACGAGGTTGACTTTACAGATAGGTACAAGATAGCACTAGACGAAATGGTACAAGCCAAGGTAGCAGGTAAGCAGATCATATCTATAGATGAGACTGTCGATGACAAGCCAGTTGTAGATATTATGGATGCCTTAAAGGCAAGCATTGAAGCTGCTAAGAAGAAGGCTAGTTAGAGGTTTTGAAAGCGGTTACTGAAAACTATAATTTGGAAGATGATATTCTAAGTTATTCCCAAGTTAATAAGGTAGAATTATTGAAGAATAAAAAATGTAACTTAGCAGTGGTGAATCACAGAGTAACAACAACTTACATTTAAGTATCTAGCGTTGTGATTAGCTTTCAAAATGTAACTTAGCAGTGGTGAATCACAGACATCAGACACAATACTCGAAACCTACGGCAGTTGTGATTAGCTTTCAAAATGTAACTTAGCAGTGGTGAATCACAGAATGTAAAATATACTCCGAGTTACATGGAGAGTTGTGATTAGCTTTCAAAATGTAACTTAGCAGTGGTGAATCACAGAACACTTGGTGACTATCAATTTGATTGGGGTGTTGTGATTAGCTTTCAAAATGTAACTTAGCAGTGGTGAATCACAGAATCGAATAGATGAGTATTATCATCGAGTTCGTTGTGATTAGCTTTCAAAATGTAACTTAGCAGTGGTGAATCACAGAGGTGGAGAACATTTCCTTATAGATGGTACCGTTGTGATTAGCTTTCAAAATGTAACTTAGCAGTGGTGAATCACAGAGTCTTTGCTATGTGTTCAGACACTCAACCTAGTTGTGATTAGCTTTCAAAATGTAACTTAGCAGTGGTGAATCACAGATCAATACAGTTCTACCTGATGATCCACCTAGTTGTGATTAGCTTTCAAAATGTAACTTAGCAGTGGTGAATCACAGATCTACATTCTCTATGATACACTCACCATCCGTTGTGATTAGCTTTCAAAATGTAACTTAGCAGTGGTGAATCACAGAATAAAGTACAGCAGCCACACATATAGATTCGTTGTGATTAGCTTTCAAAATGTAACTTAGCAGTGGTGAATCACAGATGGGTTTGAAATTGTAAATTCATAATTTATGTTGTGATTAG
Source organism: Saprospiraceae bacterium (assembly GCA_020631405.1). Taxonomy (GTDB): domain Bacteria; phylum Bacteroidota; class Bacteroidia; order Chitinophagales; family Saprospiraceae; genus JAHDHH01. The sequence continues at coordinate 44,689 of JAHDHH010000028.1, forward strand.
CTTTCAAAATGTAACTTAGCAGTGGTGAATCACAGAAACTCCATGCTTTTCAGCAACTTCAATATTGTTGTGATTAGCTTTCAAAATGTAACTTAGCAGTGGTGAATCACAGACCTCTCCAGATTATGAGTTTTGTATTTTAAGTTGTGATTAGCTTTCAAAATGTAACTTAGCAGTGGTGAATCACAGATTGTGCTGCTTATGGAGGCTGAGCATAGCTGTTGTGATTAGCTTTCAAAATGTAACTTAGCAGTGGTGAATCACAGAATTTATTTTGTATTTCATCTAATAATTGTTGTTGTGATTAGCTTTCAAAATGTAACTTAGCAGTGGTGAATCACAGAGTGCCTTACACAAGGGTCTGTGATTCAGCACGTTAAGAATGGCAATAGAATGCACGATTTTAGAAAAATTCTAACTGCTGTACTGGAGAAGGAGGCAATACTTCTTTTGTACCATGAAAGATTTCCATCATCCCAAATTGTTTATCTGTTACTTTTAGAATTCCAATTTTTCCATATTTGGGCAAGGCTCTTTTGACTCGTTGTTCGTGGACACTAGCATTTTCTCTACTTGAGCAGTGCCTGAGATATATCGAAAATTGGAACATCGTGAATCCATCTTTGAGTAGGAGGGTTCTAAATTTGGTAGCAGCTTTTACTTCTTGTTTTGATTGAGTTGGAAGATCGAAGAATACAAATAACCACATAATTCTATATTGATTGAATCTACTTGTCATGGAATCTTAGGATAAATGATTTTTCTTTTGGTGCCAGCGAAACAATCAGCTAGTGACTTAGTAGTAGTAGCCATGCCTACCATGAGTGGACTCTTTCGCTTCCCATATGAGGCGTCTACGGTAGCTATTGATAAGAGTCGCTGCTTTACCTCTTGAGAGAGCATGAAGTTGACAGAGTCTTCATCTGCAACTATTTGGCAGACTATTGCATCAACAAAGGGTCTGAATGGTTCCATAATGTCATCAGCTAGGCAGAACGCATTGTATTTATTCTTATGAAAGATACCAAGAGTAGGCAATAGTCCTGAGCTTAGCAGTGCCCGGGCGACCATGGCTCGGACTACTGCATAGCCATAGTTGAGATAGTGATTGGGTGGGTCGCCATACCTATCTCTGATAAAACCATCAAAAAGAGTCCTCCAATAGTAAGCGGCCGCTTGCCCTTCGATGTTGTTAGGATCTCCACTTTTGACCCTACTTACTAGTACGGCTAATCGTTTATAATCTTTATTAAGACTCTTGAGTACTTGTGCTTGATTATTGATCTTTGCAATAATGGTCTGCTGCCAGAGTTGTTTTTTGAGTGGTTCTGAAGCGTTGACTTGGTGGCGCTGTATTTTTGATTGTGTGATGTTACCTTCAAGTGGGAGTAGCAGACCTTGCGGCATATGAGACTTGTCACAGGATATGATGGCTGCCTTGTTGTCCTGCAGTCTCCGTAGCACTTCATGGGTGATAGTGATCTGTTGGTGATCTAGCAGGACGATACCGATATCTTCTATTGGAATTGTCTTGGTCTCGACTTCACCTGGCTTGTTGACGACGAGCTGGTCTAGTTTGATAGAGAGGTAGGCTGGATTACCAAAGTAGAGGGTTCGTTTGATCATACTGTATTTACTTTGGTTTTGATATTAGCTTACCTAGTCTATCAATATGTAGTTTTGTACAATTTGCTTTTATCATTACCTCATCAACTGATTTTTCCTGTTTATTTAAAGCTGAAAATTCTTGTTTGTTTAGTATGGGTGAGGACAATGAAGAAGGAATGAAGAAACATTGTTGTTTCGTAAAACTGACACATTTATAGATTTTGCTATAATCCAATTCATCTGGTAAGATTTTTTCTTCGTCTGTATTAAATACGTAGACTAGATCTCCTGGAGTAAGAGAGAATGGTGTATAACCTTCAATCTCTTCAGCCAAAGGCAAGTTTTCTTTCATCAGCCTCATAGTGTCTCCGAATGAAAGAGTAGAGTCTTTTGTAATGAGGTGTTCTCCTGTCACATTGTGTTTGTAGATTGTAAAGAATAGATTGGTGCCTTTTGCTGATTTAGCGAACTTCTTAGCATTTACTCCGTCCTCACCAAGACTAAAAGTCTTACCTAATTCTTCAACAACCGTAACTTTATAAATAGGTATAGATAAGTCCTTATTCAGGTCAATAATGCCATTAGGGGAAAATGCTAATTCGTGATCGTCATTGTACTTAAGTAGGTGATTCAAGAGTATTCTTTTAGTATTCCCTCCGAGTACTTTTGTTATTATTTTTTTCTTGTCTAGTTTTTGATCTACTTGAATTCTAGAGGAGGAATATTGATTGTTGATTACAATGATTTTGACTTTGGATATTGTCTTGCCATCTATCTTTAAGTGGTTAGATTTTAAGTCTTTTTTCAATGCTTTTAGATCATTATTACAGGCTATTAATCTTTGTTTTAAAGTTGATTTGATCGTTGGATTAGCAATAGCGTCTATGTCTTTTAAGGCATTGACCAGAGTCATCTCTTTATACTCTCTGATAGTCCTGCGACCTCGGATGGTTTCAGCATGCATGGGTTGGCGTACTGACCAGAAATCTGGTGATTTCACTTGTTTTACATATTGCTTTGAAAGTTTGCCGTTTATCTCTACATATTTCTGATAGTAATTGCTAGTTCTATTGATAATTCTATTATTCTGTTTAAACGATACTATCACTTTCTGAAGAGCATCGTAAGCATCTGTAGCTATGGTCGTCCATGGTTTTTGATAGGTTTTATAGGTTGGTTTGCTTTCATTTTGGACGAAAAGCTTTGGTATAAGGTCAAAACGTATTTTCTTATCTTGATAGGTATTGATGTATTGGATGTGCTGACGAGTAGTGCAGGCGATTACCAAGGCATCAAGTGCATGATGTCGATGGTCTAGTCTTTTAATGTCTGTATCATTACCAGAAAGATGAATCTGATTATTAGATTCAGAGTAAAATTCATCAGTATCATGGAGTTCATTCATTCTTTGGAACCTTGGAGCCAGTAGTTGTTTCCATTTGTCATGAAGTCCCCAATCTCTTTTCATCTGATGAGTTATACCTCCTACCATTGGGATGAGATGTCTCGATCTTGAGTCTGTATCTTGATTGTCTCGTACTACAGGGTCTAGTAATTCTAATAGTTTTTTTGAAATGTATCTTGTGTCATTCAACTGTCTAGAAATGAATGATTTTGGCACTTCATAACTTAGTAGATTCTTTATTTTAGTCCTATTTCCTCTGAACATTTTCAATACTAGCGACTCGTACTGGTCTTTGTCAAGTATAGTGTATCCATTGCTTAATTGAGTACCTCCATCCTCATTGATAAATTGGTAAGCGGTTTTGCTACCTTTTAAGGTATTTGCTTCTCGTTCGCAGATGATTTTATTAGCAAACGAGTTATCATAGTATTTACTTTTAGGAATGACATGTTCTATTTCATATGCTGGAGAGAATAGTTTAGATAGTGGTATTGGTTGACCAGTGTAAGGAGAGATATACTTTTGGTCGAGCCATAATCTGTACTTCTTTAACTCTGAGGTGGATGGATCGCTTTTTCTTTTTATTGCTTTTATTTCGTCATCTTGCTTTGTAATCAATGGAGCAGTGCCTTCCTCATATAATTTAAAGAGCTCTAGTTGACCTACTGAGAATGGATTAATATTTGCGTCCTCCTTTTGCAGTTCTCGTAGCATCGCTTTTGCTCTTTCGTTGGTTCTTCTATTTTCATTTCTCTTATAAGTGTATTTTTCTCTTGTTTTGGCTGGGAGCTTGAGCTCTCTTGCAAGTTCGACATGTATTTCATCTGGTTTACCATATTGTGTCCAAATGTCACGTACAACAAGCATAGTTTCTCGAAGTATTTTTTCTACTATCGGATTTCTTAAGCTGTGTTGAGGTATTAAGCGAGTGACATTTATATCGGTTGGTAGATTGTATATTGCTGTATTCACAACTTCACTATGTCGATTATAAACAATATAAGATGCAAGCCACTCTGGACATCCCTGAAAATCATTGAGTTCTTTGAAGTCAGATGTCAGGTCCCTAACTCTGTTAATGATACCTGGATCAAACTCTCCATTTACGAGGTTCTCAATTCGAATAAGGCTTTGCTCATCAATTCTATCAGATTGCCAATACTTTCCGCATCTCATCAATGGTAGCATTTTAGCTATCGCCTTATAAGACAATGAACCATAGTCTTTGGCAAGTGTTGGCACGTTAGTTATTGCATCGATTGCATCTAAGCTTAATGTTAATGTAGGGTTACTTAATGCTTTTCTTACATTATCGTCTTTATCTAATGAATACAAAGCGTGCCATATGAGTTCTAATTTTTGTTCATCTTGAAGTATCTCTTTTGTTGATTTTTCTGAATCAATACCTTTAATCTGTTTTATGATGGCAGCTAGTGTTTCGTTTCCTTTTAGCTTTATATCTTCTTCGTAATTCCAACGGTAGTCAGTTTTGCTAAGACCAATAGCCTTGAGAAACATGGATTGTGATATTTCTTTTTTGAAATTAAATAAATCAAATACTTCAGCTTTGTTTTTATAATTTAAGTATTCAGCTGTACAGTCATTATCATATTGAAGTATATCGTTGTTGTCTCTATGTTCTCGACGGAGTATCTTAAGGTTATGGATAAGAGACCATATTCTATATTCTTGAAAGAGTGGATGTGATTTAGCTATTCCTTTAATTGGTGTTTTAGTTAGTTCTCCATTCTTAACATAGTGGTATGATTCATACTTACAGTTTGCAATTAGGTGCTTTTTTGATTTTAATGGCCTTTGGTAAAAGATGATGTCGTTAATAATCACATGAGCTATAGTTTGCTTAATCAGATTGCTTTTATGACTTTGATTTGATTTATAAAGAGCAGAAGCAATAGTTTTTAATAGGTTATCATCGGCTAATTCTGGATGATATTCAGTTTGTTTTTCAAGAATACGAGTCAATTCTTCTTTGTAATATTTTCTATCGATTGTGTGAACTTCTTTTCCTCGTATTTTGACAGTTGGATCATCAAGCAATTTGTCAAAAATGTATTGACCTGGAGTCTTTTCTGATTGTTCTAATTCACTCTCAGTTTTTTTCTTTCGTAAGGTCCAATCATTTTGATCAGGTGCAGTCAGTTTGACCTTTATTGATCCGTCTTTCAATGTTGTTTCTGTTACAATAAAGTCAATTTTTTTTCCTATCCAATCTGGATAATCTTGTGCGACATAGAGACCTTTTATTTCATTTCTTAATTCTAGAACAAAGTGCTTTTGTCCTTTTGTCATGCTATCATCAACTAATATGTTATCGACTACTTCACTTATGAAGTATTTTTTGCTATCAGTTGTTAAAGTATTATCATCTCTAAGTTGATAGTAGCCTCTCTTTTGGTTGAATTGAAGAATTACCCATGCCAATTCTTCTTTTGTTATTCGTTGGCTGAGAGCCTTGACTCTTAGGTAATAAATAGTCCAATCATGAGTAATAGTTTTGGTAGCGTTATGTCTGGCTTTAATTATCGAAGCCATCTCATTATAAGATTCTAAGAATTTGAATTTAGTATCTGTGTAAGCTACTGATTGAGTACTATTGACTGTAAAATCAGTTGAAATAAAATTCAATAGTTTAAGAGTCTTTAGAAGTCGTTTTCTTCGATTTAGACTTCGTTCTCTCAATCTTCTTACTCCTCGATATGCTGTACGTTGAGCTGCGGAAGATTGAAGATTTCCTTTATTGAAGTCACTAATCATGTCTTGTGACATTGGAATAATTCTAGAGCCTAGACCGAGGATCTTTCCATCCTTTTTTTCAAAGTCATGATCTATTATTGACCAACCAATTGAATTTGTCCCAACATCAAGACCAAGTATCTTTGTCATTCTATAAGATTTTGTATATTTAAATACATTTTGAAGCTAATCACAATAAGGATTATTCCGTTGTGAAAACTTAACGGGTGGCGAAAGTCGCCCTTTTTTATAGCTAAATATAGGTATTAAAATTCGTATTTACTTCGTCCACTTATATTTTCCTAGAATTTTAACAATATCTCCTTAATCAATCTTAATCTAATGTATATCAGTTGATAATACGAAGTCGCGAAAGCAAAGCGCTTTAGGAATGGCAAACCATATAAAGGTTAAATCTTCAATTATTCATTTTGTGCAA
>JAHDHH010000029.1:0-43189 GCA_020631405.1 Saprospiraceae bacterium
AGGAGGTTTAGTGAATTTGTAGAATATCAGGTTCCTATTACTGCCAATACATCAGAGCATTCTTTTAGTAGAAATCTCAATTTTTCCAAACCCAACAAGCAAGTTAAATGGCCATATTGTAATGTCTGAATTGAAATCGAACACTATAGACATCAGTAATCTTAAAGACGGATGTTATGTTGTCTACATAGTTGATGATCAAGGGCAGGTTGGGGTTGAGCAATTTATAAAAGCAAAAGAGTAAACTATAGCAGTCTAGTCAGCAGCATATATTAGTACTTTGACAAAAAGGAAAGCGAGTAAAAGAATAGAATTCTTTACTCGCTTGTTATTTTTTCTCGGGCCATTAATCAAAGCTCGAGGATAAAAAGGATTTTTGATTTACATCAAAAAACGAAAGGACATCTATATGCCGCCATCATCGTCATCTCCAATAAATCCAAACATCATTAATATTTGATTCCACATAATTACTTTATTTTATACTGGTTAACAATATTGAGATAGCACTGCATCTACTACCTAAATATAGACAAATTTATGCTGGTTATATGTTAAGAACAATATGTTTTATCCCTTAACATACTTATACCAACAAAAAATGGGGTGACATCATCACCCCATTTCTACATTCTATATGTCTCTAAAGATTAAGCTAGTCCTGCTGCTACATCTTTTCTAATCTTATTTAGAGCACTACCTGCTCTTACCCAATCGATCTGAGCTTGATTGTAGGTATGTGCCACTTTGAATTCATCATTAGTACCATCATGGTGATCTAATTTAATCGTCAAAGGAACTCCTGGAGCCATCTGATCGAAATCTTTGATCGTCACAATATCGTCTTGTCTAACTAGGTCATAATCTGATTTATCAACAAATGTAAGTGCTAGCATTCCCTGCTTCTTCAAGTTAGTCTCATGGATTCTCGCGAATGACTTCACTATCACAGCGTTGACTCCTAAGAATCTTGGCTCCATCGCTGCATGCTCTCTTGATGACCCTTCTCCTAAGTTCTCTTCACCGAATACAACAGTACCTATTCCCTTTGCTTGGTAAGCCTTAGCTGAGTCAGGTACAGGTACGTAATCATTATTCACATAATTAATTACGGAGTTTGCTTTATCATTGAAGTAATTGATCGCTCCAGTATAACAGTTCTCTGAGATGTTTTCTAAATGACCTCTATAGGTCAACCATGGTCCTGCCATAGAGATGTGATCTGTTGTACACTTTCCTTTCACCTTGATCAATACCCTCATATCAGTCACATCATCTTGAGTAATAGGTTCAAATGGTGTAAGTGCCTGTATTCTATCAGATTTAGGATCTATGATTACATTGATTTTGCTACCATCTTCTGCAGGTGCATTGAACCCTCTGTCTTCTACTGCGAATCCATTTGGCGGCAGTTCGAATCCAGTCGGTTCGTCAAATTTCACTTCCTCCCCTTTATTATTAGTCAAGGTATCAGTCATCGGATTGAAGTCCAATCTTCCCGCTATTGCAATCGCTGCTACTATCTCAGGTGATGCCACGAATGCATGAGTACTTGGATTCCCATCAGCTCTCTTAGAGAAGTTTCTATTGAATGAGTGTATTATACTATTCTTAGGTGCATTCATTGGATCCTTATATCTAGCCCACTGGCCGATACATGGACCACATGCATTAGTAAATATCGTTGCATTCAGATCTTCAAATATCTTAAGGATACCATCTCTTTCAGTCGTAAATCTTACTTGCTCAGAGCCTGGATTTATACCAAATTCTGCCTTAGTCGTCAGACCTTTATCTACTGCCTGCTTAGCAATAGAAGCAGATCTTGAGAGATCTTCGTAGCTAGAGTTAGTACATGATCCGATCAATCCCCACTCAACATCTAGTGGCCAGTCGTTAGCTGTTGCTTTCTCAGTCATCTCACTACCTACTGCCGTAGATAAATCTGGGGTGAACGGTCCGTTGATTAATGGCTTTAATGTGTTTAAGTCAATTTCTATGACTTGGTCGAAGTATTTCTCTGGGTCTGCGTAACACTCTGGATCTGCAGTCAAATGCTCTTTTACGGCATTAGCTGCATCTGCGATATCTGCTCTGTCAGTTGCTCTAAGGTATCTATCCATACTCTCATCATAGCCAAATGTAGAAGTCGTTGCCCCTATCTCAGCTCCCATGTTACAGATTGTACCCTTACCTGTACAACTTAAATTAATCGCTCCTTCACCGAAGTATTCTACGATAGCTCCTGTTCCACCTTTTACGGTGAGGATATCTGCTACTCTAAGGATCACATCCTTTGGTGATGACCATCCTGATAATTTACCAGTGAGTTTTACACCAATAAGTTTAGGATTTTTGAGCTCCCAAGGCATCCCTGCCATGACATCTACCGCATCTGCTCCACCTACACCAATCGCTACCATACCTAGACCACCTGCGTTCACAGTATGGCTATCAGTACCGATCATCATTCCTCCTGGAAATGCATAATTTTCCAATACTACTTGGTGGATGATACCTGCACCTGGCTTCCAAAATCCGATACCGTACTTATTTGAAACAGATTCTAAGAAGTTGAACACTTCATTACTTGTATTCAATGCATTTTGAAGATCAACATCTGCGCCAATCTTCGCTTGGATTAAGTGGTCACAGTGTACTGTCGAAGGTACCGCTACCTTGCTCTTACCTGCCATCATAAATTGTAATAAAGCCATCTGAGCTGTAGCATCCTGCATAGCAACTCTATCTGGAGCAAACATCACATAATCTTTACCTCTACCATAATCCTGAAGAGGGCTCTCTTCATGGAGGTGAGAATATAAAATCTTCTCTGAAAGAGTAAGTGGTCTTCCAAGTGCTGTTCTCGCTTTAGCTACGTTACTCGCTAATGAGTCGTAGTGTTTTTTGATCATTTCAATATCAAAAGCCATTAATCTTCAATTTATGATGTGACAAAATGCCTCAGGCAAGGCTTAAAAGAGTGCAAAGATAAGCAAGTCTTGGGTATTAATAAAGTACTTGTTTTAGAATGGGAAAAAGACCTTTATTTCGTTTTGTCTTTCTACCTTTTCTAGGCTGTTCTGTAGAACATTGCATTTAGAAGGCTTGTGAAGCCATTTTCCATAGGTTCGATAAGCATATTTATGCTGAAACAAGAAGAACACAGGGCCATGTAAGGTTTCAAAGCCCTGTATTCCATCCAATGATATTATCTGAATAGAGTGATATCTCCTGTAAATCTCAACTCTTCACCACTAAGGAACTCTACAACTCCTGTATAAATATAGACTCCTTGTTGTAGCGGTTCTCCATTGTTGGTTCCATCCCACTTGGCTGCAGTATCAGTTGGCAGGACATCACTTACGTGAAATACTTGATTGCCCCACCTATCATAAACTGCTAAGTCCACAAGACTAGCTATTTCTACATTGGAGAATATACTGAATGTATTGTTTGGCTCTTGGCCATCTGGTCTAAAGATATTTGGCGTAAATACCCTCTCAACATCTACTTGTACATCCTTACAAATAGTTGTCGGACAATCTTCTGAAATGTATGCTGTTACACATAATTCCCCAGCACTAAAGAATGCAAACATTGCTGGATTACCTAAATGAGTTTCTCCATTGACAGTCCAGACTACCGAATCCAAAGCATAATTAGACGTAACACTATATTCGTTGACCACTCCAGCAAATTCTAACGTGTCACCAATCATTTCTAGAGTTATTGCTTCTTGCTCTACGAACGAAAATGCCGCAGTACTTGCACACTCACCACTCACAAGAGCTTCCACTACATAATCTCCATTGCTTACTGGAACATTTGATACTTGACTCAATGGACTTCCGTTAAGAGAAAATACAACATCGTCTGAGCTGTCTGCATTGATAATAGTAAACATTGCTTGATCAGTTCCAGGGCAAGGAATGTCTAACTCCACTTGAATGTCAAGTACTTCTACAAAATCAACTAAGTACTCTTCGCTATAGGTACACCCAGCAAATGCTATCGTTGCAGTATAAGTTTGACTACCTAGTTGTATTGCGTCAGGTGCAAGCGTAATCAATCCTTGACTATCGACACCAGGTCCAGACCATTGTACATTAGTGGTTTCGTCTACTCCATCAATGCTAGCTGATAACTGTGAAGTGATTTGACTACCATCAACACAGATTAGGTCAGTAGGTCCATCGACTAAAAAGTCGATCACTGGGCAAGGATCAGTCATACATTGGAAGGTAAATAAATCGTCACAGCCACAATCAGAAATATAGTTGATCTCTACCTCTACGAGAGTATTAGCTTGTAAGTCTATCAGTGGGATCTGATTACTGCTGATATCTCCAGTGTACAAGACTCCATCTAACAAGACATCAACCCTACCTCCACAATCTGGAATATCTAGATTCCAAGACACATTGATATTATCTAATCCTGCATCACAAAGGTCTTGGAAATTGAGGTCCGGACAAGGGTCCGTAGAGCATGCTATTGTAGTTGATTTATCACTACAGCCACACTCTGATGTATTGATTACTTCAATGGTATAATCAGTACCTGCATCCAAGTCTGTGAGGTCAATAGAGCCCGTTGTGATATCCCCAGTATAAGCCACCCCATCTAATAATACACTCAGGTCACCTTCACAGTCAGTCTGTACCGCAGCAAAGTCTATTGTAATATTATCCAATCCAGCATTACAATCTACAGTTGGAGTCCTTAATGAGTCTAAGACTGTGACTGAAAGTGGGAATGTTTCCATGCCACAATCAGTATTGCCCGTCACAAAGTCAAAATCAAACATCCCTGGAGCATTAAAACTAATGGTTGGTGACTGCTCGTTGTCTATAATCAACCCATTGCCATTCCAAGCAAAATTGAAATCACCTAGTGCATCACCTATGTATGTCAGTGTCAATTCATCTTCTATACACACTATGGGCTCGTAATCAAAACTAGCCTCAGGAATAGTGATCAATGTGATGGTCGTCGACATTGGGTAAGGGCACATGCCTTTAGACACCATAGCTTCTATTGTAATTGTACCATCACTTAATCCTGCTGGATTAAACGTATTTCCAGTTACTCCATCTCCAACAAATTCAATAGTATAATCATCTAAATTAGTTGCGCTACTTACTGATAGGTTCAACAATGGTTGCGTGCCTAACAGTTTTCTACAAATGGTTTCACCTGCTTGATCTATTTGGTATGTCACCGCAGGGCAAGCATCTGTCCTACAAGTTAAGATGTTACTTTTAGCAGGACAGATACAATCTAGACTTTCATTAGTCACTTCTATTGTTACATCTGTTTCTGGCGGAAGGTTGTTGACTACATAGCCAGCATCATCTTGGTTAGCGACTACCATGCCGTTGACCAGGATTTGGAAGTATTGGTCACAACCACCTAGTTGGTCTATCCAAGAAAATACTATTGAGTCTACATCAACCTGACAAGACAAGTTAGGCGTGATTAGAGAATCGAATACTTCGACCATTGCGATAGTTTCATTTGCATTGCAATTTGCTGTCAAGGCATCCAATGTCAAAGTATAATTACCTGGGATGTCGAAGTCTATAGCTTGATTCACAGCACCAGTAAAAGTCCTAGCATCTGATAGCATCCAATCGTAAGTATAATTTCCATTGATATCTCCTGTATAGTCAACCTGCCAAGTATCGGTGATACAAATCTTATCCGGACTATTCAATACAAGGTTTGGCACTCGTTCTATATTAACTGTAAAGTTGTCATTAAACTTACAGTTATCATCTTCTAGTTCTAATTCAATTAAATGGTTTCCTTCTGTTGCTGTAATTGGATCAAACATACCATCAGCTGATATGACACCATCGACTATAATTGTCAAGGTTTCTGAACCAGACAAGAGGCTCGCATCATAGGTACCTTGAATATTTAAGACCTGAGTAGTGGCATCCACACAGAGAATTAAGTCATCATAATTTGCTTCTAATGTTACTGCTGGACAATCCACAGATATACAGGTGATTGTATCAATTACATTCTTACAAGCATTATTGCTAAAGCCTTCTACTGTGAAAAAGACTTCTGTAAGTGGTTGTAACCCATCTATCATATGAGTATTACTGTTTGTGTTGACACTGGTATTACCAATAGTAATATCATAGTTGTCAAATCCTATATCAGCATTCCAACTGATTTCAATGCTACTAGATGTTGTCTGCGGAGAACATGTTACTGAAAGCAGTGGTAGTTCCTCAACCTCAACTGTAGCTGCTTGAGGTATTACTCCACAACCTGCAGCATATATCTCTGACGTTATATTTTTTGTACCTGGTGTATCCCAAAAGACTAATACTTCAGTATCTGTGGCCGAGACAATCGTGGCCCCATTAGTTTGAAGTGTAGGGATGATTGTACCATCATAATCTCCCTCAAACATGATCATAGTAGTATCTCCTTTACAAACTACCAAGTCCATTACACCCATTGTGAAGGTAGGCAGCTGAGTCACAATAATTGAGTCAAAGGCTAATTGTCTACATCCATTGTCAAGAGCATACTGGTAGGTAATATAATGCGTACCAACACCTGCTGCAGTCGCATCTACATTTCCATCTGATGCTATACCTGGACTACCACTTGAATATGTACCTGTAGCGGTTGCTTGACCATTTGTAATGTTCTCAGAGAATGCTGCAGTAGTTACAGATTGTCCAAGACAAACCGTATCCTGAAAAGGATTAATCAAGGCAATACTGATATCATCTGGACAAACTATGGTCTCACATAGAGAAGAGGCACCTATAATCTGTGTACAATAAAGCCCATTAGGTCCTACTGCTTCAATCGTAAACTCTGCTGTGTCCCCTTGAGAAAGTCCATTGACAATAATTTGATTGTTGTCCGGGTCAAAATTGACAGATGAAACACCTCCAGTGATGATATTCTGAGCGATGATGTTATAACTTGTAGCGCCAGGCACATCATTCCAAATAAAGACAAGAGAGTCCTGATCTGGTATACAAGTAATGGCGCCAAATATTGGGTCAATGGTAAATTCAATTGTCTCCATATTAGAATAACTCTGACATCCAGTAGCGTAGGTAACTGAGACTGAAACTGTCTTATCATCTATCTCTCCTGGCCAATCCAAAGTGAATGGTCCTACAGTATTCTCATTACCCACAAAGTTTGGTGCATTGGCTCCGTCAAAGTCCCAAACTATTGTTTGGAAACTTGGGTCAACACCCATTGCCTGTACTGTAAATGTGCCGTCAGGACAGGCTACACCAGTAATATCTATCATTGGGATATCTGTGGATGCTATTGAGACAGGATTACAAACATTGGTGCTACCACATATATTGACAACCTCATAACAGACATCACCACCTATCGAATTAGTGAAATCTAACTCTACATTTGGTGTAGTAATGTCCCCACCCGTTAACACTACGTCTGCCGGAATAGTCCAATTTATGGTAAAGTCTGATTCATTTCCAACATAACCAATTACATCCAAGCTGTAATTGATGTTAGATAAGTTCTCTGGGCAAAGCACTTCAGGAAAGTCAACTATTGCTACTGCTGGAGTAAAGTCTTGAGTCTCTACATCTTGACCAGGATCTGAGAAATTATCACAAACTACCCCATCTACCTCAATCTCATATACAACATGCCAATTACCTGATTGATTGGTATTCCATGTCAACGCATTGTCGGATCCTAAAACAAAAACATTATTTCTTTCCCAATACCAAGTGGCAGTGCCGCCTAAGTCAAAGATGTTAGTTGGTTCTACAACTAAATTAAAGGTCAAATCTATTGTACCATCAGGTAAACATGCTCCTACAACCACTGTCTCCACACTTATAGGATATGCTGTAAGGATAATTGTACTATCACATCCATTCACTCCATCTATTAGTGATTGAAATTCGTATTCAAATTCATCAATATTAAATTGAATACCTCCAACCTCTATTGAAGTGCCATCGCAGAAAAATCTTGTAATCTCCTCTGGAGGCGAAAGGAGTAGGTCATTGGCTGTCACAGATTGCTCCCATTCGCAACCGTAGCTATTGCTAGCTGTTACAGTCGTTACACCTGATTGAGTAATGTCATTACCTTGCCAACCTGAAGAACCATAAGATAATCCACTATCCCCATTAGGGTCTTGACCAGATGGTTCTACTAACGCTGGGTACTCATTTTCGCATACGTCAATGGGAAGAAATGTCTCGTCTTGTATTTCAATAACAGTAAGTGTTTTGCAAGTTTCGAAATTTGTATCACAAAAATTGGCCGCATCCACACAAAGCTCATAGACATTTGCTACTGGAAAATCCAATTGAATAGAACTAACTCCAGAAAAGGTAAAACTAGAAAAGTTAGGTAATGGTGGACTAATTGACCAATTATATTCTATAGAGAGATCAAAATTATCAATGCTAAAGGTAAGGTCTTCAGATCCTGCACATATTTCGTCACAGGGTGCATCGTCACAAAGTATACCTGTTCCTAGGTCCAAAAATTCTGGAACTTGTGTCTCATCTCCACCAGATAAAATCCTAATTACATAATCACAAACACTCCCCGCACATCCATCCAAGAACATATAGTAATCATCGCCTACTGTCAAGTTTGTGATGGTGAATGGGTAGGTACCACTCTCTTCATCAGTACAGTTGGGTTGACAATATGCATTGGTAGAATAAGAACAATCGGTGTAGATTCCAAATTGAATCCCCTGACATATCCCACTTGGAGCATTACAAGGTTCTTCTGTACAATTAGTCGTTGTCAATTCTATCTCAAGGGTGGTGGAACCTGCTATAAATCCAAACCATGATAAGTTATGTGCACCTCCTCCATTTGGGGTTTGACATAATGGGGTTGGTGGGACTCCTTGAATATCATCGAACATGGTTGCTGGATATCCGTTTAGGTCATCAAGGCTACAAAATAAGTCAAAACTAGCCTCGTCACAAGTTGGATATTGTTGTTGACTATTAACTATAATACACATTGCCATAAGGATAGCAATCCAGGTAATTTTGAGTTTCATACTGTTGTTTTTGAACGGGAGAACAATAAAGCTAATGAATACTCTGCAAATTATCCGAATACCTGGAGTAAATAAATAGCGAGTAATCATACTTTACTGGATCTGAGGTATCTAATACCTTAAGATAATCTGTAACTTCTTGTGCCAGCTTCCAATTGACTTGAGACTTAGTTGTCATCTGTAGGGCCTGAACGGTGTTCATGACATGGACATCTAGTGGGATAATGAGGTCTGCCTTTTCTATGCGATTCCAAACTCCTAGGTCACCAGACTTGGGATCTTTCCTGACCATCCATTTTAAGAACAAATTGATACGCTTGCATGCTGATTGTTTTGCTGGTGTGGCAATGTGTTTCTTTGTTCGATGTGGTGCAAATTCGTGGTCAAAAAACTGGTTGTGAAAAGCCTCCAACGATTGCTTTGCTGAGAATTCCCCATTCACCAAGAAGGCATCCTCTAGTGAGTCATGTGTATTATAATATTGATGGAAATATTCTAGAAAGTAGAGTGTATCGGTATAGTTGAACGTCCTATGCTTAAATGCCGCAAAGGACTTCCGTTTTTCATCTGCGAGATTGACAATAAATTCATATGGACTTTCGCCCATAAGGGCAAACAGTGCTTTTGCCTTGTTGATAATAGTCTTCCTCTGACCCCATGCAAGCATCGCTGTCCAAAAGGCCACTATCTCAATGTCTTGAAGTTTAGTATACTGATGTGGAATCTGTACTGGGTCGTCTTCGAGAAACGGCACATTGATATCAGAGTAATAAAGATGGTCCAGGAGTTGTTTTACCTGCGATTGATCCATCTAGACTATGCTATTGTTTGCTTAGTTTCTACGATTTCGTACCCTTCTATGATATCGCCTATCTTGATATCGTTGTACTTCGCTACTGTAAGTCCACACTCCATACCATTTCTGACTTCCTTCACATCATCCTTATAACGCTTGAGTGATGAAAGCTCTCCGACCACACCTTCCTTAGTTGGGTACACTACGATACCGTCTCTAATCAATCTAATCTTAGTATTTCTAGTCAACTTACCATCGAGTACGTAACATCCAGCAATGGTACCAATCTTAGAGATTTTGTATGTCTCTCTGACTTCGACTTGACAGACTGCTTTCTCCTCTTTGATGGTATCTAGCATACCTTCGATAGCAAGCTTAATCTCTTCAATAGCTTCGTATATGATAGAGTAGGTCTTGATCTGCACACCTTCTTTTTCAGAAAGTTGTCTAGCTCCTAGTGATGGTCTTACTTGGAAACCTACTATGATGGCATCTGAGGCTGAGGCTAAGAGTACATCTGACTCGATGATCTGTCCTACTGCCTTGTGAATGACATTAACCTGTACAGTCTCTTGACTCAACTTGATAAGTGAATCGGATAGGGCTTCAATAGATCCATCCACATCACCTTTTACAATTAGGTTCAATTCTTTAAATGTACCTAGAGCAAGTCTTCTTCCTATCTCATCAAGACTAATACGCTTATTGGCTCTGTTAGACTGTTCTCTTTCTATTCTTTCTCTTCTCAGTGCAGTAGCCTTAGCCTCTTGCTCTGATTCGTAGACTTTGAGTTTTTCTCCTGCTTGTGGAGCACCATTCAACCCTAGTATCAGGACTGGAGTTGCAGGTCCTGCTTTCTTGATCTTCTTACCTCTATCGTTAAACATGGCTTTGACCTTACCTGCATGTGATCCTGCCGCAATAGCATCTCCTACATTCAATGTTCCATTTTCGATAAGGACCTTAGTCACATACCCTCTACCCTTGTCTAATGATGCCTCTAATACTGCACCAACTGCATTCCTGTTTGGATTTGCCTTAAGCTCAAGTACTTCTGATTCGAGGATGATTTTTTCCAAGAGTTCTGGAATATTCTCTCCTGTCTTTGCTGAGATATCTTGTGATTGGTACTTACCGCCCCACTCTTCTAACAAGATATTCATCTCTGACAATTCTTGCTTTACTCTATCAGGATTTGCACCGTCTTTATCAATCTTGTTGATTGCAAATATCATTGGTACACCTGCAGCTTGAGCATGACTAATTGCTTCCTTAGTTTGTGGCATGACTCTGTCATCCGCCGCAACAATAATCACAACAACATCCGTCACCTTAGCACCCCTTGCTCTCATGGCAGTAAAGGCTTCGTGGCCTGGTGTATCTAGGAATGTGATCTTCTTATTATTCTCTCCAACTTCTACCTCGTATGCTCCAATATGCTGTGTGATACCACCTGCTTCTCCAGATGCCACCTTAGCACTCCTAATATAATCAAGTAATGATGTCTTACCGTGATCGACGTGACCCATCACTGTTACAATTGGTGCTCTTGTCTCCAGATCTTCTGGATTGTCTACTATTTCTTCGTCAATATCTTCTTCTTGCTCTGCATTGATGAATTCTACCTCGAACTCAAATTCACTAGCAACCAGTTCAATAATCTCAGCATCAAGTCTTTGGTTGATAGATACTATCACGCCTAGTGTCATACACTTAGTAATCACTTCAGATACGCTGACATTCATAATACTAGCTAACTCAGATACAGAGATAAACTCTGTCACCTTGAGTAGACCTGCATCCTGTACTTCTTCTCTTGCGTCTTGTTTCTCTCTTTTGACCTCTCTGGAATCTCTTCTAATCTTTTGTCTTCTCTTCTTACCTCCACCTGAGATCCTAGCCATAGTAGCCTTGATCTTCTCTTCTATCTCCTTCTTAGAGACAACTGTAAGTTCGTCTGACTTTTTCTTTCCAGTATTTCTGTTACCTTGATTATTTCTATTGAATGACTCAGGAGAGATTTTCTTTCTGGTTCTCTTTCTCTTTGGTCTATTGTCATTTGTGGCAGCTGCCTTCTTAGCAGGTTCTGGCTTCTTAAGCTTAGCTGGGTCTATCTTACCCATTATCTTAAGTCCTTGGAGTGTTGGAGACTTAACTCTTATCACGCCATCTTCAGCTTTTGCCTTGTCCTCAGCAACCTTGGCTGCACTTGCTGCTGCAGCCTTCACTTCATCATCTTTTACCTTCTCTGATGCAGCTTTTGCTTGCTCTTCTTTATCTTCTTTTGCCTTTACTTCCTTTTGTTTCTTTTCTTCTTCAATCGCCTTAAGTCTATCTTCTTCTTTCTTGATTTTTGCTGCTGCTCTCCTCTTCTTATCTGCATCAAGGTCAATCTTACCAACAACCTTGAGTCCACTATCAGTAGCCTCACCTCTGATGACGTCATCCACAACTGCTGGCTTTTCAGCTTCAGTAATAACTTCCTCAACTGGTTCTTCAACAATTGGCTCTTCTATGACAGGAGCTTCGATGATCGGTTCTGCTACTTCTACCACTTCTACTACCTCCGGTTCAGGGGTAGGCTCTGGAACTGCTACAGGCTCTACAACAGCTTCTGGCTCTGGAGTAGGTTCTGGAATTGGATCTGGTACTACTGCCTTAGGCGTAGGTACTATATTGGAGAAGTCTGGGAGTGTCAATTCGCCTAACTTTGGCGGAATCCTTGTCCCTATTACAATTTGATCTGCTTTCTCCTTAATGGACTTAGCAAGGTTATACTTTTCTAAAAGAGCATTATACATGTCTTCAGAAATCTTGGCACTAGGCTTATTGTCTATCTCGAAACCTTGTTCCTTGAGATAGTCAACTATGGTAGCCGTACCTACATTTAATTCCTTTGCAATTTTTACTAGTCTTTGAGACATTCAGTATATTATATTACTCTTTTAATCGTCTGTTTTAAAGTCTATAAAACAAAAACTATGCTTCTTCTTCGAATTCTGATGCTAAGATAGCAAGTACGTCGTTTACAGTCTCCTCTTCGAGGTCTGTTCTTCTAACTAACTCTTGAGCACTTAAATCTAGAACCGACTTAGCAGTATCACATCCGATACCCTTTAATTGGTCTAAGATCCATGCTTCTATCTCATCTGCAAATTCGTCAAGATCTACATCTTCTAACTCTGTATCTACATTGTCTCTGTATACATCTATCTCATACCCAGAAAGCTTGCTAGCCAACTTGATATTAGACCCACCTCTACCAATGGCAAGTGATACTTGATCAGGTTGCAAAAAGACTGCTGCAGTCTTTCTTTCATCGTCAAGCTTAATACTGGTCACCCTCGCTGGTGTCAATGATCTCTGGATAAACAGAGATACATTCTTCGTATAGTTTACAATGTCTATATTTTCATTCTTCAACTCTCTCACAATACCATGGATTCTTGACCCCTTCATCCCTACACAAGCTCCTACTGGATCTATTCTATCGTCATACGACTCTACAGCCACCTTGGCTCTATCTCCTGGTATTCTTACTATCTGCTTGATAGTAATAAGTCCATCTTCTATTTCAGGAACTTCTTGCTCCATTAGCTTCTCTAGGAATCTTTCATCTGTTCTAGACATGATGACAACTGGATTGTTGTTTTTCATCTCTACTCTTTTGATGATGCCCTTGACCATGTCACCCTTCCTAAAGAAATCACCCTTTATCGTTTCGTTTCTTGGCATGAGTATTTCATTGCCAGTCACGTCATCCATGATGAGGAACTCTCTCTTTAATACCTGGTGTACCTCTCCAAGCACCATCTCACCCACTCTAGATGCGTATCTTTTATAGATTTCATCTTTTTCTAATTCCATGATCTTAGAGATCAGAGTCTGCCTTGCGGCTTGTACCGACCTTCTTCCAAAATCTTCTAATACCAATTGCTCATAGCACTCTTCACCAATCTCATAATCTTCATCAAATGCAATGGCCTCTGACACTGAGATTTGACTCAACTCATCAGTCACCTCTCCATCATTGACTATTTCTCTAACTCTCCACATTTCCAAGTCACCACTCTGTGTATTGACTATGACATCAAAGTTTTCGTCAGAACCAAACTTCTTCTTGATCAATGATCTGAATACATCCTCCAGAACCCTAACCATAGTAGGTCTGTCAATGTTTTTCCCGGCCTTAAATTCCGCAAAAGAATCAACTAAGTTCATAACTAAAAGCTATTTAGGTTTTGTGAATTCATCTCTTAAAACTTATTTCTATTTTGATATTATCAATGTTTTCGTGTAGTAAATCTACTTCTTTTTTATTCTTTGTTACAATAACTATGTTGCTATCACCAACTGATTGTATACAGCCTGTCACTACATTACCTGATTTCTCAGTTACAACAGCGTCTCTGCCCACATGTTTGAGGTATTGTCTAGCATCACTAAGTGGTCTATCTGCTCCAGGCGAAGATACTTCAAGTTTGTATTTTTCTCCTAACCATAGATTCTCATCTAAATGACCCTCTAGGTGTCTACTCAATCTTCTGCACACTTGGAAACTAACAGCCTCAATCCCATCTATATACAACCTACACAAGGCGGCAGTGGATAAATCTGTACTTACTATGAAATACTGACCATCGTACTCTTCTTTCAAAAAAGCTTCTGCAAGCCCTACTATTTTGTCTTTTAAAATACTGTGTTCCATGAATAAAAAAAGGGGACAATTTATGTCCCCCTTTGAAAACTTTCGGCAAATATAGTCAATTTACCTCTTTATTTCAAGTGTATTTGATATAAGGTTTTGTGGTACTAGCCACCAAAATCATCAAATGCCACATTTTCTTCAGGAATTCCCCATTCGTCAGCCATTTGGATGACACATTGGTTCATAATTGGTGGACCACAGAAGTATAATTCCAATTCTTCTGGAGCCTCATGCTTACTTAAGAACTCATCAATCACAACTTGGTGTACATAGCCTTTGAATCCATCTCCATTAGGATCATCGATATGCTCTTTTAGCGTCCAATTATCTTCTGGAAGCGGATTGTCTAGTGCAACCGCAAATCTGAAGTTAGGAAACTGCTTTTCTATTTCTCTAAATTCTTCTACGTAGAATAATTCTTGCTTAGTTCTACCTCCATAGAAGAATGTTACCTTTCTTCCTGTCTTTAAGGTATGGAACAAGTGGTAAAGGTGAGATCTCATCGGTGCCATTCCAGCTCCACCACCTACGTAAAGCATCTCTGCCTCTGTAGGTTTGATGAAGAACTCTCCATAAGGCCCTGATATTGTCACCTTGTCTCCTGGCTTACAGCCAAATACATATGACGAACAAACACCTGGATTGACATCCATCCATCCGTTCTTAGCTCTATCGAATGGTGGTGTTGCTATCCTAATGGTCAATGATACAATATTACCCTCTGCTGGGTGATTACTCATGGAATATGCTCTAAACACTTCTTCGTCGTTAACCATCTTTAAGTCCCACAATTTGAACTTATCCCAATCTTTCTGGAATTTGTCTGGTGTATCGTGATACTTAGGATGAGCTGTGATATCCATATCCTTATAATCTACCGTGATCTCAGGAACATCAATCTGGATATATCCACCAGCTTCAAAATCAAGATTCTCTCCTTCTGGCAATCTTACTATAAATTCTTTGATGAATGTAGCAACATTGTAGTTAGAGACTACTTCACACTCCCACTTCTTAATACCGAAGATTTCTTCAGGTATTCTAATATCCATATCTTGTCTTACCTTCACTTGGCAAGCCAATCTCTTATTCTCTTCTGCTTCCTTCTTCGTCATATGGTTCATCTCAGTAGGGAGCACATCTCCACCACCTGAGTCAACATGACACTCACACATAGCACAAGTACCACCACCACCGCATGCCGATGGCAAGAATACAGAAGACTCTGACAATGCTGAAAGTAGTGTCACTCCAGGTTGAACCATGAGAGGGTTGTCTACATCTCCATTCACTACTATTTTGACCTCTCCTTGAGGCACTAGTTGTTTTCTTGCATAAATCAACATCATTGACAATGCCATAATCACCCCTGTAAAGACGACTAAAGCCCAGACTGTTGACATAATTGCTACTAAAAATATACTCATTGTTTTAAGTACTTATAGTTTTAATAAAAGGTGTTTCTCTTTAAAATGCTGCAGGATCTATTCCCATCAAACTCATGAAGGCCATTCCCATCAATCCGGTAAGAATGAAAGCCATTCCTAATCCTCTTAGTCCTGGTGGCACTGCAGAATATCTAATTTTCTCTCTAATCGCTGCAATACCAATAATTGCAAGGAACCATCCAAATCCACCACCTAATCCAAAGGCTACTGACTCTGAGAAATTATATTCCTTAGCAACCATGAATAGTGATCCCCCTAAGATTGCACAGTTTACCGTAATCAATGGTAAAAAGATACCTAGTGAATTGTACAATGATGGTGAATACTTCTCAATAACCATCTCTACAAGCTGTACCATTGATGCTATCACTGCTATAAACAAGATTAGTCTCAAAAAGGTCAAGTCAACCCCAAATAATCCTGTCTCACTCAATAAGTAATTACTAATGAGCCAGTTAATAGGCATTGTGATACCAAGTACGAAGATGACAGCTAGTCCAAGTCCAAATGCAGTTTTTACTGATTTTGACACTGCTAAGTAAGAACACATTCCTAAGAAATAAGCCAAGGCTAGATTTTCTATGAATGCTGATTTGATAAATATATTTATGAGATCCATATGATCCTATTTTTTCCTTTTGATGAAATGAATATTACGATACGTCGACCAGACTCTTGTTAATGATTCCTCTATGTACCCATATCAAAACCCCGATGACAAACATCGCTGAAGGGAAGAGTACCATAAGGTTATTATTCTCGTACCAGCCAAACATCCAGCTCTCTGTGGTATTGATTAGGTAGTCAGGCGTTGCTCCAATAATCTTTAGTCCAAACACGGTCCCTTTACCAAATAACTCTCTGATAAAAGCTACTATAATCAAAATGATACCATAACCAAGTCCATTACCTATACCATCTAAGAATGCTCTCCAAGGAGAATTGGCCATCGCGAAAGCTTCTAACCTACCCATGATAATACAGTTAGTAATAATCAGTCCGATAAATACTGAAAGCTCCTTGTATATATTATAATCCAAAGCCTTAAGTGCTAACTCTACCACTGTAACTAATGCTGCTATGATGACCAACTGTACGATCATTCTCACTTGCTTAGGAATACCATTTCTAAGTAGGGAAGTAATCAAGTTAGACAAGGCAAGTACAGCCGTCACAGCTATTGCCATAACAAGTGCCTTGTTCATCAGCGTGGTCACCGCTAGCGCAGAACAAATACCAAGAACTTGTACAGTTACTGGATTGTCATTGTTCAACGGATCTACTAAGAGCTTTTTCTCGTTCTTTCCAAACTGAAAAGCTGCTTCTTTTTTTTCTGCTACTTTTACCTCTGCCATTGTTATTCTTATTTATGTGTTGAGGATTATTTCTTTAACGTTTCCATGTAAGGTTGGTAGTAAGCCATACCTCTCTTCATCATTTCAGTGACACCATCAGCTGTGATTGTTGCACCTGATATTCCATCTACCTCATGTACTGCATCCTTGGCTCCACCCTTTCTGACGAAGACTGACTTGTATGTACCATCTTCAGCGAATAGTTTCTTCCCTACAAATTGGTTTTTCCATGCGATATTATCCTTGATTTCTGCACCAAGACCTGGAGTCTCACCCTTATGGTCAAATGCTACGCCAGCTATGGTATTCAAATCGTCCTCTAGTGCTATACAACCCCAGATTTCGTCCCAAAGACCCTTACCTCTTACATTGACTATGTAAAATTTCTTGCCTCCATTTTGATAGACATACATAGGCAGTAGTCTGTCAGCTTCTGGCTTTTTCATCTCCTTACCCATGTCAATACTCTCAGCTTGACCATCTTTGAATCCCATACTAACCATAGTCTGTTCATCCATCTTAGCCCCTTCCATATCCACTACAGTCTGCGTGATCTGATTGTTGAAGATTTCTATGACTTGGTCATCTGACATTGATTCAAAGTCTGCACCAAGGTGGTCAGCTACTGCTGATAGAATAGCCTTCTTATTATAAATTGCCTCATTCCTATCATGTATCGGCTTTAGTCCAGTAGACATCAGTGATAGCACGACTGCTACGATAGTAGTCATGATGAGTACAAATCTGATTATGTAACTTGTATTATGCACCTTGTAATCGTTTTTTCATGTTTCCTTCTAGAACGTAGTGGTCTATCAAAGCGGAAAATGTGTTTAAAAATAAAATTGCAAGCATCCATCCTTCAGGATATGCTGGATTTAGTACTCTTACGATCATCCCAATAAAACCAATCAAGAATCCATAAATCCACTTACCTGTATTTGTTGCTGACGCCGTTACTGGATCTGTTGCCATAAAAGCTATAGCAAAGAAGAAACTTCCCATATAGAATTGGTAGTACCAAGGTACTGTCATGAATGGCGTAGCTCCCCAAGCATTAAGGATAAGACTCATCACTATCGCTCCTAATGTAGCACTAAGCATGATTCTCCAACTAGCTACCTTAGTTAATAATAGCATGATTGCTCCTATAATAATAAAAGGTTTACTTGTCTCACCAATAGATCCTGGGATGGTTCCCCACCACATTTGACCTTCAGTAAAGCTAGCCGTTACTGCCTCCCAACCTCCAGAATAAGCAAGGGCTAAAGGTGTAGCTCCACTATACCCGTCTGCCACCATGGTCTTAGTAGCATCGAATGTATCTACATTCATCAAACCAAATAATCCATTAAATAAGTCATGAGCCCAGCCATAGTTAGCTGCTACTCCTGCTGAAAGCGAATCATAACCACTTACCCATACCTGATCTCCTGATATAGTTGTAGGGTATGCAAAGAAGATGAAGACCCTTGATAAGAGTGCTACATTCCAAATATTCATACCAGTACCTCCGAATGCTTCTTTCCCAATAATTACTGCAAAAACGATAGATACTGCAAGCATCCATAGTGGTACATCAGGTGGCATGATCAAAGGAATAAGCATACCTGACACTATAAATCCTTCTTCTACCGCATGACCTTTTCTTGCAGCGAATATGATTTCAATTCCAAGTCCTACAACCATAGTCACTAAGACTATTGGTATTAGTTGGATCAAACCATGTGACAACTTCAAATGGAAGCCTTCTAAAAATCCTAGATACTGCCCTGCTGCTGCAAAATGCTGGTGTCCGATGTTATAAGTACCAAATAAGAAACATAACTGTAGTGCAAGCACCACATGTATCATTAGTCTCTTCAGGTCCATTCCATCTTTTACGTGAACTCCACCTTCTGTAACAGTCGCAGGAGAATAAGCAAAAGTGAATGCCGCATCATATAATGTATGCAGTACTGGACTCTTCTTTTTATCCGGCTCTATTTTCTTGAAAAAATTAAGTAAACCCATTACTTATTATAATTAAGTGTAATTGTTGTGTTGTATTATAGTTGCTCTCTCATCATATCAAGACCTTGTCTCAATATCTTCTGTAGTGGTTGCTTAGAAGTACATACGAACTCACAGATGGCGATATCCTCTTCTGATAGTTCATTGATTCCTAATCCTTCCATTCTTTCATAGTCATTAGCGAGGATAGCCTTCATCAAGTGCTGAGGGTAGATATCCATCGGTAATACATTTTCATATTGACCTGAAAGCACAAATGCCCTCTGCTCACCATGTGTATTGGTATCTGCTTCGAACTTATGATCTCTAAACAAGAAATTTGGATAAGTGTTTGATGCACTTGGTCTTGGCGCTATTGGAATCAACCAACCTAAGAACTCATTATAGTTCCCTTCTTGTACTGCTGTCACTTGAGCAGTGTTGAAAGACAAAAAGTCTTCGCCTCCTACTTTTCTTCCAGTTAAGACATTACCTGCAATCAACCTCAAATTATCTCCTTCTACATTATCCTTCAATAGCTCTCCAATATTAGCTCCAAGATATGTGTCTGCATATCCATTAGTACCAACTGGTGTACCTACTAGAGCTACCTTTCTACTTAAGTCTAAGTGACCCTTAGTAAACAGTGATCCGATAGAAGCTACTGATTGCACATCTAATGTCCAAACGATATCTTTTCCTCTAATTGGTGAGATATGGTGTATCTGTACTCCTACATTACCTGCAGGATGCTTTCCTGAAAACCAGTGTAAGTCTGCATTGGATAAGTCTTTCATCCAAGAGTCTTCATCAGAGTTCAGCCCTAGATGCACACTTCCCTCAGTTAAGTGGGCAAGAGCATTGATTCCAGCTTGAAAGTCTTTTTCTTTTCCTTTCAACAATACTGCTGTACTTGCTGCCAATGGTGCTGTGTCAAATGTTGATATGAAAATATCTCTTGGCACTTCGTTGGGATCTGCGATGACGTCAAATGGTCTCTTATTAATGAAAGGCCATACTCCGGCTCCCATGAGAAAGCTAACCAACTCTTCTCTTGACGCTTTGTCAAGGTCTGGAGCTGTTACCGCTCTATATTCCATTTTTTTGTCAGCCAATATTACAACATCAGAGATAGCTCTTTTAGCGCCTCTTCTTACCTCAACTACCTCTCCACTTACTGGAGCCACGTATTTGATGTCAGGATTTGCCTTGTTGTAAAAGATTGGATCACCAGCTTTCACTTCACTACCTACCTCGACTTCGAGCTTAGGTATTGGAGCTATTCCTCTGTAATCCATTGGTCTTAGAGCAAATGTATTGCTCGATGCCTGTAATATCTCATCACCTGCTTCGCCTTCAAGTTTGATGTCAAAACCTTTCTTAAGCTTATGGGCAGTACCTGACTTAGCAAAGCTAGGTAGCTTAGCACTTCCATTAGAAAAAGAAAGTTTAGGAATGACTCCCACATCTTCTCTAGAAATATCAATACCTGACTTCTTAGCTTCAATTTGAATTAAGTTATCTGAGATACTGAGAATGACGGCAAGTAATAGAATTATGCCTATGATTATTAATACTGTAGATAGCATTATGCGCCTGTTAATTTTGCGCCAAATATACTAAAGTTGGGTAACAATACTTGTCTCAATTTTTGATGAATCTTAACAGAATTTATTTAGACTGCGTCTTAATAACCTTTTTGGTCATATTTCCGCCTCCAGATTCTAATCTAATGTTGTACATCCCAGCTTGAAGATTGCTAAAATCTAATAGCACTTGACCTTGTGTCGATTGAAATTGCATGAGGTGCACACCGGTAATTGTCGTGACTATTCCAGAGAACTCTGGCGTGGAATATTTAATAGTCAACCAATCGTCAACAGGGTTTGGATAGAGTGCCATCGAAGTAGCTGTTGGATTGTCAATAGTGCTGATAGTATTACAAAAGTCTACCTCCCAATCTACCTCCTCCCAAACTTGTCTAATAGACAGAGGTGTCCCACTCCCTGGAATCCTCCATATGGATGAATTAGCCCCACTCGCAGCAAAGAATTGGTTGACATGGTCAGCAGTGACATTGCCGTGCTCCATAGAAATAATGTGATGTATGGGTTTGGTAGCTCCCAGTGCCCGATATTCTTCGTTGCCCACTCCAATCCAAAATGCTGGATCGTCTAAGTAAGAAAGTCCCCAGTTTTCTAAATAAGTCTGGGGCATGAAGCCATCCACATAGGGATCAGCTACATGAACTTGAAAGTTATGATCATCTGGATTGCCCCATGTAGAAAGATAAATAGGCATACTATCTTGTGCAATCCCCTCGGCTAATACAGAGTCTCTAGTATCATGAAATGCCTTAACTATTCTGAGCAAATTGATCGCATCGCCATCGAATTCGCTTTCTAAGTCCAAGATATATCCCTTATACCCCGTTTGTGCTGCCACCCTAAGAGCTTCTGCTTGGTTGACTTCATTTCCTGGGTAATTGTAAGACCATGCCCAAGGCTCAATATCATGCTGAAGCAGGACTTCTACAAAGTCTCTATTTACAAGCTCTGTCCAAAATATACTGTCAACACTGCCATCTGCAACTTTGACATAGACTCTTTTGACTCCTAGCTCGCTGAGGTCATTGGCGAGGTTGACAATTGTAGGATACTCAGTACCCTCAATATGCCAAAGCCATACACCAAGATTATTGCATGACTCTTGTTGAGCATTAGCATATACTCCAAGTATGAGCAAAAGAATAGCTATAACATGTCTCTTCATGCCTAAAAATAAAGAAAGCCGACTTGCAAATACATGCAAGTCGGCTTATTATTTACTATAGATTACTAAAGTTGATGATTAGTCCACAAGAGTAAGCTTCTTAGTATCGCTAAAGTCACCACTGTCTAGTCTATAGAACCAGATTCCTGATCCTGACAACATATCTCTTGAGATAGTCTCAGCATTAAGTCCTGCTTCATATTGTCTAGTCACTGTATGACTAACCTTTCCTGTAATGTCAAACACTGTCAAAGTAGCTGTTCCCGCCTCTGGCAATACAAATGAGACATCTGTACTTTGAGAGAATGGGTTTGGTCTATTTTGTAACAATGCAAATCCATTTTCAGAACTTTGTAATACTACTTCTGAGATTAACAATTCAGCACCTGTGTATGCTTCTGAGTTGATAGAATTATAATCAACTGTAAGAGCATCAGCAAGTTTCATATTTGATTCTGCTTCGAATGTCACAGTTAACAATACATCCTTATCTAATGAGATAGCATCGGTAGTATTGAAGCTCAAACTAGTCAATCCACTTTCAGAAGTCACATAGTTATAATCATTGACGTCATAGACATCTGATGTTATTTCTACAAGAGATAGTCCTGTGTGTCCTAAGGTCATTTGAAGCCCAAATAGGTCTTCTACACTTGTAGACAAGTCCACTGTGAACTGCTCACCAGCAAGGATGTCAGCATTGTCAAAGCTAAGTACTAAGTCTTCTGCAGATCTAAACTCAGCCGAGTCTCCGCTTGTATTACTAAGTACTACAGAAGAGTTAACGTCTCCTACTTTTACTCCTACAAAATCTTCCGCCATCATGTCCGCTTGTAGATTCTGGATGTCAAGTATTCTATCTAGAGGCCATGGATTAGGCATGTTAAGCGCCTGGCTTTGGTCAAAAAATACCCAACTATCACTTTCTGGAAATTCTGTAGTTGCACCAAGTATTAATTTTCTGATGTCAATCATATCTCTTGCTGAGATTTTTTCATCAGAGTTAGCATCAGCTGCAATCATAGAATATGGAGAAGTAAAAGGTGCTATGTTAAGTAAGTGTCTTTGGATCAAGATAATATCTACCGTACTCACACCATTTTTATAATCGTCATTCTTCTCTCCTTCTAATACGTAGCTATTATTTGATAAGATATTACTAAAAGCATAGTGACCGTCATTGTCTGTCATATCATATACAGGAAACTGAGGTAAAGCACTCATCAAGTTCACTTGTACATCCATGATGTCCTCTCCTTCTGGAGTTACAATGTTACCAGCAATCATTCTTGCTGCCCCATCTGGGGTATTGCCACAAGAATTGTTGTTGTCTAATATATTCAGGTAAACAGTACAATAAGAGTAGTTGTCTTTTTCATCCCAAACATACATTTCAACTGGTATTGGGCTACCTGCCTGAGGACCACTAGGTAAGTCATCACAATCAAATGTGAATGAAGAACACTTCAATGAAGTAATATAGTTAGGATCACTATCAGGGTGAGTATCTGAGAATGTAAATCTCAAATCATCAATAGCTGTACAGTTGTCATAACTTCCAAGGTCAAAGTCACATGCCCAGATAGCAACGCTTCCATTCTGCATGAATGCAGTGCTAATATTCTGACAATATGGTGTTGGTGGTGTATCGTCCACTACCATGAAGTAACTCGTACATGCTGAGAAATTACCACAACCATCCGTTACTCTCCAAATCACTCTGTGGTTTGTCATGCTTCCCTCAATACTTCCAGGAATCGTTACTTTAACTTCTCCTCCAGATACAGTCGGTGCTACATAATATGGGTCACTACTTGCTAAGTCAGATGAAAACTCATGATCTATTGTCCAGTTACCATCTATATCTATTTGAATTGTCCAAGATAGGTTGTTAGTAGAGCATACTCCCTCATCAAATGCTGTCTGTGTAAGCATAACTGAGTTATTCTCACAAATTATTCCATCATTGTCACTATCTGCATGGTCGTCTACTGACAAGACCACATCATCACAAGATTCGAACACAGGCTTGACATCATCTAACACCTTAATCACTTGCGTATCAGTCCATATTCCATCAGGATCACTTGAGTCTGGGTCATATGTACACCAGTTAATCACAGTCCATGCCTTCAAAATTTTGAAACAAGCATCTGACTGTATGTAGAATGTGTCTACATCTACAGACCAAGCCATCTCATCACAAGGACCTGTGATCCAAGTTGGACTATCATTTCCTATAACATCAGTACATGTAACTGTCATATCATCTGGAAAATCAACACTAATATCTCCAGGCACAGAACCACTTAATGTGATTGTCTGAATTCCAAATACATCTGGATGCCCTACTACAGTCCATTTACGTTTGATATAGCCAGCGCCACAACCATTAATGTCTTTATCTATGTCTTCATATTCAACCAATAAAGGTTCGCATGATGCTATTGCAGTTGCACTGCCAGTTAGGTCCAAATTTAGATAGTCTTCTTCACAACCGATTGTAACGTCTGATGGGCTTTGGATAGTTGGGGTGAGCTTATCCTCTAATCTTACATAAGCCCAAGTTTCGTTATAGTTGTCTCCAGACGAACCATAAACGCCATCCATGTCGCCATCATCCCAAACTCTCATCCACACTTGGAGTGTAGCATAGTCCGGAAGTCCGTCTCCATCTTCATCAACTCCTGCTCCTGCAAGGTCTTCACAACAGAACTTTACAAAAGCTCCTTCATCATCATCATTGTTATTATCGTTAGTGTGACCATCGTCATTATATGTTAGGTTACCTGATTCACCACAATAGTCTTTTTCTCTTCTGATTTCAAGATGTACGGGGCTACATCCATCATAAGAGCCATTGTCAACATTGAAGGTAAATAGCTTTGCTATTCCACTTCCATTGTTATTAGTAGTGAGTGAGATTACGATGTCTTGTTTTGCTATAGCGACAGGTGGGGTATTGTCAACTATATAGACATTGAATGGCTCTGAGGTAACATTGCCACAACAATCTACTGCATCGTAGTAAAACACGTGGTCTCCTTTTGGTGCATCTGTCACATAGTAGCCTCTGTCAGGATCATATTGAATAGTAACACCTGCAGGACCTGAAACAGAATAAGATGTCTTAGTACTACAATCATCATAGATATGCTCAGGTGCAGGAATATCAAATATTCCGAAACATCCCCAAGGATCTACACTTACTGTAAGATCATTGGCAGTCACTTCTGGACCTTCGTCATCTTGAGTCACTATGATCTGTGTAAGAAGTACAGTAGAGTTGTCGCACCAGTTATAGACATTCCATTCTCTGATGACCTTTTTCATATTAGTACATTCTTCAGCACAAGGATATACCTCTAGATCTGACATTACTGTAGCAATATTACAGTGTGTACTACTATTCGTCAACATGTGGCCATTGACTGTTGGATAAGCATATAACAGAGCTGCAGCTTCTGCATCTATTACAGCTTGTGCCTCTTCTGCTGCGTTAGTAGCTGTCGCCAAGTACTGAGCTAATAATAATGGGTAGTAGTGATTATAGATATCTTCAGCAGTAGTACCTGAACCACACTCTAAGTAGATGTTTGGAACAGGAGCAACTACTTCAGTCTCAACATCAATAGGCATTACTGAATATTCATTGACACATGAAGTAACTTTATTATTACTATCATCTGAGAATATGTAGGTTCTACGAACTAGCGTAGGACTACAGTCACCTCCAGGAGTAACAACATCTGCAAAAGAAATATTAAGATTAGTAGTACAGCCATCATATGCATTTGGCATTGGCATAACTATATCTCCATCTAAAAATGCCTGATAATCTAAGCATGATCCTATAATACAGTCAGGCGATGTGTTGCCAACTGGACAAGGACAAGCTTCTTCAATTTCAGGAGTAGAAGGATCATCTCCAATTACTGGAGGTAACTTATCTTCTACAAGGATATTACCCCAACAAGAGTTGACATAATCTCCAGTAACTGGATCTACCTCAGTGATAGTCACAGCAAAAGTACCTAGACCATCTACAATAACAGATGGTGCGGTTGTGTAACCTTCGACAGTTACAGTATAGTTAGCGGGATCATATCCTGGGTAGGAGTCTTCGCCTTCTAAAATTAAATCTACAGTAATATTTGCTTGACAAGCATCATCGACTGATACATTGACATTGTCATTACAAGCAAGAGAAGCAGGAGGAGAGTTGATTTCTGCTAGTAGTGGTCCTCCCAGACACATAAATAGCACAAAGGACATTACCCATAACGGTATAGTCCCGACTTTCGTAGAAAGTACGGTAAACATGGGAAAAAGTTTTGGTTATTAAATGAGTTAAAAAATTTAAGTACCTCTCGTTAGAGGTGGCGTTCAGACCAGTGAGGATTCTACTTAATTTAACTAGGGATAAACTTGTTCAGATAACCTAAGCTCAAATATAGCCGCCTAGATACCCTATTACCTAATTTACCTATTGGTAAAAATGGCATATTTTTTATACTCATGTAAGAACTACTTAGAAGTGTATAGAGCTGGTAATACAGGTTAGTTTTTATACCTTACATTACCACGCTTAGAGTCAACAGGCATGGGAGTTGCCATGTGTAATACCCAATATTTGTTATATCTTGAAACTGCAAAATCTTGCATATTTGGATTCATAATTAATTCGCAATGTGAAGGGCTAAGCATCCAATCTTTGAGGACCTCATGAAAGTAATCATGACCTTCACCAATGTTCTCTCCTACAAGTCTCCAAAAGTATCCTGCCTTATCGATTCTCTCTCCTACCTTACTTCCGTCTCTACCTACATGGGAGAAATGCTCATAGACCGACATATGCTTAGCATATTGAAAAGATGACTGTTTCAATTGGTCATTCCAACTTATTCTGGGAGCTGAGTCATACTTCTTACGACCGCATCTACAACCTCTTGCTCTGATGCTATTAAGAGCTACCGTCATATCCTCTATTGACTTATCTACCTCTGTAAGTGTACCTCTATAGGAAGACTGACTACTTCCTTCAGTTGGCATAGTAGTTAAGAAACAGAGTAAAGAGAGTAGAGTAAGGATTCGCAGCATCAGATAAGTTTGAGGTATTTGTAAGATATCATTAAACTAAATACAATTATTAAGATAAAGATTGCTTTATGCAGAGAATTTTCGTTTTTATTAACGCTATAGAAGCTTTCCTCTCCATTGTATTCGCTACTTAAGGCATGTTCTAGCTTGTTAATATCAATATGCTTTAAGACCTCTCTAGCCCGGAGCTCATCTTGTATAGAGACTCTAAGGGCCAACTCTTGACTAAGAAATGGAAGGAGGTCCACCAGATGAGCATTAGATATGGTTGAAGGAATCTGAGCTTCGTCAAGTTTGAGTTTGACAAGCTGGATATCCAAGGCTACATCTGTTTTATAAATAGTTGTGAATTGTTGAGACGTCATGCCTCACAAACATAATTGAATTAATCCTCATGGATTAACTCCTTACCAATGGACTCTGCCAAATGTTTGAAATCCTCTCTAGTAAGCACTGCTCTAGTCTTAGTAAAATCTAAATCACTAATACTGTTGATAGGCACTAAGTGGATGTGAGCATGGGGGACTTCCAGTCCAATAATAGAGACTCCTATTCTCTCACACTTCACTACACGTTCTATTGCCCTACCTACTTGCTTAGCAAAGAGAAACATTTCGGTGTAGAGTTCATCCTCCACATCAAAGATATAGTCTACTTCTTGCTTGGGTATGACAAGGGTATGGCCTTGCGCCAATGGATTGATATCAAGAAACGCCAGCAACCTATCAGTTTCTGCAACTTTGTAGCATGGTATGTCTCCTGAAACGATCTTAGAAAATATAGTAGGCACTAGAGTGTGATATTTAGTATCTCAAACTGTATGACTCCTCCTGGTGTAGTAATCTCCGCTAAGTCACCAACCTTCTTACCAAGTAGTCCTTCCCCAATCGGAGATGTGACAGATATTTTCTTCTCTTTCAAATTAGCTTCAGTTTCAGAGACTAGTTTATAAGTCACTTCTTTCTTAGACCTTTTGTTCAGCAAGGTGATCTTACTGAGTATTGTTACTTTGGATGTATCAATCTGGCTCTCGTCTATTATTCTTGAATTGGCCATAACTGTCTCCAACTCATTAATCTTCAATTCTAGCATACCTTGGGCATCCTTTGCTGCATCATATTCTGCATTCTCTGACAGATCCCCCTTCTCTCTTGCTTCACCAATAGCCTTGGCTACCTCTTGCCTTCCTACAGTTTTGAGCTCTTCTAATTCAGCTTTTAACTTATTAAATCCTTCTATTGTTAAATAACTAATCCTTGACATATCTGATGTATTTAAAAAAATAAGACGCTTCTATCTGGTAAAAGCGTCTTAGTACTACAAAATTAGTAAAATATTAGTTCCTTGACTAGAACATCACTCTCAGACCCATATTATGAGTACCTC
Organism: Saprospiraceae bacterium; assembly: GCA_020631405.1. Classification (GTDB taxonomy): domain Bacteria; phylum Bacteroidota; class Bacteroidia; order Chitinophagales; family Saprospiraceae; genus JAHDHH01. Next base: position 28,619 of record JAHDHH010000029.1, read on the forward strand.
TGAAAGGATTTGTAGTTCTGTAGGCATAGTCTAAGCCCATTTTTGTCTTTCCTGTCTTATTGAGTTTGAATATGAAAGATGCACCTCCTGCAAACCCAGTATAAACATTCTCTCTTCCCGTATCTTCTCCTGCTCTCAATTCGTATCTATATGCTGCTCTTAACATCAAGAAGTTTTTGAAGTTAAATTCTGCACCAACACCTATCAAGTCTCTTGAGAATGCATTAGATGTAAAGTTAGCAAGTACTGTAATAAAAGTACTCTTGTCTACCATCTCTGCTCCTTCTGCATTTGACACCTTATTCAAAAAGAAGTCATAAGACATCCCAATATTCAACAATGATGGAAGTTCGAAGCTCTTTGCTGTATTATCCACTCTGATTTCTATTTGATTTCCTTCAAATTCATAAGGCAATCTCTTGCCTAACGCATCTCCACCAAAAGCCATCGGAGTACCTACGTTTCTTAGTGAAATACCCAATTTGAATTCATCATTATCTCCAGATACATACTGTACCCCAGCATCAATAGCCATCCCAAATGCACTAAGTGCCGTAAGGTTCTCACTGATACCTCTGAATAAGATACCTACTGATATCCTATTGTCATAGGTGTGTGAATACCCTACTCCTAGGTTGAAAAAACTTGGTGCAAATGTACCTCCTGTTCCTGCGGGAAGGTCCTCTGTAGTAATTTCTATATCACCAAAGTTCACTGATGAAAGTGAAACTGCCCAAGCACCATTCTTCTTTCCTTTTCTTGCAAGTCCTAGTGAATTTAGCTGTACCGTTGACCCTTCAAACAATCTTGTATTAGCTACTATTAGTTCACTATCTGAAGTCATTCTTCCAATACCTGCTGGGTTTACTCTCATGGCTTCTAACCCACTGATGAATGATGTATTCATAGAGTGGAATCCTGCACTCCTAGCCCATGGGTTGAGTAGTAATTCTCCAGCTCCACTCTCCCCCTGTCTATCTGGGTTACCAGCGTATCCAGCGCAAAGCGTGAAACAAAATATAACTGTGAGTATACGTGTAATCATATGCATTGATTAAAAGATGTATTCAATATTTATTTGAGTGATGACAGACTAGGTTACCCTAGTCTGTCATTATTGCTATTTGTATTTATTATAATCCAGATGGATCGAACTTTCTATTTACTCCGAACCATTTAATGGTAGTCTCTGTACCCAAGTCAATAGCATTGATATGGATAAGATACACTCCAGAAGCTACAGGAATACCTGCATAATTCTTAAGATCCCATTCTAAGTCTGGTACAATTTGAGTATTCTTTACTCCATCATCAATAGGATTAACACTGATTTGCTCGTCTCTATTAAACTGTCTAACGAACTTACCATCAAGTGTGTAGATTGTAACATCTGCTCTAGCTGGTAGATTTGTAATTTTGATTTCAGTAGTAAACTGTGATCCCTCATATGAACTAAATCCATAGTAAGGATTAGGCACTGCTCTTACATTAGATAGTACGTCATCCACTTCTTCACTTGTGAGCTCAGTAGTTTGCAATCCTCTAATTTCAAACTCATACTTAGGATTACCTCCATCAGTAGTACATCCCAATAAGTCATCAATATCAAACAATCTCTCTAAGTTGTATGGGTTTTGAACTCTGATCTTAGCAGTTAAGTCGTTTGGAATCACACCATCAGCATAAGAGTTTAAGCTTACACCGGTAGGCATTATTGGCATACATGCCCATGTTACTGACTTAAATACTTGAGCAATCTGTACAGGGTTTGCCGAACTCAACAAATTTCTTATTTCATTACACCCATCGTACTCTGTTCTACTCACGTAGAAGAACTGATTTCCACCCACTACAAATGCCTCAAGGCTTGTTGGTGTATCACCAGTAATAAGTTCTGGTATAATCAAATCAGAAGTAGGGTTCCACATCATATCAGCTCCATAAGGACTACTAATAAATCCAGCATCTACATAGTCTTGGTCATAGATTGAGTTTTCTCCAAAGAAGATATTCAATCGCTTACCAGTCTCTACATCTACTGCATATCCTGGGAACCAAGACATACCAGTTCCGTCACCATCTGGAGATCCATTTTGATCAATTGATGCTCCTGTTCTCATTTCTAGCATTCTTCTACCATCAGTAGTTTGCTCGCCTCCTGCTGTATAATCTTCAGATGCAGTCTCAACTACAATACACCTAGACCACTTAGACTTATCAGATGTGAATACGATGTCAACATTATTCAGTCTATCTAGACCGTTGTCACTTCCTGTACCCCTAATCAGACTATGCAAGTTTCCTCTATTGAAGGCTGGAGTCACGTGAACAGTCACTAAGTCTTCAGCTCTTGGGCTACCATCAGCAAGAAACATTGGATAGAAAAATCTATTGCCAAATCCACTGAATGCTTGAGGTCTGTCTAGGTCTTCGTCTATTTCTCCAGTTCTAGTTGCTATGAAGTTGAATACTCTGTCAAGACCAAATAGTCCATCACCATTAAATCTAGTATCATCATCTTGAACTGCATTGAACCAGTTGATTCCATTTGGATTAGCATATTCAAGACTTGTTCCGATGGTACCATTATCCTCAGTAAACACTGTACCTGGCTCTCCTACTTGATTGATGTTCATAGAAAATCCAAATTCAGGGACTATCTGTTCCTTTACCTCCGATATCGGCTGCTTAGAAGTAACTATCTGTCCAGTCTCTATATTGGTTAGTCTCCAAGTTGCATCTTCTTCTAGTCCACAAGTGACTTCATCAAAATCACCTAATATCTCCAATGAATAAATTCCATCTACTACTTCTAGCGGATTGTAGACATTGACATCAATCGGTCCTGCTCCTTGTCTATATACTAATCTATCTACTGAGTTATTAGCAATAATCTCATCATACATAGTATCATCCAACTCCAAGAATACTCCTGGACTACCAGCTCCATCTAACCTAGTGATAACTGGACCGTCGCCATAGGCAGCATTAAGGTTGTCATAGACTATTGGTCTAGGGACTCCTGTGTATGACTGAATATTTCTTCTTCCTTCAAGGTATGTAGTCGCTTGACCAAGACCTGTTTGAGGATCAAATATTGTATGATTATTAGAACCATAAGCCACTGCACTGAAGTAGTAAGGTTTATGATTGACAAGTCTTGCATCACCATCGGCGAATCTATCAGTCACCACTTGGAAGGTAGTACTAACTCCAGCATCAGCTCCATCCACCATCTCTTCGAATGTATAGAATGTTGCTTCAACCTGATCATTAGGGTCTTTAAATGAATCCCAATTATACAGTTTAGTTATACCGTTCTTAATATCTACCTGTGCTATTTCAACTGCCTTCTCAATATCATCGTACTCACTAGCTGATACATTTGCATTCACCAATTGGTATATTCTATACCCTTCGAATTCGTAATTAGGATCAACAATAGAATCTGCAGCGAAAATATCTCTCTCTTCATATCCTAGGTTGCTATTGTTAGACAATACCTCATCATTGGTCAATACAAGGATAAGCTCTCTGTCTAATTCTATAATACTCACATCAGGTGCATCTGGCCCATCAATAAAGTTGAAACAGTTGTCAAACAAAGCCTGTGCTAAATCATCAGCCTTCTGTAATCTACTGATATCAGGACAAGGGTAGTTTAAGTTTGGCACCCAAACAGCTCCAACGATGAGCTCGTTAGTAGCGTTTGGTTTCAATATGAAAGGTCCACTCGCCTGTAGGGTTCTTCTATCACCGAAGGGTAGGTTAGCAGTACACATTGACCAATCATTAACGGTAGCCTTATTAGGGTCAGATGGGAATGCAAAGTTTATAGAATCTTGGCTTCCTGGATTGTATCCTGATCCTCCATAAGTCAATGGAGTTCCATCGATCCATATTGACTGTAAGTAATTGTAGTAATCTTGAGCTACATCTGGGTCACCTGTAGCAGGGTCTGGTGCTAAGTCACTTCTGTTGTAATACATGAATGATGACATACCTAACTCAATAAACACATCAATATTCTGATCTCCTAATTGGATGTTTTTCACCCATATCGTGTCACCTACCTCATAGACACTCTCGTCAAATGAATCAGACTTTTTTAATACTACTAACTCTCCTTCTCCCTCAGCAACTATTTGCTTTGGTCCTAGAGGTCCTCTAAAGTAATCAGTACCGATAATTGGCACATCGTTTCCATAAGTAAGAGCTCCTGTTGTACAGGTAGTACCTGCATCTCCATCTACTGCATCTTCATTATAGGTATAGGCAAGACTTCTCTCAACATCACAACCTACAAAATCATCTTCAGAACAACCCAAATCTGGATCCACCCACATTGCAAAGTAGGTATCTCTAAGATCATCCTTACCCCTGTTAATTAACTTGTATCTCATGAAGGTCATATCATTGACCTCATCATTACTTTGGTAGGCAAAAGACTGCACTTGGACTTCCATCTGCATCTGTAATTCACCTCGTGACAACCCGTGAGGTGCACCGGCATCATTGTAGATCCAAAATATCATTTGATCTGGGACTAACTCTTTCGCCTCAGCCCTTGTTTCTGGAAAACATCCTCTAATTTCAATGATTGGGAAGTCACCTTGACACGGATCATATCCATCTCCATCTTCATCCCAGAATGCTCCTAATCCTTGGCCGGTATTAGGCAGGTCAAATGGATAGTAATCAGTAAAGTATGGGTTGCCATTTGCTGCCCATTGCTTCAGTCCATCAGGTATTGAATCACAATCTAAATCTTCGCCAGTTTCGATTGATTTGTCATAAAGTGCAATAGCAAGATTGATATCTGATCCTAGTACTTCGTAGAATCTATCCCAATCTCTACATATCTCTAAGTCAGTTTGACCTTCTTCGATATCATTGTTGGTATCAGTATCAAGAGGTCCAGGGAAGAAATCCACACCTGGGTTTCTGTACGTACTGGCTGCTACTTTTAAGTTTCCTGATTGATCGACTCCACCTAACCAAACTCCACCTGCGAAGATTGATGATACTTCAGGATCGTCAGATCCTGGAGCTGGAGCAGGGACAATGTATTGACCTTCACTCTGTCCATCCCACCAGATGTCACCACCAACTAAGAGTCTAGCTCTTACATTGTTGATATCCTGAAAGATTTGTGTTTCTGAGGGTACACAATCTTCTCTAAAATTAACTTGATCGTTCTTTGTTGTATTTCCTTTCTCGCGAGTTTCTGGATTTATCCATGCGAAGGCAGATACACTTATCATAAGTAGACCTACAATCCCAAAAATCCTTGTTTGAAATGTATTCATATTTGAAAGGTTTTTATGCTTTAGTTGTTATTGGAATTATCTCTTAAAAATCAAAAATTACACCTAAGTAAATTCTTCTTGGCGCTGCAAAAAAGTCAGGATCTAGAAGTCTCCATTGGTACGAAGCCAAGAACCCATCTACATCTCTACCACTTTGCTCAATAGATGATAATCTATCTGCTCCAAAACTTGTCAACAAGTATCCATCATCGTCTGCACTCTGTGTTACATTATACACATCTACGATGTTTCTTGTATTGAATAAGTTTTCGAATCTCAAGTACACATTGGCATTTAGTGATCGCTTTGACTCTTCACTAAATGAAAAGCTCAGCTGCTTATCTAATCTTACATCAGTATTGAATAACCATGGTAGTCTAGAACCATTAATATTCACAATTCCTGATTGAGAATACTCTTGTTGGACTTGTGAGAATAGAGAGTATGGTCTACCTGAAACAGCAGTAATGATGAAGTTAGCTCCTGCATTTGCAAAGATATCCTTACCTCCAATTGTAGGACCCGTGTAGGCTTTACCATCAGCATATCTATAATCTAAGCTCAAGTTGATTCTATGTCTCTCATCATATGAGAATGGGAATAACTCTCTGATGATACCTCTAGAGTTCAATCCTCTTCCTGAGTTAGCATCTGACCCTGATCCATTAGCAAACTGCAATGTATAGTTAGCCTTTAATGTTAAGTTACCAGTTCTTCTTAAGTCATATCCGAATGAAAATCCTTTGACAGTACCAAAGTCTATATTTCCAAACGTCTCGTAGTTACCTACAATTGGCACGTTAGAAATAATCTGTCTCTGAATCATATCTCTCAACTCCTTATAGTAAGCTGACACCTTGATCGCAGATGTATTCGATATTTTTTGTTGGAATCCAACTTCATAGTCAATTGTCTTCTCTGGCTTCAAGTTAGGATTACCTGCTACATCAAATTCAGAACTAAATCTGGTTTGCTGCGATGTGAAGTAGTAATAGTTTAGTGCTGTACTTTCTGTATTACTAGGTGGTCTCTGCACTAATACATCGTAGTGAGCAAAGAAACCTGCTTCTTCAGATATCGGGAATGAGAACGCTAATCTAGGCATGACATTAAACTGAGCTTCGTAATCCTCAAACGATGTATTCGGATCAAAGTCTTGTGTCAATATATCTCTGAGTCTATCATCCTTCTCCTTATATGATGGTGTGATGATTGAACCACTGAACAATGCACTTGGATTGTTTACTGCTGTACCATTTGGTGTAAACCATTGATCGTCCTGTCTGTAGGCTAGTACATCTGTACCGCCATCATCCTTGAGATAGACTTTGTAATCATCACCAATAGTACTAGCTCTTCCAACATCTGGATTATTAGTATGGAAGACATCAGCAGTTTCAATTTCATAAAGTGAGTACTCATCCTTTAGCACCTTAGTATTGGCGTCAAAGTAATCTACCCTCACCCCTGCTCTAAATATGATATCTCTAAACTTGAACCTATCTTGAATATACCCAGCTGCATAGACTGGCTGCAATGGCGCTACATTAAATGTTCTCACTCCATTCTCATCAACTCCAGTAAAGAATTCGTCGAATGTTACATTGTTAGGGAGCTTATTACCTTGGTAATCATATCCGAAGTAATTCATGTCTAGATTTCTATCCAAGATCAACTCACCAGGAGCAAATAAATCCAGAGACATTTGGCTTGGTAATAGTCCATCTGTATTGACATAATTATTGAGTGACGGGTCTACCCCTTCTAACTCTCTTACCCTTCTAAAGAAATATAAATCTGGGAAGTCATCAGGAATAATACTTGTTTGATATTGATTAAATGTTTGTCCAAACTGTTCAAACGTTCCAATGACCTGACTAGTATCTACACCAAAAATGTGTCTATTTGCTGCTTGTCTAGCAGTTTCCCAAATTGATCCAGGTAGTATATCATATACTCTTCTTACTCTCTGCTCGTACATGAATCCGAATTGGATGTTGTGCTTTCCTTTGTCTGCTCCAGCTGGAACGATATCAAATCCACTTGTCACATTTAGTGTATAGATATCAGTTTCTCCTTTAAAAAATCTGTTATACACCTGTCCGACATTGTGGTGAATACCCCACACATCTCTATAGTCTGGATCGTTAAATCCATTTTGTGGCAACTGAGAAGCTGAGTTAATTAATGCAAGTGTTGGGTTGATGTCTAAGTTTGGTTGGAACTCTCCGATAGTTGGAGCATATCCTTGGTGTCTAAATGGAATACCTCCTAACAAAATATCATCTGGACTAGGATCTCCAGTCACTATTGATGCTACTGGCTGCCAATCTCTTGGTGTATTACCATAATATCCGTAGTTAAATAAGTTATCCTCATGGATAAGGTCTTCATTACTCACTCTTGACTCTTCCACTCCGAATTGTAGCATATAGTATGCATTCTGGATAAGTGATGTATTAGCCCCTTCTTCTCCTTGCCCATAAGCCTGGCGTCCTAGTTTATGTCTAAATCTAACATTTGCTCTATATCCATCTCTATACTCATATGGATTTCTTGTATAGTTTAATAATGACCAAGCTTCACCTCTATCATTTGATCTACTTGTTCTAGAGAATGGAGTAAACCTATCAGTATTATTAAACACACCTCCTGACAAGGTCATATCGATATTCTGGCTAAATCTAGCATCAACCTTAAGACTGACATTGTAATCTATTTCTCTTTCATTTGGTGCTGCCTTAAGTGGGTCTCCCACTGATGCCAATGAAAGTGTATCTGCTCTAGGGAATGAAGTCTCTCCAATTGTAAATAATGGATCTGCTTCTAGGTCAGCAATTCTGTCTTCACTGAGTCTGTAGTGTCCAGTAAATGCTGGTCTATCATCTTCTCTAAGTCTATACTGTCCTGACAATCTAAACCCTAAGACTGATTCACCTGCCTTGTTCTTAACCAAAGGTCCACTTAAGTTAGCTGACGCTAGGTTATATCCAAATGCATCTAAAAATTGAGACGTTTCTAACTCGAATCCTCCTGTAAAATTCTTAGAAGGACCCTTAGTTGTAATTGAGATTACCCCTCCAGTCACGTCACCATACTTAGCTTCGATACCACCAGTGACAACTTGTAGTTGCTCTATTTCTGTCTGTGGGATAAGGTTAGCTGCATTAGCTCCAGTGACTCTTACTCCATCAATGTAGTAGTAGGTTGCATTGTTTCTTGATCCTCTAATACTGATATCTTCACCATTGACTGATGAAAGACCAGCCGTAGTTGCAGCCATTGCTGAGATATTCTTAGTTGGTAGCGCCTTGATAGCGTCTGCTGTCAGTACCCCACCTTGAGAAGTCTCATCTATATTAATCAAAGGCACCGTGTATCCAACGATAATAACCTCATCTAATACCTCACCTTCTTCTTGAAGTTCGAAGTTTAGACTATTTACCTTATCCGCGTTGACTTGCACACCAGTAATTCTAGATGTAGCATAACCAAGAAACTTAGCCTCTACATCATAAGTACCAGGATCGATATTAGAGAATGTATAGTTTCCATCAAAGTCGGTATCTGTACCTGTGATGAGGACACCATTCTTATATAATGCGACTGTGGCGAAAGGTATAGTCTCCGTAGAGCCTTGGTCTATCACCTTTCCTTCGAGTGCTGTCTGCGAGAGTAAAATGCTAAACGTACCACATAGTAAGGTCAGCGTAAGTAAAATTCTTGCCATATCGCTTGTTTAATGTTTTCAAAAAATCATTGCAAAAGTCCACAATGTTACTAAAATATAATCTACTGTTCAAAAAATCGTTTAACACAATATTAACAAAAGCCATTTTTAACACCCCTAGTATTCATCAAATTATTTGATCAAACTTCTCACACATGACATTTGCTATCTTAAAATAGGATTCAAAAGTCCATCCAGCAACATGGGGACTCAATACAACATTCGGAAAAGCATACAGCTTTCCATACATTGTACGTTCTCGTTCGCTGAAAGTGTTTGGTTTTTCGTTTTCAAACACATCTAAACAAGCCCCTCCTACATTTCCTCTTTGTAAGGCATCAACCAAATCTTGAGTATTCAGTATTCCTCCACGAGCAGTATTTATAATAATGACTCCTGGTTTACATTTTTCAAAAAAAGATTTGTTGACATACCTTCTAGTATCTTCCGTCAGCGGAACATGAAAACTAATCACATCCGCTTCTTTCTGTAACGTCTCCATTGAAACCTCATCAATAGTAATGCTATTTTTATCGGATACCCCTACATATTTGTCATAACATACTACCTTATTGCTCAAACCTGACATTTTTTTTGCAAAACGACTGCCTGTATTTCCAAAACCAACCACACCAATAGTTTTCTCAGCTATTTCGAATCCCCTTTGTTTTTCTCGATGCCAAATTTGCTTCCTGACATCTGCATCACATTGTACAAGCTTGTTGGATAGACCAAAGAGCATTCCTACTGCATGTTCTGCAACAGCATTGGCATTGGCTTCAGGAGTTCTGACAAATTCAATATCCTTTGCAGCCAAAGATTCTAGGTCAATTCCATCAGTACCAGATCCTAGGCGTCCGACTACCTTAAGGTTAGGCCCTGCAGCTATGAGGGCTTCATTGACTTTGATCTTACTATTTACTATTAACAGTTCATAATGCTTGAGCAGGTTTTGAGTCTCTTCTTGGGTAATATTTGGCTCATAAGTGTATCGTATCTGCCTTGACGAAAAAAACTCTAAAAGGTAGGGATGAACGTGGTCAGTTATTAAACATTTCAATGGCTTCTGGTTTTGTATTAGGTAGATTAAGAAACAAAGAAACGAATATCTATATTTGCAGACAATTATAAAACCAACTCATGCCTAAAGATTCCTCCATTAAATCTGTACTTATCATAGGCAGTGGCCCCATCATCATAGGTCAAGCATGCGAATTTGATTACTCTGGATCTCAAGCAAGTCGATCGCTTAGAGAAGAAGGAATAGAGGTAAGCCTCATCAATTCGAATCCTGCAACCATCATGACTGATCCTGTCACTGCAGACAATATCTACTTGATGCCGCTCACTGTTGAGAGTCTCATCAAAATATTAGAAGAAAGACAAATCGATGCCGTGCTTGCTACCATGGGTGGCCAGACTGCCCTCAACCTAGCCATAGAAGCAGGGAAGCAGGGTGTCTGGGACAAATACAATGTCAGACTCATTGGCGTAGACCTTGATGCCATTGACTTAGCTGAGAATAGAGAACGATTCAAAGAACATGTCATTAGTATTGGGATGGACCATGCTCCATCAAGGATAGCTAACTCTTTCTTAGAAGGAAAAGAAGCTGCTCAAGAAATAGGCTTCCCTCTCGTGATTAGACCATCGTTTACCCTTGGTGGGACAGGTGGTGGCTTCGTCATGACAGAGGAGGAGTTTGATGCTGCACTAAGGAGAGGACTCAATGCATCACCTACTCATGAAGTGATGATTGATAAGGCAGTGCTTGGATGGAAAGAATATGAGCTAGAGCTTCTTAGAGATTCTAACAACAATGTCGTGATCATCTGTACTGTAGAAAATCTAGATCCGATGGGTATCCATACTGGTGATAGTATCACAGTAGCTCCAGCCATGACCCTTAGTGATACTGCCTTCCAACTTATGCGGGACCAGGCGATTACGTTGATGAGATCTATGGGAGAGTTCGCTGGTGGATGTAATGTCCAGTTTGCCATCAATCCAGTAGACGAGCAAATCATCTGTATCGAGATCAACCCTAGAGTATCAAGGTCTTCAGCTCTAGCAAGTAAGGCGACTGGTTATCCTATTGCCAAAATAGCTGCCAAGCTAGCGATAGGCTACACCCTAGATGAATTGAAAAATCAAATCACTAAGACGACGTCTGCCATGTTTGAGCCGACCCTAGATTACGTCATTGTCAAGATGCCAAGGTGGAACTTTGAGAAATTCAATGGTGCTGACACTAGCCTAGGTCTACAAATGAAGTCTGTAGGTGAGGTGATGGCTATTGGTAGGAGTTTTTCTGAGGCTCTTCAAAAAGCTTGTCAAAGTCAAGAGAACAATAGAGCAGGACTTGGCGCTGATAAGAAGGAGTGGATGAGTACTGATGACATTCTCAATAGACTAGAAAATGCCTCAGACGATAGAATATATAGAGTTAAGGACGCCATCAGACTAGGGGTGCCAAGGAAGACTATTCATAAATTGACTGGTATCGATCATTGGTATCTGACTCAAATCAAAAACCTAGTCACTCTAGAAGATCGTCTCCTGAAGTACAATGTACCGCATGATATTCCAAAAGACTTTTTCATTCAGTTAAAGTCAAATGGATACTCTGACCAGCAAATAGCTTGGCTTATGAGGGTAGATGAAGAATCTGTATCTAAACAACGGAAGGCACTCAACATCAGAAGGTCATATAAAATGGTGGACACTTGTGCTGCTGAATTCCCAGCTCAGACTCCATACTTCTACTCAACATTCGATGGCGAAAACGAAAGTATACCAAGCGACAAGAAGAAGATCATAGTACTCGGTTCGGGTCCAAATAGAATTGGGCAAGGTATTGAGTTTGACTATTGTTGTGTCCATGGATTGCTAGCCCTTAAAGAAATGGGGTATGAATCTATCATGATCAACTGTAATCCTGAGACAGTATCTACTGACTTCGACGTAGCTGACAAGCTTTACTTTGAGCCAGTATTCTGGGAACACCTAGAAGACATCATTGACTTAGAACAGCCCGTGGGAGTCATCGTTCAATTGGGTGGTCAGACAGCGCTAAAGCTATCAGAAAACTTAAAGAATAAAGGTATCCCAATCATCGGAACATCATTCGATAGTATGGACCTTGCTGAAGACAGAGGTAGATTCTCTGACTTGCTCAAAGATTTAGACATTCCATATCCGAAATATGGTGTAGCTGATGATGCTGATGAGGCGATCAGAGTGGCGAATGAGGTGACATATCCAGTCCTTGTCAGACCATCATATGTGCTTGGAGGTCAGCGAATGAGGATAGTCATCAATGATGATGAGCTAGAGAAGCAAGTGTTGAGCATCTTTAAGCATATGCCTAATAACAAGGTCTTGGTCGATCAATTTCTCGAACGAGCAAAAGAGGCTGAGATAGATGCCATCTGCGATGGAGATGACATCCATATCATGGGTGTCATGGAACATATCGAGCCAGCAGGTATTCACTCAGGTGATAGTTCTGCAGTATTGCCTTCTTACAGTTTGAGTGATGATGTGCTGAAGCAAATGGCAGAACATGCAAAGAAACTTGCCTTGGCATTAAAGATCAAAGGATTGATCAATATCCAGTTTGCCATCAAGGATGAGAAGGTCTATGTGATAGAAGCGAACCCTAGGGCTTCGAGAACAACACCATTCATAGCAAAGGCATACAAGGTACCTTATTTGAATATAGCAACCAAAGTCATGCTTGGAGCTAAACTTAGTGACTTTGACATCAAGAAAGAGCTAAAAGGATATGCGATTAAGATTCCAGTATTCTCATTTGACAAATTCCCGAATGTGGATAAGCAACTTGGACCAGAAATGAAGTCAACTGGCGAGGCCATACAATTTATTGATGATCTGACAGATCCAGTATTCTTAGAAATAGAAAGACAGCGATATATGTACTTGACGCGGTAAAGTAGTTGAGTCGTTGATTTGTGTTTCTGTTTATTTGAATCTTAGTTGTTTGTAAAAAACTAACTTATACCCTATAAAAGAAGAAAGAGGCTATTCTATCCATTAAATAGCCTCTTTCATTAATATGCTTTATCAAGTAACAGCTCTAATTTTGTCTGAAAAACTGTACAGTCTTCCTGCCATCTGCACTCTCGTCAGGATCCACATGATTAAGACCATTAGGATGATGGACTAAATGGACATCTATTGATTCTGTCTGCTTATCTAATTCGAGTAGATTCTCTATGGTAAACGAAGTCTCAATCCATCCTTGATCAATACAAGCGACAGCATATCCAAAATCTTGATTGTTTGATTCAAAACTACTAAAGCCTTCATCTCCCACATTCCAATTCCCTGAACTGCTTTTTGCTGCATATATCCACTTGCCAACTAGCTTCTCATTATAATCAAGACCAATCATAACACTATCTGGCATACAAAATTCATTAACCAATGCCTTGTAAAAGGTAAAGCCATCTCTATCTACACAAGTACTCCCAAAAAATATTTGATCGGAGCTACAGTCATTGTCCTTTGCACAAGAAAAAAATAAGGAAAAAAGGAGACTGTACAATATTATGTTCTTCATGATTTAGATTATTTAATAAGTTTTTGACTTGGCTGTTGTATTTGCAATTTATGAAACATACTTCATATTGTAGTCGGAAACAGCTACTTTGATTTATTCTTAATTAGGCTCTAAGCTGAGTTTTTCTTCATAATATTTAATAAGTTTTATTAACTATCAGCTCTAATTTTGTCTGAAAAACTGTACAGTCTTCCTGCCATCTGCACTCTCGTCAGGATCCACATGATTAAGACCATTAGGATGATGGACTAAATGGACATCTATTGATTCTGTCTGCTCATCTAATTCGAGTAGATTCTCTATGGTAAACGAGGTTGAAATCCATCTTTCGTCAACGCAAATGACAGCATATCCAAAATCTTGATTGTTTGCTTCAAAACTTACAAAACCAGATTCTCCAAGATTCCAATTTCCTGAACTACTCTTTGCTTCATACACCCACTTCCCGACAAGCCTCTCACTATAGTCAAGACCAATCATCACACTATCTGGCATACAAAATTCATTTACCAATGCCTTGTAAAAGGTAAAGCCATCTCTATCTACACAAGTACTCCCAAAAAATATTTGATCGGAGCTACAGTCATTGTCCTTTGCACAAGAAAAAAATAAGGAAAAAAGGAGACTGTACAATATTATGTTCTTCATGATTTAGATTATTTAATAAGTTTTTGACTTGGCTGTTGTATTTGCAATTTATGAAACATACTTCATATTGTAATCGGAAACAGCTACTTTAATTTGTCTTTAACTATGCTTTAATGCAGATAACGTAAGCTATTCTCCATTTTCTTCACCGACTATTTGTTTAGCCTTGAGTTAATAAGACCCTTGGTTTTAACAAAATATCTCATTTAACTTCTACTTTTGTTGGATTCTAAATATAGATGTATATACTATGAATATCCCACTACTTAATAAGATTTGTACTATTCCCGGTGCTCCAG
>JAHDHH010000029.1:43289-49667 GCA_020631405.1 Saprospiraceae bacterium
TATACTATGAATATCCCACTACTTAATAAGATTTGTACTATTCCCGGTGCTCCAGGATTCGAGCAGCCTATTCGACAGTTTGTCATAGATCAAGTGAAAGACTATGTAGATGAAGTCACTGTTGATGCCATGGGTTCTGTCCATGCTATCAAGAAAGGTAGTGGTGATAAGAAGGTCATGGTAGCGGCTCACATGGATGAGATCTCATTTATTGTAACTCATATTGACGAGAACGGTTTCATTAGGTTCCATACACTTGGTGGATTTGACCCAAAGACACTGACTGCTCAGAGGGTCTGGATACATGGTAAAGAAGATGTCATCGGAGTGATGGGAACTAAGCCTATCCATGTCATGCAACCAGAAGAAAGATCAAAGGCACCAAAAATCACTGAATACTTTATTGATACTGGTCTACCTGCAGAGAAAGTCAATGCATTGATCAGCGTAGGTGACCCCATCACAAGAGAACGAGAGTTCATAGAAATGGGTAATAATATCAATAGTAAGTCTGTCGACAATAGGGTATCAGTATTTATCCTTATCGAAACCTTTAAGAAGTTAGCCAAGACTACCACTGATGCTACCATCTATGGTGTATTCACTGTGCAAGAAGAGATTGGCATCAGAGGTGCCGTAGCTTCCGCATCAGGAATCAACCCAGACTTTGGTATCAACTTAGATGTCACCTTAGCCTATGACCTACCAGGTGCCCAACCTCACGAACGGTGTACTACTCTCGGTGGAGGGACAGCTATCAAGGTAATGGACGGCATGACTGTCTGTGACTACAGGATGGTCAGATTCATGAAAGAGCAAGCAGAGAAAGCTGGCATCAAATACCAAATGGAAGTACTAACAGCTGGTGGAACTGACACAGCTGGAATACAGCGACATGCCAACGGTGGCTCAATAGCTGGTGGTATCAGTATTCCTTGCAGGTACTTACACCAAGTTATAGAAATGGCAGATAAAGATGATATCCAACATAGTATTGACCTCTTAGCGGTATGTCTAGAACATATCACGACCTACGATTGGAGTTTTAAATAAGATTGTTGGTCAAATAGTCAAACGGAATATGTTTTTTCATTCCCTTACTATTGCAGAGTTATAAGCATTGGACTGTGGTCAGAGAGTTTGTCTTCCCTCCACTGGTGTAGGTATTCGCAATGAGTGATGAGTGGGAGTAGTACTTCGGATACGTAAGTGTGGTCGTATCTGTATCCATTGCCTTGGTGGCTATACCATGAGTACTCTCTCTTTTGATCGTGTACTGCTCTGAAGGCGTCTTTCATGCCTAACTTGGCCAATTGCTTTAGTTCGTCAGTATACCAAAAGCTTGTACCTTTTTGGTCTATTCCATTGATTCCAGTATTATAATCACCTGCTATGATCAGCGGTGTTTCGCCTTGTGCCTCTTGATGTAGAATATCAAAGAGTCTATGCTTCTTTTTGTGTGGCAGGTAGACTCCGCAGACCTTCATCATCCCTAAGTCAACTGAAACTACATTTGCTGAATACTCCATACCTGTCTGATGATAGAGTGTGGTATTACAGGGTAGTTTGCTAAATATAGCAACACTGTTCTCTTCTTTATCAGCGTGAGTGACTGCTTGGTAGCGATAGCCGAAGTCAAGCATGGTAGTCCTGATCAGTTTTCCATTGTTATTATTCCTAAACTCTGATAGGATCACTATCTCTGCTCGCTGCTCTATGATAGCCTTGAGAATGACTGTAGTCCTAGAGCCTCCACCTTGTTGAATATTCCAACTTAAGAGGCTAAGCATACTAGTTAAAAGAGAATTTAGACCCGACTCTTCCCTGTTCTACACCTTGCATAATCAAACCAAAGTATCCATTGATTTTTGCCTCGTCAAGTCCTTCTACTTGCTTGTCAGATATATCTACGTATGCTTTTATTTGCGATGCTGAGATAGTTGGTCGTTTTTCTTTCATGAGGATATCTGCATGAGTACCATACCTTGCTTCGTCCATGAGGATAATATCTTTACTATCATGACCTTGGTAGAGTCTCTCCTTCTCAAGTACGAATATAGTAGCCAGAGATCTGACCTTGTCAAGGGATACTGCATCGAATCTTACTTGCTCCTCACGATACTTGACTAGGACGTCGTAATTGCCTTGCTCTCTAAGTGCTATGTTGAAAGATAGACCAAAATCTCCTCTAGAATCTGCCGAGACACAATTATTACACGTAGTATCCAAACCTACATTTAACACTATAAGACTATCACAACCATTGAATGCGACTAAGTTATTAATATAGATACCTGGCTCTGTGATCTCTTGACCATAAAATGTAATCTGATCGTTGATACACAATATAGATTCGTAGTCTGTTTGGAATGTTTCTAATACTGTCAAGTTTAATTGTATTAGGCTATCACAACCATTAGTCCCAGCTAATACTTGACTATACTCACCTGTCTCATTATAAATTGTTTCGTTAAGGACTAGACTGTCATTATCACAAACCACCTCTTCAAGCTCTAGTACATTGATCGGCAAGACTACAACGTCTACAATCACTGTACTATCGCAACCTAGTGAGGAAACCAGCTCTTGGACATAAGTCCCACTAGTGTCATACACCTCATTACCGACCTCCACTGAATCCCCATCACAGATATCAAATGCTATTTGTTCTTCGAAAACCGGTAGTAAACTGAGTTCTAATGTCAATATACTGTCACAGCCATTTTGCCCTAGTAACGTTTGCACGTAAGTGCCTGATTCGCCATAGACTTCGCCATTGAGCTCATAAGTCGATGTCCCACAGAAAGATGCTTCTAAAGTCTCTTCTGTAACATTGAGAATCTGTACATCAACAAATAAAAAACTATCACAGCCCACTGTATTCACTAAGAGTTGCTCGTAATACCCTGTCTCAGTATAGACTTCGCCATTGACTTCTATTGCTGATCCCGTACATGTACTCTCGAAAAGTAGCGCTTCTGATGCTGAGTTTTCTATTAAAGTTAGGGTAATAAGACTATCACACCCATTCTCTGCTGTCAGAGTCTGTGTATATATTCCTCCAAGATTATAACTTTCGCCATTGAGCTCATAGTCATCTCCAAAACAAAACTCTCCTACTACATCCACAGAGAATACTGGCAATACACTCAAGGTCAATGTCACTATACTATCACACCCGTCAGCTGCTGTGAAGGTCCCCTCGTAGGTGCCTGGACTTGTATAAACCTCTTCGCCAAATTCATAGACTTCATCCTCACAGATAGTAGCATCAAATGCTGAAGCGTATTCTGGGATCGTAACAGTAATCTGTTCGCCATTGAAGCAACCTAAAGATGTGGTCACTACCACCTCATAAACTCCCTGTGGTTCGGGAACACTAGAAACCACTAAGCTCTGTCCCGTCTCTCCAATTAATGCTATTCCATCTTTGTACCATTGATAGGTTCCCATGATTGTATCTGAAGTAGTCAGTATAATATCTTCTTCACAGATATTGCCTTCTATTGACATCAGCGGCACACCAAATTCGCTAGACTCTGCTAGGACCAAGTCATCAAAGAAGAAATATGGGTCTTGGTTGACATTAGGATTGATAGCACATGCTGGCCCTAGGACAATAGCTTCGTATGCTTGGTCAGCCATAAACTCAAACTCTACATCTACCCACTCATTCTCTCCGCTAAATGTCATTGCACCTAGCTCTACCCATCCTGGACCATTTGTTGGACAGCCAAAATTCTGATCGCCTCCGCCAAATGGTAGATTGCCACAACTAGTCGTCGCGAATACTGCCATGTCAAAGGTCATAGACCCAGGCTCATCATGGAAGCCAATGAAAAAGTCAAGCATATAACTGACGCCAGGTGTCATTGGCTCTGTCAAGCATGCACCGGCATATTCTTTAAAATTGGGTACTCCTGGCTTTCCATCTCTAAATCCAATCGCTCCTTCGCCATCTGGCACAGGTAGTGGCATCTGATACCCTAAGAATGGCATCTCTGTAATGCCACAGGTATGTAGGTAATCAGTAGTCGGTGTAGATGCCTGTATCCATGTCACAGCACAGTTCAAGTCTGCCTCGCTGTTAGGACAACAAGTCATGTCTTCAAACGATGGATTGGGAATCAATGATGATGGCGAAAAGGACTCACAGACACAGTCATCATCATTCAAATCGATCAGACCATCTTGGTCATCATCGATACCGTTGTCACAAATTTCTTGGCTATAACCTACAATGGAGCAAAGTAAGCACAAGGCGAAAATGGAAAGTGATTTTGTCAGTGTCATAATTGTGTATTGTCCTATTGCTATTAGTTACAGCTAATGTTAATACACAAATATATTAATTTTTAAAATATGAATTAAACCTATACATATCATATTTACAAGTCATCTATCCTATTCTCGTTGTTCTATAAAATCAATACCACAAAACAATTATAAGAAAACCAATTCAAGGAACGTTACACTTTTCAAATACCCTCTATGTCTAAAATAATGATGTTAAATAGTTTACTTCTTATATTATGCTTAGCGAATTGTGATAATCCTGATGAGCACTCACCAAGCTCAGGAAATCCAACTGATATCTTAGGATATGATGTGCTTGCAGAAATAAATGGCCATTGGGTCGGGAGTAATCAAACCTCCTTTGGGTTCTATGAATGGTTTGCATTTGACTTTAGGCCCATATCATCATCGCATGTCCACTCAATTTATGAAGGTGGTAGTAATCAGAATATTATCACGTCATTGTTCATAGCTGACTTCGAAGGCAAGCAACAAATTATGGCAAGAAATGGTGGCTGGTTAGGTAATCAGTATCGAGCTACGTACTTTGTGCTAGACAAGGCAGAAGAGTCCAATGGGAGTAAGTATTATCGATTGGTCGATGCTGTAGGTCGAGAAGATCGAGCCTATATGGAATTGAGATTTGAAAATGATACTTTGTATTTTGATGCATACAAGGATAATGGCGGTGCTCTGGACGAACCACTTCATCATATGGGATTCAAGGGTACTAATTTTAATCCGACCTATTCTGAGCCTTCCACTGAGCTCTTTGACTTCCCACAACCTATTACTGAGGTCAACTTAGAAAATGCATTTACTAACCTTATTGATTCTGACTCTGCTCTGTTTTTAGAGGAGAGTGCCGATCCATTTCCTAAAAGTAATCATGGTCACCTAAGTGATCTGACGGTCAATATAGAAAAGGCAAATGCAATACAAGAAGACAATTTATTACTTTACATCTCTAAAAAACCTATTGTGGATACCAATGGAGTTGTCAATTTTGACAACTTGAATAAAGCTGTAGTAAGGACGATCGACGTTCAATCCTTCGAAACGGCTTATATCAGTACTTATCTCCATCCAGATACGTATTTCATTACTTTATTTTCCGACAAGGATGGCAACTTCTATCCATCCGAAGGAGACTTCACTAATGTTAGCAAAGAAATTACCGTTGCTCCAGAATCTGTTGTAGAGATGGAGGTTAGTGTTGATGTAAAACTATAACGAATAGTCAATTAGTGACTTTCTTTCCGTACATGTGGTAGGCATGTCAATTTGACTAAATTTGCAAGATGAAAAATACATTACTACTTATTTTTTTTTGTTTTCAATGCATCTTCATCCTCAAAGCTCAGATAGTTACTGATAGACCAGATCAAACTGAAGCGTCTTCTACTATTCCAAACCATGCCTTACAAGTAGAAAGTGGAATACTCACCGGTTATCAAGACGATGTTAGACAACTTGTACTGCCTAATACCTTGTTGCGGTATGGTCTTACAGATAAAGTAGAGTTCAGGTTTATCACTCAGCTCGAAATCAATAACTATAATGACACTATCATGGAAGGGATGAGTGATCTTTGGGTTGGTACTAAAATACAATTATTCAAGAAACCTGAATCAAATACTGAGGTTGCATTTCTCACTCATCTCTCAGTACCTACTGGATCTAAAGTAATAACAAGTGGTAGTTACGGTATCTATAGTAGACTCTTGCTATCACATAGAATCAATGATTTCTTGAATTTAGGTTACAATATAGGCTATGATTACACAGGTATAGGGCTAGAATCTCAAACAGCAAATAGAGGAAGTTTTATTTACACTGCTTCATTAGGGATAAGCATTAATGATAGCGTTGGAGCCTATATTGAATCTTTTGGTGAGTTTGGTAACTTGGAAAGACATATGTCTAGTTTTGACGCCGGTTTCATATACCAACCTTCTTCTCATATACAACTTGATTTTTCGTTTGGATTAGGGCTAAATCACGACATGAATTACACATCAATTGGCTGTAGTTGGTTGTTTATTAGTAATCGATAAGTAGTAATAGCTTTAGATGCAGGTT
>JAHDHH010000030.1 GCA_020631405.1 Saprospiraceae bacterium
ATGATGACCCTAGAGTTAACCCCAACGGAGGAGCTATTGCCATCGGACATCCATTAGGAGTCTCTGGGACAAGGATTAGTCTCAGCCTTGCATTAGAATTGCAAGCACAGGATAAGCGCTATGGACTTGCTACCATGTGTATTGGGGTAGGGCAAGGATATGCTATGATTATTGAAAAAGTATAAATGAATCAAGATATGAAAGCAATATTAAGTGTCATTATGGTAATAGGATGGTGTTCCATTGCATGTTGCCAACAAATAGATCAACCTGCATCGATTGTAGAGTTTAGCCTATCCAATATGGGATTCAACACAGTTGAAGGGACAATGCAACAGTTCGACGGTACGATAGACTTTGATGTTGATAATTTGGAGCTCTGTCAATTTGATGTCTGTGTTGATGTCGCAACTTTGAATACAGCAAATACTAAACGAGACGAACACCTATTGAAAGAAGATTTCTTTGATGCGGCGAATCATCCATCAGTATGCTTTTTCTCAAATCAAATTACTACTAGCGCCAGGGGTTATCTAGCAACTGGTACGCTTAGTATTAAGGGTGTTGAGAGTATTGTAAATATTCCATTTACTTACTCGGACAATACATTTGTAGGAGACTTAAATATAGATAGAACTACTTTTGATTTGGGTCCGAAAGGTGGATTCATGGTTGGAAAAGCTGTTGCTATTGTGATTAGAGTGGAGTTAGATTAGCCACTTTGGCCTGTCTCTCAAAAGTGTTGGTGAAGTGGCAATTGTGGATCATTTTCAAGATAAAATCTAATAGACTAATCATGAGCCGTCATTTAGCTTTTTGCAGTCATTAAAAGTATATACATGGATTGGATATATTGTTTAGATATCATAGGGACATTGGTGTTTGCAATAAGTGGAGTGCTGACTGCTTTAGAGAATAAGTTTGACTTAGTTGGTGCTGCTATAATCGGTATGGTGACAGCAGTGGGTGGAGGTACGTTGAGAGATGTTTTAATAGGACAGACACCAGTAGGTTGGATGTATGACCTGAACTATGTCTTTGTTGTTCTAGTTGCCTTACTTTTGTCCTATCTTTTTAAGGAACAAATACTTAAATGGCGAAAGGGGATGTTCTTATTTGATACCATAGGCATAGGTTTATTCACCATTCTAGGATTGCAAAAGACACTTGAAGTAGGACTTTCTCCTTTGATTGCAATATTGATGGGAGTAGTCAGCGCTGTATTTGGTGGAGTAATCAGAGACGTACTCACTAATGTGGTCCCACTAATATTCAGAAATGAAATCTATGCTTCAGCATGTGTTGCAGGTGGTATTGTATTCTTAGTCTTAGAACAACTATCTACAGTAAGTACTTTGAATACTGTTGTATCTATGCTTGTGGTGTTCTGTATTAGATACTTTGCCGTAAAGTACAAATGGTCTCTAAATGTAACTACTTAAGCAACAAGAGATATCTTAACTAGTCCAAGTTTGTTGTCGATCGCAATTACCTTTTTGGAGGTTATTAATATTTATCAATAAGGAATTGAATTGCCTCTTCAGTTATTAAGCTTGACTTTTCAATCGGTTTATTTAAGTAGTGCTCTATCTTTACGTAATGCAACCCAAACTTCTCTTCTTTATCCCTCCATTTACTCAGTTGAATACCGCTTATCCAGCAACTGCGTATCTCAAAGGCTTTTTGGAGAAGTATGGAGTAGCTGTCGAACATTGTGATTTGAGCATTGAGTTGTTTAAAGCTGTATTTTCAGAGGAGTTTCTGACGAATGTATTTCAAGAAGCCAAGGAATTAGGCAATCATCACTTTCCTAATATGGTTACCTTACAGAAACAATACATTTCTAGAGTCGATACTGTCATTGGGTTCCTTCAGCAACAAGATATTGACACAGCTCACAAGATTATAGCAAAGGACTTCCTTCCAAAAGGTCATCGACTTACTAAGGTCAATACGGCCATTAAATGGGAAGCTGGCGACCCTGGAATCATAGACAAAGCGAAGCATCATGCAACATTGTTTGTTGAGGAAATTGGAGATTTTATCCAAGCCAATGTGGATGAGTTTTTTGCATTTACCAAGTATGCCGAGCAAATAGCAACTTCAGCTAGTAGTTTTGATGAAATTGATGAGTTTTTGCACTACCAACCTACATTGATAGAAGATTGTATGTTGGATATTTTAGAAGAGCAACTGATAAGGCATGCTCCGCAGCTAGTTTGCTTTACTATACCTTTCCCTGGCAACTTATTTGCTGCATTGCGCTGTTCTCAATTTATCAAGGAGTATTTTCCTAGTATCCAAATTGCCTTAGGAGGAGGATATTGTAACACAGAATTACGATCACTAGAAGACCCTCGTATATTTCAATATGTAGATTATATTTCACTTGATGATGGCGAAGGACCTTTGTTGAAAATCATCAATTATATCGATGGGATAGTCGAGGATACAGAATTAGAGAGGACTTTTGTCTTGGAGAATGGTAGGGTAGTCTATAAAAACAAAGTTCCTAATACCATCTACCATCATAGCAAGTTGCCTGCGCCAAGCTACAAGGGACTGCCATTTGAAAAATATATTTCTTTTCTTGATGTTGTCAATCCCATGCATCGGATGTGGACAGATGCTCGATGGAATAAATTGACCATTTCTCATGGGTGTTATTGGAAGCAGTGTTCGTTTTGTGATGTCAGTTTGGACTACATTGGTAATTATCAAAACACCACTGCTGACGACCTAGTAGACAAGATCGAGCAGATTGTTGCAGATACAGGCATCACAGGATTTCACTTTGTGGATGAGGCTGCACCGCCAAAGATGTTGAAAGCATTGTCATTGACTCTAATGGCAAGAAACATCAAGATCACTTGGTGGACTAATATTAGATTCGAAAAAACGTTTGATGCTGAACTCTGTGAGATCATGGCTAAGTCTGGCTGCATTGCTGTTACTGGAGGGTTAGAAGTAGCATCCGATAGGCTCCTTGCCAAGATGAAGAAAGGAGTAGATATAGCCCAAGTTGCACGAGTGACACATCATTTTTCTAATAATGGAATTCTTGTACATGCTTATTTGATGTATGGGTTTCCGACAGAGACAGAGCAAGAAACCATCGACTCCTTAGACGTCGTCAGACAGCTGTTTGAGGCTGATTGTATTCAGTCGGCATTTTGGCACCTCTTTACTACTACTATACATAGTCCTATTGGTAAGAACCCAGGCGACTTTGGTATTACAATTACTGGACCTGCATTCGAGGGCTTTGCGCAGAATGATTTATATCATGAAGATCCTCAAGGTGCTGACCACCAAAAGTATACAAAAGGACTCAATAGTGCATTGAGCAGCTACCTCAATGGGACAGGATATGACCAAGAACTTCAACACTGGTTTGACTTTCCCATACCTCAGACTAGTCACTCTCCCGGCCTCATAAGAACTGTAGTTGGTGAGGTTCAAGAGACTGCCAATAACCAGTAAGGCTTATTGATTATTTGCTAAGTTAATTTGCTTTTACTGCGACTCTTAAGGTTTTGAAATTGCCTTTGCTATTAATGTTTAATAAGTACAATCCACTAGGGACATCTAGGTCGATTTCTCCACCAGCTTGCAGCTTGTAAGTGGCTAGCTGTACTCCATGGATGGAAGTAAGGATTATGTTAGCTTCACTATGTAGACCACCGAATGTTACCCTTCTACTGGTTGGATTAGGATAGAGGTTTATATCTAACTCTTCTTCTTCGAAAGTGGCAAGTGGTTGATTCCAAACACTCCCTACTTTATCGCCCCAGATATATTCTACAAGTTCTGGTTGGTCGATGAATGGATTTCTGTTGCGTTGCCAATTATAGACCACATTGTTTCGATGCATTTCGAAGTCATCAGGTGGGTCCATTCTGTGCCACTCTAACAGAGTAGATAAGTCACCAAGTTGCCCATCTATATCAGGGAATTCATTAACTATTGACAGACCATTGTATCTTATCTCTAAGAAAAGGACACTCCTGGCTACATCACCTCTAAAGCTCCCTTGGGTACCACTTGGCCCAATATATTCGCCATAGTGTTGATTGTTTCGACTGCTATTCTCTTGTCCATCGGCAGCTCTTAGTGCATGAACATCTGAGTTGCCATGACGGAGAGAGTCTGCTGAAGTGTTCCAGTAAATGTCAACTCCATTATTGGTGTCATCACCATCAATACTATTGTATCCTGCTCTAGATCTTGGGAAGGTATGCTCTCTATTCCACTTGCCATTATTGTCAGAGCTTGTTTGGAAGTCGAGCTTAGGACGTCCTTCTTCACTATAGACAAGCCAGACCTCGTTGCTATTAGCTGGGTTTTGGTCAGCTTCTTTGAGTATTTCAACAACCTCCGTGTAAGTCTGAGCTCTCACTATGCTTGGATCTGCAATAATAGATTGGATGGCATCCCTCAACTCCTGGCCAGACTGAGAGTCCAGGCTACTATAATAGCCCATGGGCTTAGAACTAGGGACTATCCCATAAGTTGGACTAGTAGGCACTCCATATGGAGCAACAGTATAGTCATTGTCTACTATCCGAATTGCTATATTGTTGTTAATAGCAAGCAGGGCTTCAGGAAGATTGTCATACTTGACTATGGCGACTTCATCACCTTCGTCAAGGGTATCATCAGTAAGTATTATGCTGGTACTTGTAGTGTTCTCTCCAGCCTTGATTGATAGTATAGTTTGCCCTGTGTAATCTGAATTGTCAAATGCATCATTTTCTAGAATAATGGAAAAGGTGACTTCAGTGGATACTGCTTGTTCTGTACTGAATATAATATCAATTGTTTGTCCTTCTTCATACTGGATTTCTTCAATAACCATTTGTATCCCATTGACGTCAATGCCACCACCTTCATTGAGCTTGCCTGGTGTGGGTACCTTTGAAGTGTAAGAACCATCATTTAGCCGCTGTATCGAATTGGTATTATTGCCAGACCCTTCATTGATTTGTTGTATTGTACTAAAGTTTGGATCAGTTTTGAAGATATCTATCATATCTACATCATCAGCATCTGTAGTATCATAGATGATTACGTCAATCAAGTTGTCAATAGTGGCAATTGTCCCTTCTAGAAAGTCGAACCAACTTGCTTGATAAATGGCGACGGCATCAGCTCCATTTTGAATAGTATTCTCAGGGATGAGGTATTGAGGGGTCGGACTTACCCCATTACTACCTATGAGAAGTAGTCCGTTGACATCAGTAGTATACCCATCGAGATCTACTGTATAGTAACTTGAGTTTCCTCCATTTTCAGATCCATTAAAGAAGACAAGAACATACCCATCTAGAGGGAAGTTTGGAGATTCTGATAGTAATTCAACAAATTCTTTATCATCAAGGCTCGGTGTATCACAGTCAAGTTCATTAATGACCACTTGTCCGATTAAACTAGAGCTCAACAATACAAACATCATCCATACAAGTGTCGTCTTCATCATCAGATTTTGCGCAAATGTAAGGTATTAGAATCTTAGGCTAGTGTAATTCAATATATGTCAGTTGTTAAAATGAAATGCCAATACTTTAGCTCAGTATGCTTAGTCAATACACCCAGTGTTTGCAGTGTTTAATGATGCGCCTGGTAGCATTGTGCAATCTGGTGATAGGCGTACTTCTGGCGCAATGAGGGTAAGGTGATTGGTTGACAAAATAGTGAGATTACTGATGTCAATTAGGCATTTGGCAAAGATTGTTGTATCGTTGTCTACGACTAAGTCCTTGATAATATTGATATTCGGACAAACTTCTGATGGTATTTCTAGCATGTCAGTGTAAGCGAAGTAGGTAAACTCCTCCAAGGTAATATTGGTATTGCCAGCCAATGTACTCATACTCCAATCTACTAGGAAGGCTTGTTCTGCAGCTTCCAAGCCATTGGTCTCAAGCCATCCTTGCATGAAGACAATCTCAGCAGAGTAGATGATTGAAATATTGATATTTGTATTAGCAAAATCCATAAGTCTGATCTCGGTATAATCAAATGCTGTACTCGGGTTGGAAACATAGGCATGAACTCTAACTCTATCTAGATTGTCTGCAATACTTAGAACTTGACTTGCTGTTAGCCAACCAACGTAGGCTTCTACACTGATAGGATGCGTATTAGCATTTGCCAAGTCATTCATATCTTGCAAGACTGAAATAAAGTAGTCAAATGCTCCAGTATTGTTGCATGGAAGGCCATTTGGAATCAAATATGTATTACAATAATATCCTCCAGGATTTACGGGTCCGTCGTTCCAAAATTCAAATTCAAGGTTGTAAATATCAAATTTTTCACTGGACTGAGATCTAGTATTATTATACACATCAATGACTTGCGAAAAGAAGTTGGCATTTTCTGCAGTAGCACCAATTTGGACTATGTTGAAATCATTCTTAGCCTTTGCGATGAAGTCTGCTAAAATCCCATTAGTAGAGATGTTGGTCAGAGAGTGCATGGCGTGAACGATATGTAAGTCATAAAGAAGCAACGAGTTGATATCGTGCGACTGAGCAAAAGTAAGAAGCGAGTCTACAGCTTGGTCATTGCCAAGTATAGCGGAGAAGTCATCTACATACAGAGTCCTCAAGGTGATACTGGTATCTGAGGTGATTGTCTCAATCTTTGTTGCACTTAGGTTTATTGGAAGGCACAGGAGCAGTATTAAGGCTTTGACAATGTAGTCAAGGCTTATAGTCTTAGAAAGTATGGTGTCACTTTTACTCATTGCTGTGTCGTAACCTATTCAATTTTCTAAAAGTAAAACTATTGTCGTCCATTCCCTAACAGAAGATTCAAAAAGCAACCACTAGGATACAATACTTTGATACATTTGAATGCAAAGGACTACTTCTTTCTATTCATTTCTCTGACACTTTCTTCAATCCCTTTTGGGGTCATAGGGTACATGTCAATGAGCTCTTTGATAACCTGAATAGTAAAAGTATGTCGCCAATACTTTTGAGGTTCTGGATTGAGCCAAGCTATCTTCTTAAACTGTTGTTTTAAATTTCGATAGGTTTCGAGACTTTGGCGGTTTATTTCATAGGGAGCCATTGAGGCATCTCCAATAAGGAATACTCTATAATCTGGGTTTTTAGCAAGGATAGTATCTATCTTGACTCGCTTGGTTCGTTGAGCATTCAAATAGACATGGTCGTAGATAGTATTGTGGAAATAGTAAGTCTCCAGGTCATGGGCAAACCTTGTCTTCATTTTCTTAAACAACGTTTGAATGACTTTGACATAAGGATCCATGGAGTATCCACCATTGTCAATCATTAAGATGACTTGTAGTTTCTTGTTGAGTTCATTAGTGATTTCAGGAATGAACAATCCTCCACGTTTGAGTCCAGAGTTTATGGTTTTTTTGACATCCAAATGTTCTGTTGCAGACTCTTCCATGACCCCTTTGAGTGCTGCTAATGCGGCATCTACATTGTTGTCATTAAGGATGGCGTCTAGGTCTACGGGAAAGTACTTTCTATCATTTAATACCTTTCTTGCCATTTTACCACCACCAGTTCCACCAACTCTTAATCCATCTTTGGCTGCTCCTCCATGTCCATATGGAGATATTCCTCCTGTTCCTATCCAGTGACTACCACCACTGTGTTTGGATTGTTGTTGGTCTAGGACTTCTTGCATGCGCTTAAGTAATTCTTCTAAGGATAAATCGGAATAGTCAGCCATCCTATCGAGCTTATGTCTTGCTATTGTATCGTCCGATTCAAGGTCATTGTCGGGAATATTACCTTGGTCATTGTCCCAGAGTTCACGTCCATTGATGATTTCGTTGATATCGTATGTGGTGAGGTGGACATCGTCTAGAAACTTATTTACTAAGTCTTCAGCGTCAATGTCATCACCAAATCTGTCGAGATTGTCGTCTCGCCAGGCTTTGAATGTATTAGACCGTGCTATTGCATCACTGAGTGTCTCTCCATTTTGGATGTCAATATTTAGGAAGTAATCATAGTATGCTCGAGTGTAAGGTCCCATCATACTAGGCTCTTTGACGATAATGCCTCGGAGTACTGTATAGATGTCACCAAGAGTCTTAACAAGACCTCTTTGCATCGACTTCTGCAGCAGGAGGATTGTCCTGACATCAGCTGGCAGTCCGAAAGTTCTAAAGTGTTCTGGTAGTCGTGCAAACATTAGTTAGGAGTACTTCTTTTATTATAGTCAGACTCATTCTTAAATAAGACTTGCTGTACTTTTTCAAGATCACTCTGAGTCTTGATCAATGTGCCGATTCCATCAAGCGCTTCTATCTTTGCAATGGCTTCTTTTGTAGAAAATGCCTTGACATACTTCAACCAATTCAATAATTCCCTTGTAGTGGGAGCTCGTTCTAGACCAATATTCCTTAGGTGGTAAAAGATATCTAAGGCAACATTGACAATGTCAGTATCAATCTTAGGGTAGTGTTTTGTTACTATCTCTCTCATTGTTTCCGCTTCTGGAAAGTGAATATAGTGATAGATGCACCTTCCTTTAAATGCAGTGGGTAGTTCTTGTTCTCTATTAGAGGTGATGACAATTGCAGGCATTTCTTCTTCAGAGATACTGATGACCTCTCCTGATTCAGGCATGACAAATTTTCTATGACTCAATGCGTATAGCAAGTCATTTGGAAACTCTCTAGGCGCCTTGTCAATCTCATCAATGAGTAAGACCGAGTGAGGAGTGGAGTAAGCCTTGGCTGCTGGTCCTTTGTTGACATAGTCAGAGAGTTGTTCAGTATTTCGTCCACTAGTATAGAGCTTAGTGTTTAGTCCTTTTTCTTCACGCTGAGCATTGAGTATTTCTACCTGAGAGTCCCTGAGGTATTTAACATGGTCAAATTTTGCAACAAACTGTTCCACTGTACTCTTCGAGCCAGTAGGGTAGACGAAGAGATCTAGACCTTTGTCTTTTGCATATTGAAGTGGTAGTTCTGTCTTTCCTGTTCCAGGTTCGCCTTCAATGAGCAGAGGCATGCCAAGTGTACGTGCTATATGAAAGGCCTGAGCTAGTTCTTTATCGCAAAGATATTGGTCTGATCCAGTCCAGAAGTCTGTATTTGCCATGGGTGGTAATTGTATTTGTTATTCCAAAAGTAAGTAATGGATATCTGTCTAACACCAAATTCAATATTTAGTTACTTGCAGTCTACAATCATTCGATTGTTCGCATTGGACTTCCTAACTAATCTGTTGTGACAACTTCATCATCTAGGTCAAAGCAAAGTGATGTTCTCTTCAATCAAAAGATACAGCCTTCTTTTACATTGTGAAATCCATGGGTTGTTAATAGCCAATAGTCAAGGCGTCTGGTCTCCTAGTATCCGAAGCTCCGTACATCATACCATTTTTTAATACGATTGACTGAGTACTGCCAATAGCATTCCTAACTTTAAGCGTATGTCCTTTTTGCTCAAGGAGAGTTCGAGTATCATTGTTTAAGATATGCTCATGAAATAAGATGTCGGGATACCATTGGTGGTGAATTCGACTTGCTTGGGTAGCTTCTGCAATATTCATGTCAAATTCAATTGTATTCAGGATAATTTGCAGTACAGATGTGATTATTCTAGATCCACCTGGACTACCTGTTGCTAGATAGGGTTCGCCATCCTTGAATACTAGTGTAGGACACATGCTACTTAGTGGAGTCTTCATAGCCTCTACTGCATTAGCATCATTACCTAAGAGTCCATAGGCATCTGGTACATTAGGCTTTGCAGAGAAATCGCCCATTTCGTTATTCAGGAGGATGCCTGTGCCGGGAGCCATAAGGCCATTGCCAAAACTGAAATTGAGTGTGTAGGTATTACTCACTAGGTTTCCCCATTTATCTGCGACTGTAAAATGAGTAGTTTCGTTTTTTTCATAAGCTTGAGGATTTCCTGGGAGGACAGTCGTTGACTTAGTAGCTTGAGTTAAGTTGATTTTGCTAGCTAGATTTGCTGCATATTGCTTAGAGGTAAGTCCTTCAGTTGGGTTGTCCCAAAATTTTGGATCGCCAAGATGCTTGCTCCTATCAGCATAAGCCAGCCGCATTGCTTCTACTAACCTATGAATGTATTCAGCAGTATTGTGTCCTAGTGAGTACAAATCAGACTGCTCTAGCATATTAAGAATTTGTATAATATGTATACCGCCTGAACTGGGTGGTGGCATTGATACTATATCGTGGCCCTTGTAAGTCCCCTTGACAGGAGTTAGTACATTGACTTGGTAGTCAGCTAGGTCTTCCTCTGTGATAATTCCTCCGCCAGCTTGGACTCCTTCGGCAATTTGCCTGGCTAGCTTGCCTTTGTAAAAGCCCTCATGACCTTGCTCTGCGATTAGTCTCAGACTATTTGACAAGTCTACTTGAATCAAGGTGTCTCCCTTGGTGAAATTGCCTTCCTCTCTTGTGAAAATTTCAGCGGTGGCATCGCATACTGAGAGGTGATCACTGTAAAAGTTAAGCATTGTAGCTAGGCTATGCGACATTTCAAAGCCTTCGGTTGCTAGTGCAATTGCTGGAGCCATGACTTCAGGTAAGGTGAGTTTGCCATGGTTAGCCTGGGCATGGACTAAGCCAGCTACTGTGCCTGGTACGCCTATGGAGAGCCAGCTTTGATTGACCGCATGCTTATCTACATTGCCAGCTTCGTCGAGGTACATGTCTCGGCTAGCAAGGCGTGGTGCTCGTTCTCGATAGTCGATCGCAAGCGTTGTATCTTGGTCCGCAAGATATACAAGCATAAAGCCTCCGCCTCCGATATTACCAGCTCGAGGCAAGACCACAGCCAGGGCAAAGCCAACTGCAACAGCTGCATCAACAGCATTACCACCTGATTGAAGGATGTCGATGCCCACTTCCGTAGCTAGGTAGTGCTGAGTAGAAACCATGCCTTGTTTGCCTACTTCTGGGTGGTAGATGTCATGTCCGCCGTAAATTGGAATCTGGGCTTGAGCTGGGCTGTTGTAGAATAATTGACAAAAGACACTAAATAATATTATGATATGTTTCATTATGATTCCTGTTTTGCGATGTATAGGTCAAAGAGTAACTTCAATTGTCTTTTGTCCACTCTGTGTGTACCAGCATAAGGTTGTAGGTTGACACTGAGTTGGTTGCTTGCTATAATTTGATGTAGTTCAGCTATCTTCTTTGAAGTGAGGTACTGATCTGCTGTGCCATAGGTGTAAATGTGCGGTGTTGTCTGTAATGGAGTCAGGCTAGCTTTAAGGTCTATGTCTTCTGGGATCCAGCATGCATAACCTAATACCATATCCACTGATACAGCCTTACGATGTAGCCATCTATATAGAGTAGTCCCACCTTGAGAGAATCCCATTGCAATTGTCTTGCATTGGTGCGATAGCTTAGCTTGGTAGCTTTCTAAAAGTGAACTCAAGTAATTTGAAAAATCTGAAATTTCTTCAAGTCTATCTCGACTAGTCATCCAGGCAGCAACTACATCACCGCCAAACCCGTCTTTGTAAAATCTTGACAATGCCTCGGGTGCTATGACAAAGTGTTCGTCGGGATTAAAGTTTGCAAACTTATAAAGCATTTGTTCGCAGAGCATATTAGAACCATGTAGGACAATCCACAGGTACTTGGTATCCTTTGAGAGTGTCCCATATGTGGTATAACGTGCTGTTTTCTGGACGGTTGTATGATGTGTGTTTACTTCCATAAAACTATAAACAATAACATAGTGTTATTTTACTGACTGTTGTCATAGTGTCTTAAATTGTAAATGTATCACATGAATAGTAGAGTATTAATTATTTTCTTGATTTCTATCCAATATCTGACTGCGCAGAATACAATGTACGATATCTGTCCATTAAAGGTTGGATCAGAATTACCTAAGGCTTCACTTCAAGATGCTTCGAATCAAACAATCGCACTTGCTGAGTTAATAGATAGTATGCCAACTGTGTTAGTGTTTTATAGAGGGGCATGGTGTGGCTATTGTATCCAACATCTAGCAGAGCTCAATGGTATCAGATCAGAAGTTAAGGAGCTAGGGTATCAGCTGGTTGGGATTACTGTGGATCAACCAGCAAAGCTTGAGGTTTCAAACCAGAAAGCAGAGAGTGAGATGCCAGTTTACTCTGATTCTGACCTTGATGTTATGCAAGCGTTTGGACTTGATTGGAGGGTTAGTGATGAGACTAATACCAAATATAAAAATGAATACAAGATTGATCTAGAAGCATGGAGTGGAGCAGATCACCACAATCTGCCTGTGCCAGCCATCTATATTATCAAGGGTAATGCTGTTATGTTCAACTATGTCAATCCCAAGTACAGTACCAGGATGAGTAGTGAGTCGCTGTTGGCCATTTTGTCAACCCTTTAGTAATTGTGTTTACTTCAGAATTCTTCCCACAGGATACAACATGTGAGTCAATTCATAATGTGCTGAATGCTCATAAATATATCTCAATTGAGCATTCGCATCACCCGCAAAATCAGGGTCTTCAGCCTTTTTAATTGCAAATTTTTCTTTTAGTTCTCTATTATTTGAATGCAATTCTGATGCAGTATCTTCGAATACATATGGTGAGAAGTATTCCTTCTGCATCAAGACTCCATCAAAGAAATTCCAAGCAAAAAAACTATCTGGACCCTTTGGCTCCAAAACATTAGCTATGTAACTAGCCCCTGGTTGGTGCATATGCACTAGCACATCTCCTTTGTAGTATTTCCAGCTTCTATTAACTGTTCTAGTCTCGACATTGTAATGCAAGTAGTGGCCCTCATATGGCTTGTCCACTGTTTCATACTTTGAAATATAATACTGTTCTACTTGGACAGTAGTGTCTGATTCGAGTACTTCCAAGTTGATTCCATTCCACTTCAGCCTTTCAATCACATTGGTGTAACCTTTGGGGATGATGTAGGCTTCAGGCTTTGTTATAGTGAGAGTGGGTTTGTAAGTGTTATTGAAGGGGATAAGCTTAGTGAAAGGTTCATCATGATCGTAGTAGAGTCTATCTTGGCCTGTCACCTCACTAGTTTTATACTTAGCTGCATAGCCTTTAAAGGATAATTGTGTTGTGTTTTCTTTATCAAGTTCCCAATTCAGACTTATGCTTTCCTGATGCATTACATGAGCCTCTGCGTCTCGTTTGATATCGATAATTTTACCACCTTCTTGTGTAAGAAATGTAATCATAGACTCAATAAATGCCTTTGTGCTGAGTACTCTGTCCTTGTAGGGTTTGAGCATGTGGGTTTCTGGCATAAATGAAATGACATTGTGCAGCGTGGCGTATCCAGATGAATATCTCGGATAATCCATAAAGCCGATGATTCCATTGTCAGGAATGTCCTTAGCATAGACATAGGGTATCATTTCCCACCTTTTCTCTTCCATGTCCTTGTAGAGAAAGGGTAACATTGTCTCAGTCATGTATGCAGAAAGATATGGGTCAAGTTTGTCTTTTTGCGTGGCTATAAGAGTCATAGTATACTGATAATCAGCACCATTCGAGGTATGAGTATCTATCATGACGTGGGGATTCCACTTTGTGATCAATTGGTTGAATGTCCTTGCATTTTTCGAATCACATTTGACAAAGTCTCTATTAAGGTCAAGGTTTTTAGCATTTCCCCTGAAGCCATAAGCTTCTGGACCATCTTGGTTGGCACGACTATGACTACTTCTATTCAGACCTCCACCGATATTATAAAATGGCACTAGGACAAGTGTCATATTATCAGGTATAGCAAGCTTACCTAGGCAGATGTCTCTCACAAGTAGCATAGATGCATCGACACCACATGGCTCTCCTGGATGGATAGCATTGTTGATGAATAAGACTTGGTTGTCATTCTGATTTGTAAAGTCTTTACTATTGTTAATAACAACTTCATGCAGAGGGAAACCAGAGTCAGTCATACCAAAAGGTGAAATATCGATAATCTCAAAGGTATCGCCTAAAGCATGATAGTACTCGATGACCTCTTGATATGTAGGAGTGTAGTTTGAGTTAGTCTCAAATGGAGTATGGTAGTGAGATTGAGCTGTCATAAGCGTGGAAAATGTCAAGATGATTAAGAAAGTAATATAATACTTCATAGCTAGGTAGCTTCCAGGTTTGTTGGTAAAAATAGTGAATTGCATCGACCTTGTAAGCCTGTGAGTTATATATGTGACTAAATTAAAATATGTTAAAATGATCGAGAAGTATTTTACAAAAGCCAGTCTAAAAGTTCGGAATATTTCCATTGTTGAGAGATAATTTTCCTAATTTAACATTATTGATACCCATTGACATAGAAGAATAATTATGTATGAATGATTAACATCATGTTTAAGTAATTCATACTGATTGAGTAATGAAATAATAAGTATTTCTAATGATAAAATTACTTTTCTATGAAAACGGAACACATCAGAAACGTTGTCTTGCTCGGACACTCCGGAAGTGGTAAAACTACCTTCGTTGAGACCATGTTATTTGAATCAGGGGCAATTCCCAGAAGAGGAAACCTAGAAGATGGTTCAACTATTTCAGACTATACCAATATAGAAAAGGAAAAAGGAAACTCCTTATTCAGTAGCTTAATGCATGTGCATTGGAAAGACTCAAAAATCAACATTGTTGATACGCCAGGATTAGATGACTTTGTAGGTGAGGTGGTTTCTAGTATGAAGGTTGCCGATACAGGGGTAGTTATGCTCAATGCAAAAGGTGGAGTAGAAGTAGGTACAGAGCTTATCTGGGAGTACATTGAAAAGTTCAAGACTCCAGCACTTTTCGTTGTCAATCATCTCGATAATGAAAAAGCTGACTATCAAAGTACACTTGATCAAGCACGAGCAAGATTTGGTAGTAGGGTAGTGCCAGTCCAGTATCCATTAAGTACGGGATCTTCATTTAATACTATTGTAGATGCCTTAAGGATGGTCATGTACCAATTTGATGATAGTGGCGGTAAGCCAGAGAAGTTGCCTATCCCGGAGTCTGAAATAGGTAAGGCACAAGCTATGCACAATGCATTAGTTGAGGTAGCTGCAGAGAATGAAGAAGGCTTGATGGAAAGGTTTTTTGATGAGGGAACTCTAAATGAAGAAGAACTAGCCAAAGGACTCACCATCGCTCTTGCCAATCAAGAATTTTATCCAGTGTTCTGTTGTTCTGCAGAACAAAACAAAGGGAGTGGTCGCATCATGGGATTCATCAATGATATTTGCCCTAGCCCAGCAGATAGGCAAAGTGCCAGACTTGAAGGCGGTGAAGATCTTCCAACAGATGCAAGTGGGGATACCACTGTATTCATATACAAGACTTTGTCAGAGCCTCAAGTTGGGATGGTATCTTACTTTAAAGTGTATAGTGGTACATTGCATAGTGGTGATGAATTAGTCAATGTAGAGAATGGAATAACTGAGCGGTTTAATCAAATATTCGTTGCTGAGGGAAAGCAAAGAACTCATGCTAATCTATTAGTAGCTGGGGATCTTGGGGTGACAGTCAAGCTGAAAAATAGCCACACTAATCAGACACTTAATCAAAAAGGAGTCACTCGTAGCATTGAACAAATAGATTTTCCAAAACCACGGATAAGAGGAGCAATAGGAGAAGTAGCCAAAGGAGATATTGAAAAGTTGATTAAGTCTCTCCATCAAATTGAAGAAGAAGACCCTACCTTGGTCATTGAACAATCAGCTTCTCTTAACCAGACAATACTACATGGTCAAGGTCAGCTCCATTTGGACTTGATCAAATACAGGATTGAAAAAGTCAACAACCTTAAGTATGACTACGTCAGACCACGCATACCATATAGAGAGACAATTACCAAAACCGTCAATGCTCATTACAGACACAAGAAACAATCGGGTGGTGCTGGACAATTCGCAGAAGTGCATCTTAGGGTGGAGCCATATGTCGAAGGAATGGCAGAGCCAAGTGGATTGTCGGTGAGAAAGACCGAAGTCGATGACTTCGCTTGGGGTGGTTCCCTCGTACTGAAGTGGTGTATAGTAGGTGGTAGTATTGATGCTAAATATCTCAACGCAATTAAGAAAGGCATCCTTCAGCAAATGGAAGATGGGCCTTTGACGGGCAGCTATTGTCAGAATATTAGAGTTAGTATATATGATGGTAAGATGCATGCAGTCGATTCTAATGATATGGCATTTATGATTGCAGCTGGACAAGCTTTCAAAGAGGCTTTTGAGCAAGCTAGTCCACAGCTTTTAGAACCCATATTTGAGCTAGAAGTACTCTGTGCTGGCACTGCTATGGGAGATGTCATGAGTGATTTGCAGACAAGAAGAGCAATGATTATGGGTATGGATAGCGATGGTCACTATCAAAAAATAGTGGCAAAGGTACCCTTGGTTGAACTGTATAAATATAGTAGTACGCTGAGGTCGATCACCCAAGGTAGGGCTAAGTTTAGTAGAAAATTTTTAGAATATGCTAGTATGACTCCTGATATCCAACAACGAGTTATCGCTATGGCAAAAGAATAAGATTGGAATCTTTGTTTTTATTTAATGGTCCGCAAAAGTTGTGGGCCATTTTATTTTGAACAATAGTTATCTTGCGGTCATGAAGATTGGATTTGATGCAAAGCGATTATTTCTCAACAATACTGGTCTAGGTAATTACAGCCGAACGCTAGTTAGTAATCTGAAACGATACTATCCTGAGCTAGACCTCTATCTCTTTACGCCTTCAGCACCTCAGACTGAGTCAAATCTTGAATTTCATAATCAGGATTTATACACCATTGTAAGTCCACCATCTACGTTGTTTAATGCACAGTGGAGAAGCAAGGGCTTAGTCAAGCAAATAGATCAACTTGGGTTAGATATCTACCATGGACTTTCTAATGAATTACCAATTGCAAAAACTGCTAATACCAAATACGTAGTCACTATCCATGATGTCATTTTTATGGCATTTCCGAAGCAATACAAGGTCATTGATAGAAAGATATATTCTGCAAAGACCAAGCATGCCTTAAGTCAAGCAGACTTAGTATTATCAATTAGTGATGCCACTACTAAAGACCTCCAACTCTACTTCCCGCAGCAACAACCAAGAATCAAAAAGCTCTACCAGACTTGTGGATGGGAATATGAAGGAAGAGCAGAGTCAAATAAGACATACTTCTTATATGTGTCTTCTGTCACAGAACGAAAAAACTTGCTAACCATCCTCAAGGCCATTTACTTATTAGGGGACAAGACATTGACGCTTATTGTCATAGGTTCTGGTGGGAAGTACGAACAGGCTTGTAAGGCATACATTAAAGAACACAACTTACAAGAGCAGGTACTCTTCATTGGAAATGTGAGTAATGCTCAACTCAAGCAATACTACATTGATGCTATCGCCCTCGTCTATCCATCATTGAAAGAAGGATTTGGGATTCCAGTTATTGAGGCTATCGCTTCAGGGACCCATGTGGTCACATCTAAGTTGTCATCTATGCTAGAGGCAGGAGGTAGTCTTGCAAGATTTGTGAATAACCCAATGGACGAAGTAGAATTAGCCACCGCCTTAAATAGCGTCCAACTTTCCACTGATTTGGAGCCTGAAGCAATCAAACAACATTTGGCCCAGTTTCATCCTGAAAAGCTTACGGATCAGTTAGTTCAATATTACACAGAATTAATGTGATATACATTATAAATAATTAGATATATAAATAATCATTATGTATATTTGTGGTATATAACCTTAGTGTTGTAGCCACCTGTATAGATAGTAGAATTTCAATAATTGATAAATCAAGCATTGATTAGATATATGAAATTCTCATTTTTAGCAATATTCGCTTTCGTGATTGCATTCCAATCACATGGGCAAACTGACTGCCTAGTACAAGTTGCCAACGAGCCACAAAAACAAATCAGTTTCAGGAGTCCTCTTTCACTGGATCAAGATAGTTCAGGACAAGTTTGGGATATTGTCGGTCAGCAGGCCTCAATAGTTATTGATGGTAGTCAGCAGAGTTCACAATTGGTATTTTCTAACCTACAAGCCTTGGTTCCATTTGGATCTATTGTGACAGGGGTAGAAGCCCGAGTGACCGGCCAGGGTG
Source organism: Saprospiraceae bacterium (assembly GCA_020631405.1). Classification (GTDB taxonomy): domain Bacteria; phylum Bacteroidota; class Bacteroidia; order Chitinophagales; family Saprospiraceae; genus JAHDHH01. The sequence goes on from JAHDHH010000030.1 coordinate 18,088, forward strand.
GCGATGGAATCCAAGACTTGACAGTATCTCTTTATAATGCAAATGGAGTCATAGGGGAGAATAAGGCAAATTTAGCGTCATCAGGCTCTCCATGGTCTTCAACTCAGAGTACTTGGAGCTATGGTGGTAGATATGATACTTGGGGACTTGATCTCAGTACTCAGCTTGTCAATGCAGAAGATTTTGGATTGATCTTGCAAGTATCAAATGCTGGGGAGGTCAGTACAGCCAGTATTGAGTCTGTAAGGATAATCGTAACCTACCAAGAAGTCTATAGCGTCTGTCCAGATCATGAGTGTGTCATCTTTTTCATTCAGAATGTATCAAATTACCATTCTTTTGACTGGCATACACCAGATGGGTTTATCAATTTAGATAATGATGAATCTGATGGAATTTATAGCCTTGGTGTAGGTGATGCTCCAGATGGCTACTATGACGTCTGTGTGGATGTAGTGGGTAGCACAGGACCAGAATCTTGCTGTAGAACATTTAGACTTGGTACTTGTGCAGCGTCAACGATAGGAGATGTTGTATTTAATGATGTTAATCAAAATGGATTTCAAGACGTTGGTGAGTTTGGCATTCCTAATGTGATGGTTCTTCTGTATGATGGCAATGGTAACTTAGTCAATGCTCAAGTTACTGATAGCAATGGAAGCTACCTTTTTGCCAATGTAGAATCAGGTGATTATCGGATAGAAATTAGTGGGTTTGGTGACTATTTTCCATCTTATGCCTCTTCAATATCTCCATTGTATGATGGCTTTTCAACAGATATCTTTTTCTTAGATTTTGGAGAAACGAAGTTAGATGTAGACTTAGGATTGTATAAAGCTTATGAAGTTGGTGGACTTGTATGGTTGGATAGTAATTGTGATGGTATTTATGCTGAAACAGGGTCAGGTATCTCAGATTTGCAAGTTGCATTGTTCAATATTGCTGATGATGAAGTCATTGCAGTGACAACAGATCAAGACGGAGTTTATGACTTTGGGTCTGTTCCTGAGGGTTCGTATTACACAGTATTGTCTGGATATGACAACTTACTTTATGCACCAACACTATTAGCTTCAGATCAATTAAATGGAAATAGCTTGTTTCAAGATGGTGGAAGTGCAGTTTCGCAGACACTTATATTACAAGATCATACAACTCAGTACTTAGGATTGAAGACGATCTATCATAGTATTGCTGGTAGTGTTTGGCTTGATGCCAATTGTGATGGACTCAACGAAGGTGAAGATCAACTGTCAGAATTGATAGTAACATTGTATAATGAAATAGGTGAAGTCATAGCTGAGACGCCTTCAGCTAGTGATGGGAGCTATAGTTTTGACAATTTGACCTATGGCAACTACAGTATAGGATTGTCGGGATTTGATACAGATATTTTCACTGCGACACTATATAATATAGGAGGAAACAGTCTCATAGCTCAATCTTCAGGGTTATATGCAACAGACCCTATATTTATAACTTCGGACAATATAATCAACCTAGGATTGAAGCGAATTTCTTATGATATATCTGGATTTGTTTGGGTAGATAGTAATTGTGATGGAGTAAGTAATGATCCATCAATAGAACTTCCATCTATGATTGTAAGCCTCATAGATACCAATGGTAATGCAGTGCAGGCAACTCAGACATCTTCAGAGGGTGACTATCTATTCGAGAATGTGTTAATAGGCGATTATTCTATTACCATTCTAGGGTTTGATAGCAATTTATATCAAAATACTCTTATCCCAATTGAAGGCACTCTTGGTCAAACAAACGATTTAGCTAGCACAGATACAGGTGTAGCCTCAACAGAGGTGTTTACGCTGAGTGATACGTATCAATCTTATTTGGGGCTAAAACCAATCTTGCATGAGGTGTCAGGTGTTGTTTGGTTGGATACTAATTGCAATGGCATCTATGACGATCAGGTATCTGAAGTAGGCCCTTATGGATTGACATTAGTTAGTACAAGTGGAAACATGATTGCAACTACAGTCACTGAGTTTGACGGTAGTTTTGTATTTCAGAATATCGTATATGGAGAATACACAATCCATCTTGACGGGGTCAATCCTAATTTGTACGAGTCTACCCTTATTCCAGAAGTAGGTACTGTGGGAGAGCTCAATACCCTTATAGGAAGTAGTTCAGAATCTCTATTTGTAGCTGATAATACACAAGTTTACTTAGGATTGAAGCAGATCTTCCATAAGGTGTCGGGTAAGCTATGGTTAGATGATAATTGTGATGGGTTTTACTCATCTGGTGAAGTCCCAATACCTGGATATCAGGTAAATCTAATCAATGCTAATAATACGATAGTTCAATCTCTAGAAGTGGATGCAGAAGGGAGTTATTGCTTTAATAATGTCACTTATGGAGACTATAAAATCTCAGTAGAAGGATATGACGACTCAGTATTAGTGCCTACCATTACTCCAGATCCAGCTGGCTTAGACATTCCTAATACGCTTACAGTACAGGCTGATGGGAGCTTTGCCACTGATTTTGAACTAGTCAATGAAAATACTGGGATCTATCTGGGTTTCAAGACTATAACATATCCAATATTAGGTTTTGTGTGGGAAGATCTAAACTGTGATGGGATGTACATAGATTCTGAGCCTTTCCTGCCAGGATATACCTTGGAGTTATTTGATATGTTAGATCAATTAGTTGCATCTACTGAAAGTACTGAAACAGGGTTTGACTTTGGTGTTCAGCCAGTTGGAGAATATTATATCAAACTTATACCTATTGATAATGCATTAACAGCAACATTCAACCCAATTCTTCAAGAAGGCAACAGCTTGAATGCAATCAATGACCTCTTGCTTTCAGAAATTTTTTCAATAGGTCCAAATACGAATATAGCTCTTGGTCTGAAGAAGACTAGTGGAACTCTATCTGGAGTGACATGGTACGATATTGATGGCAATGGCATTAATGATCTTTCGGAGCCGCCACTTGCTAATGTTGATATCTACCTATTGTCTTGTGAGGACAATACATACATTGATACAGTATCGACTGATGAGGCAGGCACCTACCTATTTGATGATGTGGCTACTGGGTCATATTACCTCTTGTTTGAAGAACCTGACACGTATGTATTCTCTAACTATACTACTGGGTCAACGGAGAATAACAATGATATAGATGGTGGTAATGGCATTGGTACCACAAGTTGCTTTGAGGTCTTACCTGGCGAAAATCTGACTTATGACGGAGGATTTACTAAGTATGCCTCTATTGGTGACTTTGTGTGGGCCGACATAAATTCAGATGGCATGCAGTCAACAGACGAGCTTGGGCTTGAAGGTATTCAGGTGGAGCTCTATACACTAGATGGTACAGGAGTAGATACAGTACTGACAAATTCTAATGGAAATTACAGCTTTGACAGCATACTACCGGGAAGTTATTATGTGAAGGTTGTATTGCCAGAGGGTGGTCAATTTTCAGTTATGACTGGAGTAGATCAGAACTTAGACAGTAATATTTCGAATCAGTATGGAGAGGGCAGCACTAGTGCTATAACACTACTAGCAGAAGATGTTAATACGACTATAGATGCTGGGATTATGATTAGTTTGTCTTCTATCGCTGGTGCAGTATGGGAAGACGAAAGTGCTAATAATGTTAGAGATTCATCGGACCAAGGTCTCGAGGATTACGTAGTAAGCTTGATTAGTATAAGTGGAGAAACACTTGCTACCACAACTACTGATCAACAAGGTAATTACAAATTTGACCAATTATTTCCGGGCAGTTATCAAGTGCAATTTTTCATCGGGGAGGAGTATGACTTCGTAAATGCCAATGTAGGAGCACCTGAGTTTAATTCTGATGTGGTTACCGAGGACGGATTTACGGCTATCATCGACTTAGGGATTCAAGAAGACATAACGGGTATTGACGCCGGAGTATTTACAGCAGGAATGATTTCTGGTCAGCTATTTATTGATGTCAATGCTAACAATATTCAAGATGAGGAAGATAGCTTGGCTATAGAGGAAATGGTTGCAGTTTCGCTAATTGATGCAGCTGCTCAAGAAGTAGTCATGACCACCGTTGCAAGTAATGGGGAGTATGCCTTCGTTAACGTCATGCCTGGGTTTTACTTTATCAGGGTTGACTTGATAGAAGGTCACATCTTCTCTGCTTTTGGAGAGGGGTTTGATGATGATATTGATTTTAATATTTTCTCTATTAGCGATACCTATGGAGAGACTAATTCTATTCTTATCACTTCAAATGACTTCGTTGATAATGTCGATGTAGGATTTACCCCTGATACGGAGTTTGGTCAAGTAGGTGGTAGGATATTCCTAGATAACTATGCTAACGGGATACAAGATGATGACCCAGGAATGGAATCAGTTGGGATTAGGCTCTACAGTGCAGGTGGTGTACATATCAATGCTGGTGTCACTGATGCTAATGGAGACTTCATATTTAATAATGTGATTTCTGGTCTGTACTATATTGACTTCGACGTGCCTGAGGGTTACTTTTTGACAGATAGTGAGATGTCCAATGATGAATCTATAGATTCAGACTTTATGATGACTGATGGCTTTGCTAGAAGTGAGCCGATAGTAGTTGTCGAGGATGGTGCAATGTATAGGGTAGATGGAGGATTATATCAGACTGCAAGTATGGGTGGTGAGGTATGGTTTGATACTAATGCTGATGGCTTACAAGGTATAGATGAGCCGCTTATTGATGATTACGCTATTACAGTTGGAAGAGGCTTTGGGGATAATGTAGCTACGCTAAATACCGTAAATGGACAGTACAATCTAGATGATATTAAACCAGGGTTATATCATATTTATGTGGACTTAGTGGATAATTATGTGTTTACTCAGGCACATGTTGGAGGAGATAATACCGTAGATAATGATATCGCTAACCAATATATTGACTTCGGTACTACATTTAATTTGTTTATCAAATCAGGGGAAGAAAGGCAGCATATTGATGTAGGGTTTATTGAAAAAGAATCAATCGTGATTAGTTCAATTACTGGGAATTTGTTTGAAGATATGAATGCTGACGGGTTGAATAATGACAATGCCCCATTATCCGATATTGTTGTCAGGTTGATTGACGTTACTAATGGCATTATCATTGGGGAGTCATTGACTAATAGTGCAGGGCAATATGCCTTTGACGAAGTGTTGACGGGAGAGTATGTAGTTGATATTGCCCCAGGTCAGGATTGGATACTTTCGCCACTACAAGTAGGCAGTAATGATGCCATTGATTCTGACTTTATCGAGGCGCCAAATTCTGTGTATTATGAATTTGAGATAGGAGATACTGAAGAACACTTAGTTGCTGACGCAGGATTCTATCAATTTGGTTCTATCGGAGATCAGGTGTGGGTAGATGCTAACGAAAATGGAATCTACGACACAGATGAAGTTGGGATAGACGGAGTTACGCTGTACCTTGTATCTAATGGGGATGTTGTTGACGACTACGTCACTGATGCTTCAGGGAAATATACATTTGAAGATTTATTGCCTGGAGAGTACTCAATTGGAAGTAGTATCCAAGAAGGGTACTCCTATACAGAACATAGTCAAGGTGGTCTAGAAGTAGATTCAGACATTATTCTGGTGTCTGGATTGAGTGGAAGTACATCAGCTATTCAGATTAATTCAAGAGAGCACAACACGACCATTGATATTGGTATAGTAAAAGAAGAAGTTGTCATCTTAGAAAGTGCAATAGAAGGCTTAGTATGGGATGACTTAAATGGTAATGGGATACTAGAAGCAGGTGAGCCACAACTTAACGATGTTTCAGTGTTCTTATATTCCAGTGATGATCAACTTGTAGATATCTCTGAAACTGGAGATACAGGGACTGACGGCCGCTATAGATTTGAGATAACTTCACCAGGAGAATACTATATTGTATTCGATGCAGATAGTGCAGGTGACTTGGTTACCACTCCAAATGCGTCAGCTGATGAATTGCTTGATTCAGATGTCACTGGTGAGCTAAGAGAATATGCTACAGACCTCATCACTGTAAATGAAGGTGCTGAACTCCGTGGGGTCAACTTGGGAGTCATATCATATGGACAGATTGGAGATATTGCATGGATTGATGAGAATGAGAATGGACAATATGAGAGTGACGAAGCAGGAGCACAGGGAGTGGTCATTACATTGTTTTACAATAACAGTATGTTAGATACATATACGACTACGACTACGACTACGGGAAGATATTTGTTTGATGACCTTCTTCCAGGAGATTATAGAATAGCAACTGCGATTCCAAGCGGCACTTTCTATTCAGACTCTGGACAAGGAGACGAAACTGTTGATTCAGATATTCTACTAGCATCCGGATTGTCAGGCACTACAGATATTATTACTCTCAAGTCAGGAGAAAGTAATCTAAACGTGGATATTGGCGTAATAGAAGAAGAGGTAGTAGTTATACCTGGTTCAGTAAGAGGTGTAGTGTGGGAGGATCTTAATGCAAATGGAATTTATGAAATAGGTGAACCACGCATCAATGATGTCACTGTTTACCTCTACGATGCTGCAAACAACTTAGTGGACATCACAGAAACAGGTGATACTGGAGTAGAAGGTATTTACGCTTTTGATGTGGAGAGTTTTGGTAGCCACTACGTCATTTTCGAAGGTGATGGGTTGGCAGATGTCATTACAGCTTCTAATATAGCATCTGATGACTTAGTTGACTCAGATGTGACTGGAGACTTTGATCAATTTTCAACAAGTCTTTTTGAGATCACAGAAGGTGACATAGTTGATGGATTGAATCTTGGATTGTATGATTATGCCAAGCTTGGTGACTTTGCATGGCTTGATAGTAATGAAGATGGGCTTCAGCAATTTGGAGAAGAAGGGATCAACGGAATTAGAGTAAGTCTATTCGACAGTGAAGGTCAATTTGTAGGTCAGAAATTTACAGTTTCATTGAATGGTAACGATGGTTACTATCTATTTGATGAGTTGAAGCCTGGCGACTATCGAATCGAGGTTAATCTTAACGCAGGCCTAGAGTTTACAAGTGGTAAGGTAGGTGGTGATGCTGACTTCGACTCTGACATCATTGACGGAACCAACTCTTCTGATATGATAACCTTGCACAGTGGTGAAGAAAACATGAGCACAGATATAGGCTTTAGCACCATGCCCGGACAATTAGGTGACTTTGTATGGATAGATACGAATGGAGATGGAGTTCAGTCTCCAGGTGAAGTTGGCTTGAATGGTGTTCAAGTAGAATTGTTTGACAACAGTCACAATTTGATATTAAGTACTATGACTTCTTCTTTGAATGGGGAACCAGGATATTATGTCTTTGACAATGTGTTTACTGGAAGCTACTACATCAAGTTTAGTTTGCCAGGAGACTATGTATTTGTGAGAGCTAATTCAGGAAATAACGATGGACTAGATTCTGATGTATCTTCTAATATTAGTTTAGGAACTACTGATATTTTTAGTCTGTCTTCAGGTATACAAGATGTAGATGTTGATGCAGGGGTATACTTGCCATCAAGTATTGGAGACTACGTTTGGTATGATGAGAACAAGAATGGAATACAAGATATGACGGAGCAAGGTGTTGGCTTGGTGGTAGTCAACTTGTATCACACACAATTTGGCTTTGTAGGAAGTACACTAACTGATTCGAATGGTAGATATGCATTTGAAGATTTACCATCTGGCAGTTATTATATCGACATCGATTTACCTGATGACTTACAATTCACTTTGCAGAAGCAAGGTAGTAATGGCGAAGTTGATAGTGATGTGTCTGGGAATGGTATTTCGAGTACATTCACAGTAGGTTACAATGAGGCTGTCGTAGACTTAGATGCTGGAGTATATAAGACAAGTGGACTGGTTGGGGATTATATTTGGCATGATTCCAATGCCAATGGCCAGCAGGACTTTGATGAAGTGGGTATGGCAGGGGTAGCAATAACGTTGATGAGTACGGCACTTGACCCAGTTCGTGATATGGTCTCTGATGCCATGGGTAACTACATCTTTGATGACTTAGTTCCAGGTAATTACAGGCTTCATGTGGAAGCACCAAGTGGGTTCCTCCACTCTGAGCAAGGAGTAGGCTTTGTTGATGAAGAAGATAGTGACTTTGACCAAGATGGAATGTCAGACGTCTTGTATCTTGACGCTGATAACTCAAGGAGAAATATTGATGCTGGTCTCTTCCAATTTGGACAACTTATCACTCCTGTTTGGGTTGATGCGAATGAAGATGGCATCAACAATGATCCTATGGTAGATTTCGACCAGATGACTGTACATCTTTTTGACAAACAAAGTAATGCAGTAGCTGCCAGCACTGAAATATTTAGCCAAGGTGGTGGTCAGTTTGTACAATTCGATAATGTCAAACCAGGCGAGTACTACCTTGTATTCAAGACTAGTCAGTTTGAGAAAGAGACTTCAAGAAGTCAAGGAAGTAATCCAATGCTTGATTCGGATGTGTTCATGTTTGCTGGAGAATTGATGACTGATGTATTCCAAATAACTTCGGGACAAGTCAAGCAAGATATCGCTGCAGGATTCATACTTGAAGAAAAGCAAGTCTCTGCAGATATCTATCCTAACCCGACCACTGATGCCATCCAAGTCCAATTCAGCAATATGATCAAAAAGGTCGATCAGGTTTATATAGAGTTGTATAATGCAACAGGACAACTTGTATACTCGGAGCATACAACTGATACGGATTCTAATTACACAATTGATCTAAAGGGTTTTGACGCAGCAGTTTACCAGTTGTACATTTATGCAAATGGACATAGATTCGCAAAGCAAATTATCAAACTTGACTAATAAACACTTAGACTATATTATAGTAGGACAGGGCCTAGCAGGCTCTGTCCTTTCTTTTTTGCTGGAGCAACAGGGTTACAGTATTCTAGTCATTGACAAAGGACATCAACATGCTGCGAGTAATGCCGCCGCTGGCCTCATCAATCCAATTACTGGGAGGTACTATACCAAGTCATGGAAAATTGAAGAACTGATTGACAGTGCAAGAATGATCTATGGTGAAATAGAACAACACCTTGGATGCAAGCTTTGGTATGATATTGATATCTATCGAGCTCTTCACTCTATAGAACAAGTCAATGACTGGGCTCTGAGAAGCCTAAACCCTGATTACAAGGACTTTGCGGCAGATGCACCGAATGACCATGTGTATCGTGGGGTAGTCAATGATTCTGAAGGTACTGCACTGATTAAAGGTGGTGCTAGGGTAGATATTGGTTTGTTTATTGAGCAATACCGAAGTTATTTGATCGAATCCGAACTCCTCTTAGAAACTGGATTTGACTATAGTCAACTAACCCTCAGTACGGATACTGTCAATTATGGAGCAGTCAGTGCCGACCACTTAATATTCAGCGAGGGATATCAAATGCTTAATAATCCTTACTTTAACTACCTTCCACTTGCACCTGCTAAGGGAGAGAGCTTACATATAAAGATCAAAGATGTAGAGATTCCCCACAATGTGATGAAGCACCAACAGTATCTAGTCCCAATTGGTAATGAGCAATTTTGGTCTGGTGGGGGATTTGCTTGGAAGTATCAGGACTCAGCACCTACCAAAGCATTTATAGAAAAGTATGTTAAGGACCTAGGTCAATTCATAAATCATCCAATATCAATTGTGGAACACAGAGCTGGAGTAAGACCATGTGTCAAAGATAGAAAACCACTCATCGGTACCCACCCCGAACATCCTCGACTCCACATATTCAATGGATTGGGAACAAAGGGTACCTCACTTGCACCATTTTTTGCAAAGCAATTCGTCGAATATTTAACAGGCAATGGTGATCTCTTGCCTGTCGTGGATATTACTCGATTTAGTTAAAGCTAAAGAAAAATTGATATTATTTCATATCTTGAGATATCACGAATAGGTTGCATGGTTAACTGATGGAAAATAACGAATCAAAGTCTGTTATACTACAGTCAAAGCAAGAGGTCTTGTGTTTGCTCTTCATTTATTGTGCCCATTTAGATCACAAGTTTTGCGAGAAAGAGGAGGAACTCATAGTTAATGAATTCGGCTATGAGTTGTTTTCACTTATGTTGAGTGTATTCGAAGAAACTCCTGAAGTCGAAATCCTACCTTTACTCTTAAAGAATGCCCAAATCTACTTTGCTGATGATTTAGCAATAGATGAGTTGAATAGTGAGCTACTTAGAATTTTTGAAGTAGACGGGAAAGTCTGTAGGTTTGAGACCTCATTCAAGCAGTTTATCAACAATTATATGAATCAGTTGTAGTTGCCTGGCGATTCTTAGAGTTTGACGACCTTAGTTGGGGTCGATATTTGGGTCCCATCTATTCCAATAAGCTTGAGAATATAGGTCCCTTGAGGCAATCCCAATACATCAATAGTTGTCGAATAGTCACTAAGGCTTACATTGATCACCTGATCCCCTACAAGATTATATAGGGATGCTGAAGTTGGTATAGTAGAGTTGTAGAGTACTGTAATTTGCGATTGTGTTGGGTTGGGGTAGACTATGAGATCTGAGTCTTTCTCTGCATCGCTAGTTGATACAGTCGAGCAAACTCCAGGAAGGTTATTGTCAATGAAGTCCCACCGATTTTTAATGTAATCTTTGACAAACCCCACTTCCTCACTATATGTGCCAAACACTAATGCATTGGGCCACACATACTGTCCTATTACTGGCCATCTCGCGAAGTTTCTACCAATGGCTCCCTCCATTTCTCGAGTACTATTATCTATCAATTCGTGGAGACGTTCAACATTGTAGACATTGTCACGCTGTTCGTACCACTTACATTTCACTAAATTTCTAAACTCAGTATTATTCATAAGCTTTTGCCACCAGAAAGGATTATTGTAGCTACAATCACCTAGGTACTCCCAAATGTTGGGGTTTGACCCCTGGCAGTATTCGGCATTGCCAAGGGCTAGGTTGTAATCCCAGATTGGTCCTGCCTTCATCTTACCATCATTCTCATCGCTATCCTTATATAGGTAGCTAGATAGTCGATAGGCATCAATGTTATGAGAAAACTCAGAAAGGATAAAGTAGTCAGCAAACGACTCTAGATCAAGATATTCTGAAAAGTGCCTCCCGGCAAAGGTTCCTGACGAACTTACCAAAGCTCTTTCTAAGCTATCTAAATAAGATTGAATGTACGTCGCTTGAGGTTGAGTGATGTTTTCCCTCTTGGGATAGTAATATTGCAAGCCTAATTTGTCACCTGAGTTGCCTTGGATTCCAAAACTCGATTCCCAGTGGGATTCGCCATGGTCTACTCTGATGATGTATCCACCAGTGACATCTTCTTCTTCGATTTTTTTGATATCTACTCTGTCATTATCCCTCTTGATGCGTTCCATGAAGACATAGACACCATGGTAAGCACCATTGAGGACTACCTCAACAAGTTTGGACTCCGAAGCATAAGGGCCAACTTCTCTGCCTATATCTAGCATGACCATATTTCTAAGCAAAGACTTGTCAGAATATGGGCCATGAAGGACCCAGTCTTCTTCTTTGGGATAGCCCAAAAGACTGACTTCTAGCTCTTCTCCATCCGCAGTCCTAGTTTCAAGGCCAAAGTTCTTTTTTGGAAAAAATGCCAATGATGAATTACCTCTATATTCGATGCCAATATGTCCATCAAAGTGATTCGGTGAGGCAGTACTGCTATTCATACCTCCAGCCTCATTCCAAACGATTCCCAATGTAGCAGTGATCTTAGGCTCATCTTGGATCTCTTGACCCGCTGTGTTGATGATAAAGATTGGAAGGGTAGATTCGAACCCTCCTAAGGCAAACCAACTCGGTACTTCCCCATATTGCATACTAGTATCGGTTATACCAGCAGAAAGCCAATACAGAGCAGACATGTCGGAGCTGTTAGTCCCACCGAAGTTGAGAGTCTGAATAGCTAAGACATTTTCTCCTTCTCGGAGAAGACTAGCAAGTACAGCTTTATTGATAAAACTCGACTCAGGACTTCCGCCACTATACATTGTGGCCTCTCTTTGTTCTATCGGTTGACTATTGTAGAGTACTGGGTTGACATCTATATTTTTTCTAGCTACTTCTGTACCATTAATGTACGCAACAAAGGCATCATCATAGTCAGCATGTAGTACCAATTGGTCTACCACACTGGTATCTATTAGTTCAAACGTGGTTCGCATGAATAGGGATGAAGTTGCAGCGATTTCTGTCTGATCATCATCATCTCCATAGCCTATGCCACCACTTCCTTGACTCCATGCAGTTGTATCAAATCCCAGAATATTCCAATTAGTAGGTGGTTGGGTATTATCGCTGTTGTAAGACCAGACATCATTAGCATAGACTAAGGTCTCATAGTGGTCTATTTGTGCTATAATTAGGTTGCTACAAAGGAATGAAAGTAAAGTAATTAGGTATCTCATAAGCTATCGTGACCTAAAGATAGCCTTCCAACGAAATAAAATATGAATCAGAATAACAATCTTATTGATTAAACCTCTCTATGACTTCTTGACGATATTTAGAGCCAATTTTCAAGATGGTACCATCTTGCATTTCCACACCTGTGTTTTCCAGAAACTTGATGTACGCAGTATTGATTACTGTAGATTTATAGATCTGTAGGAATTGATCGTTGTCAAGTTGGCTATGTACTGCACTTAGGGACATGGACGTCAATATTGACTTTGTTTTCAGATGCAATAGAGTACCATTGTCTTCAGATTGAAAATACATTAACTGTTTAGGAGCTATCCCAAGTGTCTTTTCGCCTACTGTGACTTCTAATTGAGTAGTCGGAATACTTGAGACAGGTACAGCCTTCCTAACTTGTTCTTCCTCCAAGGCTTTGTTAATGGCGATGAGCTCTTCATTTTTGAATAGTAAAGATTCTTTTTCTTCTGCTAAGGCTTTATAGAGGCTCTTCTGGGTGTTGTAATATTTACGATAGAGTAGGGCAAGCGCTAGTCCAAGTAAAAAGAGTAGGAAAGCACCTAGTTTTTGATAGCGCTGACTATTGATTTGATTGTTTTGTAAGCTATTCTTTAACTTGAGAATATTGATCGAATCTCTAGCTACCTTATTTTGATACTTAGCCTCCAATCTCCTGAATTCTGTTTCCTTTTTATTGTAATATGTCGAATCAAAGAAGATCTCTGAAGAATCAATATACATCCCAGTTTTCTGGTGTTCACCAAAGCAGGCAGTAAGCTCAGCAAGACACTTGTAAAATTCTCTTTTGATGTAGAAGTCCTTGACCAAGTGCCTATAGGACTCAGCCTCGTCTAGAGTGGTCTGTGCTCGACCACAGTCATTTTGGGCTAGACGAAGAGTAGCTCGTAAGACCAAAAATCTAAACTTCTTTTCGCCTAACTCCGTCCTTTTAAGCCCTTCGATGATTAAGGATTCACAGGACTTAAAGTTATTCTGTGACAAGTAGAGTGATGCCATGTTGTACATGTTGATACTGGCCAGCTGTTTTGCCCCATAAATCTGAGCAATGTCATTACTTGCTTGGTATGCACTGATCGCCCCATTGATGTCATTCAGCCCAGCTAGTGCTACAGCCTCGGTTTGCATGATATGCATGGCTGTCTTTGGATTGTCCTCAAATAGATTCTCCTTGGCTTCTTGTATATACTCTTTTGCCTTTCCGAACTCCTTGATGTCATTGTAGATGACAGCGATGTTCCTCATAGAGGTAGCATATCCATCAGTATCTCTATAAGCCTTCGATATTTCTGCACTCTTCAAGTGGTAGGTGATAGCATAGTCATAGTTATGATCTAGGTCATAGTATATAGCCATGCTGTTATACAGATTGCCTAGGAACAAGGTGTCCTTAAGAGCTTGTCCTAGGGAATCAGCCAATTGGTAGTTCTGCAATGCATACTTGTACTGAGCTTGATTGCGCTGAATATCACCCAATAGCTTAATACATATGGCGTACATAGGTTTACTTGGATTCGAGTCAAGACATTCGTTGACTAGGTCAGTGGCAGTACTATAATCACCTATACCCTTGTATTGAAGCGCTAGATTGTAGGTAGCATCTTGAAACCCCGACGAGTACTCTAGAGTCCTAGCTATTTCTTGACATTGTTTCAAGTAATAGATGGTGCTGTCAGCATTTTTATTCATAAAATACTTGACCAGCTCTAGATGTACCTTGTAATGTGTAGAGTCAGGATTGCTAGAGTCCAATTGAGCAACTTCAGTCCGAAGCGAATTCACGTATGCACTTTGCCCAGAGAGTACTGAGCAGCATAATAGTGTGAAAACACTAATCGTGAGGGAAATTGTTCGGGTCATAGAGTTGTTAACGAAATTCTACTTTCATTATAGTATTTACAAAACTAAGTTAATTCACCTATATACGTCGGACGAATTAACTCTTATCTCTAAAAACTTCCTCTTGCTGGTTGATACTCTCAACATGGATAGCGTTCAAAAACTTAGCAATGAACTCTTCACTCAATTGATTTTTCTCAGCTAGGACTCTACATTTGTCCATGATATCATTCCAGCGTTTGGGTTGGAAGATTGTCATGTTGTTATCCTTTTTGTAAGTCCCTATTTCTCTAGCAATATTCATCCTATTGCCAAGTAAGTTGATCAATTCATCGTCGATGTGGTTGATCTCTTGCCTGAAATAGTCCAACTTACTTTGGATAATTTTGACATCTTCATAATCCTCTCTTAAGACCATTTCTTTGATCATTACCCCTAAGACTTCTGGAGTTATTTGTTGCTTCGCATCACTCCACGCTTTATCAGGATCTATATGAGACTCTATCATGAGACCATCGAAGTCTAGATCCATTGCTTTCTGACCTACTTCTTGGAGGATGTCTCTTCTTCCGCAGATATGACTTGGATCATTGATGAGTGGTAGGTCTGGTCTCTGATTTCTGAATTCTAGCGCTATGTGCCACTGTGGTCTATTTCTATAGAATTTTTCTCCATGGTTAGAGAATCCTCTATGGATACCTCCTACTTCTTTGATGCCTGCTTTTTCTAATCGTTCAATACCTCCTATCCATAGAGCTACATCTGGATTGATTGGGTTTTTGACCAATACTGGGATATCTACTCCTCTCAATGCATCAGCAATCTCTTGCACGGCAAAAGGATTCACTGTAGTCCGTGCTCCGATCCACAAGATATCAATGCCAAATTCCAAGGCAAGCTCTACGTGGGATGCCTTAGCCACTTCTATGGTGATTGGTAATCCTACTTCCTCCTTTACTCTCTTAAGCCAAGGTAGGCCGATTGCTCCTACACCCTCAAACGAATTAGGTCTAGTACGTGGCTTCCAAATACCAGCTCTGTAGATATCTACTCTGTCTGTTGCTTTCAGCCTCTTAGCTGTTTCCAATACTTGGTCTTCATTCTCAGCACTACATGGACCTGCTATGACTATTGGTCTCTTAGTCCTCGTCAACCATGTTTTTTCTTTGATTACTGTCGTTGTCTCCATTTCCTTACATTTTGTATAGTTATTATTCGCTATCTAGGATTTTGGATACCTTAAGGATAGCTTTCTGAATAGTATTGTTATTGAATAATGACATGCTCGTTTGCAAGTGTCAATGTGATATTTGTTGTTGTCGGCAATAGCCTAGTCTAGTACTCTTATAATTTGATTAGCATCTTCCATGAATGCCAGTGTTCCTTCCTTGTCGTCACTATCTAATGCTTCTTTAAACACTATCAATTGCTTAATGTAGTTATTGAGTGCTACACTAAGATGGTCTTTGTTTTTTTGAAATATCGGAGCCCAGGTACTCGGCGATGACTTAGCTAATCTTACAGTTGAGGCAAATCCAGTGCTCGCTAGGTTAAATATCTGTGCCTCATCTTGTTCTATATCAAGGACTGTCTTGCTTAATGCAAATGATGTAATATGCGATAGATGCGAAACATAGGCAAGGTGCCTGTCATGTTCTTGAGGTGCCAGATAGTAAGTTTCCATGCCTAGGCTCTCAATGACTGATACGGCAGTGGCTAAAGCATCCGAATCACTCTTTGCCTTTTCGCAGATGATATTCCGCTTTCCTTGAAAGAGGTGCCTAATCGCAGCCTTCGGCCCAGAGAATTCTGTCCCAGCTAGCGGATGGGCAGCGACATACCTACCTCGATTAGCATGACTCTCTACTGCCTTGCAGATATTGCCCTTTGTGGAGCCCATGTCTAGGACTACCTGATGCGTTCCTACCTTATCAAGGACATTGGCTAGGACTGATTCAGCTGCGTCTACTGGCACTGCTATGATGATGATGTCGGCCTGTGCTTGTCCTTCTTCCAAGGATACTACCTCATGTACCAATCCTAGGTCTTTGGCTTCAGCCTGGTGAGCACTATTGTTGTCCACGCCTAGTACCTTGACATTGAGCTGGTGCTTCAGGTCAATCGCTATTGACCCTCCGATGAGACCTAATCCGATTACTGTTACTACTGTCATAGACTTGCTGATATACGGTGGTATGCTTGCTCCAGAGTTGCCTCGTCGCTGCAAAGTGCTATTCTTAAATATTGATTACCATTACTGCCAAAGATGAACCCTGGAGTGATGAAGACATTGGCATCATAGAGTACCTTGTCTGACCAAGTCCCTGCATCATTAGATCCTACCTTTGCCCAGACGAATAGGCCACTACTCTCGGTGGAGTACTGACAACCTAATAGGTCAAAGATCTTCCACGCTATCTGTCTGCGTTTGCGGTAGATAGCATTCATTTGCTCAAACCAAGCATTTGGACTGTTTAGCGCTTCTACCGCGGCTAATTGGATAGGCTTGTACATACCCGAATCCATATTACTTTTAAATCGCATGATGTATTGAATATAGGTCGCATTACCTGCTACTGCACCCACTCTCCAGCCTGACATATTGAAGCACTTACTCAATGAAGTGAGCTCTAGTGCTGTATCCATAGCGCCAGGAGTAGACAAGATGCTGCTTGGCTTGTCGTTGAGGATGAAGGCATAGGGACTATCGTGGCATATCAAGATGTTGTTTGCCTTCCCAAAGGCTACTAAGTCACTAAAGAGTTGCTCACTGGCTACAGCTCCAGTGGGCATATGTGGATAGTTGACCCACATGAGTTTGACCTTGCTCAGGTCTTGTCTTGCCAGTGCCTCTAGATCTGGTAGCCAGCCACCATCAGCATTCAGGTCGTAGTGCCTTATGGTGCCACCTGCTAGTTTGGTACACATGGCATAGGCTGGATAGCCAGGGTTGGGTACGAGGACTTCATCTCCTGCGCTGATAAAGGCCAAACTAATATGCATGATGCCTTCCTTGGACCCAATCAAGGGCAGTATCTCGGTCTGAGAGTCGAGCTTCGTGGCAAAGTGTCTCTTGTAGAATGTTGCAAAAGCTTCTCTAAGCTCCGCTATCCCAGAGTATGATTGGTAGCGACTAGCTCCCTCCTGTGCAGCAGAGACTTGTAAAGCCTTGATCACTGCGTCTGGTGGCGGCAGGTCAGGACTACCTATACCTAGGTTGACGATAGCCTTGCCTTCAGTATTCAGCTGTCGTATCTCTGCTAGCTTAGTAGCAAAGTAATAACTCTTGACATCTCCTATTCTTTGACTTGGTGCTATCATAACATTACCGCTATTTCTTCTGCTCTCAATGCTGCTGAAATATCAGCTCTCTGGTATACGCCTAGCTCATCAAAGGCCATACATACCCTTGGCAACTCTGCCTTCAGCGCTTGGTATTGGCTGATATCATCGAATTCTAAGTCAAGGTGAAAGAAGTACTCTGCAAAGGCTCCCAATACTGGAAATGACTGCAGCTTACTCATGTTGATCCCACAGCTATCGATGAGTGACATCACTTCGAGTAGACTGCCATGCCTATGTTCTAGTCTTAGCCAGATGCTAGCCTTATTGCCAACAGCTTGCTTTTCTCGTATTTTCTTTAGTATGAAGAATCTAGTATAGTTGATCTTGTTGTCTTCGATCCCTGTAGCATAGATGGGTAGGTCGTAAATCTCAGCAGCTCTTGCACTTGCCACACAGCCTATCCCTGTCAATCCCTGCTCTCTGATCCGCTTAGCTGAGAGGGCAGTGTCCTCACTCTCTACCAATCTGATGTGTGGGTACTTACTCAGGTAGCCAAGTGTCTGCTTGAGTGCCATAGGGTGGGAGTGTACCTCCGTCAATGACTCAATAGTCTGCCCAGGTAGCGCCATGAGATTCATGATAATCCTGAGGTATACCTCTCCGATGACTGCAAATCCATGCTCCCTAAGTATGCGATAGTTGGGTAGGATAGATCCAGCAATCGAATTTTCGATGGCCATCACTGCGCAATCCTGCCTTGACCCATTAGAAAGTTGACGACCTAATTGGTCGAATGAGTCACAAGGCACTGCTGTATACTCCTCATTGAAGTATTGGTTAGCCGCCTCATCGTGAAACGACCCTGAGTAACCCTGGATGTAGATCTGTGTCTTCTTTGACATACTTCGTATTAACTAGACATAAAAAAAAGAGCCTGAAATTCAGACTCTTCGTTATTGTGTTATATGTTAATGCTACGCAATACTTCGAGTCTCCTGTCACTGATACCAGAAACAGAAAGACCAATAATAAGTATTAAAAGCAAGTGACTTCATAATTCAAACATACCTCTATTATGTGTAGTATGCAAACAACTTCTGCATATTTTATTCCAAGAATTAGAATATCTAATAGTAAATCACTGGAGTGGTGGCTGATTTGTGGTTGCAAAATAAAATATTGCAACAACCTAAATTCACGTCAATTGCCTAGTAATTTGAAAGTTTTAGCCCTGTGAGCAAAACAATATTTTGCAACAAAAATGAGGCAAGGCGCTTGATCATTTATAGGATCAGAGGTAGGCTAACCCTAGAGTTTTAGGTGATGTAGCGGAGTTAAGGTATCCAAATTGCTAATGAAAGGATCAAAATGTTAAAATGGAGAAATAGGGAATCAAGTCTACTGATTAACAATATGTTAAATATGGTATATTATTTGCATGTGTTATTTACACTATGGAAAACCCTCGATTTATTTTCTTTTTCAAAAATTATGCTTGTATATTCATACCTGCTTATCAAAGCACTAAGCCTAGACAAGCGACTCCACATTTAACTATACACAGTCCTTATAGATCCGCGAAATCTGTAAGTGTCCGAATTTGAATACAACTAATTGTCTCTGCACAATGGTGTATAGCGATACCTATGACTTTAATAATAATTATACCTAATTAAACGAAATTATCATGCAAATGATGAGACTTTTACTTCTCGTTTTCACTATTTTCTTTACTGCTAGTCTGATAGCACAGGATGATATTTGTTCTAATATGACTGTGAACCTTGATCCAGATGGAAACACAGTTAATATATTGGGTGCAGATATGACTACCAATGATGGAAGTTTTGTCGCTTCTGGCCTTGGCGCTGGTGCATTAGATCAGTATTATTGGTTTACATCAGGAGGTGTTGGTACCTACTCTATGGACATTATAGATGGAATTGCAGTGGGAACAGGACCATATTTTCTAGGAGTTGCACCAACCTGTGCAGGACCATTTGTAGAAATCTCAATGGATGCAATTGTTGATGGAACTGTTGAGTTTTGTTCACCAACAGGAAATTTTATTCTTGCAATAGCAGCCGACCCTGGGAATGAAGGAGATCTTGATATAGATTTTTCTTTCACGCCATTTGAGAACGATGATTGCCTTGATGCTAATCAAGCAGCTGAAGGACCCTTAAGCATTGGTGCTAATACCGTTGATAATACGTGTTCTTCAGACGGAATGGTATGGCATGAATATGTAGTGCCAAATGATGCTACATCTCATCAAATCACGTTTTCAATCAGCTCAGGAACTGCTGCTATAGGTGATATCTTTTATGATGATTGTAGTACTCCGTTTGTAAACGGTAATTGTGCTGATCCTGGTTCTGTACTCTATGTTGAAAGTGGAGATAATACACCAGTCTATGGCAGTTACGACATTACAGTTGTGGATACTTCACCAGATATTGCAGAAAATACACATCTGAAAGTTTGTCCAGATGACATAGGTGACCTTAATACAGGAACATTTGTTCTTGGAGATTCTTTTGACAATGCTCTATGGTCAACTGGCGGTAATCAAAATGACGGAGGTCAAATTTCTGGAGGCGTAACAATGACCATATTGTATTACACATCTCAGGCAGATGCTGAACTTGGTAGTGTAGTAGGTGGTGGAGTTATTACACCATACCCTATAGATGTTACAACATTAGACCCAGGTGTACCAACATCTGGTGGAGTTGCAGGTTTATTATATGCCCGAGTTGAAGATAACGTGCCTGGAGGTGCTCAAACTGATTGTTGGGAAATAGTTCAAGTTACATTAGAAGTCGTTCCACCACCAGTGGTAACAAACACTGAACTTACTGCATGCGAGACAGGATTTGGCACCGGGATGTTCACATATGAGCTAGAAGATGCCGAGTCAATGAATGGCAATGCAGATGGCCAAAACACCTCTGCAGCTACTGACTTTGTAGATGATGGGATAGTAAATGCTACAGTAGTTTACTATGATGATATGGCCAATGCCCTAGCGGATAATGGAGTAGGGATTATCACTGCCCCTTATACTATTGATCCTACTACCTTAACCACACCTAATACCATCTATGCACAAGTAACAGATGATGACACAGGTTGCTTTGCAGTAGCAGAGATAGCACTAGTAGTGAGTGAAATACCAGATGTAGTAGTCCCAATAGGTCCTAATCTAGACATGTCATTTACCTATTGTAATGGAGAGGTAGTCACAGATGATTATGACTTTACTTCAAATGCACCATTTTTAGCAGCAGATGTAAACTATATATGGGAGACAGAGAATGCAATAGACCTAGGATTTGGAACTACAGGTGTAGGTCCGATGCCAGGTCCTGGAGTAGATATAGCTATGGGTTGGACAGCAATTAACCTTACAGCAGTCACTATTACAGAGAACGTAGAAGTCACACCATATTCATTTGGCCCAAATGGAATCGATGATAGTGGACTAGGTGATGATTGTATCGATGTTAACAATATGATGACATTCACAATCAATATCGAGCCAAGTCCAGCGAATGATGTGTGTGATCCAAATGCTACAATAATTGGGACAGGTTCACCAAATAATGCTTCAGTTCTTATAAATCAAGAAATGGAGTGTGCTACACTAGATATGGGAGAGGTACCATGTGCAGGTGAGCTAGGTAGTGTATGGTTTGTGTACACAGTATCTGCAGACATTCAAGATATAGAAGTTGAGGTGTCTACTGGGCTTAATTTTCAGGTCTATACTGACGCCTGTACTGGAGTTGCGTTTCCTTGTGGAGAGACTCCGACTTGTCTAAGCCAAGACGATGAGATCTATATTGCAGTATATGGAGACCCTGCACCGTTGACTGGGTCAGCTATGTTTGATATTACAGTGACAGAAGGAGACCTTCAGCCTACTAATGTCAACTGTGCAGCAGCTACTGACCTAGTAGAGACAGCACCATCTACTACACTTATCGACCAAACAAATAATTGCGGTGAATTAATTACAACTTGTGCATTGACTGGTCCTACTGTATGGTACCAATACACGGTATCTCAAGATATCCAATCACTATCAGTAACGATTACACCAAATGGTACACTTAGTGTTCCTTCCGATGCAATTGTGTCTCCATCAGTATCCATTTATACAAATGTTAATGATGTCACGACATTGGATTGTAATGCATTAACTCAAATCGGTTGTGACTCAGATGCAATCTGTTTACTAGAGAATCAAATAATCTTGATTGCTGTGACTACAGCTGATGGGACATTCCCAACCGATGCGGGTGATTTCGATATTACCGTTGATGAAGGACTGCCTTCGGTAGTCGCAGATCATTGTTCTGACAATGACATTCCAGATGTAACACCACTAACGACTTGTGTATTTACTCAGGTCATGGTAGATAATACTGGGGCATGTCCTGAAGCCTATGTCTATACAGGATGTGGAAACTTTGATACTGACCCTGTAGTCTATACCCAGATTACAATTCCTACAGATGTCACTGCCATAGAAATAGAAGATATAGCAGGACCAGGAGCACCTTACCTAGTAGTCACGGATGCTTTCACAGATTGTGATATCCCACCAAGTCCAGCGACCTCACCATGCCTAGATGTCCTAGGACCAGATGGTGGTACAGGTATGTCAGGTGTCAATGGATCAGTACCAGTTGTAGCAGGTAATACATACTACATCATAGTTGGATCAGACATGGAAGGCGTTATTACATTCAATATTAAGTTGGTAATAGAGCCTATTAACGATGATTGTGTCGATGCTATAGCAGTAGGTACAGGTATGACTAATGCCTGTGCAGACTTAGAAACAGGAGAGGTAGTAGGGACGTGTGTGACAGCAGGCGAAGATGCTTCAGTATGGTTTACCTATACTGTATTAGATGACATTCAAGACTTGACGATCAGCTTGACTCCTGGAGCCACTGATCCTATTATGAATCCAACAATTACTGCTTATATCAATGCGACAGATGGTAGTACGACAGTATGTGGCGACCCAGAAGCATTGAATGGATGTGTTGTGGGAGACGAATTGATCTTGCAATGTTTAAAAGAAGACGATGTACTATTAATAGCTGTTAATACTGTAGAAGCTGATGAAGGAACATTTGATATCGCAGTGAATGAGGGTCCTGGACTAGCATATGGTGATATCTGTATTGATGCAGCAGATGCGGAAGATTTTGACCCAGATGGTATGCCAGGAGCATATGTACTGGAGTGTGGTGAGATCTACGATCTACCTGGAGCACCGGCCACTTATTGTCCTGATCCACAAGAAGCAACCTGCGTAAGTGGCACTAATCCAGGTATCTGGTATTACTTCCACCCAAGTGCAGGTGTTCCATCGTTTGATATTACAGGTACCGACTACGAATTATTTACCGCTGTGAAGTATGCGGGAGGACCAGAAAAAGATTGTACTGGTCTTACTTCTTTAGGATGCACTGATGGTACGGTAATAAGTGATTATACAGTTGGTTATTTTATTTTAGTAGAGACAGGACCAGTGACTGTTACGCCATTACCAAATCCAGTGTCGGCAAATGAAGATTGTACAATGGCAGATACCTCTTTGCCAGCAGGAGTAGGTGGCACAGTGGCAGGTAATAATGTTTGTGCGACAGGAGATCCATTGTCTTGCCATGGAGGCAACTTCAATGACGGACATGTAGTCTATTATGAATATACTACAGGGGCTTTAACTGAGGATATTGTAATTACTCTAGCAGGAGGGGTAGCACCAGCTATGACAGCAGGCTCTATCTCAGTTTGGGAAGATTGTCCAGGTACTACTACTAATGTAGTGAACTGGGACCTTGTCAACGGTACTGGTGAGTTGTGTGCAGCCCTTGGTGACCCCAATGGAGTAGAATTGACCTGTGTAGATGCTAATACCACCTTGATTATTGCTGTGGGTAGTGAGGCATTTGATTGGTTTGTAGTGAGCCCTGGAGAAGCGGGTAACTTTGAATTGACTGTAACCCCAATGCCAGCAGCAGGACCACCTAACAATGACTGTGCAAATGCTGAGGACTTACCCCTAGCAGCGATTATAAATGGTACTACACTTTGTGCATCTCAACCTACACCAATTACTACTAACTGTGGGAATGATGTCCTAGCTGAGAGTACAGTATGGTATGAGCATGTAGTGACAGTTGATGGTCAAGTGTTGAGTATTAATGTAGAAGATGACGGAACCAATAGTATCCCAGGTGATATCTATGTTGGAGCTATGATTATTGGTTGTCAAGCCAATGATGGAATCACTTATATGCCACAAACTGACCCTACGCTTGTTGCAGAATATTGTGGGCCCTTGGGTACTGATTTAATGGAGTTGAGCCTTGATGAAAACTTTGATTGCCTAGAGACTGGTGATGAAATATTAATAGTGGTGTCGACAGAGTCTGGGTTTACCAATCAAGGTACATTCAATATCTCAATTGTAGACGTGACAGATCCTACATGCCAATTGTTTGAGGACTGTACTATGCCCAATACTACTGATTTTGGTACATTAGTGACTAACCCAGATGAGTTAGCAGGTGACTTGGTCTGCGTGCCTATTTGCAACGTAGATGCCTGTGGTGAAGATATGTGTGGTATTGAAATGTATAATACGATTTACTATCAGTTCACTACAGATGCTGATCCTGCATTTCCGAATGGTGATGATGTCTTTTTGCAAGTAGCATTAGATGACATACTTATCATGGATGATATATGGATTCAAGTCTTTGATAGTCCTTGTGCAGCTAATATTATTGGGTGTACCAACGTCTCAGATACTGGACCAGTAGATGTTACAGGCTTATTAGCAGCCAACACTACTTACACAGTGATGATAGGTACAGGCAATAACTTAGGTGGTACGGCAGACCTATGTATTACAGTAACTACCGGTTGTGTCAATGACATTTGTGATACATCGATATTGATAGATGAGACAGATCCTACACCTACTTCATCATCTACAAATAACTGTACACAAGATCCAGTATTGTATGATTGCGGCAATGGTGGTGGCGAATTTGCTACTGCATGGTTTACGTTCGAATTTCCAGCAACAGGAGGATTCACAGGAGCTGATGTGATCACTTCGAATATTATGCCAGCGGGTACTGGATATGGTATTCAAGCATTTGATGGAGGAGTATCGCCAGGTGATTGTACTGCCTTTACGATGGCCTTGGATGATGGATTAGAGTGTAATGCAGACGGATTATTGGAACTGAGATGTTTGATTCCAGGCAACACTTATTATATTATGGTTGGCTCTCAAGATACCAGAGAGATAGACTTTGATATTGAGGTAGACTTTTTATTGCCAGGAGATATACCTGCCGGACAGTCTGGTTCAGCAGTTAATGATTTGTGTGACAATGCGATTCCAATTACAGTGAACATGTTTTGTGAGGAGTTCGATTTTGACTTTGATAATACATTAGCATGTCCTGATATAATTACTCTTGGAACATCTTGTGATGCTGACTTTGCCACCGATCCAACTGTATGGTATGAGATTACTCTGCCACCTGCTGGGTATGGAATTACCATAGAAAACTTAAGTGCTGATAGTTATTTAGCTGTATTCGAAAACGATTGCCCAGTAGCTACATTAGCTGATGGACAAGACTGTGCTAATATTACCAATATTCCACTAGATATATTCGATCTAGTAGGAGGAGCTACCTACTACATTGCAATGGCAAACCCTAACGAAGGAACACATACAGTAACAATGACAGTATATGAGGCACCTCAAGGCGATGATCCATGTGCTGATGATCCAATTATTGCTGATGATGTAGTAGATCTATCTGGTGGAGGTACATTCAATGGTACTACATGCTGTGCCAGTGAAGACTATGACAACCAAGAATGTGCAGCTACCTCTCAAACGAATAGTATATGGATGATCTACACGCCATCAGGGAATGATGGAGTACAGATTGATATTACTGGAGGAGACATAGGAAATACCACAGCAGTAGAGATTTACAATGCACCACCAACCTTTGGTTGTGCTGGTGGTACTCTGCCAGTGTTAGAGGCAGGTTGTAATGAACTACCATTAAAGTATAAAATAGGCTGTATGCAGTCATTTATAGATAATGGAGAGATACTCTGGATTAAGGTGTCGTCAGATGCTGATGATTGCGGTACATTCTCTGTATCATTAGTCGAGGAGGATGCGCCATGTGCCTATGTAGATGACTGTACAATGATAGGTGCAGATCAGACGATAGAGCCTGAGTCACCAACTGATGATGTCACTCCACCAGTAGCTGAGTGTATAGATGGTTGTCTAGACTATGCATGTTCTGATTCACAATGTTTTACAGATGCTCCTAACTCAGTGTGGTATCAAGTGAATACTGACGGTAACTCATCATTGATGAATATCACGTTAGTCACATCAGGTTGGTTAGGAGGTATCTCAGTATACCAACCTACAACTGCTGGGGATGTAGATTGTACAGATAGCCAGTTAATGACAGCTAATGAAGGGAGTTGTGTTGAGAGTCCTGGTAATACAGTCAATGCTAATAATTATCCAGTCAATGGAAATAGTGTTTATTGGATAGAAGTATCATTCATAGATGGTGATGTTTGTGATCAAACATTTGAGTTGTGTGTAACTACTACACCAGATTATGCGATGTGTTCTATTAACCAAGAAATAGAAATCATTTGGAGAGAGAATGATCCAGATGGCACCCTAGGTTTAGACCTCAATGGACCATTCTGTATGGGTGAGATGGTGACTGTATGTTATAGTCTTACATTTGACAATACACAGACATCATGTCAGTGGTTTCAAGGAATATCTCCGAAGTTTGGACCAGGTTGGGATTTAGCTTGTTTTGACCCTACATCTACAAGTCCTAATGGACAAGGTTGGATGTGGTGGGAAGAAGGTCAAGTCACCTACGTAGAAGGGAATCCATTCCTATGTACCTACAATGATCCAGTTACTGGAAATCTAGAACTCTGTCATGAGACATTTGAAGGTCCATGCCCATGTTCAGCGGGACTAGCAGCTGGAGATCCACTGCCAGCGGGATGGTATTCTTATACACCTGGTAGTGGACAATCGTGCACAGGTGCTGCATCTGGAAATCCTAATGAAGGGTGGGGAGACCCAATGCCATGTGGTAGTACGATGGATTATGAGGTTTGTTTTGATATCTGTGTTGGAGAGTTTACATCTAGTGATGAATGTGAGATGAGTAATGATCTTTCAATGTCATTCTATCCATTTGCAGATGGTGAGACAGGATGCTGGGGTGATACAAAGTGTGCTGGTGATGTTCCTGCTGCTTATGATGCCTTTATAGCTTGTGATGACCTCCCAGAAGTTGAGGCAGAAGGAACAGAGATATGTTTTACGGATATGTTGAATATCCCAGTAGAATCTACAGATGGTCTTGCAAGTACTGTGATTAGTGTGACAGCTACCTCTACTGGAGGAGTGACAGGAGTTACACCATTCGAACAATTCAATGGAAGTGGTACAATAGACGACTTGTTGACTAACACAACTACAATGATTCAGACAGTTACCTATGAGATGTTTGCACAAGCGGATGGTCAAATTTGTCCGGGTCCGACGATGATGATTACAGTGACAGTTTATCCTGAGTTGTTAGTAGATTTTGATAATCTAGATGACCCTGAAATAATTTGTTTTAATGATTCAGAAACATTTGGACCAAACCTTTCAGGAGGTTCGAGTACAGGCGTAACCTATCTTTGGTCAGATGGGTCCACGGGGTCAGATGTTTTCTTATTCAATGACGGGGTAGCATACCCACCAGGGACGATACATACACTTTGTGTGGTAGTGACAGATGATAATCTGAATTGTACGGGGGAAGCTTGTTTCAATTTTGATATGAGACCAGAGCTCATTTTAGAGATACAAGGAGATAATGAATTATGCCTAGATTGTGAAGATGCAACAGATGATGATTTAGTTTTGACATATGTCGACTTATCAAATCCTCAAATTGCTGAAACTAATCTTGTGTGGGATTGGAGTAGTCCAACTGGCGGAAATTTAGCAAATACAGTATTTAATTTCAATCCTGGAGAGTTCATAGTTCATGACAAGTTAATTATCCCAGGAATCAATGAAATTACAGATGCTGGACTTTATGAAATTACATTATCCGGTCAAGATGAACTGGGATGTGAGTTTATTACGGAACCTTTTGAACTTACCACAATTGAAGGCCCAGAGATAACAATAGATTTTATTGAGTGTACTCCAAACGGTAGTGAGTATTATGTCGAGTCACAACCTATTACTGCTACGAGTATTGATATCATAGATAAAAATGATCCAACAGCACCACCTATTGAATTATTTGGTTCGGGTTATGTTGTTCTTCAGCCAGGTTGCTACACTATTATATCTGATTACTCAGACATAGAGTGCCTTGGCCAAGAAGAACTTATAGTTGAAGCATTTACTCCAGTTATAATTGATGCTCCAGATGTCTGTGTTGGTAGTGATGGAATGGCAACAGTGGTGAACTGTGGGGATTATACAAGTATTACTTGGGATTTAGCAGGGAATACAGGTTGTAATTATATGCTACCTGCATTATCAGGTGATGTGTCGTTTACCATAACACTAACAGACGCAGACCAATGCGAAGGATTTGCCCAAGTAGAGATTAATACTTTTGATGCACCAACTCCAACAATTACCGGAGCGACATCATTTTGCTCTGGTGGAAGCACGACCTTAGGATTGTCTGATTCTTATCAATCAGTATCTTGGTCTACTGGTGATTCAGGTTCATCTACAATAGTTGATGGCACTAACGATGGAACTATTACTGTGACAGTAACTGATTTTAACGGATGCATGGAGACTTCTGAAGTAACAGTGTCTGAAGATACTGTATTGCAGATTGCAGGTGACAGTGTAACAGTATGTAATGACGCGGTATCAACCGCGGTATTTGATGCAGGAGATGCAAACCCAAGCTTCTCCTTTGTATGGGATGCTGCTGCTATGGCAAATGGAGTGATCAGTGGTGCTAATGGAGGTATATTGACTACTTCTGTTGCTGGCACATACATCGTCACTGTTACAGATGGTGATTGTGAAGGACCTGGAGAATTTGTATTGGAATATGAAGAACCACAAGTTGTCATACTTACTCCAGAAGCAGATATTTGTAACAATAAAGATTTGGGACCTGGGTCATCTGTTGACCTTACTGACAACGCATCGCCTACAGGTGGTAGTTGGACAGATGATAATCTTGTCTTTGGAGGAGCTGCAGATTTTGCAAACTTGCAATTTGATGGATTATCAGATGGTGATTATCAGTTTACATATTGTGTGTCAGGTGTGGAGTGTGGTGATGCATGTGAGACTATCATGATTACAGTAGAGGATTGTAATTGCCCAGTTGCAGTAGTAGGAAGTATCGATACATTATGTAATGACATGGTTGAAAGTATCAACCTAGACAATAGAGAGATTCCATCAGATGCAGGTACATGGACTTGGAATGGTCCTGATGGTGGGATGTCATTTATTAATCCAGGAGCACCAAATTCTTCTTTAGAGATACCAGTGGGAGTTATAGCCGGTGATTATTCTATTGTATATACCTTAGATGGTCTAGAGGCAGGTTGTGGTGTTGTTGCAGATACCTTGAACTTTGTGATCAATGAGGCTCAGACTGTCACCATAACGGAACAAGTAGATGTTTGTAATATGGATACTGGGGTGGGACAGATATGTATTGACTTTGATACACTCATTACTGCTGGAGTTACAATGGGAGATTGGATCCCCGATCCTCAATACGAACTAGATGGTGGAGACTTTAGTAATGTGAATAATGTCTGTTTTGATGGCTTAAGTGTCAACTCTGTATACATCTTTACATTTATGGGATCAGGAGCTGTTGCACCTTGTCAGCCAGCAGAAGGAGAAGTCAGAGTAGAAGTAAAAGACTGTGATTGTAAGGATGCGTCAACAATTGCCTTGCCTATTGTAT
This sequence comes from Saprospiraceae bacterium, assembly GCA_020631405.1. Classification (GTDB taxonomy): domain Bacteria; phylum Bacteroidota; class Bacteroidia; order Chitinophagales; family Saprospiraceae; genus JAHDHH01. The sequence continues at coordinate 47,816 of JAHDHH010000030.1, forward strand.
GTGCTAAGGATACAACTATAACATTGGCTGATTATATCACATCTGATACTGATCCGGGTAGTTGGTCAATGACTAATGATGGGACTGGAGATATTCTGACAATTACAATGACATCATCCAGTATAATAGTTGATGACAATACAGCACCAGGTACCTATGTATTCCTGTATGAGAATGCAGATCCTAACGGAGGTACCTGTATAGAGGAAAGTCAACAGACATTGACAATATTCGAACCAATATTCGTTGATTTAACGATGAGTAATTTGGAAGCATGTAACGCAGTACCAACCAATGGTGGTACATTATCTAATATTGTAAATATTGAAGCTTTACTTACCCCAGGAAGTGACCCTAGTGGAGTCTGGACAGATAACTTTGGATTGTTATCGGGAGGTCAGAGTATCGACAATATTGACTTCATGACAATGCCAGAGATACCAATTGGTACAGTAATTCAATTTACGTACACAGTGACATCACCAGATGGTGATCCATGTCCAGATGAGTTTGTAGTAGTTACGGTATCGATAGTAGATTGTACATTGCCACCATGTCCATCATTATTGACAGACCCTCCATCAGATCTTTGTACATCTGGAGGATCAGTAGATCTTACACTCTTGGAGAATATTAGTGAGCCAGGAACATGGAGCCTAGGTACAGCCACTAATGGTGGAGTAAACAGTACTGTGGACTTAGTAGGTGGGATGTTCACTGTAGATGAAAACAGTGCAGCAGGTACCTATGAAGTAGCCTTTAAGCTAGATGCACCTGCTATCGATTGTGATTCTATATCTACACAAATGATTACAGTAGTTGATCCTTTGGTTGTAAGTTTCAATCCTGCAACAGCATGTAATCAACCAAATCAAACGGGTGGTGCACTGTCTAATATTATAGATCTGACATCTTACTTTGATGGTACGACTACATCTATGATAGGTAATTGGACATCTACGTTGCCATCTACTGATTTAGACTTGTCAGATCCTACTATGGTTGACTTTGCAAACTTACAGGCCAGTTCTCCAATAACAATCACATTTACTACCACTAATGGAACTGATCCATGTGGTCAGGCTATGGGTGACTTAATGGTAACTGTGACCGATTGTGACTGTCCTAACTTAGTCGTTGATCCATTAGATCCAGTATGTAATAGTGGAGCAACTATAGATTTGAGTGTTGAATCAGAGACAGATGATACAGTCGATGGAAGTTGGTCCGAGCAAGCTGGCAATCCTACTACTGGAGTGTTAACTGGAGATTTAGTAACAATTGACGGCACTAGTAGTGTTGGCTTGTATACATTCATATTTACACCAACTATAATGCCTAACCCAGGTTGTCCGGAAACCTCTATGGTGACACTTACGGTCAATCAAGCTGCAACAGCAGGAACTCCTAGTTCGACTGTATTCTGTGATTCAGAGACTGGAATAGTAATCTTATCTGATTTGCTGACTGGAGAGGATAGTGGTGGTACCTGGATAGAAACTTCAATAACACCTTCAGGTGGATTCGATGCTACAGCTGGAACCTTCACGGTAGATAACGAAGGGCCAAATGAATATTTGTTTACTTATACAGTGGCAGGAGTAAATCCGTGTTTACCTGCTAGTGAAGAAGTCATGGTCATAATCGAAGCAGAGCCAGTAGCAGATGCAGGATTGGATGCAGAGCTTACGT
>JAHDHH010000083.1:0-3118 GCA_020631405.1 Saprospiraceae bacterium
TGCTCCAGTACAAGATCAATGACATCAGACTCTTATTCGAGAATGATGTGAGATTTTTGAAGCAGTTTGCTGCTGCGAAGTAGGGTTTGTGGAGGCTTAAGCTAAGAAAAAACAATAGAAGATCCTCCGAGAAGCAATTGAGTTAAAGAATAACAAATACTTTTGTTGTCCAAAAGAAAGGAACTCGATCGTATGAAACCATCATTACCGAAAGGCACCAGAGATTTTACTTCAGAGCAAGTATTGAAGAGAGAGCACATCTTCACAACTATTAAGGAAGTATTTGCTACCTATGGCTATGCCCCAATAGAGACTCCAGCTATGGAGGCACTTGCGACGCTGACTGGCAAGTATGGAGAAGAAGGAGACAAGTTACTCTTCAAGGTACTGAATAATGGTGACTACTTAGCGAAGGCCAATGCTGAAGCACTAGAGGCCAAGGACTCTGACAAGCTCATTAGTAGTATTGCTAAGCGAGGGTTGCGCTATGACTTGACAGTGCCATTTGCGAGATTCGTGGTCATGCACCAAAATGACTTACAATTCCCATTTAAGAGATATCAGATCCAACCCGTCTGGAGGGCAGATAGACCTCAGAAGGGTAGATACCAGGAGTTTTACCAGTGTGATGCTGATGTGATTGGGTCGGAGTCATTGATCTACGAAGCGGAGTTTCTACAAATTTTCGATACAGTATTCTCTAAGCTTAACCTCAAGGTGAATATCAGATATAATCACAGACAGATCTTGCTAGGTGTTGCGCAATATGCAGGTATTGAGGACAAGTTTGTAGATATGACTGTAGCCCTTGACAAGAAAGATAAGATAGGAGACCAAGGAGTATTACAAGACCTTGACTACAGAGGAGTGGACCAGGAAGCGGCTATCAAGGTGCTTGAACTAGTTAACGAGACAGATCCTGCAGTCTTTGAAGCAAAGGTGAGTACAACACCAGCTGGAGCTGAAGGCTTTGACGAAATCCACCAAATACAGACATACTTAAGCAATTATAGTCCAACGAATACATTTACCCTAGATCCGACACTGGCGAGAGGGTTGAGCTATTACACTGGGTGTATTTTTGAGGTAGAGTCTACAGAGACACCAATGGGAAGTATCGCAGCTGGAGGTCGCTACGCTGACTTGACTAGTCTCTTTGGTATGCCTAATATGTCAGGTGTAGGGATATCCTTTGGGGCAGAGAGGATATTTGATGTGATGCAGACATTGGAGAGATTCCCTAGTGAGCTTGGTAATGTACTAGATGCCTTGATCTTACCAATGGACCCTGAGTCACTTGGGCCAGCATTTGACCTAGCATCTAAGCTTAGAGCAGGCGGTAAGCAAGTAGATATCTACCCCAAAGCAGCCAAGATGCAAAAACAAATGAAGTACGCCAATGCTAGAAAAGTGCCGTTTATCATCATTATTGGTGAAGATGAAAGAGCATCAGGTATGTACTCTCTTAAAAATATGTTAACAGGCGATAAGCAAGAAACATCTTTAGAAGAATTGCATTCTATAATCTAATCTTTGGGAAATAGGCTGAAACACCAGTAAAGACGGCGGATTCAAGCTATGTTGCCACATTCAACAAAACAAATAATCACTTTACACTTAGGGGTAATCGACAAGTAAGTTGTCGTATTGCATGTGTCCGAAAACGAGGCTGAGCCATTGCACATTATGGCATAGTACTTGCATATAAAACATTAGAAAATATTTTAATGTAAAAAATAACGCAAAAGCTTTAGGATTTTGAAAAACTAATTACTTTTGCAGTCCGAATAAAACATATTACAAATTATTTACATATATCCGAATTTTTATAACTCAATTGTTAACCTAAACCACACATAATTAGAGAACAGAACAGTTTCTCAAAAAACGATTTAATTACACATTATCCTATGAACACTAAAGTTGTTATCGTAAAAGTAATTGCGATAAGCTTTGCTTTGTTTTTCTTAAATGCATCAGTATTTGGTCACGTCAGTAAGTACAGTGAGCTCAACTTCGATAGTATTGGTGAAAAACCTCAAGTAGAACTTATCAAAACCAGGTTAAATAACATATCTGGAAATATAGACATGGCCTACAGCAAGGAGGTACATGAACGTATATTACAATATACTGTCAAGCACAGACACTATACAGAAAAATTATTAGGCAAGGCGATTGTCTACTTCCCAATATTCGAAGAGCAAATCAGAGAGAGAGGACTACCTCAGGAGCTAAAGTATGTAGCTGTAGTAGAGTCACTACTTAATCACAATGCGCAATCTAAGTCAGGAGCTAGAGGCTTGTGGCAATTTATGCCAGCAACTGGTCGACAATATGGTCTTGAAAAAACCAAAGATATCGACCAAAGAGTAGACCCGATGCTCTCAACTATAGCTGCGCTAGAGTATATGTCAGACCTCTATGACCAATTTGACGATTGGACACTAGCGATGGCTGCATATAACTGTGGCCCAGGTAATATCCGAAGAGCTATGAGAAAGTCAGGAAAGAAGGATTATTGGAGTCTTAGATCTTATTTGCCTAAAGAAACTCAGAAGTATATCCCAAGAATCATAGCGGCTTCATACTTGATCAACTACTACCATAGTCATAATCTCACTCCTAAAGGTTACCAAGATATCTACCAACAGACTACTGTTATTACACCTGCAGAGGAGAGATCACTAGCTCAATTAAGCGAATCGCTTAATGTAGACTCAGAGTTGTTGAGACAATTGAACCCAATGTTCCAAGGAGATAAGATACCAGTATCTAGTGCCTATGGACTAAGATTACCAGAAAATAGACTGTTTCAATACTACACAGTATATGAGCCAGAGAATTTATCAACTGTCTTCGAGGCTAAGCAAAGCCACTCAAGACAACGCAAGTTGATTACAAGAGATAGTATCGAACACTTAGAGAAGATAGTATCCTACTATGGGATACAACAACAAAATGCTTAGTTAATAGACGACTAACAATTGTAAAAGGCTCTTATGACTCACGTTATAAGGGCCTTTTTTAGTGATATGTTGTGTTCCACCGCTGCTTAAGAGACTTGGTATGTTTGCGGACAAGACGAAGTAATCTTTGAGATTAAGCACTATGCCTA
>JAHDHH010000083.1:3218-9993 GCA_020631405.1 Saprospiraceae bacterium
TACTACTCAATGATATGTGCTTCAAATGCTTGTAGTACTTCTTCCTCTCCTCCGGTTATATCAGTGACAAATCCTACGATATCCATGTTTTCTGGTACCCAAAGGTTGTCACTTTCTGGAATGGTGTATGTATAAGTCTTTGATACTGCCTTACCTTGCTCTAAGTTACTACCAATTGGATCACCTAAGGTAGCTGTCATCATATCTCTCAGTACATGCTCATGTTCGTAGTCGTCTATGATTTCGCTGACATTTTTCTGTGCATCGATGATATGACCTTCTGTAACCATCAGACTAAGCGCATACTGACCAGGAAGGTCAACTACAGGAAAGATGTCAAGTCCAAGTGTCACTGTTCTAGTCGCCGGATCATAGTCTATATTGTATTCGAAGGTGATTTGACTTGACTTGTTGAATTCAGCTAGGACATATTGCTGCCAGAGATCTATATTGTCAATGCCGAGAAAGTCTTCCGTAGGAAACTGTACTCTATTAATGACAGCTGCAGGCTTGCCCAAGAAAGGAGCAAAGTGAGATTCTAATTCTGAGGCTACATTTGTTCTGAAGTCATAGATACTATGCCCTTCGACAGGTTCTGTTAAGAAGTCCCCATGAATACCTACTCCAACTACCAAGCCTTCGAAGTCTGTAATGATATTCTGTAACTCACTACTTCCCGCAGGACAATTAGGACAACTGACTCCGGTCAGCTCCTCTATCAATACCACCTTGTCAGATACAGGTACTTCAAAGTCCGGAATAGTGATACTCTTCTCTTCACAACTTACTAGAGAAATCAATACTAATGCACTTATTAAAACATGTAACTTATTCATTATAATGACTTGAATATTAATAAATTAAAATGTTGAACTAACAGTCAATCTTACCCCACTAAATGCTGGTTCAAGACGACAGATACCACCTGTACAAACGATACCCTCCACTTGTTTGATATAACTCAAAGAATATCTATTTGATTTGTTGACATAGAATACGTCTACCCTAGGGTAGTGTAGAGCAAGTGATTCTCCATTAGCATCAGTTGGGCTATTCTTCCCTGGAACCGCATTGTACATATCAGATACAGTGAATGACCAATGTGGAGCAAGAGCTAGTTCAACTTGGGCAAAGAGCCAGTCACCATAGTCGTGCTTGACACCCTTACTATCTTCGCCGGTAGACATATATTGGAGTTCTGTACGGATAGACTTTTTTCTTGATATCTTGTAGAGGAAGTCCATATAAGGAACAAAAGTCTCTACAATAGGCACTTCTGGCTTGACTTCATAGATCTCTTGATTGTATCGTTGTACCTGGACACCTCCAGTCATTTGCCACTTACGTTCATACTTGTAGACCACCTCAGTATATAATTCCCTGTATAGGAGGTTATTGTCAAGGTCAGTAATATTAGAAACATTGACCGATGCACTGAGGTTCTTCTTAATCCTATACTGTACATCAGCTTGGAATGCTAGTTCGCTGAGGTCTTGAGTAGCTGGTTGATACCTCGTCGTGAGTCTGTAAGAGTTTTGCCTATTCATCGGTGGGATGAAGTGAATCAGACCTTGATTAGTTCTCAGTGTTGGATCTACTCTGATATTGAAATTTTGTGTTCTTTTACCTTCTAAGGTGATACCTAGCCCATTGCCTGCATAGCTAATACTATTGTAGAATACCGTCCCATCATCCTTTACATACTTACCTATCGAGCTACTAGCCTTTGAGGCATCCTTGATTGCATTGGGGTCGAAGTATGAATCGCCGCCCTTGTAAGCTGCCTCCGTATACCAGACGAATGGTCCAATATTTAGAGTGTTGTAGAAGCTACCCATGTAGACGTTGTAAGCAAGATCAAACCTATCTTCATCATCGTAGCTCGTCAGAATGCCCACCATTTTGTTAACTACCTCATCACTCAGAGTCCTGTTTAGAAATCCAAACCCTGGTGCTACTGATACCTTCTTTTCTTTTCCAAGCTGGGCAAATCCCTCAAGACTAAACCCTCTAACAGTAGGACTGTAGGTCTCAAATAGGATCTTTTGCCTCCCTGTAAAAGCTTTTAGCTTCCAATTGTCACTCAATTTATAGACTCCTCTCACTCCGAGTAGGGCATTGTCAATCAACTGTGGTCTGGCTTCATAAGCTCTGTAAATGATCCCACTACCGATTTGGTCATAAATATGGCCTGCTGTTACCTCGAGATTGCCTACTTCTTTGCTAATGAAATATCGACCCAGGCCTTGGTCTGTATAAGAAGAGTTGGGATTTCGGAGGTTAGAATTGTTGAACAGGTCAAACCTTACTCCTGCCGTAAATCCCGATACAGAATATTGCAAGTCTAACCATGACTCAGCTCCAAGAAATTCATTGTCATACTGAGCTATATTATCTGCCCCGATCAGAGAATCTCTAAGAAAGAGATTGGCAGTACTCTGAAATCCTCCAGATATTCTGCCCTGATTTTGTGCATAGAGCTGGGACATACTTATAACAATAAAACAGGATAATAATCCTCTAAAAAGTTGGTGCTTGATCATTTCAAGGGTTTTATATTCTTTAGACAAATATAATGTCCAATATTAATATCCTTAACTAAGAAGGGTCAAAGTAGTTAAACATTGGTTAACAAAGGTAATATTTGAGACTTTTGGTATTGTTTTGCTGTATAAACTATAGAACAAGTCATGATAATGACACCTTGTTTTTTACATTTGCAAAATTAAATCGATTAACCTAAATAGATAACTATGAAGATCCTAGTAGCACTTACATTCTCACTGTTTGCTTCAGTATTCAATATCACAGAGCCAGTGGCAACTGCTAACCCATTTCCGTCTGCTGACCTAAAGACACTTGACGGTAGTACGGTAAACACTACAGATTTTTTTAAAGAAGGTAAGATTACTGTTATAAGTTTCTGGGCAACTTGGTGTAGTCCATGTAAGAGAGAGTTAGATGCTATTGCAGAATACTACGAAGAGTGGGAAGAAGATTACAATGTTCAACTCTTGGCGGTCACTATAGATGATGCTAGAAGTCTAGCTAAAATACCTGCAACTGTTGAAACCAAAGGTTGGGATTACACCATCCTAGCTGACACTAACCAAGACCTCATGAGAGCTCTAAACTTTCAGACTATACCACAAACATTCCTAGTGGATCAGAATGGCAACATTGCCTATACTCACAATGGGTACAATAGTGGTGACGAATTCGAGTTGGAAGAAGAAATTATGAAACTTGCTGAGTAGGCATAAGGCTACACCCCTTTATTTTATAGAATTGTATTAACAAAAAGAATGACCCAGGTGATATCCTGCGTCTAACATTCAAATTACTAATAATGAAAAAGATTTGTTTATTATTCATCGTATTTGTAGCGGCGCTATCTGTACAAGCTCAAGATATCAAGTCAGCATTAACCACAAATACACAAGAGTATCTTAATGCATATATTGAAGAAGATGTCAATACTATCCTAAAGTACACTCACCCAAATATCATCGAGATGGGAGGAGGAGAGGAGTACCTAGTCAAAGATATTGCTGGTGAATTAGAAATGATTAAAACTCAAGGTCTGAAGTACATTGGGGCAGAAGTCATGGATGTAGACAATAACTTCGAACTGCATGGAGAGAAGTTTTTCTTAGTACCTCATTCATGGTTAGTAGAGATAGGAGGAAACTCTTACAAGTCAGTGACCTATGTACTGGCAAGCACTGCTGATGAAGGCATGACATGGTCATTTATCAATGTGAGCAAGTACAATGCTAAGAACTTAGCTGTATATATTCCGGGATTTGACGAAAGTATAGAATTCCCTACAGCTTCACCATTCGAACAGATATTTGACTAGTAGTAATTTGGAAGGAAATAAAACATAATTTCTTCCTTACCGTTTCATATTACTATTTATTTACCTTTGTTTCATTGAAAAGTGGGTTATACCAGTGACTAACTCAATTAAGTACAGCACAAATCAGACTACATGAGTAATACATCAGATGTGAAGGCAATTGATAACTTAGCTGCCAAGTATAGAGAACTCAAGGCAGAAATCGGAAAAGTCATCATAGGCCAAGAAGAGGTGGTAAGTACAGTGATTATCTCATTGTTCAGTAATGGACATAGTCTACTAGTAGGTGTGCCAGGCTTAGCGAAGACACTCCTTGTTTCTACTATTGCAGAAGTCTTAGATTTAGAATTTAAGCGTATACAGTTTACACCAGATTTGATGCCTACTGATATTATTGGGTCTGAAATCATGGACGACAATAGACAGTTTAAGTTCAATAAGGGTCCTATCTTCTCCAATATTGTCTTAGCAGATGAGATTAACAGGACTCCTCCAAAGACTCAGGCGGCATTGTTAGAAGCCATGCAAGAAAGATCAGTGACGGTGGCAGGAGATAGGCACATGCTCCCAAGTCCATTCTTCGTACTAGCTACACAGAACCCAATAGAACAAGAAGGGACATACCCACTGCCAGAGGCACAGTTGGATAGATTTATGTTCAATATACCATTGGACTATCCAAGCTACCAAGAAGAAATAGCAGTAGTCAAGGCGACTACATCCAATAACAAAGTCCAACTCAAGTCTATCATGAGTGGCGCTGAGATCCTTGATTATCAGGATCTTATCAGAAAAATGCCAATCGCTGACAATGTCTTAGAATATGCAGTAAGTATTGCATCTAAGACAAGGCCGGGTAGTAGTATGGCTACTGAAGAAGTCAACAACTACATCAGCTGGGGAGCAGGTCCAAGAGCATCGCAGTACCTCGTACTAGGCGCTAAGACACATGCAGCCGTCCATGGAAAGTATAGTCCAGACAAAGAAGATGTACAGGCCATAGCTAACTATGTACTGAGACACAGAATAGTCAGAAACTATAAGGCTGAAGCTGAGGGGATTACTGAAGAGAAAGTAATCGCTAACTTGCTCTAAACCGTACACCAATTCAAGGCTGTCTCGCATCTTAGATAAAAAAGAAATTGTATTTTGTCTAAGTCAATAAAATCCTCTATCGTGAAGTCACTCATAACATGTACCCGATCTATAGGTATACTTGCACTGTTTTTACTTGCATGCAATGGCGAAGTTACCAAGTCATTTGAGGCTAAAGCCACAGCCCTTGGCAAGATGAATGAGATTGTCGTCATAGCAGATGACAATGTCTGGGATGGGATGGTAGGTGACTCATTCAAGTACTATTTTGGATCTGCATACCCGATAATGCCTAGCCCAGAGCCAATGTTTGACCTTCGACACTTTACTACAGAAGACCTCTATGCTGAGCCATTAAGGAAGGAGCTGAGGACGTATGTGGTATTGGCTGACTTGTCTGATTTTGACTCTCCAACGACAAGGATGGTAAAGAAGGACATCGGTGATACTCGGATTGGTGAGGCCATGCGTAACCCTGAGATATCTTCTTCAGTAGGAAGAGACAAGTGGGCAAGAAACCAACTCATGATCTACCTATTCGGTAAGGATAGGCAGACACTGGCACATGCTATATCATCTAATTTTTCTGCGGCAGCTAAGCGAGTCAATGAACATGATGAGAAACAACTCAAAGAACGTGTCTATGCCTTTGATCTCAACCTAGGCTACCAAGCTAAGCTAGAAGACTACTTCAATGTCAAATTAGAAATCCCTGCGGACTATAAAGAAGCAAAATTTGTAGAAGAGGATCCAATGCTCTGGCTCCGTAAGGATACCAAAGATGCTATTCTGAATATGGTATTCTTCAAGATACCCTATGTGCAGAGTGATCAGTTTACCAAGCAGATGATTATAGACAAGATCAATGAATATGGGACTAACTATGTTGACTCAGAAAAAGCAGATGACGTATTCGTCGTTAATCAAGATGACTTACCGGTCTACGAATATGCTGCTCAGATAGATGGCCAATATGCCAAGGAGCTCAGAGGTCTTTGGGAAATGACTAATTCATTTTCAGGTGGGCCATTCACTGCAAACTTGATTACTACCGAGTCAGGTAAAGACTTGGTACTAGTCTTGTCTTATGTCTATGCACCAGGAGAAGAAAAACGTGATTTAATTCAGCAATTAGATTACATGGTCAAGCAAATGGAGTTGTAAGTTTGTACCATGGCTGGAAAAAATAAATTGTACAAGTTTGCTCAGATTCTCGAAATGACCAATGTCTTTGAGAATTACGACTATCACAAACCAGAGCTTGTCCACCAGCCAGACGTGATCGTCGACCATTCGGGTAAGTGGAAGTCTGATGTCTTCAAGAATGACAATCCGCTTGTTCTAGAATTAGCCTGTGGGAGAGGCGAGTACTCTCTAGGGTTAGCAGAGTTGTTTCCTGACAAAAACTTTATAGGCATTGATATTAAGGGTGCTAGGATATGGAAGGGAGCAACTACCGCTATTGATTCAAAGTTAGACAATGTCAGGTTCATCAGAACTAAGATAGAATTAATAGAGCATTTTTTTGCCAAAGGAGAGGTAGACGAAATCTGGATTACCTTCCCTGATCCCTTCTTGAAAGATCGCAAGCAAAATAAGAGATTGACATCAGAGATATTTTTAGCACTCTACAAGACTATTTTAAAGTCAGGCGGCATCATTAGACTTAAGACTGATAGCCCAAAACTCTATCAATACACTTTGCAGAAATTTTCAGAAGATAGTGGAGGAAGAATCATCTTTCACCATGATAATATCTATAGTATGCCGTATCAAATAGATGAGTTTGCCATCAAGACTTACTATGAGAAGATTCAC
>JAHDHH010000031.1:0-27147 GCA_020631405.1 Saprospiraceae bacterium
AGTAGATGTAGTATTCGAGCAAGGAGAAGAGGTACTAGGACTATAGTATACGCTAGATTACTTTGCTTGATCCTGTCTAGCTCTAAGTAGAGTGGAGGCATAGAGGCCTGCAGTTTCTGTCCTGAGTCTTTGACTTCCTAGATTCACTGATTCAAAGCCATGTTGACTAGCACCATTGACTTCTTCTTGGGTAAAGTCTCCCTCTGGACCTATAAGCATTAAGATGGATGCAGATGACGGTACAGCATCCATGAGGTTGGCATGTTCTGGAGCATAGCTTGCTATATATTTAGTGCTAGCAGTAGACTTGACAATTTCAGCAAAGGGTACAATGGTCGGTGTTATTTCTACAAACCAGTGCTTCAAAGATTGTTTGACGGCTGATTGCATGATTTTTTCTATACGATCCATCCTACACTTTGATCGCTCTGACCTCTGAGTCTTGATGAATGTCAGATGTGTCACACCAATCTCTGTTACTTTAGAGACTAGCCACTCGATCCTATCTATATTTTTAGTCAAACTAATGCCTAAGTGGATGGTTGAGAGCCTTGGATGTGTTTCACTACTATTAATTTGGGCAAGTACTTGTTTTTTTGAAATTGACGTAATTGTACAAGTATATACAGATCCGCTGCCATCATGTACGACTATAGTATCACCAACTTGCTTTCGCAAAATCTTAGCACAATGTGCTACTTCTGATTCAAATAGGCTGATAGTGCCAACATTGATTTTTTCGCCAAGAAAAATTATCATACAACAAAAATAGGTAATTTGGTGAGTACTTAATCAGCAAGACCTGTATAGTTAGAAGTGTTCCTCAGACTGAGATTTCTCAACTTAAGCTGGCAACACTCTGGGATTGGTATGCGTTAGATTTGAGGTATGACATTAAGATTATTGATAAGTGTAGTGTTTAGCATGGTAGCTTCTGGTATGGTAGCGCAAGACTACTTAGAGAGCATACATAGTGTTTATGATGATGACTTGACTGAGTGGGATATCTACTCTCATGAGGAGGAAGGCAAGCTGGAGATTACTTGGAAGATACAAAGAGACTTGACTGAGTGGACCTATGAGCTAGGTGATAGGTCTGGTATCATTAGGCAAAAGTGGCAGAATTCAGACAATGAATATGAGCTGCGTACAGATGATGGTTACTATGTCAAGATGAAAATCAGGTGGAACAATGACTATTCAGAATGGAGGATAGAGAGTGATTCTGCCACCTTCATTTGGATGTCAAAAGAATATAATGACGCTAATGAATGGGGAGCTAAGAGTGAAGAGTTTGGAGAGTTCTATATGTATACCCAAGAAGAAGATGATGCTAGAGATTGGATTATTGAAGACTATTTCAATGAAGACCTCCTTCCAGAGAAGATAGCTTGCATGTTTGTGACACTTATTAGAGTGATTACTAGTCGATAACCTCGCGATTACCTTACTTTTGTGCTATGTCTAGAGGGATCGCTACATTTCTTTCGGTGATATTACACCCCATATTTGTATTGCCATTATTGTTGGTATTTACCTACATGACCTGCAGTCACCTGTTTGTATTCAAGGAGGAACAAGGACTGGGCTTGTTTACAATATACTCTGTGGTGACATGTCTGATCCTTCCCTTGGTAGCGATTATGATGATGAGGGGATTAGGGATGATTACTTCATGGCAGATAGAGGACAGGCAAGAGAGGATTGGTCCATTAATCGTAACGGGGCTGTTTTACATTTGGTTGTTTTACAATTATTATCAAAATTCTGACATCCCCAACCCAGTAAAAGTCGTGACTCTTGGTGCTGCTATTGGATTGTTCATCGCCTTCTTCATGAATAACTTTTCGAAGTTAAGTATCCATGGTGTGGGAGTAGGTGGACTGATTATTGGGATGATTATCGTATCTATCAAATGGAGCTATAGTTATATGCTCATAGGGCAAGATTTCCAGGTACACAACCTACTCATCATAGCTGCTTTTATGTTGTTAGGAGGAGCAGTGCTTACAAGTCGGTTAGTACTAGAAGCCCATACCTTGCAGCAGCTATATCACGGAGTCCTTGTAGGTGTATTGAGTCAAGTCATTGCATTAAATATCTTAGCATAACATATAAAGCAAGTATAAACAAAGAAAAGTCATGGAACAATATAAGTCAATAATAGAACAAGCATTTGAGGATAGAACAATGCTCAGCAGCTCAGATGTACAAGGTGCTATTAGGTCCATTATTGAGGCATTGGACAAGGGTCAGTTAAGAGTAGCAGAGCCGGATGGTGCCAACTGGAAGGTCAATGATTGGGTCAAGAAGGCAGTCATTATGTACTTCCCAATTCAGAAAATGGAAACAATGGAAGTAGGGCCTTATGAATACCATGATAAAATTCCTCTCAAAACTAAGTACGCTGAGCAAGGAGTTAGAGTTGTCCCGCCTGCTACTGTAAGACATGGGGCATATATCGAATCTGGAGCTATTTTGATGCCTAGTTATGTCAATATCGGAGCATGGGTAGGGAGTGGAACAATGGTAGATACCTGGGCTACAGTTGGAAGTTGTGGACAGATAGGAAGAAATGTACACTTGTCAGGTGGTGTAGGTATAGGTGGAGTATTAGAGCCATTGCAGGCGACACCGACAATTATTGAAGATGACTGTTTTATCGGATCGAGAAGTATAGTGGTAGAGGGTGTCAGGGTAAGGAAGGGGGCAGTCCTTGGCGCTAATGTTGTACTTACCCAATCCACAAGAATTATTGATGTGACTGGAAGTGACGAAGTAATCTACAGGGGAGAAGTGCCAGCTAATTCTGTTGTAATACCGGGAAGCTATACTAAGCAGTTCCCAGCAGGACAGTACAATGTAAACTGTGCCCTGATTATAGGACAGAGAAAAGAAAGTACCGATAAGAAAACCTCACTTAATGAGGCGTTGAGAGAGTATAAAGTTTCAGGCTAAGAGCATCTAGTGATGGCAAGTAGCGAAGGAAGAGATACTTTAATTGTCATAGCATTTCCAGACTTTTATATTTACTATCCAAATACTTGGCATCGCCCTATCAGCAGACTGCTTGGCATATTTCAAGGTGAAAAGGTCTTGGCAGGTCATAGTTGTATCTTATTAATTGACCATCAGTCAGGGAGTATAGCCTATTATGATTTTGGTAGGTATAGTGTCCCTCCTGGGAAGGGAAGAGCAAGGTCTTTAACTAGTGATCCTGAGCTTACATTTGATATCAAGGCACAGTGTTCAGCAGATGGTGGGTTAGTAAATGAGGATCAGATCATTTCGGCGTTTGCCATAAGAGAAGACTTACACCATGGGGCTGGACCTCTGTTCTATAAAGTTATACCCCATGTAGATGGGAGCAAGATTGCAGATTTTGTGGAGGATAAAATTAAGTTAGGCTTTGTACCTTATGAGATATTTGGACGTAAGTCTCTAAATTGCTCAAGATATATCTATCAACTGCTCATGGCAGTCATACCTCCGAATAGATTAACCACCTATTTTAAATATTTATGTCCTAGTGCCACTCCCTTAGACAATGTCATGCATATAGACCCAGATGTGCCAACTGTCAAGTACCATGAAGGTGTCAAGGAGGTTGTCAACACTAGATGGATAGACTCCATTACGTATTATTTCAAACCAAGAAAGGGCTATCAGAATAATACTACTAGGGTAGAATGCCAAGCATTGCAATGGATAGGAAGCAATGCTATTGGATCCTATTATCAATTAGAAGCCACTGAGACCCCAAAGCATTATAACCTGCTCAAATATGACCAATCAGGAAGGTACTTATATTCGAGACTGTTCAAATCAACAGATATAATCGACCTTGATGACTATTCCTTATTGCTAGGAAATAGCCCCGTTCATTTTATAGTAAGATCAAGTGACAAGGTCATAGAGCTTGTGTATGTTTGAGTATTCGATAAATAGAGAGTTGTAAACGATATATCAGACTAATCCTTATTTTTGACAAGAATCTAATTGGACAATGTCAAAACATTCTAAAAAAACCAAGGCTGCAAAACGACTAAGTACCCCAGAGGTAAAGTTTACTTCCTTGATACATCACAATAAGGGGTTTTGGCAAAGACATAAGTTGATTATTCCTGTGGCTATAGTGTTGGCATTTGCACTCTATTTCCAATGTATTGGCTATGGTTATGTACTGGACGATACAATTGTCATTACTGACAATACATTTACTAATCAAGGATTTTCTGGCATTTGGAATATTCTATCCACTGAGAGTTTTCAGGGATACTTTAATGAGCAAAAAGACTTAGTCCAAGGGGGCAGGTACAGACCATTATCTATAGTGACTTTTGCGATAGAGCATGGTATATCAACGAGCAATCCAGCTTTGAGTCATTTTGTTAATATCTTGCTTTATGGATGTTGTGGTTTGCTCTTGTTTAGACTCTTGAGTATGGTATATCCCGAACAAGAGCAATGGTATCTCTCGATTCCTTTCGTAGTCATGATAATCTACTTGATGCATCCAATTCACACCGAGGCTGTGGCCAATATCAAAGGTAGAGATGAAATAATGGCATTTTTATTTGGACTAGGAGCCCTCTTCTATGCCATGAAGTACCTCCTCAAACCGCAAGTGTTGCAGCTCGTATTGATGGGAGGATGTTACTACTTAGGACTATTGTCGAAGGAGAATATTCTAACATTTGCAGGGATTATTCCGGTATTCTTGTTTGCATTCCACAGGAGAGACTTTGGGCAGATAGGTAAAGTGTTCGGCTTATTAATGGTCATTACTATCGCTTACTTGATTCAGCGATATATGATAATCGGCTACCTCATCAATACCACTCCAATCACCGATGTCATGAACAACCCATTCTACGGGATGAGTCTTGCAGAGCGGTATGCTACTATCTTTTATACTCTGGGTAAGTATCTTGTTCTTTCAGTATTTCCACATCCATTGACCCATGATTACTATCCCTATCAGATTCCAATCATGCAGTGGGGTTCTCTTTGGGTTTGGTTATCAGTGATTGTCTATACTGTATTGAGTATACTAGCTTTGGTCAATATTAGAAAGAAACCGTTTTTCGCCTATCCATGGTTGTTTTACATTGGGACATTATTCATTGTTTCTAACCTCGTCTTTGAAGTGGGTACATTTATGAATGAAAGGTTTGTCTTCATCTCAAGTCTTGGGATAGTTTGGATACTAGTACACAGTATCATGACCTACCTTCCTAGGTATGTCAAAAGCTTGACCTGGCTACCATTGGCCTTATTAGGGGTTTTTGGTTTAGGATATTCGATCAAGACATGGACAAGGGTGCCAGTCTGGGAAAACGCAATGACACTGAATCGTGCAGCAGTACAGATATCTAAGAACAGCGCTAGAGCTAATTCATTCATGGCAACTGCACTATTTAATGAATATAAGGTGACTACCGATAGACAAGAACAATTGAAGTTACTTAAAGAAGCCGACGTCTATATTAATAGATCTTTAGCAATACTTCCTAACTACGGTACTGCTAACCTCATGGCAGCAGGAGTAGCTGCAGAACTGCACAAAAAGGATAATAACATAGAGAAACTCCTAGCTAGCTTTAAGAGTATATGGACAAGGAGTCCAGGAGTAACCTTCATAAGTGAATACTTAGACTACCTCAAAGGGACTAGACTTGATTATGATAGATTACTCACTTTCTATGCAGAGGTCGGAGAAGGGCTGAGACAACAAGGTCAGTATAAATGGGCACTGCACCATCTTACTACAGCTTATAACATTGATCCTAACCACCCTCAAGTGAGAAGGGCAATTGCAGCGACGTATCGGTCTAGTGGTGATGAAGCAACAGCAAGACGATTTGATTAATTATGCAATATGGACAACAATCAAACTCCATACATACTAGCTTTAACAAAGGTATCAGGAATAGGTCCGAAGATTTCTAAGATACTAGTGTCGTACTCGGGAGGTTTCGAGGCAGTGTTTAATCAGTCAAAGAAGGCGCTTCTTGCAATACCTGGGATCGGTGAATATGCTGCAAAGTCTATTTTAGAAGCAGATCCAATCCAGCTGGTAGAGGAAGAACTACGCTTTTTAGCCAAGCAAGATGATATCCATATCCTGCCATATACTGATCCTGCATTTCCGAGTCGCTTTAGAAACTTTGAAGATTCGCCACTCTTTCTGTATTACAGAGGGAGTATTCCAGCCCTCCAAGCTAATAGAACAGTGGGGATCATAGGGACTCGATCAGCTACTCAGTATGGTAAGGATATCTGCGAGAATATTGTTAGAGACTTATCTGGATATGGGGTGACAATCATCAGTGGCTTAGCTTACGGGATTGATTCCATAGCTCATCAGACCAGTGTTTCAGAGGGTATTCCTACTATTGGCATACTTGGTCATGGTCTGGATATGATTTACCCAGCATCGAATAAGAAGCTTGCAAGCCATATGGTGAAGGATGGTGGCCTGTTGACAGAGTTTTCACCCAAAACACAACCAGCAAGAGAGCATTTTCCAATGAGGAATCGCCTAGTTGCAGCTATGAGTGATGCGATCATAGTCGTAGAGTCTCCAAAGAAAGGAGGTTCGATGATCACTGCTGAGTTGGCGAATAGTTATAACAAAGATGTCTTCGCAGTACCCGGAAAGTTGTCCGATGAAAAATCAGAAGGCTGTAACCTCTTAATCAAAAGCCATAAGGCATCACTTTATCAAAGTGCTAAGGATATCGCATACATCATGCGATGGGATCAGGAACAATCTACTCCCAGGCAAATGCATATGCCATTGGACCTCAACCAAGATGAAATGACAGTATTCCAAATACTCAAAGAACATGAGAGTATGGCCATAGATCAGATGCATTACAAGCTTGAGATACCACTTTCTCAATTGTCTGCTTTGTTATTAAATCTTGAATTCAAAGGCTTAGTAAGATCATTGCCAGGTAAAAAATATACTTTAGCACACAAATAATAAAATACCTTATGAGGAGCTCACTCGTGTTGCCAATCATTATCTTATTTTTTGCTTGTAAAAGCCAGACTCCAGTTTCTGTTTCTCTTCCAGAGCCAATGGATCTCAGGACAACAGTAGATCAGTCAAAACCAAAGAACATCATATTTTTGATTGGTGATGGGATGGGGTTGGCGCAGATTACCTTGGGCATGCTAGCAAATGGTGACAAGACAGCTTT
Source organism: Saprospiraceae bacterium (assembly GCA_020631405.1). Classification (GTDB taxonomy): domain Bacteria; phylum Bacteroidota; class Bacteroidia; order Chitinophagales; family Saprospiraceae; genus JAHDHH01. The sequence continues at coordinate 7,212 of JAHDHH010000031.1, forward strand.
AGAAGAATATCCTGTCGTTGGATTACATAAGTCGAGGTCTTCTGACAATTTGATTACCGATTCTGCGGCGGCAGCTACTGCCTTTTCATGTGGGGTCAGGACTTATAATGGTGCAATAGGAGTAGATGCAGACACATTGCCCGTCAAGACAATCTTAGAAATGGCAGAAGATGAAGGTCTAGCAACGGGGCTTGTAGCTACTTCGACTATAGTACATGCTACCCCAGCAAGCTATGCAGCACATGACCCTTATAGGAAGAACTATGAGGCAATAGCAAAAGATTTTCTTGATGTTGATGTGGACGTGTTGATAGGAGGAGGAAAGAAGTATTTTGAACGTAGAGAGTTCGATGATGAGAACCTCTTGGATTCACTGAGAGCCAGAGGCTATATTGTACAAGATTTCCTTACAGAGATTTCAGACTTACCCTTAGATACTTCCGCTAATATAGCATACTTCACAGCAGATACTGACCCATTACCAGTAGCTCAAGGTAGAGACTACCTCTTAGATGCTACAAAGTATACCCTTGACTACCTAAAGCAAAAGAATGACAATGGGTTCTTTGCTATGATTGAAGGCAGTCAAATAGATTGGGGAGGTCATGCAAATCTGCAAGACTATGTTATATCTGAGTACCTTGAGTATGATGCGGTGATAGCTTATGCTAAAGAATGGGCCGAACAAGATGGAGAAACACTAGTCGTAGTGACTGCTGATCATGAGACAGGTGGGTTGGCTATCCAGCCAGAATCTACACCAGATAGTTTGGTCACTGCGTTTACTTCTACCTACCATACTGGAGTTATGATTCCTGTCTTCGCCTTTGGTCCCGGAGCAGAAAACTTCGCTGGAATATATGATAACACAGACATCTTTACAAAAATGGTTAAGGCTCTGAATTTAGATAAGGTGGACTCAAGTATTGAGAATGAATAGACTGGTGTTCTGTATAACTGTGCTTGTCAACTACGCGATATGGCATCAAATTAGAGTGTCAGCGTAAAGTCAGTAATATTATTCCCTTGGTTATACTTTGTGATATTATCCACTATGCCTTGAAGTAGCCTTTCTCTAGCTTGCTTACTTCCCCAGGCTTGATGTGGAGTGATATAACAGTTTGCCAAGTTTAGGAGTGGATTGTCTGCAGATGGTGGTTCTTCTGATAACACATCCAGAAGGGCTGCTTTGATAATGCCTTGTGATAGGGCAGCATGTAAGTCGTCCTCATTGATGACCGGACCCCTCGAAGTGTTGATCAGCACGGCGGTAGGCTTCATCTTGACTAGAGAGTTAGCATTGATCAGGTGGTGGGTTTCCTCAGTTAAAGGACAGTGTAATGAGAGGTAGTCACAAGTCCCTAGAAAGGTCGACCAATCAAGGTAGCTGACGGACTCTATTACATCTTTTGGCTCGCCTCTACTCGGTGAAATAATGTGCATTCCAAAGGCTTCTGCTATCTGCAGTACTGCTTTACCAATAGTACCTAGACCGATAATTCCAAACTGTTTTCCAGCTAATTCTTCTATAGGGTCATGCCAATAGGTCCAGGGCTTCGTTGGCCAAACTCCATTGTGTGATTCTTTTACATAGGTTGCAGTACTGTTGTGGTAGTTCAGGAGCATGGCAAAGACATGCTGGGCAACGGATGTAGTACTATACCCACTGACATTGGCGACAAGGATACCATGCTGTTTGCAAGCTTCAATGTCTATATTGTTGTAACCGGTAGCTGCTACTTGAATATACTTGAGCTGTGGTAGCTGAGAGATAATGGATGCATCGAGGATGCACTTGTTAGTAATGAGTATTTCAGCATCTTTGCTCTTGATACTAGTTGTTCTGGGCTAGTTTGGTCATACATGGTGACCTTGCCAACTTGATGCAAAGAGGATAAATCGAGATCACCCGGGTTCATCGTCTTTGCATCTAGAAATACTATTTGTGTTACAACTTTATCCACTTGAGTGACTTGAGGTGTTTAAGATTGTCTCCGAGTAGTCTGACTTGATAGATTCCAGCATCAAAGTTGCTGACATCAATAGCTTCACTTCCTTCTTGGTCTGCTAGGTGCTTAGCGTACACTTGCTGCCCTAGGGCATTGACTAATACAAGTTTAGCTGACTTACCCATTGCTTTGTAAGATACTTTCAGAGAGTGTTGACCAGGGTTTGGACTAGCATTGAGCATAATATCTTGAGATTCAAAATTGATAGTATTAGACGAAACACCATCTGCTCTGACTATTAAGTCATCAAAGTAGAAGCCATCACCCTCAACAAAATTGTCTGACCTAAAGTAAAATTCAAGCATAATCCGCTGACCTACGTAGTCAGTTAAGTCGGACTCTTCTAATACCCATGTCGAAACATCATCATACAGTGGTTCTCCGCTATCTTGATCTCCGGTGCCTAGGTTGGTGTAGAGTCCGCAGAGTGGGGTAGTATTGCCTGCTTCGTCTATTACTCGGAGTTGGGCATAGTCGTAGTCATTTTCTATTTCCCACTTTGCCCAGAATGCTACCTCTGCAAAGTTCGCCTGAGTTAGATCAATAGTATCTGAGACTAATGAAGACAGGGTACCTGGACGATATTCTCCATCTGGAGAATCAGTATAAGCAGTTGGGGCACTGATGAAGTCTTCATCTGTTTGGTTCCACATACTAGTATTATTCGAACTTGTCGCCCATGTTTCTATATTGTCTCCATTGTCAGTATATACATTGAGATAGTCATTGTTGTCATAGATTCTCGTAAAGCTATCCACTACAGTATATCCATCGTCATAGTTGACATCAATATAGAGTTTGATGTTATCTTTAGCTAGCTGAGGGTCGGGTGTATAAGTGTAAGCAAAAGCGACATCTTCTTCTTGGAGCATATCTAGAGATACAGTATAACTATTCTCAGCTATAGCAATGTTGGCATTGTCTGACCTTAGTGATACTTCGGCACTCCCATCTGCTAAACCAAATCTTTGAAGATTGATAGAAAATTGTCCTGTGAGTTCATCTAGAGCTAGCACAGGTTCTATGCTTGGTTTGATATAATAGTGCATCAGGTTTGATGCCCGAGTATTCATCAGTAAGGCTTCCTTGTTAAGTAGGTCAATCGATGAAGCAGGTGGCCAAAAAAAGAATTCTTGTGGACCTACTTCAGGTGTCATCGCTAGGATCTTTCCTTTCTCATCAGACTCAGCATACATCCAATCATCGCTATCTCCATTGACAAAGTAGCCTACTGTTTCTAAACCTGTGCCTATTTTGTAATTGTTTTCATCGACCATAGTCCTACCCATTCCTTTGAAAATAGGGTCATCTTCAGTGATCATGTCATTGTAACCCCAAGGGTGGATAAGCAGGTTGCTAAAGGTATGGCAGTTGAGAGCTATCTTGAAGTCATGTTGCTCGCAGAGCCACTTCACTGCTTGTGTTTCTGGTTCTGAAAATGCAGCTGGGCCTCTGTAAGTATCTGAATTGGGATTAGGTGAAGATCCATTATTATCATAGGCCCAAAAGTGTCCATAATTTCTATTGAGGTCAACACCAACAATATTCCCATCTTCATCTCTAGATCTGTTCTTTCTCCAGAGACCTCCGCCTTGTGGATTGGTAGTTTGGTTGTAGACATAGCCATCAGGGTTGACGCAGGGCATGAAGTACATCTCGGTCTCATTCAAGAGGTAGTTGTACATAGGGTCTGTGTCTGAATGCTCTAGGATATACCAGATATAGAATATTGTAGAAGATAGACTGTTAGGTTCTCTTGCATGGTGGAGGGCAGTGTAGAGTATCTCTGGCTCGTCTTCATCCATATCTGGGTTGTCAGATAGTCTGACATAGTGCAATGGTCGACCTTCGGCAGTAGTGATACCCGGTACTTCTATGAGGTCGGTGATTTTGTCAGGGTAGAGTTCATGCATTTTCTGAAAAGTTGCTAGCATTTCTTCGTAAGTAACATAGCCACCCATTGAGCCAAATTCGTAGTTGACAGGAGTCTCATATTTATCTACTAGACTTATACTTTCTGCTCCATCACAATCTTCTCTATAGTCAACAGTGGTTTCATTTTGTTCAAGATACCACTCCTGCACATCCTCTACGACTACTTGAAACGGAATATCATGTTCTCTAAGAAGGTCTATCTCAAAGGCTTGAAATTCATTAGTAAAGTATCTATGTGGGACATGGTGACCATGCTCGACTTCAAGACCGAGGTCAGCGAGCACGTCAAGACTAGTCTTGCGTATATCAATTTTAACTCTAGAGTATTGCTGGGCAAATACGCATTGAGTCATAAGTATGAAAAGCATTGTGGTAACAAGTCTAGGTATCATAGTGATCGGGTATTGTATGTCATCAAAAGGTAAAAAAATAAGGACAAGAATATTCTTGTCCTTATGATGTACTTTAAAAATATAAATTTTGTTGCCTATTAGATGTCAATATTGGCATATGTTGCATTTTCTTCAATGAACTGTCGTCTTGGCGGTACTTCGTCACCCATGAGCATACTGAATACATTGTTGGCGATCTGACTATCTTGGATAGTCACCTGTCTCAGCGTACGTTCTTCTGGGTTCATAGTAGTTTCCCACAATTGTTCTGCATTCATTTCACCAAGACCCTTATAGCGTTGTGTCTTGATACTGTTATCTTCCTCCTTACCATTGAGGTAGGTCTTAATAGCAGCCATTCTTTCTTCCTCATTCCAACAATATACTGACTGCTTACCCTTCCTCACTTGGTAAAGTGGCGGTGCAGCAATATAGACATAGCCTTGCTCAACTAACTCTGTCATGTATCTAAAGAAGAATGTCAAGATTAGCGTTACGATGTGGCTTCCATCCACATCGGCATCACACATGATGACAATTTTGTGATATCTCAATTTTTCAATATTCAACACCCGTTCGCCGTCTTTCTCTTCTATAGAGACACCTAGGGCAGTAAACATATTCTTAATCTCTTCGTTTTCGTAGATTTTGTGCTCCATGGCCTTCTCTACATTGAGGATTTTACCTCTCAGAGGGAGTATCGCCTGGAAAAATCTATCTCTTCCTTGCTTTGCAGTTCCACCGGCACTATCTCCCTCTACCAAGAATATTTCTGATTCAACAGGATCTTTTGATGAGCAATCCGATAGTTTTCCTGGTAGTCCAGTTCCAGTAAGTACATTCTTACGCTGTACCATCTCTCTTGCCTTTCTAGCAGCATGTCTAGCTGTAGCGGCGATGATTACTTTGTCAACTATTCGCTTAGCCTCTTTAGGATTTTCTTCAAGATAGGTTTTGAGTATGTCTCCTACTATTCTTGATACCACACCTGTGACCTCGCTATTACCTAACTCTCCCTTAGTTTGTCCTTTGAATTGTGGTTCAGCTACCTTTACAGAGACTACAGCTGTCAGACCCTCTCTAAAATCCTCACCTGACACCTTGAATTTCAATTTGCTAAACATACCATTGTCTTCACCATACTTGGTAAATACCCTGTTGACAGCTCTTCTAAACCCACTCACGTGAGTTCCACCTTCTCTTGTAGCAATATTATTTACGAATGAGTATAAGTTTTCAGAATAGCTATTGTTGTATTGCATAGCTACCTCACACTCTATGTTTTCTTCTTTCCCAATGACGTGGATAGGATTTTCAATGATATTAGTCCTAGCCTCATCAATATAGGTAACGAACTCTCTTAGTCCACCCTCAGAATAAAACTTCTCTTGTTTGAATTCGCCATCTTCTTTCACTCTTTCGTCAATTAGACTCAAGTGTAAGCCACTATTCAAGAAAGAAAGTTCTTTTAGCCTGTGAGCTAGTACCTCATATTTATACTCTCCAGTTTCGAAGATTTCCATATCTGGTAAGAAAGTAATCTTTGTCCCATTTCCTGCGGACTCACCTACTTCTAATACTTCAGTGACTGGGATACCTTTGGAGTATTCTTGAGTAAATACTTTGCCTTCTCTTCTTACCTCAGCCTTGAGCATAATAGAGAGAGCATTTACACAAGATACACCTACACCGTGAAGACCACCTGATACCTTGTAGGTGTCTTTGTCAAATTTACCACCCGCATGGAGTACAGTCATTACTACCTCTAGGGCAGATTTTTGTAATTTTTCATGCATCCCAGTCGGGATACCTCTACCATTATCACTGACCGAGATAGAGTTGTCAGGATGTATGATGACATCGATGTGTGTACAGTGTCCAGCGAGGTGCTCATCTATTGAGTTATCTACTACCTCCCAAACCAAGTGGTGAAGACCCTTTGTGTCCGTACTTCCGATGTACATTCCAGGCCTTTTTCTTACTGCCTCTAGACCTTCTAGTGCTGTTATATTACTAGCACTATAATTGCTGTTATCTTTACTCATAGAACTTCTATATTTCTGGAAATAAATAGAATCACGAAAGTACGAAAATATTTACCTTTACCCTAATATTTAGGCCTTTGAAAAGGCCTGTTTTCTTATATACAAGACTAGCACTATGGCCTTACATTTTCCTAAGCTGATTTATGTCAATTCTATTGAAGAATGGGAGGTGGTCGTACAAGAAATCATCACCCTCAAACCTCAGGTAATTCTGCTTAATGGACAGCTAGGTGCAGGTAAGACTACAATGGTCAAGTACCTGATATCAGCACTAGGATATACTGACGAAGTCACTAGCCCCACCTTCTCGATAGTCAATGAATATCAAGCTGGTGACAAGACTATTTACCACATGGATCTTTATAGGCTAGAGTCATACGAGGACCTCTTTCATGCTGGCATTGAAGAATATTTTTATAGCGATAGTCTATGTGTAGTTGAGTGGCCGTCACTCTTACTTCAATCTGACTTGCTCACTGAGGCATTAGTCATTACCATAGAAGTCAATGAAGAGCAACGTATCGTAACTTTTGACAATGCCTTTGATACACAGTTACCCGACAGGCTTTAGTCCTGAAACCTTCCTACATCTTTGAAGTAACAGACGCAACAAATTGCAAACATCAAGAAGTGTACTATCACAGCTCCAATGCTAATAACTCCACTTTGGAAAAACCCATAACAGGTAAAGGCGATGAGTAAATGAAATAGCATAGACAGGAGAAAGATATGCTTGAACAGAGGCTTGAATTCAAATTGCTTACCTAGCTCTAATAATACCAATCCCATGACAAGGGCGGCAACCCCATACAGTTTACACATCATAAGGGTACCTGATGTCATCTCTCCTTGCACAACTAGTGTTGGGGCAAAGTAAATAGCTAGACCACCGATGATCTCAAGAATGGCTTGTATGTAGTATCCTATTTTCATTAGAGTAAAAGTAAATGAAAAATCAAACCCTGCTGTGTATTGTACTCTAAAGAAGGTGTAGGTAGCTTGGTAATGTTCAATATGGAAAATAATGTCTTGACGAAGGGACTTTTTGTCTTTAACTTGGACCAATCAATATCAGGAGCAAGGTATACCTGCGAATAGCGTGGGACTGGATAGTGAATCGCTGCCCCTGAGGATATCCAGCTGTTATCAAAGCCACCAAACATGTTGTCTGATCCATAACCAACGGCAATAGCAAGCCACTCAGGCATAAATTCTACACCGAAGGCATTGAGATTGACAGAAAGCCATACAGTCTGAGCATTGTAGTCCTTGATGAAGCGTTGGGCTACAGTAGGGCCATAAAGGTCGTCTAGGCGTGAGTGCAGGTCGCTTATTGGGGCACCATTGGCTCCTGTAAAAATGATATTGTCGTAAGATCTATCTAGAGTGGAATAAAATTTCAATCTAATTCTTTGTTCATCCCATACATGTTGTTGGGCTCCAAATAGGCCAGCACCTAGCAAATTACTAGCAAAGTCTGGAATAGAAAATCCCCACTTGTCAGAGAATCCATCAAAGACTTCTACAGTGGATTGGACAGCTACGCCATACAGTACACCAGCCCATAGACTTTGTTGTTTGCGTAAGCCTGTCCACCTTGCTACTTTGTAGATCATCTCACTCTGGAAGTATGTAGTATAGGCGTGCCCGACCTTGTCGACGTGTTTCCACTCTCCCCAATCATCAAATAAATGAAATGCAGATTGGTCAAACTGAGAGTACCATGCCTTGTATAATCCTATACCAGATCCTATCGTGATAGCCCCTGTCAAGCTACTTGCAGTAACAAGTCGAGTGGTGTTCAGGGTTGTGTCAGGTTGAAAGAATGGAAGTGAATTTGAGGCGAGTTGTGCCTTGCTATTTAGCGCAACTAAAGTTAAGAAAAGTGTAAATAGCGACATTAACCTTGCGGAAAAGGTGGCTTGAAAACTCAAATTCATGAATATGTTTTATCTTTCCGTCTAATAACTCTCAAATGTCTAATATGAGTATATATTTCTATCGAATAACTATTGCAATACTGTTTGTTTTTGGATTGACTCTCCAGTCCGAAGCCCAGTTTATTCATTATACCCATATGAATATGAATCCTTTGATGCTCAACCCAGGTAATACTGGTGGGTTCAATGGTACATTCAGACTCAATGGTATCTTCAGAGAGCAGGACTGGAGGACTGCGTCCAAAGGACAAGAATATCAGATGATCAATGGTTCTGTTGACATCAATATCAATGGTATAGCGATTAAAAAAGAGGATTGGTTGTCTGTAGGAGTCAACTTCGGTCGACAAGGTATCTCCTCTAACTTTGTGAGACAAGAGCTTTATCCATCAATAGCCTACCACTTAGTCTTAGACAAGAAGACTATGAGTAATATAGCAGTTGGCTTTGCAGTGGGAAGTATATCCAACATCGCGAGTGCTAACGCTGACTATCTGACATATTATGGGATCATTTCTGGGTTTGCCCAAGATGGTCATCAGATATTTCAAAGTGGTCAAAATGGTATGATTAATTCGAGTGCAACAGACTACTCATTAGGTGTAGTATTATCAGCACCAGCAGGTAAGTACGCTGACTTTAAGTTAGGAGTATCTATGAGACAGCCATTTAAGCCTAGAGTAGGTTTAGTGAGTAGTATTGCTGATATACTTGGAAGAGAATTCAATGCCTTCTTGTTTTATGATACAGACTTGACTGATAGGTTGATATGGAGGCCTGGATTTATGGTCAATGTAGAAGGGAAGGATGGTAGATACCTCAATGCTCAATCCAATTTTTCCTACCGGTTGAATCCTGAAAAAGATATTTGGTTGAATGCAGGACTTGGTGCAAGGTTGTTGACTGATATTAAGTCACTGCAGTTTTTACTAGGATCTGACTTTGGGGATACTAGTGTAGGCTTGGCTTTTGACTGGCATTTTGGTGATATATTACCAACAGCAAGTGGGGCAGGGGCCTTAGAATTAGCAGTTACGAGGATTATCAAGATTTACAAAAAGCCAGAACCAGTGCCAATCATGCTATGCCCTAGGTTATAGAAGATAGTATTTTTTGTAAGATTACATTATGACACCACTCTTTAAATCAAGATACATTATGAACATTAGAAGCTGGAGTACAATAGCTGCACTTTTTTTATTTATTTCAATTAGTACAGCGCAGCCAATAAGGGTAAGTACACTGGAGCAAATGCTCGAGGTAGCAGGTGAGTGTGAGGCTGCAGGCGACTATGTCAATGCTCTCGAATGGTACGAGAATGCCTATAAGGAAGAAAAGAATTATAGTCTAGTACCTAAGATTGCTGAGTTACATGCCAAGACAAGAAATTACAAAAGAGCTGTCAGTTGGTACGAAAGATTATTCAAAAGAGAAAGAGAAGAAAATCAGTTTCTCAAATTCAGACTACCTTATGCTCAAGTACTCAAAGCCAATGGTGACTACCAACTAGCCTTAGACAATTACAAGATAGTCTTAGAGAATAATCCTTCAGATGCAGATAAGGCGCTTGCCGTGCTAGATGTCCAAGGGATCAACCAGTACAATGCCTTAAGCGACAATATAGAAGTGGATATCAACCCAGCCGAAGCATTGAACAATGGTTCAGCCGAATCCAGACCTATAGAGTACGATGATGGATCAGTCTACTTTTCTTCATTTAATAGGAGAAAGGCAATTGACTTATCTGACGTAGAGGAGGACTTTCATATGAAAATCTATACTTCAATGCCATCTGGTGATGGAGAATTTTCTAAACCAGTAGCCCTTCCTGCTACGATCAATAGAAAGGACTACCATACAACGAATCCGGCCTTTTCTGAAGACGGGAGGGAGATGTACTTTACTAGAATCAAAATGGAGGAGACAGAAGTGATATTCTCTAAGTTGTATATGAGTTATAGAGATGGGGATGAAGGCTGGAAGCCACCAATCGAATTAGAAGCTCCAGTAAATGGTGACTACATGGTAAAGAATCCAGCCCTTGGTGAGTTGTTCGGAGAGAGAGTATTATTCTTCTCATCTAACATGCCAGGTGGAATGGGTGGTGATGACATCTATTATTCTACGATTAAAGGGAATGGGAAGTACACTACACCAGTCAACCTTGGAGAGGGTATTAACACTGCTGGTGACGAAGTGACTCCATTCTACCTAGGAGGCAAATTGTATTTCAGTTCCAATGGATTACCTACCATTGGAGGGTTTGATATGTTTTCTGCCAAATGGAATGGAGAGTCTTGGTCAGCACCTGAAAACATGGGACTTGGTTACAACTCATCTCTTGATGACTTATACCTCAGTTTTTCGAAAGAAGGCAATAGAGGATATTTTGTGTCAAACAGACCATCAAAAAACAAGAAGAAAATTACAAGCGAGACTTGCTGTGATGACATCTTTACTATCAAGGTAAGGGAAGTGGTCATAGATCTTATCGCTACCATATCAGATGCTAATGGAGGGTTGAACGGTGCCTCAGTCGAGCTGAAAAACTTAACCAACCCAAACCAAAATGAATCAAAGAAAGAAGAAACATCTAACCAATTTTCTTTCTTACTTGATGGGGACAATGAGTATAGGGTAGTAGTATCCAAAGAAGGGTACTATCCAGATTCACTTGAGTTCAACACCGCGGGGATCATTGATGACTATACGGTCAATAAGTCGATAACCTTAAAGGCAGAGCCAGTTGTTGTGGTAGAACCACCCAAGCAAGATCCTGGAATTCAAGTTATCACAATCAATGAACCTATCAGATTGAATAGTATTTACTATGATCTTGATGATGATAAGATATTGAAGGATGCGGAAGAGGATTTATTATTCCTTAAAGAGCTCATGAATACTTACCCAACCATGGTGATAGAGTTGAGTTCGCATACTGACTCAAGAGGTCGAGATACTTACAATATGGATCTCTCTCAGAGAAGGTCAGAGTCAGCTAAGAAGTGGTTGACTAAGAAGGGAGTGGCGAAGGATAGGATAGTAGCTAAGGGATATGGAGAAACACAGATCTTAAATGGCTGTAGTAATGGTGTGAAATGTTCAGAAGACGAACATAGAAGAAATAGACGAACAGAGTTTAAGATTATCTCTGGTCCTACATCAATAGAGATAAAGAGAGAGGTGAGGTCAAGTGGTCAGCAGTCTATGTTTGTAGAGCCAAGAGTAAGTAAGTACTTCGTCCAAGACACAGTAGAGAAGTACCCAGATTTCAAATTCGTTGATGACAACTTCAACCTAGGCGAAATGACAGTAGGAGAAGCAAAGAGCATGCTGTATACTTTTACTAACTCTGGAGAGTCAGACTTGATTATCGAATTAGTGACAGCTTGCAAGTGTACAATGATAGAGTGGACTAGAGAGCCAATAGCACCCGGGGGACAAGGCGAAATATTCGTCAAGTATGATAGTGGAAATGACAAGGCTGGAACAATCAACAAAGTTGTAGACGTCATAGCCAATACTAAGCAAGTAGTCAACGAACTGAGGTTTGAGGCTAAGCTACTTCCAAAGCTAGAGGACTAATTTAAGACTTGTGTAAAGCCATGATTAGCTTCTAAATAGGCTGATATCCCATCTTGTACTTTCTGCCAATTTGGATTTCTTACAGAGCAACCAATCACATGTGCATTAGCATCTGGGAAGTATTCCACAAGGGAAGTTTCACTTTGCGTTAAGGCATCAAATGCTTTAATTCTGTCTAAGGATATGGTATTGTCACCTGGATAGTATCCAATATAGTATGGCGTTGTTATTTGCTCAAATAGCGCATCCGTCATGGTATTGGACACTAAGTAGTCTAGTGAGACTAGCGCTTCATTTCTATACTTACTAATCCAATAGTCGCTATGTGGGATAAGGCTATGAACAGTCCTATACTGAGATCCATTCACAAGGTTGGCAAGTTGTAAGCCCCAAGGCCCATCGAGATAGTCAAACATTGGATCTTTTACAGCAAAGTTAGGGGAGAGCATTATCAATCCTGTTATCCGATTGTCATTTGCTGCCAAATAGACCGACACAGTTGAACCAGTACTAGTAGACATGATATATAGGTTGTCGCCAAGTTGTGCCGCTTGATTAATAATTTCTTTACCATAGTTGATGTACTTCTCAGGAGTAAGACCAAGCATTGGTTCACTAGACTCTACGCCACACTCAGGAAACCTAGCCAAGACTAGGTTGCAACCGTAACGCTTGGCAATATTCCGATGAATTGGATCACCTTCGTACTGAGATGCACTGAACCCATGCATGTAGAGTATGACATTTTCAGTCTTTTGCATAGAGTCCGCCCATATGATCCTTGCCTCATTGTTGGGCTTAAGAGAAACAGTGTTTAACTCTCTCTGGGTAATTTGGTCTTGAATCTCACCAATAGAGTATTGAGCAATGACAGGAACATTGTCAAAATGAGGATAACTAGGTCTAGGACCACACAAGTACACAATACCTAATAGGGTAATAACTCCAATGAGTATAAAGAAAATGAGTTTGATCATGTTAGAATAGAAGATTAGCAGTTTCGTTGTATGTATAACACCAATTCGAACAATTTTCTTGGGTCTATAGTGAATTATTATTCATGTTTTAATATTCTGAATAATAGTACTTTTGCACCTTCAGTAAAATTAATAGATCTAACACCATAATATTATGTTGGTAACCACAGCCCAGTTTTTGCTTAGCCTTTCGATACTTGTCGTCCTCCATGAGTTTGGACACTTCCTGCCAGCTAAGTGGTTTAAGACTAGGGTAGAAAAATTCTATTTATTTTTCGATCCAAAATTCTCACTGTTTAAAAAGCAAATAGGAGAAACAGAGTGGGGAATAGGTTGGCTTCCATTAGGAGGATATGTGAAGATTTCTGGGATGATAGACGAGAGTTTTGATGCTGATCAAATGCAAGGAGAACCTCAACCTTGGGAGTTTCGGTCAAAGCCAGCATGGCAGAGATTGATTATTATGCTTGGTGGTGTGACAGTCAACTTTATCCTAGGTTTTTTGATATTCGGATTGATGTTGTTCACTTGGGGTAAGAGCTATATAGCGAATGATAGTGTCAAAAACGGGATAGTAGTAGATAGTCTTGGATTGCAATTAGGGTTACTTGAGGGAGATCATATTCTGAAAGTAGGAGATAAGGAGATGACTAAGTTTTCGCAAGGAGCTGTATTAGGTGGTATAGTCTTAGAAGACGCCAAGTCTATCACGGTTAGAAGGCAAGGAAGTGAACTCACTATTCCTGTCAAAGATGAGTCTACACAAATGCTCACGACTTACGAAAATCAAGGCGTGAGACTATTTGACATCAGATATAGATCGGAGCTTGGAGCCATTCAAGAAGCAAGTAAAGCAGACCAAATCGGATTAAAGCCTGGCGATCAACTCTTAGCATTGAATGGGCATGATGTGACATACTACCACAATTTTCAAAAACACTTTAAGGCTAACTTAGGTAATCAGACAGACTTGACATGGCTGAGAGGAAGGGATACTCTACAGCAAAGTTTTGTAGTAGAAGAGGGTGGAGTATTAGGAATATGGCCAGTTGAGCCAGAGCAAGTGGTTGAGAAGTTTGGATTTGGTGAGTCTATGGTTATGGGGACCAAGCAGGGTGTCAACTTTATCACAGGTCAGATCAATGCCTTTGGCAAGATGTTTACTGGTAAGATTAAGGCAAAGGACTCGTTAGGTAGCTTCATCAGTATAGGTAAGCAGTTTGGTGTGACATGGGATTGGCCTAGGTTTTGGAATATGACGGCTATGCTTTCTCTATTACTTGGTTTTATCAATTTACTACCGATTCCAGCCTTGGATGGAGGACATGTCATGTTTCTTCTGTTTGAGTCAATCACTGGAATCAAACCAAGTGATAGATTCTTGGAATATGCGACACTAGCTGGCTTTATTTTGTTAGTAGGATTTATGATCTATGCCCTAGGTCTAGACATCAGCAGGCACATATAGTCATGAACATGGACAACTATTTTGAGCTTTTTGACCTGCCACAGACTTTGGCAATAGATAGTGCAGCACTCAAGCGTACCTTCTTTATCAAGAGTCGAGAGTACCACCCGGACTTTTATACCCAAGCCAGTGAGACTGAGCAAGTAAAGGCCCTTACTATGACTAGTCTATACAATACTGCATTTGAAGTACTTAGTAATCCACAATCAGCACTAGCCCACCTGCTAGCAATCCACAGTGTAGAGGTATCAGGAAATAATCAAGCCCTCCAGCAAGCCTTCCTTTTTGAGATGATGGATCTTAATGAGGCTATAGAAGAGGCTAGTACAGCTGAGCAAAAAGCAGCAGTGGCTCAGCAAGTAGATGGATTTGAGGCCGAACTGCTCGATACAGCCAGCGATTTATTTAGCAGTGAAGACTTATCAGGCATTTCTGATATAGACTTGAATCGATTGAAGGAAGTCTATCTTAAGAGACAGTACCTCAAGCGGCTAAGACAAGCACTTTAATGGAATGTAGAGAGTACTATTCTGTTTGATAGTAGAGTATTCAATCTTGCATAAGAATATAATGAGAATTCAAATGATCTCTACTTATCATACTAATGAGTAGAATAATATGATTCATCTAAATATTAACTACCACCATCTAAAAGCCATTTACTATATTTGCGGTGCACCTGCCGAAGTGGTGGAATTGGTAGACACGCTGGATTCAAAATCCAGTTCTTTCGAGAGTGCGGGTTCGATTCCCGCCTTCGGTACAACAAAGAGAGACTTGCGTTAGTGTAAGTCTCTCTTTTTTTGAATAGAAATGGTGCAATAGGAGTGAAGCTGTGGAGGTTTTATACTTTAAGCTAGATAGATGTAATCAAGAAAACTGAAAAGCAACAATTGGCTTTAAAAAAACTAAATCTAGTGGGTTTGGATTGTTCTTTTACTTGCACCTTATAGCAGGTTAGACTTTTGCAATAATGTAGGTTGTTCTTTGAAATCATCTGGGTGTTTTGTAATTTCAAATCATGATCAAGTATACCAAGGATCAAGCTCTAGAATATTGTCTAAGTAGAATATCAAAAAAGTATTTAGAAGATGCAGAATACAACATTCTTCGCCAATACAAGGTCAGACACAAACAAGGAAAACTAGGCGAAAAGGCAATAAGAACACTATTCAAGAGGTTCAAAATTGATCAACATTGCTATTATACTATTGAGAAGTGATAAATATGACTCGGGAAATACTAAATTAATTGTTATAAATACTTAATTTAGTAGCTCCTCTCTATTACGAAAAGTTACAACTAAGTATATTGGTCTAGAAATTGCTTTCTTATTACTATGGTAAATGTAAAATTCTTAAGCGCTATACTATTACTATTGTTGCTATCTTCTTGCAAGGATACTGAGAGTAGTATCTCTCCTAAGCAAAAAGTAGAGTTAGACGAAGGGATAAGTAATCAAGAGAAAACTGAGAAAACTGAGAGAACTCAAGAAGAGATTAAGAATGCTACAATTGTAGAAAGTACAGACAGCAAAGTCAATCCTGATTGGTTGCACTTTGATGATCTTGTTGCATTTGATAATACAGAAAACAAGAAGTACATTGTTGATGTTTATACAAGTTGGTGTGGATGGTGTAAAATTATGGATAAACAGACATTCGCAGATGAGCAGTTTCAAGCCTATATCTCAGATAAGTTCCATTTAGTAAAGTTTAATGCGGAACAAACAGAGCCAGTATTGTTCAAAGGCAAGACATATGAATGGCAAGAAGGTGGAAGAAAGGGGATTAACAGTTTGGCCTTGGAATTACTTCAAGGTAGACTAAGCTATCCTTCATTGGTTTATTTAGATGAAAATCTTAATATTATCAATGTTTCTTCAGGCTTTAAAAAGACAGAGCAATTGATCTCAGAGTTAGAATTTTTACAATAAAGAAATAAACAATTACCTATGATGAAGTTTTTAGCAATTACAGTCAGTTTTATTATGATTACATCATATAGTGCATTTGGACAAAAACTATACGTTGAACGAGATTTTAGTATTCAATTGGAAAATGACTTTTCTGAGATTAATACATTTTTACTTGCAGCTGAAAAGAATCTTGAAAGCCAAATAAAAAATGAAATACTGGACAGGAAGAGTCTTATCACAAACATTAGACAGATTAAGTTGAATTGTCAGAATATGGTTTCAAGATTAGATAAGGTGAACACTAGCATTGATAAAGACAGCAAATATGGAGCTGTCCTTGATGCTCAGAATTATTATGTATTTGACGAGCAAAAGGTGAGTAGTTTGATAGAATTATGTAATTCCTTAAATTCTATTGACACAAAACTCAAAGAGCAGGGTTATTTATTTAATTTTGAGACGGAGCAATCAAGACAAAATTTTGAATTACTCAATGATTTTCAAGAAGGGTATGATAAATTCATAAAAATCCTTCAAAACGCATATTCAAATTAAATAACCGAATGGCATTTGAAACGACTGGCACCTTGCATAAGGTGTTTGACACAGAGACAAAGAAAAATAATTTTCAAGTAAGAAATTTTGTACTAAAAACTGAGGGACAATATCCTCAGTTAGTCAAGTTTCAACTTACACAAGATAGGTGTGACCTCATGAATAATTTCAGCGAGGGCAATCAATTAAAAGTGTATTTTGACATTAGAGGTACTGAGTGGAATGGTAATTACATTACAAATCTCAATGCGTGGAAGGTAGAATCTTTTCAAGCTCAAGTGGCAAGTAGTGGACCTCCTAGTGCCAATGATTTCCCTTCGTTGGACCAAAGCATGCCTGCAGAGCCTAGCAACGATATTCAAGCTGAGGACTTTGGCGATCTGCCATTTTAGAGGATTAATTCGTCATAAATATCCGAGTTTTGCAACATTATTGTATCTTTAATTTGAAGATACAATAGCGCTATGCTTGGTAAAAACTTACAATACCTCAGAAAACACAAGGGCCTCTCCCAACAAGAGTTAGCAGATGAGTTTTCTATCCCTAGGTCTACCTTGGGCGACTACGAACGTGGCAAGACCGAACCAAGCATTGAATCTATCATTAAATTTAGCCGATATTTCAATTGTAATATTGATAACTTACTAAAACACAAACTCTACAATCAAGAGCTACTTGCTTACCAAGGAGATAGTGTCAAAGTGCTAGCGATTACGGTGGACAATCACAATAACGGAAACATTGAGTTGGTTGATACCAAGGCTGAGGCAGGGTATATTGAGAGCTTTCAAGATCCAGAATATATCAGAGACCTGCCCAAAATCCAATTTCCCAACTTAACAGACGGCACTTATCGGGGATTTGAAATCCAAGGTGATAGTATGCTGCCGATGGAGTCAGGTAGTATTGTGATTACTAAATACATAGAGACAACAGCAGAAATCAAGCAAGATAAGACCTATGTGGTAGTCAGTAGGTCTGAAGGCCTAGTGTATAAACGTGTCAGAAATGATGTCGCTAATAATAGGTTACTACTGCTATCTGACAATCCAATATTTTTACCCTATTCGATAGACTATTCTGATATAGATGAGCTTTGGCAGTATCAGGCACATCTAAGTTTTAATGACGAATTGTCACAGTATACCTCGTCTCTAGAGTCTAAAATTGACGAGCTACATCATAAGATTGACAAGTTGAGTAATAACATCAACTAACTATTCGAATTCGCTACTAGTGTGGAAGCTAATTTTTGGATGTGCTTCCATAACAGTGTTAAGGGACCAAGCTGACTCTGCTAAGAACACCCATTTACCATCTTTGTCTTTAGCTATGTTGTTTCTTCTCCGTGTATAAAACTCTTTAAATGCTACATCATCAGAATAGCCAATCCATGTAGCCTTATGCATATTTATTGGTTCGTAAGTACACTTGGCTCCATATTCATGTTCTATCCTATATTGGATGACATCAAACTGGAGGGCACCAACTGTTCCTATAATTTTTCTACCACTATTTTCCATAATGAACAGTTGGGCAACACCCTCATCCATGAGTTGGCTAACACCCTTATTGAGTTGCTTAGACTTCAGAGGATCAGCATTGTTGATATATCTAAATTGCTCAGGCGAGAATGATGGAATACCTATAAAATGGAGCTTTTCGCCTTCAGTGACAGCATCCCCAATCTTGAAATTGCCACTATCATATAGGCCAACAATATCACCAGGATAGGCCTCATCAATTACTGATTTTTTCTCAGCCATGAAGGCAGTAGGGTTGGAAAATTTAATTTTTTTGTCGTTTCTGACATGGAGGTAGTTGGTGTTCCTTTCGAAAATACCACTACAGATCCGTAGGAAGGCAATCCTATCCCTATGCTTTGGATCCATATTAGCATGAATCTTAAATATAAACCCACTAAACTTATCTTCTAGTGGGTCTACTAATCGTTCTTCAGTTTGTCGAGCAAGAGGCATTGGCGCTATCTCCACAAAGCAGTCAAGCATCTCTTTTACTCCAAAGTTGTTAATGGCACTACCAAAAAACACTGGGTTGAGTTCTCCTGCATTATAAGCTTCTTGATCAAATGATGGGTAGACCTCGTTAATCATCTCAACCTCTTCTCTAAGTTCCCTAGCTAGTTGGTCCCCAACTTTTTGCTCAAGGATAGGGTCGTCCAATGATTCAATGACTATTGTACTTTCCTCATCTTGTTTACCATGTGAGTCGAATAAGACTAACTTAGATTCGAAAATATTGTAAACACCTTTGAATCTCTGGCCCATTCCGATAGGCCAACTAAGAGGACATGCCTTCATTTTTAGTTTACCCTCTATTTCGTCAAGTAGGTCAAACCCATCTTTACCCTCTCGATCCATTTTGTTGACAAACACGATCATAGGAGTATTTCTAGTCTTGCACACTTTGACTAGTTTCTCTGTTTGTTCCTCCACACCCTTAGCTACATCTATGACTACGATAGCGCTATCTACTGCTGTAAGGGTCCTATAGGTGTCTTCAGCGAAGTCTTTGTGACCAGGAGTGTCAAGGATGTTTATCTTTTTCTCCTTGTAATAAAATGCCATGACTGAGGTTGCAACTGAGATTCCTCTTTGTCTTTCGATATCCATAAAATCAGAAGTGGCATGCTTCTTAATTTTGTTGGATTTGACCGCCCCAGCTGATTGGATAGCGCCTCCAAATAGTAGTAACTTTTCTGTCAATGTGGTCTTTCCTGCATCTGGGTGACTAATGATACCAAAAGTCCTTCTTTTTTGAATCTCTTCTAACTTTCCCATAGTCTCTTATCGTTGAGT
Source organism: Saprospiraceae bacterium (assembly GCA_020631405.1). Taxonomy (GTDB): domain Bacteria; phylum Bacteroidota; class Bacteroidia; order Chitinophagales; family Saprospiraceae; genus JAHDHH01. The sequence continues at coordinate 26,855 of JAHDHH010000031.1, forward strand.
GGCAAAGGTAGAAAAATGTCAATGACCAATATCGCAATCTTATGAAGTCTTTAATTATCCGCACAGTCTTCTATAATTGCGTTGAATGACTTGCCAATGATTGCCTCAAATCCAATTCCTAGGGAGATAGTATCTCCTGCATAAAAGTAAGTACTATCTAACATATCGATTACTGCATCTGAGTTAATGATACTATCAGCTATGACGATCAATTCATCATTAACATTGATGTATAGGATATCATCTTGGCAAATTAGTGAACCAGAGCAGACCTCATCCACAAGGCCATTGCA
>JAHDHH010000031.1:27247-49358 GCA_020631405.1 Saprospiraceae bacterium
TTTCTGTCGCATTTGGATTAATGTCTGAGTTGCTATCATTACAGTCCAAGGCGTTGTCTACATAGCCCGCAGGTTGATTGCAATCAAATACAGAAATATCAGGGTCGCCGAATCCATCATTGTCAGTGTCCGAGTACCAAGTTACTTCTATGCCTTCGTCCACATTACCATCACAGTTGTTGTCTATATCATCACAGAGCTCTAGTGCATCAGGGTTAATGTTAGGATTGCTGTCATCACAATCATCGCTATTGGATACATAGCCCAAGGGAGGCATGCAGTCTACTAGAGTAACATTAATATCTCCATAGCCATCATTGTCAGTATCAGCGTACCATGTCGATGATGAATCTTCGTCAATGTTGCCATCACAATCATTATCAATACCATCGCATAACTCCATTGCTCCTAAGTAGACACTGTCATTCATATCATCACAGTCGTCACTATTGCCAACATAGCCTACTTCGGTAATATTACATGTGTAGATACTGTCACTTGGGGACCCGAACCCGTCATTATCAGCATCAAGGAATAACTTATAAAATGTTGGGCAATCTGTGATGATATAAGTTGATATTGTATCACAAAACGATGCTGCGGAAGTTCCATGGACACATGCGATATTTTCAATGCATGGTACATCATAGATACTGATATCGTCAATATACCACCCTTCACTAAACGTATTGTTGTCAGATCCAAACAAGAGTCTAAATCTCACACTCATCCCTGAAAGGTGTCTTAAGCTAGCGACAGAATTGATGTAGCCATTACTATTGCCACTCCAACCATCTTTATTAGCAATATCATCATTACTTGAATCGCCAATAGTCCCTTCATAATTTCCAACAATTAGGTAGTCAGTAATACTATTCCAAGAAGCTCCACTATCTGTGGAGTACTCTACAAGCCCACCGTCCCAGCCGGCTTCTGTGTCATAAGCATGCCACATACTAAACCCGGGATCTGTGCCAAGGGTTATATCTGTGCTTTCTAGACTATGAGTATTGTCAGCGCCTACATTTTCAATAAACCAATGCTGAGCACCACTATAAGGATTGGTACTAGTCAAGTTGAAACCATCACTTCCGAGTATATTCTGAGCTGTCCAACCTGAATTAGCCAATTCAAAATCTTCAAAGTAAGTTACAGTAGTAGAAGTGTTAGTCGGTACTGCTTTGAAAGTGACAGTAGTATCCATCTCATCATCAAATTGATTAAGCGATACGCCTATGATATTATTTGCTTCACTACCTCCGCTTAATGAGGTGTCCACATAATCAAGAGCAGTAGAAAGTGTGTCTTCCAAGCTAGCATTGCTAATAGATACTCCAGAATTATTGAAGGCATAAAGGGTATAATCAATAGTATCCCCTTTAGTAATTACTTCATCACCTGATTTGAATATTGCCAAAATATCTTGACAAGAGGGAGGAAGGTCATAACCTTCTACCGAGTCATCGACACTTCCTGTAGATCCTTGGTCTGCTGAGTAGCCTAGTCCTCTAGCCGCAAATACTGACCAAATAAGGCATTGATTGGCGCCATCATTATTAATTTGGTCAGCAAGTAGTATGGCATCTCTACCATCAACAAAGCCAGGCGAACAGGCTTGTAGCTTGAGGCCGTCTATGACCAATTGTAGGGCCATATTGTTTCCACCTGTTCCGTTATAGATATCAGGATCATAGCCATACTGATCTATGAGGGCCCAAGTCATATCCCATAGCATGACACACCAGACTGACCCCACACCGTGTGGGACTGATACACTAGCAATGTCAGCATAGGTATGATCATTGATTGCTAAATCTGTTGAATAAGGTAATGGTCTAATCCCGCCTCCATTTGAATCTTGGTTTAAGAGATAGTTACCGATACCTCTAGAATCAGACCCAGAGTCACCAGGTTTCATAGTGAGCATGAGACCAAAGTAATCACTCCATCCCTCACCCATTTGTTCTTCATTGAAGAGGCAGCCAGTGTTAGATGCTCCACCTGTCAATCTGGTAGAAACCCCATGTCCGTATTCATGGATGATCACCCCGTTATCAAAATCACTATCTCTGAACTGCACACCACCTGTCGAAATTTCTACAACGATATCAGGCATTGCTGCCTTAAGTGTGATACAATCGTCCATAGATAACATCACCGAAGGGATAGTGATAGCAGCATTACTACCTCCCATGGCAAATATTTCTGTGTTAATATTATTACAAACAACTACAGCTACGGCGCCAGCATTTTGAGCTTCTTCGACCTTAGAAACAAAAGTACATGTGCCTCTATCAATGACAGCTATTTGACCAGCGATATCAGCAGCGTTGGTTAATGGACTACAAGCTTCTATATCTTCTGCTAAGACAAGAGTGTCAAGTATAGATACATTAGTTGGGCCGAAGCTAGCAGAAATGGTATTGTAAAGTCCTGAGACACCGATAGGTGACAATACTTCGAAGGTATCGGGACTTGAGCTAATTTGCCAATTATACATTTGCATTCTTGGATTACTTCCATCTGGTGGTGTTGAGAAGTTAGCATTATTTGTCCCACCACCATCTTGGCACTCAGCATTGACATAGTCGCCGCCAGCTCCAGTGTTGGAGTAGTTGATATTTTGAAAATTACCAGCTCCTTCGTCAAATCCATATTGATAAAGTACATCATGGACCATATTATTCCAATAGAATAGATTGACAGTTGCTGCATCTAAATATGTAGCTGGTGCCAAGTTATCATCAAAGGGAAAGTCAAAACAAAGGTTCGCCCCACCATCTGGCATTAGATTAGGTGCATTGTCATCGTCAGTATCTTCATAGGCTTGGACATTGTTGCCAAAAGTCACTGTGGTATCAACACCTGTAATGCCGTCTAAGTCATGCCAACCGTATGGAGAAGCATTAGGTGCATTGTTCCATGGAGTTGCCTCAATAGTTCGTTGTCCATCTATTGGGCTTTCAAGAGGTAGGGCTAGTACATGATAGGACGAATCACTTCCTGTTGTTAGACCAACTTGTCTATAGTCAATACTACTTTTGTCGTGTTGATGGTGGCATATATTGCCATGATCAAATGCACAAGAGACTGTCCAACTTTGAGTATTTACAATACTGAGAGTATTAGCGTCTAGTATCCATTGCTTCCATTCGTCTATGTCCTCTAGCCAGATATTTATCTCTATACATGGCATTAACTTCCCTACCTGGTTTGGATAGTAAATCAATTTGGCTAATATCTCTTCACCAGTAACCTCAGATGCCTTGTACTTGCTGTATTGACTGCTGGCCTTACTCGCTAATTGTTCAAGAGTGTAGTTAGTCTCGCCAATAGTGGAGGTGATGACAGCATCTATTCCATGTTTGACACCATACCTTGCCTTAGCAGAGTTGGTGTCAGTTAGAGATCGAAAAGAGTTAGTCTGTCCAACTATGGTGTTAGTCTTAGTATCTAATACGCTGGTTCCAATAGCATTATGTACAGGTATGCCTGAAATAAACTGTTGGGTATAGATATATTGATGTTGATTATCTTGACTGAAGTGGCTGTCTGTTACTTGGAGTTCAGCAATTGCGTTTTCAGGTATTGATTCCTTTTGAAAGTTATGTTTAATCTTATTGAGGTCAATTTCTACTGATTGAGCTTGCAATAAGACTGCAAAAGCCGTTAAGATAGAAAACAAGAAAAATCTAATCATGAGTTGGGAGTTCGTCGGTTCTTCAGCGTTAAAAATAGGCATAAAAATGGTAATTAACGAGTATTGTGAATTTCTTTAAAAAGCTAAAGTTTTAATTATTAACTCACACTTTGGTCTATTTTCTGATAGTTATATGTGTTACCTTTGAAAGCTTAAACACAAAAGCAACTATGACACACAATTTTTTTGCAGGACCAGCTATATTACCACAAGAAGTATTGGCAAAAGCATCTGAGTCAGTAAAGAACCTTACGGAAATGGGGTTATCTATTTTAGAAATCTCTCATAGATCGGAATTTTTTGCAAATGTGATGACAGAAGCAGAAGCTGTATGTCGAAGATTGCTCAATGTTTCGGATGATTATGCAGTATTATTTCTTACCGGTGGGGCATCTTCTCAGTTTTTTATGGCACCATTGAATATCTTGCCTAGTGGTGAGTCGGCGGCATATATTGATACTGGGGCATGGTCTACAAAAGCAATCAAGGAGGCTAAGCACTACGGAAACATTGTCGAAGTGGGAAGTTCAAAAGATGCCAATTACAATTACTTGCCAGAAATAGAAAGTGATTTATCAAAGTATAAGTACTTACACTTAACATCTAACAATACAATATTTGGAACTCAATATCAAGAGTTTCCAGATGTAGGAACACCTTTAGTATGTGATATGTCATCTGATATATTCAGTAGACCATTGGATGTATCAAAGTTTGACATTATCTATGCTGGAGCACAGAAAAACATGGGGCCTGCCGGCACCACATTGGTAATTATCAAAAAATCAATCCTCGGAAAAGTAGATAGACATATACCAACTATGCTCAATTACGAGACTCATATTGCTAAAGGGTCAAGCTTCAACACTCCACCAGTATTACCGATATACGTGAGTATGTTGACTATGCAATGGGTTGAGAGGCATGGTGGAGTAGCTGCAATGAAGGTAAGAAATGAAGAAAAGGCTACACTCCTTTATAACGAGATCGATAGAAATAGCTTGTTTAAGTCAGCTGTAAGTGAGCCATATAGAAGTAAAATGAATGTCACATTCTTATTGAATGATGAGTCACATATGGATGGTTTCTTGGCAGCATGCAAGGATAATGCTATTGTAGGTATCGAGGGACATAGATCTGTTGGGGGATTCAGAGCATCTATCTATAATGCTATGGAACTTTCCAGTGTCCAACATTTAGTAGATGTGATGAAATCATTTGAAGCTAAGAATGGGTGAGGACATACTTATCGATGATGTCAGAATTCCCGTTAAGGTAATAGTGGAGACTCGTATGAGTCATCGATTTTCGATTGCAAGAAAGAGTGCAATAGTGCGGTTGCCAATATGGTATCCAGCTGGGCAAAAGAAAAAAACAATCACTCAATTCAAGGCTTGGGTGCTAGAACATTATCATACTGCACCCTATAACTTTGATCGGTTTAGGATTAAGGACTATAAGACTGGGGACACTATTGAAGTAGTGGGTGTTCCCTACACCTTAGTCGTAGACGAAGCAGATATACAAAAGTGCATGGGACAAGTCTTGAGTAGTAAGCAAGAGATACACATTCGTATACCGCAATATGCGGTGAGCAAGGGTGAATTGGTCACTAAGGTGCTTAAGAAGCTTGTCACAAAGGCGTTCAAACCACAAGTGGAAGAACGTCTGAGGTACTTTGCTTCAGAAGTAGTCCATGTTACGTACAAAAACTTTAGGTTAAAGGACTCTGTATCAAATTGGGGTAGCTGCAGTGGTAAGGACAATATAAATATCTCCATACGTACACTGTTACTACCATTGAACATGATAGACTACGTCCTGATACATGAGTTATGCCACCTCAAAGAGATGAACCATGGTCCAAAGTTCTGGTCACATGTAGAAGCTGCAATGCCTGATTACAAGCATGCAGATACATGGATTAATAAGAATGGTAAGAATTATAGATACTAGTCCTGGATAAGCTCGAATTCGATCTCTTGCTGTACTTCTTTGCTAAATTGGATGTTAGCAGTATAAGTACCAATCTCCTTGATGCTCTCAGGTAATACAATTTTCTTTCTTTCTATTTCTACACCTAATTCATCTTGAAGAGCTTTTGCAATCTGAACATTAGTCACACTACCAAAGATCTTACCTGATGTACCAGCTTTTACAGCGATCGAAAGTTTCTTATCGACTAGTTTCTTAGCCAACGCCTTGTATTCGTCAGTTTTAGCAGCATCTTTTGCTTCTATTTCTGCAATGATCTTTTCAAGTTTTACCTTGTTAGTAGCATTTGCAATAACAGCGACACCCCTTGGTATCAAGTAATTTCTGCCGTAACCGTTCTTAACCTTAACCACATCATTTTTGTACCCAAGGTTATCTATATCTTTTAATAAAATAAGTTCCATCTGTCGTAACAGTTATTGAGTGTGATAAGATTATTTTAAAAGGTCAGTAACGTATGGTAACATAGCAAGGTGTCTTGCTCTCTTGATTGCTACAGCTACTTTCTTTTGATATTTTAGTGAATTTCCTGTAATTCTTCTCGGAAGAATCTTTCCTTGTTCGTTGATGAACTGTAAAAGGAAGTCAGGATCTCTGTAGTCAATGTGTTTGATACCAAACTTCTTGAATCTACAATATTTCTTTTGTTTCTTTCCAATCTTTGGATTGCTAAGAAATTTTATATCCTCTCTAGATGCCATTTTCTTTCAATTTTGAGTTTAATAAAAATAGTTGGGGTTACTCCTCTTCAGAGGTAGCTACTTTTCCACCATCTAATGTGTCTTGAAGTTTTTGAAGCTCATTCCACTTGCTATCTGCAGCAAGTTTAGCTTGTTGACTCCAAGTAGATGGATCATGTGATGCAAATGCTGCACCTCCGCCAGATAAGATTTCTTTAAGCTTATCCGCAGAAGCAGCCGCAAGGTCAGCGTAAGTAAGGATACCTCCACCAGCTAATAATTCAGCTATTTTCGGTCCCACACCTTCGATCTTTGTAAGATCTTGCTTTGCAACTTCTTTTTCCTCAACTTTTACTTCTTCTTTTTTCTCTTCTCTCTTTAGACCGATCTTACCGTCTCTCTTGTCTTGGTTGTACTTAACGCCGTACTTATCTAATCTTACTGTAAGGAATCTCATGATTCTCTCATCTCTTCTTAGAGCAAGCTCGACCTTACCAATAGATGATGGTGTCTCTGTGCTAAATTCAATAGAGAAATAAACTCCAGAATTTCTTCTGTTGATAGGGTAGGCAAGTTGTTTTAACCCTAATTCACCTATGTGGACTATGTTGGCTTTCTCATCCTTTAACATGTCTGAGTAGGTGGTTGCTGCCGTCTTAATTTCATCGCTGGACAGCACTGGATCTACGATGAAAGTAATTTCATAATTATTCATATAAAGCTGTCATTTTTTAAAACAGGAGTGCAAAGGTAATTTTATTTTCTAAATTGCAAACATATTTTTTTCTATTTACCTTTGAATTTTTCAATAAAAGTATCATATATGAAATATCTTATATTCTTAGTTTCACTAGTTGCTCTTGCATTCTCTTGTAAAGCACCTCAAAAATCTGCAGTGGTTAACTACAGCGATTATACTGTTGAAAGCACTTATGGAGAAGCTTTTAATGTAGAAGAAGTCACTTCAATTAATGCATTGGCTCAAGGATTAGAGAGTAGCGACACATTAGATGTGATTGTAGAAGCTAATATAGAGGCTGTATGTAAGAAGAAGGGTTGCTGGATGAATCTTGTCGATGTAGTTGACCCTGTAGAGGACAATGCCTTCTTCGTTAAGTTTCAAGATTATGGATTTTTCGTACCTGTAGACGCTGAAGGATACAAGGTATTGGTAAAGGGTAAAGCGTATAAAGAAGTAACATCGGTAGATGAGTTGAGACACTATGCAGAAGATGAGGGAAAGTCAGCAGAGGAGATTGAGCTGATAACTGAGCCTACAGAAGAATTAAAAATTATGTCGACTGGAGTGTACAAAGTGAAGTAAGAATAAAGCCAGTGCTAGACTTATCCAACACTGGCCAATCATTATAGAACAACTTCCATCGCAAAAGTATAATTAAATTCTTGATAATTTAACTAATTCTTTCACATTTGTATTTTCTCTAATGAGTTCAATGGCTTTGGTGATCTTCCAAGGTGTCTTCCGATTGATTTTTACTTCAATTTTGCTCATTTTGACCACAGCACCATAAGTGTCAAGTTGTGTCCTGATTAATGGGATTTTGTGCTTGTCGATAAACTTCTTGCTGAACTTCGGAAGCTCTTCCTTCCCAGTGATAACGATTCCAGACAGTGGAGATCCTTCTATCTTGTGAAATTCTGAATAGGTGCTTATTTTTTTAACTGCTTGATCGATTACTCTTGGTCCAACAACTAATAGGCTATTTTCTGAGCCTTTAAAGTCTTCGTAATCGGCTAGTGATCCGGCTATGATTTTTTCTATTTTTTGATAACCTTTCTCTGGGTAGCATTCAAGTTCGCCGCCAATAGCCTTGGCTACAGTCCAGACTAAGGGATAGGCTAGGGTTTCGTCATAGGGTATTACTCCTAGCAGTCGAAGACCATTTTGCTCAAGCCATTTGCCAACATATTGTTTGACAGCTGGGATTTTGTCTGGGATTACCTTGTTAATGATTACTCCAAGAATAGGAACATCTTGTTCTCTAAAGAGTGCCATACACATATTGAGCATATCAATTGTACTGCCTATCCCACCTTCTACGACCATGATGACTGAGCAGTTAAGTGCTTTGGCTACTGTAGCGTTGCTAGCGCCAGCTATACTGCCAACTCCAGGATGACCTGTCCCCTCATAGATGACAATATCATTTTCTTTATTAAGGAAGACATTGGCATCGCTGATCATTTGTTGGTAGACATCGGTATTGAAGTCTGTAAGAATCATCTTTGATGCACCTTTACCTAGAATGACCGGACTGTGAATCTCTGGATTGACATCAAACTTTAGCAAGTCTGCAAAAAGTACAGTATCCTTGTCAACTTGCTTATCTCCGATAGTGATGTGTTTTTGTCCTACTGGTTTGCAATATCCTACTTTTAGACCTAGTTTATTAAAGGTAGATGCTAGTCCTAGTGTTGTTGTGGTCTTGCCTACATGCTGAGAAGTAGCGGCAACATAGATGTTTTTATATTTCATGTTTGTGTGATGGCTTATCCAAAAGTAATAAAAATAAGCAGGAGTCTATTTTAATATTTTTAAATCCGAAATTGATGAGACAAGGTGTATTGTGCTTGGTTGTCTTAGGCGTATTGATGGTACTTGTTGGATGTAAGGCTTCTTTATCCGGTTCTGCAAAAAACACTTGTGTAGCTGGTTATTTTGTGGCTGACCTCCGCGGCAAGGTATCACCCAAAATTTTAGAATATGCCAAAGATCAGTATGGTGTAACCTTAGAACAAGTGTTAGATGGAAGTACAAATACCTCCTTGTATACTTTTGATCCTAAATTGATTAGCTTAGATGAGATCATTGTAATGATGAATGACAGCGAATTTTGTGAATCTGCAAGTTGTTATTCTATCACAAAAGGAAAGTAACAATACATTTTTGTAAGTTTAAGGGAATAACATGTCAATGACATTAGCACCAAGAACAAAAGGAGTATACGCGTTAGGCCAACTTGGTTGGTCGATACTCATCAATATTGTCAATTTGCAGCTTGTCTACTTCTACATTCCTACTAGTGATAGCGGTATACCAGAGTATATTCCTCAAGTGACATTTTTAGTCGTATTGAATACTCTCACATTGTTAGCTGCTTCAGGTAGGTTCTTTGATGCAATCACTGATCCGATCATAGCATACCTAAGTGATAATTGGAAAAGTAAGAACGGTAGGAGGGTGCCATTTCTCAGGTTTGGGGCTATCCCTGCAGCGATATGTTGTCTATTGTTATTTGTACCGATAGCAGACGGTGCAGGTTGGGCCAATATTCTTTGGTTGTTTGTGGTTCAGATTTGTTTTTATCTGTCTTTGACGATATATGTGACACCCTATTTTGCATTATTGGCAGAATTGGGCAGTGGCGCTTCAGATAGACTATCATTGAGTCTCTGGATATCAATCACCTATGCTCTTGGGATTGTTATTGCTTCTCAAGTTCCAGGAATAGCCACATTGTTTGCTGATGTAGATTCGGCCACAAGTATCCAGATGGCTATTGCAGTGCTTGCATTAGTAGCTATTGGATTCATGCTAATACCTGCCTTCTTGCTCAATGAAGTAGAACTAGTATCACAACAAACTAGGAATGAACAACCCTCTATTTGGGCTAGTATTAGTGAGACTTTCAAGAACCAACACTTTAAGTATTACGTGGTAGCCGATTTTGCGTATTTCTCAGGATTGACTATTACAATGACAGGTTTACTCTATTATATTACCATCCTTTTAGGGCTTGAAGAATCGGCAGTAGGAGTGCTGTTACCTTTGATGGTAGGAGTGTCATTCTTATTTTACCCTATAGTAAGTGTACTTGCTAAGCGAGTAGGAAAAAAACAATGTGTAGTGTTGTCTTTTGCATGGTTGGCTGCTGTCTTTGGGTTGATCTACATGCTAGGTGACTTACCTATGGATTCGTGGACTCAGGCACTAATGTTAGTGATTAGCATGGCGATTCCGATTTCATTTCTAGGAGTTTTGCCTAATGCGATACTTGGAGATATAGCAAGCAGTCATGCAAAGCAAACAGGAGTGAGTAATGAGGGTATGTTTTTCGCGGCACGGACTTTACTCCAAAAATTTGGCCAGACAGCGGGTGTAATCATCTTCGCCTCTTTGACGGTCTTTGGTAAAGATGTTGGCGATGATTTTGGGATAAGATTGAGTGGGGTTGTCGGAGCAATTATGTGTATAGTTGCGGCACTCTACTTTTCTAAGTATGATGAACAAAGAGTATTACATGAAGAAGAAATATAGTTTGCCAGAAGACTTTTTGCTAGGAGTTGCGACAGCGTCAGTACAGATAGAGGGCGGAGATACAGGCAATAGTTGGTATGCGTGGTGTGAGGATGGCAAAGTGCCAAATGGAGATCACTGTATAGTGGCAAATGACCATTGGAATAGACTAGAGCAAGACGTTGACCTAATGAAGGACCTTGGAGTCAAGACTTATCGAATGAGTTTGGAATGGGCAAGGATAGAGCCAAGACAAGGTGAATTCAATAAGGAAGCTATAGATCATTATAGAGCTGAACTCTCAATGCTTATTAGCAATGGGATAAGGCCATTAGTTACTCTGCATCATTTCTCTAATCCAATTTGGTTGGAAGAGCAAGGAGCATGGCTCAATAGCGATGTGATAGAATACTTCTGTCGTTATACTTCATATGTAGTTAGTCAAATTGGAGACCTAGTCACAGATTGGGTCACGATCAATGAACCCAATGTATATCTGTACAGTGGATATATAGACGGTATATTTCCTCCTGGGGTCAAAGGAAAGATTGGCTCATATTTTAAAGGAGCAAAATATATGTGTCAGGCACATTGCAAGGTATATAAACTTATCCATGCTATTGCCAAAGAGAGGGGATATTCAGGCTATCAAGTAGGGAGTGCTGTGCATCTGAGAGTGTTTGATCTCAAGAAGAATTCTTGGCTTGCCAGGTTTGCACGTGGGTTATATTACAGATTTTTTCAAGAGATTTTTCTTAATGCGATGATTGGAGGACAATTCGACAAGCGAATGGGAGGCGGTTTTCCTGAAGGAATGCAAAGGTTTTCAGACTTTATTGGGGTGAATTACTACAGCAGAGACTTACTTACAGCTAGTCTCAATCCTATGACATTGTTTGCTCAGCGTCATGTACAAGAAGGTAGTGAAGTGAATGATCTGGGTTGGGAGATTTACCCCGAAGGTTTGTCACGTCTAATAGCACAATACTATGCACAGTACAAATTACCAGTCTACATTACTGAGAATGGCATAGCAGATGCTAATGATGATAAGCGACAAGCCTACATAGTCAGTCATTTGACAGAAGTAGCCAAGTGTATTGAAAAAGGAATTCCTGTTCAGCGGTATTACCATTGGACACTAATGGATAATTTTGAATGGATGGAAGGATATGAGGCTAGGTTTGGCCTCTATGCTCATGATGTTGGCTCTCAACAACGGACATTGAGAAGTAGTGGTCAGTACTATAAATCAGTATGTAATACACATCAGATTTAGGCGGATTTGGAGGCCAGCACAACGGTAAGCGTTCATTAGGAATATGAGTAACTGTCGAGATGGTTACATTAAATTTAATTCTAGTTGTATTATTCTGATAAAAAATTACTTACTTGCTCGCCTAAAATGATGATGTATGAATAAATGTATAGGGTTTGTTATTGTAATGGTATTAGCTCAAAGTGTCCTATTGGCGCAGGATGTATTGCCATGTGGAAATGTGTTAAGCAAGGCTTTGTTGTCTTCTCAATATGAACAGTATGAAACATTGGTGGAGCAAGCATATCAAGATGCCGCTTCTAGTCAAGTTGAATTCAGAGATGGTGATACGTTGATTATTCCAGTGGTGATCCATGTCATTCATAATACACCTCAACAAAACATTAGTGATGAATTGATTCAAGGACAATTAGATGTATTGAACGAAGATTTTTTGAGGACGAATGCAGATGCTGCATTAACAAGAGATATTTTTCTTGATGTTGCTGGTACGCCGAATATTCAATTTGCTCTTGCTAGTATTGACCCAGATGGGAATGCTACTGATGGTATCACACGAACTGAGACTACTGTAGAGTCCTTCATTAATATTGATATATCCTTGATTTTAGAGGCTTTTGCCGTATGTGGGTTTGATGTAGACTGCATTGCTGAGTATCTTGGAGATACAGGTTTAGACTTAGACTTGATGAAGAGCTCAGCGACTGGCGGTGTTGATCCTTGGGATGTGAATAGCTATTTGAATATTTGGGTGTGCAACCTTTCTTTAGATGTAGGTACGGGGCCGACCCCATTTATACTGGGATTCGCCTATCCTCCTGTTGGTGCTCCTAACTTCCCAACAGAGGGCTTGCCAGAAAATTACTGGGAGAAAGACGGAGTGGTCATTCATTGGGAAGCCTTTGGTAAGGACAACCCTAATGCTGGTCTGCTAGCTGGAACCAATGACAGCGGGAGGACATGTACACATGAGGTGGGCCACTATCTTGGATTGAGGCACATCTGGGGTGATGGAGACTGTACTATGGACGATGGGTTGACAGATACTCCTAGTGCTGGATCTAATTCACAATCGCAAGAAGCGGGTAGCGTGCCTACTTGTCAATCTTTGCATACCAAAGACTCATGTGTAGATGATATGCTTCCAGATATGATAGAGAATTATATGGATTATTCGATTGAGTCATGTCAAAATATGTTTACTGTAGAACAATCTAATCTCATGCGAGCAATGCTTGAAGGTCCTAGGGCTGGATTGCTCAATGGAGGATTGACTAATACTAATGAAGAACATGTGGTCCAACAACACATCAAGATTCCTAGCTTGATCAATAATACACTAGCTATTACAGGTCTGTCTGATAACCATGCTGTATATCTTTTTGATATGCAGGGAAACTTAGTATTGTCTCGGCAAGCAGTGAGTGGAGATGAAATTAGTGTAAGTCATTTGGCTTCTGGTCAATATGTAGTTAGAGTAGTGAAGGGTCAAACATTAGCTGGAGTGGGGCGGACCTTTAAACTATAGCAGCCAAAATGACAGTTAAAAACAATTTGACATGCCATTATGGCACGCCAAATTAATTTTTTCAGCCATTTTGTACGTTTGTTTGGCATTGGTACATGGATTGATTCAGTGTAAGTGAATATTATTTAGCAAATAACACTAAAACACAACAATCATGAATACACAAACAGCGAACTGTAAATCTAAATCACAAGTAACATTTCAAGATGTGGTAGATGACTTCTTCAACCTTGCATCTACAGTTGATAAGTCAGCTAGGACTCAATTCTATGACAAGAGCATCAAGGCGAATGTCATAGAACATAGAGATAAGGTCACCATATCTGCAGCGCTTCCCGGAATCAAAAAGTCTGATGTCAACATAGAACTCAAAGAGCAAACTCTGACAGTAGCGGTTAAGCACAATGAAGTAAACCAAGACGCGGAGACTCCTCTCAATTATAAATGGAGGGAGTTTGACTATGCTACCAGTAGAAGAACTTTCAAGTTGTCAAAGGCAATCGATACCACATCAATCAATGCGGAGATGTCAAACGGAGTATTAACTATATCTCTTGACAAAAAGCCTGCCTTTGTGCCTACGACTATTGAAATTAAGTAGGCTATAGCTTACACTTATTTATTAACCATAAGATTTTATAAATTACGATAAATAGCATGAGATACAACACATATCATAGCCCAGCAAGAGTATTGTTTGATATTATTAATTCAAGTAACCCAAGGCAATCACTAGTTCACAATACACCACATACTAACCTCATAGAACATGAATCTAGTTACATATTAGAGTTGGCAGCTCCAGGATTGAGTAAGCAGGACTTTGTGCTTTCTGTTCAAGAGTACCACCTTACCATTTCAGCTAATGTAGATAATGGAAATGATCAGCAATTGATTGGTAATAAGGAATTTGATTTTTCTAAATTTTCCAGAAAGATTAGACTTCCAAAGGATGTAAATAAGGAAGAAATCAAGGCTAGCTATACACATGGCATCTTGCATGTCACTTTGCCAAAATTAGCTAAAGATAAAGTAAATACATCAAGAGTGATAGAAATCAGTTAAGGGAGAGAAACGGTTTTTTATTGTTTCTAGTAAAAGCGAGGCTGCCTTGTAAAGAGGTAGCCTCGCTTAATTTCTTGGGTGGTGATATAGCTTAATTAGCATTACAAAAAAAAGTATTGAGCATTTATAGAATCTTTTACAAGAAACAAGAGTTCCATATATGGAAACATATGTATATTGGAATATGAATTTGAAAAGACCAATTCAAGTCAAATTTCTCAAAGAAGCCGAAACATATTTTTTAAGTCAAAATGAGAAAGTACAACAGAAGTTTCTGTTAGCATTTGAGAAGACTGAAACTGGTCTTAAAGGCAGTTGGTTTGAGAAGCTTAAAAACACTGACGGTATCTATGAATTCAGGCAGAGCGATCACCAAAAGTTTTATAGAATATTTGCCTTCTGGGATTCTGAGGAAAAGAAAACTCTAATTATTGCGACCCATGGCACAGATAAAAAAAGCAATAAAACACCAAGAAAAGAAATCAAAAAAGCAGAGCAAATAAGGAAAAAGTACTTTCAAGTTAAAGGTAAATAGATATGAAGACAATAGGATTAATTGAATTAAAAGATAAATCTCTCGGCAAAATTGGGACAGTAAGAAGAGACGAATATGAGCATCAACTAACAGTAGAGCTTCTATCTGAGCAAATAAAACAACTTAGAAAAGAACAGAACCTAACCCAAGAAAAGCTTGGAAAGCTCATCGGTGTTCAAAGAGCCCAAATATCAAAACTGGAAAACAACACCTCTAACGTTACTATAGGAACGATTCTTAAGGTCTTTAATGCTCTTCATGCTACTGTGAACTTTAGAATAGAAAAACAAGATTCAATCTCAGTTTCCTAATAGCCTTGAGTCCTATGTAAACACAAAAAGAGGCCACCTCATTGGAGATAGCCTCTTTGATATATTTTTCAAATATCCTTTCCCAAAAAAGGCCTACAGGGAATGCAGGCCAAGTCTACTGATTTTGGTATGGGATATCGTCAATCCTACTCGCCGAATTTCTTTAATCTGTATTCTGCGTTAAGGATAGTATTTCTTCTTTTTACTGAAGGTTTTGTGAAAGTCTTTCTTCTTCTCAACTCCTTCATTAATTGTACAGAGTGGTACTTTCTCTTATATCTTTTAAGAGCTCTGTCAATTGATTCTTCTTCTTTTACATTAATTATTAGCATAAAACCTGAGTCTTTTATTATTTTGGACTGCAAATGTATACTTTTTCTATTGTAAATATCAAGAGAAATTGTAGATCTTCATGAAAAATTAACTAAAATAGCCATGAGACTAGTAAAATCAACCTATTACACATTCCTTTTTATATTAAGTTGTTCGAGTATTACGGCTATTTATGGCCAAGATACCCTAGAAGTTATTGCGCTTACCTACGATACGACTAGTAGAAACGTGATGGTTGACTTCCCTACAGAGGGGCAATTTAGAAAAATCGAAATGCTCTATTCTATGAGGTGCCATGACCTTGCAGTAGGCAACGGCTCTATCGGTTGCAGAGAGTGGGATTATAGTTGCAACACAGTGATTACTGTGCCGGAGAGACAAGACTCACTAAAACGTGTTTCTCCAGATTACACAATATCCAATGTAGATGCCAGTACATTTACCTACAGTAACTCTCCTACCTACACATATACTCAATACAATCAGAAAGCGACATCAATAGGTAATCCTACCGGCATTGACATATTTACTGTTGGATCGGGAGCTATGTCACCCCATACCTTTAGTGATGAAAGTGGAATTCTTAAGAGTTATATGCTATGGACAGCAGACGAGATGTTAGCATCAGGTATCGGCGCTGGGCAAATTTATGGGATTACTGTGGATGCATTAGCAAGTGCTAACTTACCCTATCTAAAAATCAAGGCTGGAACTACTACCGCTGACTCACTCTTAGTCACAAGGCCAGTTTTTGACAATTTGGAGGAAGTCTTTTTTTCAGATATTAATATTGTAGAGGGAAGTAACCAATTGGTGTTTTATGAGGCAGTAGACTGGAATGGCGAAGATAACATCCTCTTTGAACTTAGCTATGAGCAGAGTGCTGACCCACTTACCCTAGTTTCCGACACGAGCAATAAAATGAGTCTGGTCACTACCGAGGCAGATGGTTTTGTCGAGTTTACTGGGGTAGAAGCATTTGACTTGGAGATGGCTAATTTGGATCAAGTATCAGGTCAAGTTACCTTTAGTTTTTGGTCCTATGGATCACCTAACTTACCCCAAAACACCACAGCATTTGAAGGAGTAGATGCGAATAATGCAAGACAAGCAAATGTCCATCTTCCTTGGAGTGATAGCAATATATATTGGGATTGTGGTAATGATGGCAGCGGCTATGACCGAACCTCCAAACTAGGACTATTTACAGACTATAAGAACGTCTGGACACACTGGACATTTATCAAAGATGTCGAATTTGGATATTTGAAGATTCTTAAGAATGGGACAAACTACATTACTGAGTACAACAAATTCAAGTCTATAGATTTACAGAGGTTAGTCTTTGGCGCCAATATTAATGGTAGTGGAGGATTTCAAGGGTATATAGATGATTTCAGAGTGTGGAATGCAGCCTTAGACCAAGTCACAGTGCAAAACTATATGTACAGAGATATTGACTTTACACACCCATTTTATGACAATCTACTAGGTGAGTATAGGCTGAATACTCTGGAAGATGGAACAATCTATGATAGCAGTACTCATGGAGGTTTAGGGGTATCTGATGACTTAGTCAAAGTAGACTATCAAAGGTCAGTCAATCTTAGAAAGAACTATATAGACCCAGGGCATAGACCAATGGTCGGATTTATCCAAGGAAATGTCAATGTCAATGTAGAAGATGTCATAGTGATGGACTCAATTGTCAATAGTCAGCACCAGGTCATTCAATATGGTCTTGATGATAGTGAATTGATAGTGATAGATACGATGTATTACTATCCTGGTGGAGAGCAAAGTATCTTTAATGAGGCAGGAAGCTTAGTCGGTAGTATATCAGGTAATGCTGATGGTACAATTACAATAGGCGAGCTCACACACTACATCAAGTCTGATGCGAGGTATGAGATCACCTCATTCGTTACGCCTTACGGCAATGGATTGGACCTAGGGCCGAATGGAAAGACCTTTACTATGGATGTCACTGACTTCTTGCCAATACTCAAAGGGCAACGCCAATTAACTATAGAAGGAGTAGGAAATAATCAAGAGGAGATGGATATCAGATTTAGATTTATCACTGGTACTCCAGTAGCTGATGTCTTAGATATCAAGCAGCTCTGGCCTATACGAGGAGCTGCTAATATTTGGTCAGGGTATGGATTTTCTAATATTAAAAATGATGATGTCTTCGAACCAAGGACGCTTACGTTGGATCCTGAAGCTGATTCTTACAAGCTGAGATCCGCTATTACAGGTCATGGCTCCAATGGAGAATTTACAAATCAATCACACTACCTCGATTTAAATGGAGGCTTTAAGGAGTTTCAATACAATGTCTGGAAAGAATGTGCCGATAACCCAATGTACCCACAGGGAGGGACATGGATATTTGATCGGGCTGGATGGTGTCCTGGGATGGAGACTGACATTCATCAGTTCTCATTGTCTGATTGGATAGGCACTGGTGAGACTGTAGAGATTGACTATGGTCTAGTAGGTGTAGATCCAGGTGCTGCAGATTATAGAATATCTAACCAGCTCGTGACTTATGGCCCTAAGAACTTTGAAACAGATGTAGAAGTATTTGATATCTTAAGACCAACTAGCAAATTTGAGTATGATAGATTCAATCCTGCATGTAATAGTCCAGCAATCCTTGTCAGAAACAATGGAACTTCTGCAGTAAATAGTATCATCTTCGAATATGGCTTAGAAGAAGGCTCTAAATCTCAATACGAATGGACTGGAGTGCTTACTCAAGATCAAGTTTGGGAGGTTGAGCTGCCAGTCTATACCAATAGCATGTGGAGTGGTAATACTGCAGGACAATTTACAGTAGAAATATTGTCAGTTGATGGTATACTAGATGGTAATCCAGACAATGATGTTGCTACGTCTCAATACAATCCTGTATTCGAATTCGAACGAAACTTCAGGTTAGAATTTAAAGCAGATAACCAGCCATCAGACAATTCTTATTCCATCTTCAATAGTGCAGGTGAAGAAGTCTTGAAGCGGAGTGGTTTTCAGGCAAATAGCAGCTATTCTGATATCTTAGACCTCCCTGGTGGTTGTTATACTTTGGACTTCAGAGATACAGGTGATGATGGACTAGAGTTTTGGTTTTTTGCAAGCAATGGAATAGGAACATTGAGATTCGACGAGATGAAGGATGATGATACATTCCAAGGGATTGCGTATCAATTTGACCCAGATTTTGGTGGAGGAGTCAGTTTTGACTTTATGGTGAGAGGGACAACTGGTGTCAATGATGTTGAAGATGCCTCACTCTTGAGTATTAGTCCAAACCCCGCGAGCCAATACGTAGAAGTCAATTGGCAACATGAGCATTCTGACAATGGAAGACTAGTATTGTCCAATATGATGGGTCAAGAATTGATTACTCTGCCGATTAAGAGCAAAGAGAATCTCTACTTAGACACCTCAGAATATGAAACTGGTAGTTACTTGTTAAGCATTCAACATAGTCGTGGCATCAAAACTGAGATTATACAGATCGTAAACTAACTATGCGACAACAACCCCAAAGCAGAGCATTAGATCGATCCATACTAAAATGTATTGCCTATTTCAATGTATTCCAACATCCAATCACAGCAACAGAAGTGTATAGGTTTCTGGATGTTGAGATAGAGTTCGAAACTTTAGAAAGACAGTTGTCAGTATTAGCTAGTGAAGGTGTTGTCAAACAATATGAAATATACTATGGGTTAAAAGATGTCCAAAGGCTTTCAACATTGAGAGTGCAATACGAAGAGCATGCAATACAACACCATACAATAGCCCTAATCAATGGTGGGAGGATATTGAACCTACCATTTGTGTCAGGGGTATGTATATCAGGTTCTCTGTCAAAAGGCGTCATGAAGAAAGATGCAGACATTGACTATTTTATCATAGGAAAGCATGGTAGAGTATGGTTGGCTAAGTTTTTCATAAAGACATACAAGTATCTTTTTCTCAATAATAGTAAGGAGTACTTTTGCACTAACTACTTTATTAGCGACCAAGACTTAATAATCAAAGAAAAGAATCTCTATACTGCAACGGAGCTTGCAACTCTGATACCTCTTGATTCTGACCAACATTATTCCAACCTTCTAGAAAGCAATCTTTGGTGGCGTAGCTATTTTCCTAATTACACAATTGAGACAAGTAGGCTATCAATACAATCGAAAGGACTGAAGAGTAAGTCTCAATTTGTCATCAGGATTGAAAGACTACTGTCTGGCTATATAGGTAGTGCCATTAATAAGGGAATCATGAAACTAGCAGTGCTTAGAAATAGATTGTTCTATAACAAACAGCAATCTCACAAAGACTTTGAATTGATGTTCAGGAGTACACTTTCAGAAATTAAAGTCCACGGATCTAATCATCAAATGAATACATTAGAAGCACATCAGCAAAGTACTGAAGCTCTTATTACATCACTAGAACAAGACTAAGATGAAGATTCTTTGTACTAACAACTATTACTATCGCTATGATGCTAAGCAGTGGGAATTTGCTCAACCATACCCGCCGATAGGCACCTTGTATGCAGTATCATCCGTCCAAGAACTTGGGTATGAGGTTACGTTCTTTGATAACAACCTAGTCGAGAGTCATACAGAGATTTTTACTAAGATTGAGAGTGTAACGCCAGACATTCTGGTCATTTACGATGATGGATTCAACTATCTGACTAAGATGTGCCTAACCAAAATGAAGAATGCTGGGTTTGACATTATTCGTTTTGCGAAAGCAAAAGGCATCACGACCGTCTTCAATAGCTCTGATTCAACAGATCACTTTGAGGAATATCATGCTCAAGGTGTAGACTATATCATCCATGGAGAAGGGGAGGAAACACTAAAAGCACTCTGTACAGCAATAGCGAACAATACACCAATCTCAGAAATATCAGGAATTAGTTATGTAGACCATGGCACTGTTGTCAAGACCAATAAGCGATCAGTAAGCAGACAACTAGACTCTATACCAATGCCTGCTTGGCAAGAAGTAGATATCGAAGCATACCGCACAATTTGGATGGAAAAGCATGGCTTCTTCTCACTGAATCTAGCAACGACACGGGGCTGTCCCTACAAGTGCAACTGGTGTGCCAAGCCAATCTATGGTAATAGATACAATAGTCGGTCTCCACACCATGTTATTGAAGAAATCCAATATTTGATTTCAAGCTATAATGTTGATTACTTCTGGATGTGCGATGACATCTTTGGCCTAAAACCAAACTGGGTGCAACAGTTTAGAGATGAAAAGAAAAGACTAGGTCTGGACTTTAAGTATAAGATTCAGTCTAGAGCCGACTTGATGTTGCAAGATGACAACTTAGATGCCTTGGCAGAGAGTGGGGTAGACGAAATCTGGCTAGGTGCAGAGAGTGGCTCACAGCGAATACTCGACGCGATGGACAAGGGAACTACTACTCATCAAATCTACGAGGCGACAAGAAACCTTAAAGCTAGAGGTGTCAAAGTGGCTTTTTTCTTGCAATTTGGTTACTTGACTGAGACTTGGTCCGAAGTGAAGCAAACAATTGATATGGTATTAGATCTGATGCCAGATGATATTGGGATATCTGTCAGTTATCCTTTGCCAGGCACCAAGTTTTATGATAAGGTCAAAGCTGACTTGGTCATGAAGACTAACTGGACGGACTCGGACGACCTCGACCTGATGTTTAAGAATACCTATCCGCCAGTCTTCTACAAGATACTGCACAGATATGTACACAATAGGTATCGCATTAAGAAAGGATGGTTGAGATTACAAGAACAGAGTACTCCAAAGGAAGATAGTCTGTTGAAAGAAGTAACGAGGATGATATATCACATGCCACAAGCAATCGTGAACAGATTGTTACTTAGTAAGTACATGAAGGCAGCAAGATGAAAACATCTTTCGATAAGGCGGCTAAAGACTATGATAGTGACTTCACACATTCGCGAATAGGGCTGTCTCAGAGAGCACGAGTTTGGGAATATTTAGAATCAGCAATCAAAACTGAATCAATTTCAAATGTCTTAGAACTCAATTGTGGGACTGGAGAGGATGCAGTGTTTTTATCTCAATTAGATTGTGAGGTGACGGCAACTGATGTTTCAAAATCGATGTTGGCAGTAGCAAGACAAAAAGCGTCAGACCATAAACAGGCCATTACATTCGCCCAATTAGATCTGTGTGAACCGAAATTGGAGTCAAGTGATAAGTATGATCTAATCTTTTCTAATTTTGGCGGGTTGAACTGTCTTGACAGATCGCAATTGACTTCACTTGCTCATTGGTCGATGAACCGCCTCAAGAAAGATGGTAGTTTGATTTTAGTCATTATGCCAAGAGATACACTTTTGGAGAAGTGGTATCGGATATACAAACGTGATAAGCTTGCTCT
>JAHDHH010000032.1 GCA_020631405.1 Saprospiraceae bacterium
CGACATTACTACTGGTCAGACTCTCTGGCATGATAGAAATGTGGATAATGGTGCCACATTTGTTTATGGACTAGAAGATAGTTTCATAAAAGTATTTCGAAATCCCAATGAATTTTCTTCGATTCGAGTGGGAAATGTTCAAAGTGGAGAGATGGAAGAAATCTATCGATTTGAAAGAGAAGATTCATTTGCAATGAATACCAATATACCGATATTGTTCACTGTTGATAATAAGCTATATGCTACATTCAACAAGATAAAAGCACTTTCGAACGAAGAAGGCTTTTTCCAAAATAGCTGGGTGTATTTATTTAATGTTACTGAAAATAAACTAGTGTGGTCATCTGATTCCATTCCCAAAGAGTACCAACTAGATGTTACAGCTGGCTTAAGACCAATAGTTTCAAATGATAAAATATTTGTTTGCAACCGGTCTATCTACGCCTATGATACCAATAGTGGAAGTTTGGAATGGTGGGACAATACTCATGCAAACACGTTTAGTTGGTCAACTCATCTTACAGTAGCCGATAACAAAGTCTTCGGCAACAACGAAAACCAGTACATGGTAGCTCTAGACGTAGATACAGGAGAGGAACTGTGGCGAACTACTACTGGCGGTACAGGTAGTCGCATAGAATACTATGATGGGAAGTGTTATATCACTGCCTTGTCTCTTTCTGGTACAAATGCATTTTTTGTAATCGATGCAAACAATGGAGAAGTGCTAAACCAAATAGAAGCGCCATATCTTGCATATGGCGAAAACAACTGGTACTGGGATGATAAGATCACCGTTGATCAGGAGACAGGCCTCATCTACATGGCAGATCATAACAAACTTATCTGCGTAGAATTAGATTGATGCTCTATGAACGAAATAGACTTATGAAGTAAGTAAGTTCTTAATTTAACATTACATCTCCTATTATCTATTGTCCTACAATGCACATCATCAATGATATTCCACTATATGATGAAAGAGGTAGAAGTATATGTGTAGTAGAAGAAGATGATACTATCAATATTAGTATAGGTTCTACATACAGTGACGTAGAGAGTTGCGCCAATAGTTATGCATTTTCGTTTGCTGAGGAGAAGTCTATCAGAATGGAGATGTAGAGAATACAAACATTGTGAAGCAGTAGCTCCCAGCCAAGAGATATGAGGCAGAGATTATAATCGTATTACTAACGTACAGTCATCAATGGAATATGGTTTCTCAATGGCCAACGTAAATGGACTTCCTCCCTCTACCTAACATAGAGCCAAAACTCCAAGTACTAATTACCAAAAAAGAATAGTAAGTTTGCCCTTGCTTTCAAAAAAAAAAAAATAATGAGGGGCATAATTACAATTCTAACTTGCTTTGTTTGTGTACACTTGGTAGCTCAGGTGCAATTTTCTGCAGATACTATCACCTTGCAGACGACTCAGATACCACAGAAACTATCAGAAACAGGGAGAAGTATCTCTATCATAACTAGTGAAGAGATAGCTAGTCTCAGTGCTACATCTATTGATGAGGTCCTCCAGACAGTGGTCGGTGTAGAGATTCAATCAAGAGGTGGATTCGGTGTACAAGGGGATATTCAGATGAGAGGGTCTACGTTTACGCAGGTCTTGATACTGATCGATGGTATGAAAATGAATGATCCACTCACAGGACATTTCAATAGCTACATACCTGTGACAATGTCTGAGATTGAGAGAATAGAGGTGCTCAGAGGTGCTGCAAGTGCCATGTACGGTGCAGATGCTGTAGGAGGTGTCATCAATATCATCACAAAGACCTTTGCCCAGAGTGCTAGTGATGCAACTCATGCAGAGATCAACTATGGCGAACACAATCTAGTGGCGGGCCAGATTGGAGCATTTCGCAACCGAGGCAAGCTCAGACTAAGTGGCGGTATACAAGTGACTCAATCTGATGGAGAGTTCATCAATGAAGTAGTCATTGATACCAATACGACTCTAGAGGCTTATTACAATTTCTTTGACATAAATACGGTAGGAGCATCCGCTAGTTATGGTCTGATGGACCAAGTCAGGCTGAGTGTACAGACGTCATTTGACCATAGAGATGTAGGAGCTAGGTATTGGTATACAGCAAGTGCCTTTGACAAGTCGGTGGAGACTATAGCCAATTGGTGGAACAGAGTACAGGTAGCAATAGTCTCGGATAAGAGTTCAACAGATATTAACTTAGCACATAAGCAGAATACTGACGAATTTGTCTTCAGTCCAGACTTTCCATCGACTAACAATCATGTCTCTCAATATACCAACCTTACAGTAAATCACCTCAGACCTATCAGTGACCACCTGACTCTCAAGGGAGGAATCCAAGTAGATAGGAGAGCTATTGAAAGCAATGATAGAGGTGACCACAATGACATGCACTACGGCGGATATGCCATGGGTGCCTACCAACAGAACCAATGGAATGTGATAGCTAGTCTAAGAGGAGACTATGATGACAATTACCAGTTTGAGTTTTCGCCAAGTGTCAATGTATCCTATGTCATGCCTCAACTAGTATTGAGGGGATCTGTAGGAAAGAGTATCAGGGCAGCAGACTATACAGAGAGATTTGTATCGAATAATTTGACAAACTTGTCACCTGGAAGGAATCTGGGCAATCCAGACTTACTAGCTGAGAGAAGTTGGTCCCAAGAGATAGGTGTTGACTATACGCCGATTGAGCCATGGAGGTTGAGTGTGACAGGGTTTTCGAGACAGTCAAGCAACCTGATAGACTTCGTCAGTGCCAATGAAGGAGAGATAGGGAGTGTGAGTGAGATTGGTAGTCTCCAAGCAGGAGCAGATTACTTTTTTGCACAGAATATCTTTGATGTAGTCACATCAGGAGTGGAGGTAGAGTCTAACTACACTAGGACTTTAGGAGACAATATGACTTTCAGCTGGACTTTAGGCTATACCCTGATGAATACTACCAATGAAGAGGATATCATTTCAGTCTATATTTCTAGCCATGCTAAACACCTAGTAGCCAATCGAGTAGTACTCCGAGGTAAGAATCTGAGTATCGGAGTGAATAGCCTTTATAAGCAAAGGGAAGCAAGGGTAGCTAGCAGTATCAATAGCGAACTCGAAGAATCTTACTGGCTATGGAATACAAGGATAGGTTATGACCTAACTGATGGCGCAGGGATCCACCTTGATGTGAGAAATGTCTTTGACAAAGCCTATCAGAATATACTGGGAGCACAGATGCCAGGAAGGTGGTTGATGGGTGGAGTGCATTGGGGTTTTTAATCATTTACTTATAGCTCTCAAATTTGTTTTGGCAACAAATAAATTACCATAAATAGAATTTTATTCCCAATATTTGCGTTTTATTTCTCGCTTGTTATGAGAGTAGTTACACCTAAAAGATTATCTGAATTTTCAAGAAAACAACCAATGGCTAAGATTCCATTGCTCCATTGGTATGAGATAGTAAGGCAAGCTAATTGGAAGAGTCTTAATGATATTAAACAAGATTTTAATTCAGTCGACTATGTTGGAAACAATAGATATGTGTTAATATAAAAGGAAATGATTTTAGAATTATAGTAATTATCATTTTCGTTTCTCAAAAAGTATACATTCGATTTATAGGTACCCATAAGGAATACGGCAACATTAATGCATCACAAATTAAACTTATCTAGTCATGACGAAACAAGAGTATAATCAAAAAACTGCAAGATTAGAAGAGCTACTTCAAGAATTGACTATAAAGGGTAAATTGAAAGACCTGCTACAATTAGAGCTTGATCAAATATCAGAAGAGATTGCAAATTATGAAGAAGCTATGTTCCCCTTTGAGCCAACAAGCCTTAAAGAAATGATAGAACTTAGGATGTACCAAAGAAAACTAAAGCAAAAGGATGTAGCAAAAATTCTTGGGACAACACCTTCAAGGATTAGTGAGTTGTTGAGTGGAAAGAGAGGCTTGACATTGGATCTAGCTAAAGGTCTTTATAACAAACTCAACATTGATCCTCGCCTACTCCTCTCAGAGACTATTTAAATCATCAACCTTTCGCTAAGAACTCACTCAACTCCTTAAAACTAGGATTCACCATTAGCACATTCCCATTAGTGTCGAGGAGGTACTTAGTAGGTATCTCTCTGACCTTGTAGAGCTGGGCTATCTCAGACTTGAATCGATCCTTCTGTACAATGTGATATTTCCAAGCTAATTGATCCGCGAGTATTGCCTTCTTCCAGGATTCTTCACTAGTCTCGATGGCCACACTGACTATGTCAAAGCCACTTGCATTCTTAAACGTAGCATTGCCGAAGTCCTTGTAAAGCTTGACCAGGGCAGGGCTCTCCATCCTACAAGGACCACACCACGATCCCCAGAAGTCAAGCAATACATACTTGCCTTGCATCTCTGATAACTTAAAAGGTGTGCCATCAATTAGCTCAGTCTGAAAATCTGCTACAGCCTCTCCATCAGTGTACTTTGGTGCTTTATAAATATAGGTGTAGGCTAGGTAGCCAAGGACCGTGATTACTAACAGAAGAGTTGATGCTTTCATAGAATTATAACAAGGTTGGCGTGAAAAAGATTGTGTTATTCTAAGCAAGTGTCGGCTCTTGACCTAATGAAGATCAAATTATGGGCTTGGCCAAGAGTCCATTCCTTTTCTTAAATCTGTGGTTTTAACTCTATCATTGGCATTTTGTACTATTGTACAACTGTTTTCTACCTAACCAAGCTTCAAAACATTTACTTAAGCTATTGTCAAATATTCAATCTGTTCAATCCACAAAAAACAAATAAAGCAAATAACTTATATGTATCTTTGTTACTCAGCAAACATTCGGGATGCAAAACCCAAACCTAGACCCTACGGACTTTAATTACAATTCAGAGGAAAAGACTATTGACAAGGCTTTGAGGCCACTCAGTCTGAGTGATTTTAAAGGCCAGCCAAAAATAGTGGATAACCTCAGCATCTTCATCCAAGCAGCAAAGCTCAGAGGTGAGGCACTAGACCATGTCATCCTCCATGGTCCTCCTGGACTTGGAAAGACAACTCTGAGCCACATAGTAGCTAATGAACTTGGCTCAGAAATGAAGATGACTAGTGGTCCAGTATTAGAAAAACCTGGTGATCTCGCTGGTCTCCTGACTAATCTTGAAGATGGGGATGTCCTCTTTATAGATGAGATACATAGACTTAATAGTGTCGTAGAGGAGTATCTCTACTCTGCCATGGAAGACTACCGTATTGACATTATGATAGATAGTGGTCCGAGTGCTAGGAGTATCCAGATAGAGATTAATCCATTTACCTTGGTAGGTGCTACGACTAGGATGGGTTTGCTGACTAGCCCACTGAGAGCAAGGTTTGGTATTCAGTGTCACCTTGACTACTATGATGTCAAAACACTCATCAATATCATCAAGCGAAGTGCATCAATCATGCAAGTCGAAATAGACAATGATGGGGCAGCCGAGATAGCTTCTAGAAGTAGAGGTACGCCTAGGATAGCCAATGCCTTACTTAGGCGGGTAAGAGACTTTGCACAGATTAAAGGCAATGGGGCAATAGATGTCAAAATAGCTCAGATAGCTCTCCAAGCCCTCAATGTAGACGAAGGAGGCTTAGACGAAATGGACAATAAAATATTAACTACCATAATTCAGAAGTTCAAAGGTGGGCCTGTAGGACTGACTACTATTGCCACAGCTGTAGGAGAAGAAGCCGGTACTATAGAAGAAGTCTATGAGCCATTCCTCATCATGGAGGGTTATATCCAGAGGACACAGAGAGGAAGAGAAGCAACGATGAAGGCGTACCACCATATCGGAGCACCACCACCAGCGCCAGACATTCCTAATTTATTTGGCTAAGCCTGTGCCGTAGGCGTAAAGTTCATCGAAGGGAATGGGTTACCGTCATCTGCCTTCACAGTTCCATGTTGCTTTTCGTACTTTACGACATTGTCATTGAGAGCCTTTAGTAGTCTCTTTGCATGTGATGGAGTGAGGATGATTCTTGACTTAACCTTTGCTTTGGGCACATTAGGCACCATTCTGATAAAGTCTAGAACGAACTCTGAATGAGAGTGAGCTATGATGGCCATATTAGAATAAATACCTTCTGCTACTTCTTCTGGTAATTCTATGTTTACCTGATTTTTCTTTTTCTCTTCTGCCATTATCTGGTGTTTTTATTTGAATTGAACGTACTTGTCACTTACAAAAGTACGATAAGTAGCGACTATACTTTGCTATTATTAAATGGATTGAATCGAAGACTCAATTGATTAGTCGCAGATCCTTGATGATGGTAGTAGCCTACACCATAGTCTAGCTTGAATCGCTTAATATTAATTCCAAAACCTAAAGAAAAGCCCGTCAAACTTCTAAAGGTCAAGACAGATAGTTCTTGGTTTCGCATGTGATTATATCCAAACCTCATTCTAAACTGCTCTCTCTGACCAAGTAAGAATTCACCACTAAAAATCAGGTGTCTAAATAGGTTGTCTATTCTCACTACCCATGGCTTCTCGTCGATGACTGTTCCAAGGATGTCCGTAGTCACATCTGCTGGGTCTTTGTAGCGGATATTCCATTGCTGTAGATTATGCAGCGTTACACTGAATCTAAAAGGAAGGTGCTTAAGTCTCTTCGAAATTCCAAATTGTATATCATTTCTCAGTTCTTCCTTGGTATCTGTAAAATGCTTGAGGATGATGCCTTTGTTTCTGATCACACCACCGATGGCAAAAGTATTGTCTTCATTAGAATAGAGTAGGCCTACATCTATACCTAGGGCATGAGAGCCATAAGATGCGTAGCTTGCTGACATCCATCGAGTGTTAAGACCTAAGCTAATACGCTTAGCTAGGCGCTTGCTTGCGCCAAATGTCACTGCAACTTCTGATCCATTGAATGTTCCATTGACATTGCCAATATTGTCAGTTAAATCAAACTCTCCATAGGTAATATATTGGATACCTCCATGGACGCTAATACCTAGACTATCTAGGTGTCGACCGTAGGAAGCAGACCCATGAGCAATACCAGCTAGTAAAAAAGCATGGCTAAGTGCTATCTCTCCTTCATTAGTGGGATTGAGTAGGGCAGGATTGATTAGACCCAAGGCTACATCACTATCTGCCACTGTAATAGCAGTACCTCCCAACCCTGTAAGTCTTGCAGATACTGGACTGAGTACAAAGTCAAATGTCTTAGGTGTGCCAAGTATCTGGGCCTTGACAATACCAGATAAGATACAAAGCAGGCAGAGTGTAAGTGACTTTCTGAGCATTAGTTAAAGATGTTTTTTGGTTCGATATCGCCTAGTTCCTTGGTCCAAATGGTTTGGCATATTGACATACTGTCACATAGCATCTTCTTAATGAGGATGCCTTCTTGGTTGTATTGTTTGAGTAGACCGACTTCATTTTCGCCATTCATGTAGGTGCCTTCCCATTGGACTTTACCATTTTCGTAATACTCTTTGAATGGTCCATGCTCCTTATTCCCTTCCATTATAACCTCTTCCATCACTAACCCACTATCATAATATCTAGTCAGTAGGCCTTCCATTACACCATTGTTATATTTCGCCTTAATTTCTGGTTTTCCATTGCTATAGTAGACTAGGTAGTCACCATGGATGATATCATCAATGTATAATTCTTCTATCTCTGGATTACCATTATTATGGTAGATCGTTCTCAATCCATTGAGCTTCCCTGCTTTGTAATTTGCTAACTCCTCTAGGCTGCCATCAGCAAAGAAGCGCTTGTACTCACCATCTTTTTGTCCTGCTTTGTTGACAGAGTATTCTTCTACCTTAATACCATCAGCATTTTTGATAGTCTCAATCTTGGGGGTACTACAAGAGACTAGGCATACTAACATTAGGAATGTAGAACATCGATATAACATACTGGTATCTTGACTTATCACAACCAAACGCAAAAAACTAGGTCAGGTATATGGACGAGCTTAAGAATTTGATAAGATGTCGGTATTCTGTCAAAGAGAAAATTAATTGAACTTCATCGAATCACAAGTGTTTGTAATATACTAAATGACTGCTTGGTAAGCTATTTTCCAAATATAATTTTGCAAAACGAAGTAGTCTTAGAGATTTTATGAGACTCACTGTTGTTATACTTTTAAAATGTACATATTTGCAATCCTTAAAAATCACACCTATGTTAAAGAATCCTGCTTTTGATTTAAAAACGATTGACATCACCAATGAGACTATTCATTGGAACTTATCTCCAGCTGCCTTAGTAGAAAAAACACTGACCAAGGGTCAAGGAAAACTCACAGATAGCGGTGCTCTTGCCATTGATACTGGTAAGTTTACTGGGAGGTCTCCAAAGGACAGGTTCATCGTTAGAGATAGTATTACAGAGGACAAGGTGGATTGGAATGACACCAATCTAGCGCTTTCAGAAGAGAACTTCGACAAGTTATATAACAAGGTCACTGCCCATCTCAATGCCAAAGAGGAACTCTATGTCAGAGACGCTTATGCTTGTGCCCACCAGAGATATAGACTCAAGGTCAGAGTAGTCTGCGAACATCCATGGCAGAATCTCTTTGTCTACAATATGTTTCTCAGACCTAACTCAGAGGAGGTCAATGACTTTATGCATGATTGGGTAGTCTATGCTGCTCCCGGTTGCCTGGCTAACCCACTTACAGACGGGACAAGACAACAAAACTTCGCTGCTATTAACTTTAGCAAGAAGAAGATCATCATTGGAGGGACTGCATATACTGGTGAGATAAAGAAGGGGATTTTCAGTGCTTTGAACTTCTTGCTTCCAACAGAGAATGGAGTGTTCCCAATGCACTGCTCAGCCAATGTTGGTAAGGATGGTGACACTGCACTCTTCTTCGGACTCTCAGGAACAGGAAAAACTACACTTTCTACAGATAGTGAAAGAAAACTTATTGGTGATGATGAGCATGGCTGGTCTAAGGCCAATGTCTTCAACTTCGAAGGAGGTTGCTACGCTAAGACTATCAACCTATCGGCGGCAAAAGAGCCAGAGATATTCAACGCCATAAAGTTTGGTGCAATGGTAGAAAACATCACGTTTAAAAGCGAAAAAACCAGGGCTATTGACTTTGAAGATGATAGCAAGACTCAAAACACAAGGGTTAGTTACCCTATCCACCACATAGACAATATCGTATTCAACAGTAGGGGGAATATTCCAGAAAATATTTTCTTCTTGACTTGTGATGCCTTCGGTGTACTACCTCCGATTAGCAAGTTGACAAAGGAGCAGGCGATGTACTACTTCTTACTTGGGTATACGGCTAAGATCGCTGGTACTGAGGCTGGCATCAACGAACCTCAAGCGACTTTCTCTGCATGTTTTGGATTGCCATTCTTACCGCTTAACCCTACAGAATATTCTAAACTACTCGGTGCTAAACTCGATGCTGGCAATACTGACACTAAGAAACCAATCAATGTCTGGTTAGTCAATACTGGCTGGTCTGGAGGACCATATGGTGTTGGGATGAGATTAGACTTACCGTATACTAGAGCTATGATTAGAAGCGCCTTAGACGGCTCACTAGTTAAGCAAGAGTTCGTGGAAGAATCATTCTTTGGGTTGTCTATACCTAAGACTTGTAAGGATGTACCAACTAAGTACCTCAACCCAAGGGCAACATGGGTCGATGCTGCTGCATATGACGCTAAGGCAGAAGAATTAAAGGCAATGTTCAGACAAAACTTTGCAATGTATGAGGCACATGTAGATGATGAAGTAAAGGCAGTACTCCAGTAGTCTGTCTTGGATAGACCTTAGTCTGGACAGGATCTTATGTGTGGATAAATTTCGAAACTAAGTCTTTCGCCTCTAATATTGCAAGGTCGAGATCGTCATTGATGATATAAGAATCAAAACTATCCGCAAACTCTAGTTCGGATACAGCCTTGTTTATTCGCTTTGCTATACTTGCATCTGACTCAGTATCTCTTAGTTGGAGTCTTTTCTTAAGTGTCTCCAGGGAAGGTGGCTTAATGAACAGGATAAAACTATTGTCTGGGTAGGTTTCTTTGATGTTGAGGGCACCTTGGACATCGATATCCAATACTGCATGCTTTCCTAATGACCAGATACGATCTAGCTCTGACCTTAAGGTTCCATAATATTGGTCATTGTATACCTCTTCCCACTCTACGAATGCATTTTCGCCAATTTTCCCTTTGAACTCTTCTGGTGTATAGAAGTAGTAGTCTTTGCCATCGACCTCACCTTCTCTGATACTCCTAGTCGTAGCGCTGATAGAAAATGATAGCTCGTCCATTCTATCCAGTAGGTTGGTCTTGATAGTCGTCTTTCCTGCCCCAGATGGTGCTGTCAGTACTATGAGTTTTCCTTGCTTCACTTATCCTTGACTTATAATACGTTAGCGATTTGTTCTTTTATTTTCTCCAAAGAGTCTTTCATATTGACAACTATCTTTTGGAGGTGGTTGTTTTGCGCTTTAGCACCTAGGGTATTGATTTCTCGACCGATCTCTTGAGAAATAAAAGAGAGTTTTCTTCCTTTCATGGTCTCAGAATTGTTCAAGACTTCTTTAAAGTAGTCACAGTGGTGACTGAGTCTTACCTTCTCTTC
The DNA here is from genome assembly GCA_020631405.1 of Saprospiraceae bacterium. Taxonomy (GTDB): domain Bacteria; phylum Bacteroidota; class Bacteroidia; order Chitinophagales; family Saprospiraceae; genus JAHDHH01. Next base: position 10,642 of record JAHDHH010000032.1, read on the forward strand.
AGAGATATCAAGTTTTTCAACATAGTAAAACATCTCTTGTTCGAATCTATTCTTATCTATTTTTTCGTTGTCGAGTTCTTGTTCGAGATTGGTTTGTAGCCTTGTTCTCAACTTATCCAATCTCTCCTGTTCATATTTAGGTACTTCACTAAGGAGGGTAGCAATGTTTTCCACTTGATTGAGCAAGTCTGTATAGATAGATGCTCCTTCTTGCTTTCGAAAGGCAACAAGATGCTCGCAAGCAGAGGTTAGGAGTGTTGTGACGATATCCCATTCTTCACTACTAAGTTCTTCATTGTTTACAGCTACTACATTGGGTATCCGCATGACTGACTGTAAGAGGTCAGAGCTCGAATTGCCTAACGACTTACTCAATTGATCAAGTGCATTGTAGTAGTGAGTTATCAAGGCTGTATTCAGTTTGTACTGCTCTTCACCCAGAGGAGAATCTACTGCAATTGTGACATCTATTTTACCTCTTTCACAATGTTCGATGACCAAGTTACGAATAGCGATCTCCTTAGACTTGTAAAGAGTTGGTGACTTGATTCTGACATCGGTGTTTTTCCCATTGAGGGTACGGATGTCTACTTTGATTATCTTTTCACCAAAGACAATGCTAGCTTGTCCATAACCTGTCATAGAGTACACCATAGTCTTATATCAATTTTGTATTGAAAAAAATTGTGAGCAAATATATAGTAAGTAACGTATACTGCAATAAAGAAGCCAATCTTAGCGAACTTAAGAATTAACATACATTTCATTGAAAATGAATGAGTTACATTTCGAAAGATTGTTAAAAAAAATCACCAATAAGTTTTGATGTATTAATAATTTTACGAAATTTGCACCCCATTAAGAAACACTATACACTGATTATTAAGAGATTATAAGATGAGAAAAGCGGATTTAGTCAATACAATATCAGAGAAGACGGGAGTTCCCAAGGTAGACGTACTTGTCACGTTGGAGTCTTTTTTCACTGAAATCAAAGATACACTAGCAGAGAGTGAGAATGTCTACATCAGAGGATTTGGATCTTTTGTAATCAAAAAGAGAGCAAAGAAGATTGGACGTCATATCAAGAAAAATGAGGCAATCGAGATACCAGAACACTTCATTCCTTCATTTAAACCCTCAAAGGTATTTGTGGAGCAAGTGAAAGAAAATGTAAAAATGTTGCCAGAGGACAAGTCTGGTGCAATATAATATGGGCAAGAAGCAAATCATTACTATAGCGGTATTTGGTTTAATTTTTGCAATACTCTACTTTGGTTGCGATACTAAGCCACCAAGTTCCAAAGCCATTGAAAAGTCAAGGGCTTTAAATTTTGAAACAATAAGTATCACTGCTCTAAGAGAAGCAGAGGTTGCAAAACTAGGAGAACCAGAGCGGCAAGAGCTCCAATACCTAGAGCAGCAAGTCAGACAAACTAATGATGATATTTTGGCTAATGCCGAATTAGAGAAGTTATCTGGCTTCTGGTATCAGCAGAAAGTACCAGCATTGGCAGGACACTATGCTAAGAAGATTGCAACATCGCTCAATGAGCCGGAGAGTTGGTCCATAGCTGGATCGACATACTTTATCTGTGCCAAGCAAGCTGAGTCAGAAGACTTGAAGACCTATTGTCTAAAGAATGCCATAGCAGCTTTTGAAGAAGCAAGTGCGATGGAACCAGACAATGTCAATCAAAAGATCAATCTGGCACTGTGTTATGTTGATTTTCCACCAGAGGATAATCCAATGATGGGAATCATGCAACTACTCGGCCTACAAGATAAATACCCCGAAAGTGCAGCCTTGCAATATCAGCTAGGACGACTAGGAGTACAGACGGGACAATATGATAAAGCGATAGCGAGATTAAATAAAGTTCTACAATTGGAACCTAACAACAGCAAAGCATGTTGTCTACTTGCTAAAGCATACAACGAGATAGGAGAGCCAGACTCAGCAAAGCAGCTTGACGCTTGTTGTAACCAATAGAAAACATTAGTTAACATTATAAATTATAATTATGCCTTGCGGTAAAAAAAGAAAAAGACATAAGATAGCTACTCACAAGAGAAAGAAGCGTCTTAGAAAGAACAGACACAAGAAAAAGAAATAATTTAATCTTATTATTATCTACAGTCTGTTGACGAAATAACAATATATAATCTACTGCATACTAATACTATGCAGTAGATTCTTCCTTTCTCTTCTCTCTTTTAATGTTTCCTAAGCTGTTGACGCCTGTAGTCACGCTAGTTGCTAGCACCTAAAACATACGTGTCTGTGGAGAAGAACCTAATCATTCATTCTACTTCTGCAGAAATACAAATTGCCCTTCTAGAGAACAAAAAATTAGTCGAGCTTCACGAACAAAAAAGAGAAACTAACTTCTCTGTTGGTGATATATTTCTTGCAAAAGTAAAGATGCTCCGTCCGGGGCTCAATGCTGCCTTTATGGATATTGGTAGTAGAAGTGATGCTTTTTTGCACTATACTGACCTGGGTCCCCAGATCAATAGTCTAATCAAGTACACTAATGCTGTCAAAAATAAACAGCAAAATACAGCTAGTCTTAAGGACTTTAAGCTTCTCCCTGACAACGAGAAGAATGGTAAGATCTCAAAGGTCTTTACCAGAAATCAATACTGCCTAGTACAAATACTCAAAGAACCTATATCTACCAAAGGACCAAGACTCTCTTGCGAAATCACCATACCAGGTCGATATGTTGTCTTAGCACCTTTCGGTAATCTAGTATCAGTCTCTAAGAAAATTGGCGACGAAGAAGAAAGGAAAAGACTCAAGAGACTAATCGAAAGTATCAAACCACCTAACTTCTCTGTCATCATCAGAACAGCTGCTACTGGTAAGAAGGTCGCAGATCTTTATGAAGAAGTCAAGACCTTAGAAAAGAAGTGGGTAGACATTTTCAACGAACTCACAGGAGCATCTACTCCTGTAAAATTACTTAGCGAGCAAGACAAAACCATTAGCGTCATCAGAGATATGCTCACTGATGACTTCAATAGTGTAGTACTAGACCATGAGCCTGATTACAAGGCGCTGAAGGCCTATCTTCAAACGATAGCTCCTGATAAGGTCAGAATAGTAAAACTACACAAAGGGAGTACTAGTGTATTCAAACAACATGGAATTGCAAATCAATTGACTTCAAGCTTTAGTAAGAATCCTACTCTGCCGAGTGGTGCATACCTCGTCATAGAGAAGACAGAAGCTATGCACGTCATAGATGTCAATAGTGGTCCAAGAGCACAGAAACAAGATCAAGAGAATGCAGCCCTCAAAGTCAATGTAGAAACCGCTGAAGAGATAGCAAGGCAATTGAGACTCAGAGATATCGGAGGTCTAATCATTATTGACTTCATTGACATGCGTAATCCTGCTAACAAGAATACCTTGTTCAAGGCAATGCGAGAATACATGGCCAATGATAGAGCTCAGCATACGGTCCTTCCGCTCAGTAAGTTTGGCTTAATGCAGATTACAAGACAAAGAGTCAAACCAGCAATAGAAAAGGATACCTCTGATGTGTGTCCTGTCTGTGATGGTAGTGGCAAGGTCAATGCAACAAGCTTGATAGTAGATGATATCGCCAATAACTTGGAATATATCCTAGCGAGTAGACCTAAGGCTTCTCTATTGTTGAAAGTACATCCCTATGTGGCTGCCTTCCTTAAAAAAGGCTTGCCAAGTCCGCAGATGAGGTGGTACTTTAAGCACCAAAGATGGGTCAGGATAGAGGCTGACGAAAAAACTTATATCAACAGTTTTAAGTTTTTTGATAAATTAGGAGATGAAATCAGAATCTCATAATTGTCTTTAGAGTCAGTACTACAAGCCTATGCTCATAAGCGAAAGGTCGTCATAGCTCCACTTAACTGGGGTTTAGGCCACGCAACTCGTTGTATTCCAATTATTGATTGGTTTATTGCTAATGGTACAGCTGTAGTCTTAGCATCAGATGGCATTGCACTCACGTTACTTAGGCAAGAGTACCCTAGTCTACCATACTATGAGCTGCCACCGTATAATATCAGCTATGCTAGGCACTATTCTGGATTAAAAATTGCATCTCAGGCATTTAAGATACTGAGGGCAAAGCTGAAAGAGCAAAGAACTATTCAAGCCATTGTAGACCGTGAGTCACCTGACCTCATCATTTCAGACAATAGACTTGGAGTAAAATCAGACCATGTAGAAAGTATTGTTATCTCTCATCAGATACAAATCATGTCACCTATTCGCATAGTCGATGGTATACTCCGAAAACTCAACTTGCGAATACTCAATGCCTTTGATGAGTGTTGGATACCAGACTACAAGGATAGTAGGTTAGCTGGTAGCTTGAGTAAGTCAAGTGGACTCAAGCAATTCAAATACTTGGGACCTATATCAAGATTAGAAAAGACAAAGACTACTGACACCCCAAGAATCTTAGTTCTGCTCTCTGGTCCTGAACCACAAAGGACACTCCTAGAGGCTAAACTCATCGACCTGCTGTACCACTCTTCATCCATAGTGACAATAGTGAGAGGAAGCAACTTGCCAAGATTAGATGTTGACTATAATCAATATACAGTCATCGACTTGGCGGACAAGGCTACACTACAAGAATTACTAGACGAGGCCACGCTTGTCATAAGTAGGACAGGTTACACTACAGTCATGGACTTAGACAAGCTAGGAAAGCAGGCCATACTCATTCCCACACCAGGACAACCAGAACAAGAGTATCTGGGCAGACATCTGGTATCACACTCACAGTTTACTATAGTGAATCAAAAAGATTTAACAAAGAGGTTGCTTGCTGTAATTTTAGAAAAAGGCATGAATTAGTCAGATACCAGTCTTCCTACTTCTTATTGAACTTATCCATGGTGAATTTTGCACCTATCGCTACAAAACTCAGTACCATTTCCGCAGCTTGTGGGAGGATGTCTTGGAGTGCTTCTATCTCCTTGTTTTTCCACTTACCTAGGACGTAGTCTACTTGCTGTCCAGGGTGGAAGTCACGACCAATACCAAACTTCAGCCTAGGGTACTTGCTTGTGCCAAGGACTTGTTCGATATGTTTCAAGCCATTGTGCCCAGCATCACTGCCTTTGAGCCTTAACCTTAGAGCACCTAGGTCTAAGTGAAGATCATCTACAACGATGAGGACATTATCGAGAGGTATACCAAGTTTAGTCATCCAATATCTAACTGCCTTACCACTCAAGTTAACATAGGTAGTAGGCTTGATGAGGTAGACTTGTCTTCCCTTATGTTTGATATTACTAATCATTGCATTACCCTCTATCTTAGTGGGTACATCATGGTCAGACATGATATAGTCAATCACCTCGAACCCTATATTGTGTCGAGTACCATAGTACTTCTCACCTACATTGCCGATACCAACAATCAAATACTTCATACTTGCATCTACGTCTTCGTGAAGAGGTATAGTCGACCTCTTAAATATCCTTCTATAAAGCTCTACTAACACAGCTTACGTTTGTTTAAGTTCAACTACGAAGGTAGTTCTTAATCCATCCAAAATACAAATCCATCCTTTGCTAATGTCTAGATAAGGCAAGTAAGTCATACTATTCTTCACAGACCTATGAATAATGAGATTACCGCTAGAACAAATCAAACTCCCTACAAGAATCTGTATATTTGCCCAACAAAATAGAAACGAAACATGGGATTATTAGACGGTAAGAAGGCACTCATCACAGGAGGATCTAGAGGAATAGGAAAGGGTATGGTCTTAGACTTTGCGAAGCAGGGTGCTGATGTAGCCTTCACTTATAGGAGCAATGCAGACATGGCTAATGCTGTGGCAAAGGAAGCAGAGAGTTTTGGAGTCAAGGCTATAGCTTACCAGTCTGACGCAAGTGATTACAGTGCAGCAGAAGAATTGATTAAGGCAGTAGTAGCCGAGTTCGGAGCTATAGATGTACTGGTAAACAATGCTGGAATTACTAAGGATAATCTGATGCTCAGGATGAACGAAGAGATGTGGGATGCTGTCATCAATGTCAACCTCAAGTCAGTATTCAACTTGACAAAGCATGCTATGCGGACTATGCTCAAGCAAAGAAGCGGCTCTATCATCAATGTTGGAAGTGTAGTAGGAGTATTTGGCAATGCTGGTCAGGCTAACTATGCTGCCTCTAAGGCTGGAATTATTGGGTTTTCAAAGTCTATTGCCAAGGAGGTTGGAAGTAGAGGGATTAGGTGTAATGTACTAGCGCCAGGATTCATAGCTACAGATATGACGGATGAGTTGGACGCTGATACTATCAAGGCTTATGAAGCCTCGATTCCATTGAAGAAGCTGGGTCAACCACAGCAAGTATCAGACGCCGCAGTATTCTTAGGTAGTGATATGTCTACCTATATTACTGGACAAGTCATCAGTGTATGTGGTGGTATGAGTATGTAAGTCAAGCAGTAATAACTATTACATGATAAAGAGATTTCACCATTCTGTGTTTTTATTAGTCCTAGGGTTCTTCTTTGTCCAATGTGGAGAATCAGAACCAGAAATTGACCTCAATTCTGTATTGTGCCTTAGCAATCCTACTGTGAGTAACAGTGATTGTTCAGCCTTCACACAAGACTTTTGTGAGAAGAGAGAATTAGATGCCTTGTTTTTACTATCAGATGAAATTAAGGAATCACTTCCCAATGCTTGTATGGAAACTAACGAAAGACTGCTTTTTAGAGATAATCTTGGTAATCAGACCGCCTTGGTGCTCCAATCTAAGTCACATACTATCTCGCCAAGGATAGTTACCTCTTCTCTACAATGCTCTGACGATAGTGACGAGGTGGTTCACTTTTGCCTGCAGTCCGAAATCTTCAGTATGAATTTTGATGCTCCTGTATTAGATAAGCCTATTAGTTTGGTACTATCAGTAGAGTTCTCATTACCTATAACAGAAGACCTTAGACCCTATGAGGAAATAGTCATTCGAACCATCGATTTTTCGCCAGATTCTTCAGTTTTTGTTGAGCATTTTATTTACAAGACAGAGGAGACAGACATTCCACTCTTGAATGAAGAATATTATGGTGTGATTACCTTAAATGATCAAGAGTTCGCAGAAGTACATTCATATTACTATCCATCAGTTACGCCTAACCATTTTAATAAGTTTTACTACTCACTATCTCAGGGAATAATTGGATTCGTGGATAATGATGGTAAGACCTGGTCCCTAGACGACTAGTCTTTAAAGTGGTTCCAACCTTGTGCCTTCATTGGGTGCATCTTGCCTCCAGAAGAGAATAGCTTGACACTATTCGCAGCTTCTACCACATCACCAATGATGTAGACATTGGGCATGAATCTGACCTTATCTAAGTCTGACTCTTTTACAGTAAAGAGGAGTTCGTAGTCCTCTCCACCATTCAATGCACAGGTGATAGGATCAACATTAAACTTGAGTGCCATCATCTGAGTATCATCATGAATCGGAACCTTGATTTCCTCGACTATCATGCCAACGTTACTTGCCTTACTGATATGAAAGAGTTCACTAGCCAACCCGTCAGAAATATCAATCATCGAAGTAGGCTTGAGATCATGTTGAGCAAAATACTCAATCGTAGCCTTGCAAGCTTCTGGCTTAAGTTGTCTTTCTATGAGATACGTGGCATTTTCTAGTTCTGGCTGGATGTCAGGTTGATTAAGGTAGAGTTGTTTTTCTCTTTCGAGCAATTGGAGGCCTACATAAGCAGCTCCAAGATCACCTGTGACGCAGATTATATCATCTACTTGAGCACCAGATCGACGAACAATATCTTCTTGCTTTGCTTCGCCTATAGCTGTCACACTAATGATCATACCCTTAGGTGAAGAAGTCATGTCTCCACCAATGAGGTCTACATTGTACATCTTGCATGCCGTCTTAATCCCATCATAAAGCTCGTCCAAGGCTTCTACCGAATACTTGCTTGATATAGCTAGGGAAACTGTGATCTGCGTTGGGGTAGCATTCATAGCGTAGATGTCAGATAGATTTGTGACTACAGCCTTGTACCCAAGATGCTTAAGTGGTGTATAAACTAGGTCAAAGTGAATACTTTCTACCATCATATCTGAAGTAACTACATGACACTTGCCGTTGCCTATATCAATGACAGCTGCATCATCACCTATGCCAAGTACAGTACTGTCTTGGTATTGCTTGACATCCTTAGTCAGATGCTTGATCAGTCCGAATTCTCCAAGTGTGTTGACGTCTGTATGTTTACTCATGTTCTATTTTTGCTTGCCATGCGATATCCCAAAGAGGGTCTTGCTTAGGCTGTTGTACAAAAAGATGTTGTTCTCCTTGATAGTTAAATGATAGTTCGTAGGCGTGTAAGTATAGACTTCTATCCTTGTTGCCCCTCCTAGCTCCATATTTTACATCACCTTTGATAAAGGCTCCTTGATCAGCTAATTGGCACCTAATCTGATGAAACCTACCAGTAAGCAAGGTAACCTCTAACACAAGGTAGTTGTCTAATGTTTTTAAGACTCTATAGTCAATCTGTGCCAGCTTGCCATGTTCCTTATCTGTAATCCTTGCCTTATTGTGCTTGCCATCTCTGATGAGGTAGTGCTCTAGGCGACCAGATTCAGCTAGGCTGCCTTTAGAACATATGGCTAAGTATTTTTTAGTGCTAGACTCATCATTGATCGCTTCTTGTATCGCTTCCACTGCCTTCTTCTTGATGGTAGCAGTCATTAGACCACTTACCGGAGTATCCAACCTCTGATTGATGTGGACAAAGCCGTGCTTTTTTTCTAGTTGACCTTGAACACTATGTAGGTCTAGAGTACTAGATACGCTTTGAATGCCTGATGGCTTGTTGATCACAAGAAACGCATCGGATGTATAAATGAGTTTTGCCATAGAGTGGGTTATTCGACTTCTTCGTAGTCGGTATAAGGTGAAGAATCATCAGCTTCGCCTATCGTCGGTCTAGTCGAATATTTATACGCTATGAAAAGAATTGCTCCAATTATTAAGAACTTCATTTGAATATTCTGATGTTGTTGGCAAAGTTAGCATAGATTTTATTCAAAGGACGGATATCCTCAACACTAACATAAAAAACCACAACGAATGCACAAAACACGACCAAGTATCCTTAGTCTTTAAGGTGTATTAAGCTAAAATGCAGCATTGTTAACAGTATTCCAATTGATTGCAGAGGCCGAATGAAGCAGATGTAAGACATTTGGAATACCTTTGTAAGCGTGACTGCACATCTATACTTATGACTAAAAAAGAACTAGCGGAGATACTGGATTACTTTCCAGAAATAGAGTTACCAGTGTCCTTAGCTCCGGACTCCATAAAGGATATTAGCTCTACCAACAAGCACCTTCCAGAAAGACTTCAATTGTTAATATTCTCTACTTGGGAAGAAGGAATTGACGAAGATGGAGAGATTATTCCTTGCTTTGAATTAGAAGCACAAGACGATTTTTATACAATAGTTTACTGGAAAGCGAATTTATTGAGCCACGAATTTGTATTAGCTACGATAAGTAGAGAGAATCAGACTATTATTTCAAAAAAGATAATTGCAGGATTGATCTCGGATGGTGATAGAGTAGTGCAATCAGTAGCTAACATACAAGAGGATAACATTATCCATATTATGGCAGGCGAAATGGGTCCTAACTCTTCTGACTACAATCCCTTGTCAAGTAATGCCTTCTTTATGGAAATACTTCCTGGAGGCAACATTTATTCACAAAAAGAAGATCAACCATTAGCATGGGTAGAAAGCGAAAAAAGTACACCACAGGACTAAGTACTGAAGAACTCAAGAAGAAGGTATACCAGCTATATCTAGGAAATCCAAGAAAAAAATACGCTGCAAAACAAATATTAGGTAAGCTCAACGTTGACAAAAGCGTAGATTCTATAAAACACGTATTAGAAGTATTGAGGACAGAAGGCAAGCTGATGTCCTACGATGATAAGACATATAAGCTCAACCGAAAGAAAGCTTCGTCCTCTCCAGACAATGGACCAAAGAGAACATTCATCGGCACCATAGATATGACTAGGTCAGGGAGTGCCTTCCTAATCGTCGAAGGCCTAGAGAACGACCTACATATCATACCCTCTAAGCTCAATGGGGCTATGGATGGAGATAGAGTCGAGGTATCAGCTACATTTCCGAAAGGCAGAAGAAGAGGAGAAGCCACTGTTAAGTCTATTGTCAAGAGAAAAATTAGCTCTATTGTAGGCAAAATCTATTTTCAGAAGAAGTATGGAGTGGTAGATGCCATGCACACTAGAGAGCCAATGGTCATCTATGTCAACTTAGATGAAGCAGGAAAAGCAAAGGACGAAGACGTAGTCATAGTAGAGATTACTGATTGGGGCAAGGGCCAAAACAAAGCTATCTGGGGTAAGGTCAGAGAAGTCATTCCTGAGGAGAATGTCAATGAAGTTTCAATGCAATCTATCTTGAGTTTGAATGGTTTTGACAGTTTCTTCCCTGATGAGGTTGAGGCTGAGATGGCACAGATTCCTGATGAGATCCCAATGGAGGATATCGAAGAAAGACGAGATTTTAGAGAAATACTGACGTTGACTATTGATCCAGATACAGCCAAGGATTTTGATGATGCTATCTCATATAGGGTCCTAGAAAACGATCAAGTGGAAGTCGGTGTACACATTGCAGATGTCACCCACTACCTTAGGGCAAACACTGCCTTGGACAAAGAGGCGTTCAATAGAAGCACCTCTGTGTATTTGGTAGATCGTTGTATTCCAATGCTACCAGAAAAACTCTCCAACAACCTCTGCTCATTGATGCCAAAGGTGGATAGATTGGCCTTTTCAGCAGTATTCACACTAGACAACAAGTATAATATAGTGGATAGGTGGTTTGGGAAGACTATCATCCATTCTGCTAGAAGATTTACCTACGAGGAGGCTCAAGAGAGGCTTGAAGGTAACCCAGGAGACTATGCAGAAGAGCTCAAAGTGCTTGCTAAGATTGCTCAAAAATTCAGAAAGCGTAGGTTCAAAGAAGGAGCAATCAACTTTGATTCTGAGGAGGTCAAGTTTAGACTAGACGAAACAGGCAAACCCATAGACCTCTATGTCAAAGAAAGAAAGGAGTCACACCTACTTGTGGAAGATTTCATGCTATTAGCAAATAAAGAAGTAGCCCTACATATTGAGAGAAAGCAGCAAACCACAAGCGAAATACCATTCGTCTACAGGATACATGACGAGCCTAATATGGACAAGCTCTATGAGCTGAGTCTGTTTGCTAGAGAGTTAGGGTTTTCTTTTAATGTAGATACACCTCAGAACATCAAGGATTCTATCAATAGACTTGCAGAAGAATCAAAGAAGAATGAGACACTAAAGTTACTAGAGCCAATAGCTATCAGATCTATGGCAAAAGCAGTGTATTCCTCGGAGAATATCGGACACTTCGGCCTTGGGTTTAGTCACTATGCTCACTTCACTTCTCCAATTAGAAGATATGCGGATGTCTTAGTTCACAGGATCCTCTTTGACAACCTTACAGAGACTAAGAGGCGAGACAAGGAGCTCTTAGAAAAGCAATGTATGCACATCTCAGCACAGGAAAAGAAAGCAACTGAAGCAGAGAGAGAATCAATAAAGTACAAGCAAGTCGAGTATATGCTTGACAAGGTTGGTCAGTCATTCGATGCGATCATATCCGGTATCATAGAGAAAGGGCTATTTGTAGAAATACCAGAATCAAAAGCAGAAGGACTCCTTCCTTTTGAGTCTATAGACGAGGACTTTGACTTGACCAATGGTAATCTCAAGGCAGTATCACAGCAGTCAGATACCACCTATAAGTTGGGTGGTAAGATTAGGGTAACTCTTATTGATGCGAATCTTGAAGCAAAGCAGTTAGAGTTTAGGTTGGCGGAAAACTAAATAATGCTCTACGAATAACAAAAGTCGTGCAAACGTCAATAACTGAAAATTCTTTTAGTGAGCAAACAGATCTTGAAGTGAATAACGTTAACCAGCAAATTGAAGCAGAAATGTTTAGTCAAATGCAATCTCTTATGTATGAATACTTTACTTCTGAAGATATAAATTGTACAAATGCAAATAATCCACTTCAATCATTGGGTTCTATGGATTTAACTAATGAACCTGCCGATGATGCATATGATTTTGATTTTGTTGTGGTAGATTATGATAGAATCAATGGTTGTCCTTAGATATATAGCTACTTTTTTACTTCTATTATTTCTACAGATGTCTTGTGGTTCGGCTCTTTCTTTAAATAATACAAAAGAGAATAGTTCTAAACCAATTGAGCTAAAAATTACCACATTTGCGGAAAGACATAGAGTGGTTGCTGAAGGAAGTCTTTTTGTAAAACAAATGCCTTATAACCTAATACCTAATGACAATCTTACCTCCCAATATAAGTTCTTGACTTCTATAGATACAATTCATACCACCTGGTATCAGCATAAAAGTTATTACTATACTTGGAATATTGACTCTATAAATGAGACGTATAGAGCATCTATTATTGATAGTCGTAACCTTACTAAATATACTGCACCATCAGGCAGAAAAACTGAGCAAATTGACACTATTTGTGTAGGTACTGTTTATCATAAAATAGATTCAATTAGATACCTTAGAGATGAACTTGTTTCAGACACATTGAATGTTTCCTATATTCAATATTATTCATTTAGTGGTACAACAAGAAGAGATTCTGTAGAACAGCATGCTAAATATATTTCAGGTTCTCATGATGGATTGGCTCTAACTGGTTTATGCATGAAAAGAAGTGGATACTTCCCTGCAAAAATAACACATATTATACGACCTAGCCAATGGTGGAATAATCAGAAGCATAAACATAAATGGCATAAGTTTTTTGATTTAGGAAGTAACGTAACTAACACTATTTGTGAAGTTAAGGGACCGAATAATTTTGTGCCGTGCATTACATCAATAGATGACCTCGAGTCATACGTCAAAACTCTAGTACCGGAAAAAAGAAAGAAAGACAACATTTATATTCTTACAAACCCGAAGATATTAGACGAATACTAAAACAATTGAAGATTAGACTTTCCATTAAAGCAAAGATGAAAGAGATTTTAGTATTATAAAATAACTGATCCCATGATGTTGTGTAACTAGCTAGTTATGACTGTACTTGAGATAGGTTGAAATTGACTACCGTTGACTCTTAAAACTTAAGTCATGCAACTTGCCATCAGTACTGTATTTACCAATAGCCAATTCTTTATGGGAAAGGAATGGACAAATTGGTAGTCCATCAGACTATTATGGATTTATTTTGCAAGTCTGATATTCTAATGTAGACTAAGGAGGAAATTCTTTAGGATTAAATAATGTGATATAATCTTGGGTTAATAACCCTATAAATAATCCAATAGTTTTTAGTTTTAACGAGTATATTCAGGATTTATATGATAATTTCAATGCTAATGTTCTTGGTAATCCATTAACTAATCAGAAATTTCTTTTATGAACCTAGCCATCAACCCTGTCTTTACCAATGATGCCATCACATTTGGTATACTAATGACTGTCCTCGCTTTGATCTTCTATACTTCTGGGCTTAAGTCTACAGGGTGGCAGAAATTTTATCGGTTTGTACCAGCCCTACTCCTTTGTTATTTCTTGCCGGCTTTTCTTAACTATCCTCTTGGTATCATAGCACCTCATTGGTACAATGATGGATTATTTGACCTGTTATCCAAGTACAATCTGAACCTACCATCAGGACTAAGCTATGACCAGATTACGACTTTTCTCAGTGAGTCAGGAGTCCCAACTGCCGAGTATAAGGCCATGCAAGGTCATAGTAAGTTGTACTATGTAGCTTCACGATTTTTACTGCCAGCCAGTTTGATCTTATTTTGCTTAAGTATAGACTTAAAAGGCCTAGTAAATCTTGGTCCAAAGTCATTGATCATGTTTCTTACTGCGACGTTTGGAATCATCATTGGTGGTCCGATAGCATTGTTATTTATCTCTACAGTAGCGCCAGATGTGATTCAAGCTTCACCAGATGAAGTATGGAGAGGCTTGTCTACAGTAGCAGGAAGTTGGATTGGGGGAGGAGCTAACCAGACAGCGATGAAGGAGATCTATAACGTGGCAGACAATCTATTTGGGACAATGATAGTAGTAGATGTAGTCGTAGCTAATATATGGTTGGGATTTTTGCTCTATGGAGCAAATATATCTGATAGGATTGATGGTTGGTTGAAGGCAGACAATAGCGCAATTCAGGAGCTAGTGAAGAAGGTATCAGACTATAGATCAAGTATCGAGGTGATGCCAACCAAGACTAACCTATTTGTCTTGATGGCAGTTGCCTTTGGTGGAGTTGCCCTTAGTCATTGGGGAGCGGATGTCATCACACCATTTATGAAAAGTAAGCAAGCATTCTTAGCTCAATATAGACTAGATAGTCTCACTTCTCACTTCTTTTGGTTAATAGTGATCTCAACTACGTTTGGCTTAACCTTGTCATTTACAAAGGCAAGAAAACTAGAAGGTGTCGGAGCTTCGAGATGGGGAGCTATCTTCATTTATATACTTGTCACGACTATTGGGATGAAAATGAATCTTGGTGAAGTGTTTGATAACTTAGGGTTGTTCGCTGTAGGTATCGTGTGGATGCTAGTTCATGTGATATTACTTTTAACCATGGCTAAGTTGATCAAGGCACCATTCTTTTTTGTAGCGGTTGGTAGTCAGGCTAATATTGGAGGAGCAGCATCGGCGCCAGTTGTTGCTTCTGCATTCAATGAATCACTTGCTCCAGTTGGTGTATTGATGGCAGTATTGGGATATGCTTTGGGTACATATGGAGCTATTATTTGTGCAACATTGATGCAAGCAGTATCAGGATAATTAGGTCATTCGACGTATATAAAAAACATATATACCTGATAGTCAGTACATTTGGAATAAGCAAAACATAAAAAAGAGCTATATTTTAACTATCTTTGCACTCCCAAATTACGGGTGAACCCCTTTCGAATTAAGAAAATCGAAGTATGAGTAAGAAAAGAGTGCTGTTTGTGACTCAAGAAATGAATCCTTACACAGCGTTAGGCGAAATTTCTGAGAAAGTAAAAGATCTTCCGAAAAAGGCCCATACAGAGTATGATGTCAGAATCTTGATGCCAAAGTTTGGTTTGATCAACGAAAGAAGGCACAGACTACACGAAGTAGTGAGATTGTCTGGATTGAACATCATCGTCGATGATGAAGATTATCCACTTATCATAAAGGTAGCAAGTCTGCCTGGAACAAGAATGCAGGTCTACTTCTTAGACAACGAAGAGTTCTTCAGTAGAAAAAATTATTTTCACGACGACGACGAAGCAATATTCGAAGACAATCAGGAAAGAATGGTTTTCTTCTGCAAGGGTGTATTTGAAACAGTCAAAAAATTTGGTTGGGCACCTGACCTTATTCATTGTCATGGTTGGTTTACTAGTTTGATTCCTGCCTATTTGAAGACGGTATACAAGGATGAACCAATATTCGAAAATAGCTCTTGCATATTCACACCATACAAGGATACACTTGAGGAGAGCTTTAATCAGAAGTTTATAGAATTAGCGTCTATCATGGGTATAGAAGATGATTCGGACCTAGCACCTTACATGCATGATGGGAAGGTAAGACTGAATAAAGGCGGCATTCACTATGCTGATGCTGTCATAGCAGGAAGCGAAGACTTACTAGAAGATGAAGCTGCAGATATAGAGGCAGCGGACAAGCCAACTAGAGAGTTTCTTGCTGAGGCAGAGAATATAGTTTCTAATCTAGAGTTTTATAATTCTCTATTTACGGATTAAATTACCAAAGTTTACTTCACACATTTCGTATACTACTGTATGAAAAATTGGTTTATCGGATCTAGTATCCTTGCACTTGCCTTGATTATTGGTTGTTCTACTCCAGAAGTTATTGGTGTTGAGCTTCTTGATGACAATTCTGTTAGTATTAGTTTTACTGATACTATCCATCCCACTGTTGCAACAGTCAAGGACGATTCGATTGTTGTATTTGGTTCAGAAGGAGCTAATATTACCAACTTTAGAAGGTATATGCTCGGAGAATTAGAAGATAGTAAGTTTGGCATTGCGAGGTCAGATATTTATTTGACGTCAGGAATCATGAGTGCTTCATTACCAGATTTCGAAAACTGTACGCTTGACTCACTAGTCATGGTACTTCCCCTAGATACCTTATCCAGATTTGGAGATACACTTGCTGTCCATGAGATAGCTGTATACAGATTGAATGAATTTCCTTCATCAAGCCCAATTATATCTGAGAGACTTGATACTGTATACTCAGACCAAGCATTCGAGCATGCCATGACTCCTTCAGGAACTCTATCTATAGTACCAGCTTATCAAGACTCAGTGGATGTCTATAGTCCTTTTACAGATACAATTGCTGCATCTAAACCACAAATTAGGATTAGAATGGATGACATGCTTGCACTAGAGATACTAGATACCACCTTTGTACAAAGTGATAGCGCTTACCAAGCTAATATTAGGGGGTTTGCACTGAAGTCTAGCCCAAGTGCTAGCTCACTCATTGGCCTAAATCTTGAAAACTTCACAAGTAGCAGTACTAACGCAGTATTAGCAATGTACTATACCCAAGGAGATACAGCACAATACATACACAATTTTGGTCTAGGGACATTTAAATCATCAAACTTTATCCATGACTATTCGGGAAGTGAAGTACAGCTAGCCCTTGATGGTAATACAGAATATTGCTATGCCCAAGGTATGGGAGGTGTCAATACCACAGTAGATCTTAGTGGTGCACTAGCCTTAGCAGGCAAAGGAATCAACTATGCTGAACTAGAGTTTACAGTACTAGATACCGAAGAAGAAGTAGATCATTTTGAAGCAATACCAGATGAGATAGTGGCACTATATACCGATGACAGTGGGACTCTCATTTTAGTTGAAGATGCAGTTCTAGGTACTACCCAAAGTGATTTTGAAACTACATTCAATGGATCTTTTGAAGAAATTGAAGAAAATGGGGTGAAAAAGACAGTATATCGTATGATAATTACTAATCATATCATAAATTTACTCAACCAAGAAATTTCCAACCCAATTATAGAGTTAATAGTAAGAAGCAAGATCGAAACTCCAAGAAGGACTATCCTAATTGGCAATAGTGGAGATTCTAATGAAGTAAAACTCAAACTAGTGATAACTGATCCGCAATAGGCAAAACAACTACTTGTTTTCCGATTGTATTCTTTTAATTAGTTTAATTCACAAATTATGTGTGGTATAGTCGCGTACGTTGGAAGCAAGGAAGCTTACCCAATTATCATTGAAGGTTTAAAAAGATTAGAGTACAGAGGGTACGATAGTGCAGGAGTCTCAATCCTCAATGGTACTATGAATACTTTTAAGTGTAAGGGTAAGGTGACCGACCTCGAACAAGTCATAGTCAAGGAAAAAATCAAGGGCACAGCAGGAATGGGTCATACTAGATGGGCTACCCATGGTGTCCCAAATAATATCAATGCCCATCCTCACCTTTCTGGAGATGGTAATCTTGCAATTGTACACAATGGTATCATAGAAAACTACGGTACGTTAAGAACAGCTTTAGAAAAATTGGGTCACTCATTCGTCAGTGATACAGATACTGAGGTGCTTATCCATCTTATCGAAGAAATCAGAAACACCAATGACCTGTCTTTAGAAGAAGCAACTAGGAGAGCTTTGCAAAAAGTAGTCGGTGCCTACGCAATTGTGGTACTTGACGCCAATGACCCAGATAAGATAGTAGGCGCTAAGAAGTCCAGTCCACTAGTATTCGGATTAGGAGATGGAGAATACTTCCTAGCTTCAGATGCATCACCAATAGTCAAGTACACAGACAAAGTGATCTACCTAGAAGATGAAGAAGTCATCACTATTCATAGAAATGGTGATTATGAGATCAGGACAATAGAAAATGAGCTAACTGATCCAGAAGTACAGCAAATAGACTTGAATATAGAGGAGCTCGAGAAGGGAGGATACGAGCACTACATGCTCAAGGAAATCTACCAACAACCACAAACTATTGCAGAGTCAATGAGGGGTAGGTTAAGTGCTGACGAAGGTTGGGCTAAGCTTGGTGGTATGGAGCAGCACCTCACAAGGTTTAAGAATGCGAAGCGTATCATCCTCACAGCATGTGGAACATCATGGCATGCTGCCATGATTGCAGAGTACTTATTTGAGGAGTTCGCAAGAATTCCTACTGAGGTAGAGTATGCCTCAGAGTTCAGATACAGAAACCCTATCATTACACCAGATGATGTCATCATAGCATTGTCACAGTCGGGAGAGACAGCAGACACACTTGCTGCCGTAAAACTGGCAAAGAGTAAGGGAGCATTCATCTATGGAATAGTGAATAACGTAGGATCTACTATACCAAGGACTACAGATTCTGGAAGTTACATCCATGCGGGACCAGAGATAGGGGTCGCATCGACTAAGGCATTCACTAGTCAGTTGACAGTATTGACCTTGATGGCTATCATTCTTGGACATCTTAAAGGCAAAATCAGTGAAGGATATTATAGACAATTGCTATCAGAGTTAGAGTCAGTACCATCACTTGTAGCAAAGATCCTAGCTAAAGCAGATCAGATCAAGTATATAGCTGGTGAGATTAGGAATACATCCAATGCCCTATACTTGGGTAGAGGGTACAACTTCCCAGTAGCGCTTGAAGGAGCATTGAAACTCAAGGAGATATCCTATATCCATGCCGAAGGGTACCCTGCAGCAGAGATGAAGCATGGTCCCATAGCACTTATTGATATGTACATGCCTGTCGTAGTGATAGCTACGAATAAGTCGGCCCATGAAAAGATAGTCAGTAACATACAAGAAGTCAAAGCAAGAAAAGGTATCGTAGTGGCAATAGTCACAGAAGGAGATACCAGGATTAAAGAAATGGCAGACTTCACCATAGAAATACCATACATAGAAGAGCCACTGTCACCATTATTGTCAGTGATTCCACTACAGTTATTGTCTTATTATATCGCTGTAATGAGAGGATGTAATGTAGATCAACCAAGGAATTTGGCTAAGTCAGTAACAGTAGAATAGTTTTCATACATTTGCACAACCTAAAAAGGTAAATAAAGCATGCAGTATTCATCGCAGAAAGTTCCATTGATTATATCAGAATATGGTAGAAATATCCATAAACTCATTAATCATTGTAAGACAATAGAAGATAAAGTAGAAAGACAACATTTTGCGGAAGCAGTAGTACATCTGATGTCTCTTATCGTGCCTCAACAACATACTAGACAGGACTACT
This sequence comes from Saprospiraceae bacterium, assembly GCA_020631405.1. GTDB lineage: Bacteria > Bacteroidota > Bacteroidia > Chitinophagales > Saprospiraceae > JAHDHH01. Next base: position 30,067 of record JAHDHH010000032.1, read on the forward strand.
ACGATAAACTATGGAAGCACTTCTTCCGTATGGCACAGTTTGACATTGATGTCACTCCGCCAGAAGGAATAGAAATGCCAGAACCTTCTCTCAACCTTATCCAGCCACAGAAGGTAGACTATCCTACTCGGAATAGGACACATAGACACTATGGTATCCAGATCAAAGATTTGATTAGTAAGGCAATTGAGATGGAAGATGGAGAAAAGAAACAGGAATTTCTTAAGATCATTGGATCATTCATGAAGCTTGCCTACAAAAACTGGAATAGAGAACACTATGTCAGTGATCAGATTATCATGGAAGACTTGGTCACAATCTCAGGCGGAAAGCTAAAAATTGATGAGAATGTCTCTCTTGACGGTCTCATGAAAGGGATGAAGAAGGGTAGACCTCAGAATTCTGCTCTAGCTGTGAGAAAGCATAAAGGCGGAAAGTCTAATAAATCCAACAAGTCTAACAACAATAGAAAGAGGTACAAGAAGTACTAGACATATGTTCTAGCTTGTATTATCTTGATGTAAGGCACTATCCAATTTAAATAGATAAAATCAAAAGAGGATACTCAACCTATATCAACTTATACTCGTATCGTAGTAAGTGACTATCTTACACAAGGTCACTGTACGTCCGAATTGTATTTCTACCAAGTTGGTACATATGTACTTCATCTGGCCCATCAGCTAGTCTAATACACCGAGCATAGCTATAGAACCTTGCAAGTGGAGTATCTTGTGATACTCCCAAGCCTCCATGTGCTTGGATAGCTCTATCAATGACCCCACAAGCCATGCTAGGAACAACTATTTTGATCATAGAGATTAGGTCTTTAGCAGATTTGGCACCTCCTTTATCTATCTTGTCTGCAGCGGCTAGGGTAAGCAACCTAGCTTGATCTATCTCACACTTTGACTTAGCCACATCCTGTCTGATACTGCTATATTTTGATACTTCCTTGCCAAATGTCGTACGCTTAGTCACTCTATCACACATCATTTCTAAGGATCGCTGTGCTGCACCAATCAATCGCATGCAATGGTGGATTCTGCCTGGGCCAAGTCTACCTTGAGCTATACTAAATCCTGCTCCCTCTCCTTGAAGAAGGTTTTCCTTTGGTACTCTGACATTTTCTAATAAGATCTCTGCATGTCCTTCTGGTGAATCATAGCTCCCAAATACCCTTAGTGGTCTTACGACAGTTACTCCAGGAGTGTCTTTAGGGACTAGAATCATACTTTGTTGGGTATGGCGGTCAGCATTGGGGTCTGTCTTTCCCATTACAATAAATAGCTCAGTCGATGGATTCATAGCACCTGATGACCACCACTTACGACCATTGATCACATAGTCATCACCATCTCTGACAATGCTAGTCTCTATATTCGTTGCATCAGATGAGGCTACTTCGGGTTCAGTCATCAAGAATGCCGAACGTATCCTTCCTTCCATAAGAGGGGTAAGCCATCTCGCTTGTTGACTTGGTGTCCCATACTTGGCAAGGACTTCCATATTGCCAGTATCAGGTGCAGAACAATTGAATATTTCTGAGGACCAGAGCACCCTACCCATTTGCTCAGCCATCGGTGCATATTCGAGGTTAGTCAGTCCTGGACTGAAGTCTCCATAGCCTTTAGGTAAGAAGAGATTCCACAGGCCAGCTTGCCTTGCCTTTTGCTTTAGCGATTCCATGGGAGGAAAGTGCTGCCAAGGATTAGCTTCAACGTAGGCTGTATGCTCTTGCTCAAGAGGATAAATGTGCTCCTGCATAAATGCTGACACCTTGGCTTGTAAGTCCAGGGACCGTTCTGTGAAATCAAAATTCATAATCTATTGTATTTACAAAAACCATTCATAATAATATAAGGACAGTAACTAGTAAAAGTAATATTACGCTACCATGTATCCACCATCAGCATTAAATACTCCGCCACTAGTATAGCTAGCTAGTTCAGACGCAAGATAGACAGCAAGACCTGCCATCTCATCGGGTTGTGCCATTCGCTTACTTGGGATATGTTGGGTGAATTGTTCTAGCATGGCTTCATTGCCCCAAATGGAGGCACTGAATTTTGTTTGGATTAGCCCTGGGCAGATAGCATTACTTCTGATACCTTTTGGTCCCCACTCTTTTGCTTGACTCTTGGTCAACATAATGAGGGCTGCCTTAGATACGCTATATAGCCCTAGTCCAAAAGAAGGTTTTTGCCCTTCTACCGAGGCAATATTAATAACTGAGCCGCTTCCTCGCTCTACCATAACGGGGTAGCAAAGATTTGCTAGTGTCATACAAGCCTTGACATTGACATTCATAATCTTATCAAACACCTCCGAATCAGCCTCTGCAAGCTTGCCAAATACAGGATTGGTAGCTGCATTATTCACTAAGATGTCCACACCACCAAAAGCCTCAACTGTACCCTTGACTAAGGCTTCTAACTGCTCAGAATCACCAACATGACAAGCAATCCCGATGGCTTTCCCTCCTGCTTTTGTTATCTCTTCAGCTACGCTATCTACCGCTTCTTGATTTCTACTGCTGACCACCACTTGAGCTCCATGCTCCGCTAAGGCCATTGCTATGCTTTTGCCGATGCCTTTGGATGATCCTGTAACTATGGCAACTTTTCCTGTTAAATCAAATGAGTAGTCCATGGTATTTTACTTTGTATTTATCCTACCGAAAGTATTCAAAATGTTTAACTTCAAGTCAAGAATACTAATGAACCTATATTAAGAATCTCATTTTACACCGTTATTATAGTTCAAACCCCTAACAATGAATGGAAGCCTAATAGAAAGAATAACACTGAACCCTGAAGTTTGCTTTGGTAAGCCTACAATCAGAAACATGAGATATCCTGTTGAGATGATATTAGATTTACTGTCTACAGGAATGACTGATACAGAGATCCTAGAAGATTATCCATCTTTAGAAATAGAAGATATTAAGGCTTGTTTGATTTTTGCTGCTAAGATTGTAAGAGTCGATTCTATAAGTAAAGTATTTGCTGCATAATGAAATTTGTAGTCGATGCTCAGTTGCCAATCAGATTAGAATCTTGGATGATTAGTAAAGGCTTCGATGTTGTACATGCCATTGATTTACCAAATAAGGAATTTAGTACAGATCGAGAAATAAGTAGTTTTGCAGATGCAGAACAAAGAATAGTAATAACAAAAGACAGTGATTTTTACAAAAGTCATATTATCAAACAAGAACCCAAACGTCTATTTTTTATTACAACTGGAAATATTAATAACAACCAACTCATAGCATTACTAGAACTCAATATGGAAGTGGTTTCTCAGAGGTTTTTAGAAGGAAAAATAGTTGTTGAATTAAATAATGAATCCGTAATAGTGCATCAATAATACCTAATTACATGCCCCAAAACGTAAGAACAGGAGAAGAACTAGACGAACAAGCACTCAAGCAATATTTCGTCAAGCATAATCTAGTCTCTGATACTAAAACAGAGTGGTCAATTACTCAGTATTCTAATGGATATTCTAACCTCACCTACCTCATTGATACAGGTGAGCAAGCATACGTTTTGCGTAAGCCACCAAGGGGAGGAGTGAAGAGAGGACACGACATGGGAAGAGAGTACAAGGTGCTTTCTAACCTATCACAGCACTATGACAAAGCACCAAAGACCTATGCTTATGAAGCAGAGGCCGGTGTGATAGATGCTTCATTCTACGTCATGGAAAGGATAGAAGGCAACATATTGACCTCAAGAAAGGCAAAAGAACTAGCAATAGAACCAGAAGATTTTAAGACAATAGCTCAGACATGGTTAGATACATTTTCTGACTTGCATGCCTTGGACTACCAAGCAATAGGTTTAGGAGACCTAGGTCGACCAATTGGCTATGTAGAGAGACAGGTGACCAATTGGAGCAAGCAATACCTTAAGGCAGCAACTCTAGATATTCCGGAAGCTGACTTTGTCATGCAGTGGATGGCAGACCACCAAGCAACAGAATACAAGCATAGTCTGATTCACAATGATTATAAGTATGATAATGTAGTCTTCGCAGAAGGGGATTGGTCTACGATCAATGCAATTCTCGACTGGGAGATGTGTACTATTGGCGATCCCTTGATGGACTTAGGGACAAGTCTAGCATACTGGACTATGCCCACTGATGGTGATGTAGTGAATAAGATGATTCCATCACCAACGATACTACCAGGAAACCCAAGCAGGACAGAGATAGTAGAGAGATATGTTAAGCAAAGTGGAAATCAAGTCCAGCATTTACCATTTTACTATGCATTTGGCTTATTCAAATTAGCTGTGATAGTCCAACAGATTTACTACCGCTATGACAAAGGCTTGACCACAGACCCTAAGTTTGCACAATTAGACAAGGTCTGCCAGTTTCTTTGTATCATGGCAAAGCAGGCAATACAAAAACAACGCATAGACAACTTATTTTAATGAAACAACAAGTAGCAATAGTAACAGGAGGAGGATCAGGGATTGGCAGAGCAACATGTCTTTTGCTGGCAAGTGAAGGTTATCAAGTAGTTGTCTCTGACGTAAATACAGATCTTGCAGAATCAGTAGTCAATGAGATTAGCCAAGCAGGAGGTGGAGCAATGATGATCAAGGCCAATGTAGCCAAGTATGACGAAATGGAGACTTTGGTAGCCAAGACTGTAGAACACTATGGCAGTCTAGACCTCATGGTAAATAATGCAGGGATTGGCAACAAACAACTCGCCAAGACTGAATACCATACCCTAGAAGACTGGGACAATGTCATTGCTGTGAACCAGACTGGTGTATTCTATGGGATGAAGTTAGCCTTGATGCAAATGTCAAAACAAGGAAGTGGCAACATCGTAAATGTAGCATCTCTTGCAGGGCTCAAGGCCCAGGGTAAAAGTCTAGCATACAGTGCTAGTAAATTTGCAGTAGTAGGTATGACTAAGTCAGCAGCCCTAGAATATGCTGCTAAGAATATCAGAATCAACTGTGTCTGTCCAAGCTATACCGAGACTAGACTACTCGACCACCTCACTGATCTCGGTCCTGATGTCGAGCAAAAGCTACTCCGCTATATGCCGATGAAAAGATTTGGTAATGCTGACGAAATAGCCCAAGCAATCTTGTGGTTAGCTACAGACAAGTCCTCTTTTGTTACAGGCCATGCCCTGACATTGGGAGGAGGTTCGGATTTATAATGAATACTAACAAACACTAACTCTAATGAATAAACAACTCATATTAGTCAAAAGGCCAGTAGCCATGCCTGATGCAGATACTTGGGAGCTCCAGTCTAACCCTATTCCTACTATAGGCGATGGAGAAGTCCTTATTAAGACCCATTATGTATCACTAGACCCAGCGATGCGTGGGTGGATGATGGATAGGAAGTCATACTTACCACCGGTAGCCATTGGAGAAGTGATGAGGGCAGGTACTATTGGAGAAGTAATAGAATCTAATAATCATCCGACCTTCAAGGTAGGAGACATCTTATCAGGATGGGGAGGAGTACAGCAGTACATCCAGACTAATGGTGAGAGACACTTCAAAGTAGATACGAATCTGGCACCAATGACTAAGTACCTAGGTAGCTTGGGTATGCCTGGGATGACTGCATACTTTGGGATATTAGAGGTAGGTAAGATTCAAGAAGGAGATGTGGTCCTTGTCTCCGGAGCCGCTGGGGCGGTAGGAAGTGTAGTCGGGCAGATAGCTAAGATCAAAGGCTGTACAGTGGTAGGGATTGCTGGTGGTCAAGCCAAATGTGACTATGTGGTCAATGAACTAGGTTTTGATGCTTGTATAGATTATAAGAATGATTCTGTCTATAAAGGGATAAAAGAGCATTGCCCCAAAGGAATAGATGTATACTTTGACAATGTAGGTGGAGAAATTTTGGACCTAGCACTAGCCTTCTTAAGAATGCATGCAAGAGTAGTGATCTGTGGAGCCATCTCGCAATACAACAGTGTAGACGTGGAAGGTCCAAAGAACTACCTCTCACTCTTGGTGAATAGAGCTACGATGCAAGGGATGGTGGTCTTGGACTACGCCAAAGATTATAGGTCTGCAGCGATGCAAATGGGCATGTGGATGATGGAAGGCAAACTAAAGACAGAAGAAGATGTCTACGATGGTATAGAGAATTTTTACGAGACCTTCTTAAGGCTATTCAATGGTGATAAGAGAGGAAAGTTACTTCTGAAAGTTATTGAGGAATAGAAACAGTCATAGCCTTAAATTTTTGTTTCTTTTGGATAAAGGCACAAGAATAATAATACATAATAATAAAAGCATGAACAGAGTACTTTCCCTCTATCAAAAACTAGAACACAAGCCCTTCGGCAAGCGTATATTCTCCGGTATTGTGGCTAGAATGGCACCATATTTTACCACTATCAGGCCAAGAGTACATGATATAAGGGCCAACCATATCACTGTTTCGATGAAGAAGCGAAGAGCAGTACACAACCATCTCAAAACTGTCCATGCAATCGCAAGTTGCAACCTCTGTGAATTCGCGGCAGGACTCTGTATGGAAGCATCAATACCAAGCCACAGGAGGTGGATACCAATGGGCATGGACGTGGCTTATCTCAAGAAAGCAGAGACAGACATAACAGCAACTTGCGATCTATCTTGGGTGGATTGGGATCATTGCGAAAAAGTACCCTGTGTGGTATCAATCAAGGATACGAGAGGAGTAGAAGTAGTCAAGGCTACTATAACAATGTATGTCACTGACAAGCCAAACAAAACCAAATAATATGAAAGCAATCGTCTGCGAACAGCACGGATTACCCAATACCCTTGTCCTCAAAGATCTGCCAAACCTAGAGCCAGGTCCTAATGAAGTTATTGTCAATGTCAAGGCTTGTTCTATCAACTTTCCGGATACCTTAATTATTCAAGGGAAGTATCAGTTTCAGCCAGACCTACCGTTTACGCCAGGAAGTGATATTTCTGGAGTCGTCAAATCAGTCGGCAGTGCCGTGAAAAACCACAAAGTTGGAGATGAAGTCTTTGGTATAGTCCAATATGGAGGCTTCGCAGAAGAGCTCTGTGTCAAGGCTAGTCATGTCTTCCCCAAGATGTCAGGAATGGACTTTCCGACAGCAGCATCTTTCATTTATGCCTATGGGACTTCTTATCATGCACTTAAGCAAAGAGCCCAACTACAAGCTGGAGAAACCTTGGTTATTCTCGGAGCATCAGGAGGTGTAGGACTGGCAGCACTAGAACTTGGGAAGGCAATGGGAGCTAGAGTCATAGCAGCAGCATCCACTTCTGAGAAGCTTGCCCTTTGTAAGGAAAGAGGAGCAGACGAAGTCATCAATTATACAGAGGAGGACCTCAAGTCTAGAATAAAAGCACTCACAGATGGCAAAGGTGCAGATGTCATTTATGATCCTGTGGGAGGTAACTATTCTGAAGCTGCGTTAAGAGCAACGAAGTGGAATGGTAGATACTTAGTGATAGGCTTTGCAGCAGGCGAAATACCAAGGATTCCATTGAATTTGGCATTATTGAAAGGCTGCTCAATAGTCGGAGTATTCTGGGGTAGATTTACCAAAGAAGAGCCACAGAACCATATGCAAAACACCATGGAGCTTATGCAAATGTATGGTGAAGGCAAAATCAAACCACATATACACAAGATCTATCCTCTTGCTGAAACACCTAAAGCATTAGAAGATATGATGAATAGAAAGGTGAGAGGGAAAGTGGTGATAAGTATTTAGGCTAGCTACAAGTTTTTGAATTATTAAACTAAATCACAACCCCAATATTTTTTCTCTTTTGGTAGGACTATTCTGTACTAACTTGTTTTTACCGCATACAGATTATTACGACACGACTGTAAGATTGCGGAAACATGGATAACGTTAGAATAAAGATATTGGTAGTGGTGAGTGTTCTTAGCTTACTTTTCAATAATAGTAATGCTTTAGCTCAGTCAGAAACCTATGTGGTCAAAGACCTAGAGAGTTGGTATACTATAGAAGCAAAGGCTAAGCTTACTAAAAACATCAGACTTGACTTGGCTCAGTCACTGCGCTTAGATAATAATGCATCAACATATCAACAAGCTTTTACTGATTTTTCAGCACGTTACAGATTGACTAAGTCATGGAATGTGAAGTCAGGATTCAGGTTAATTAATGAAGCAAAAGAAGGGAGCAATAGACACTTAAGATATTTCGTGTCTACTACGGCTAAGTACAAGCTCTCCGAGATTACCCTTTATCATAGGTTGATGTATACAAACAGAAATGAACTCGGATTGTCAAAAGATGCTGGAGATGACCATATTAAGAACCTTAGATTCAAAACAGGGGCAAAGTATGGTATTAAAAACTGGAAACTAGACCCAAACGCATCGATAGAAATATTTAGAAGATATCAGGATGGCGAAGTTGGCTGGAATAAAGTGAGATTCAAGCTTGGGACAGAGTTAGACCTAAAGGAATTTGGAGAATTAGGAGCCTTTTATGCTATAGAAAAAGAGTTTGGCAGAAGCATACAACCGACTAATTATATCATAGGTCTTAATTATTCATACACGTTTAAATTGTATAAGAAATGAAGAAAGGATTAATCGTGCTTACACATACCTTGATGGTGAGTGTTTTACTGACAGGGTGCTATGAAGAAGAACTAGTTGTAGTAGAAGATTGGGAGACTAATAGCCACTCTATAGAAGCTGCCGCAGATTACGCTACAGTGTTTAATGACAGTAAGGTCAATCGGTTTGATATTGTAATAGAGCAAAGTGATTGGAATGATATGCAAAAAGATCTTGAGAGTATAGTCGGCAGTAGCGGAAGTGGTCCCGGTGGCACTGTAGAGTTTTCTGATGAGACTCCGATGTATGTACCTTGTGACCTCTACTTCAATGATATCTTATGGCCTCATGTAGGTATCAGATACAAGGGCAACTCAAGTCTACAAGCCTACTCTAGAGGGGCCAATAAACTACCATTCAGATTGGAGTTTGATAAGTTTGAAAATGACTTTCCAGAGATCAAGGATATGCGGTTCTATGGATTCAAAGAACTGTCATTGTCAAGCAATTTTGATGATCCCTCTTTATTGCGAGAGAAGGTAGCGCCTGACTTATTTAGATCATTCGGAGTACCAGCACCAAGGACGGCATTTTATGAAATCTACATAGATTATGGAGATGGACCTATGTATTTTGGAGTGTATACTGCGGTGGAAGTAGTATTTGATACGCCTATGTTGTCTACCCAATTTACTGAATCTACAGGCAATTGTTATAAGCCGGATGGCCTTGGAGCAGCTTTTAGTATATCTAGTTTTGACCTAGATGATATTGACATTAAGAATTATGAGTATAGCGGTAAAGCAGACATTCAAGAATTATTTGATGTCTTACACAGTTCAGACAGAGAGGATAACCCAGAACTTTGGAGAAGCGAATTTGAATCGGTATTTGATGTACAAGGCTACTTGAAATACCTAGCTGTCAATACAACCATTCAAAACTGGGATACTTATGGTAGAATGACCCATAATTACTACCTCTACCATGACCCATCTGATGACTTGATTAAGTGGATCCCGTGGGACAACAATGAGGCTTTCCAGACAGGAAAACAAGGCGGTTCTTTATCTTTTTCATTTAGTGAAGTAAACGAAAGAAACTGGCCAATAATCATGAATATCATTAATGATGAAGAGTATAAGTTAGACTATGACAACTATGTCAAAACCTTTATCAATACGACATTCAATGCTAACAGGATGGCAGAAATCTATAGAGCTGAAGAGTCGATAGTATCTCATTCAGCACAAAACGAAAATAGTGAGTACACCTACTTATCCAATGGTAGTATCACTAGTGCTGTCAATAGTCTGATTAGTCATGCTGATGCAAGAAACAGCAGTGCTCAAGCGTATTTAGATGCTCAATAATAGGATTTTGATGAGTGAGCCTTTGGGTTACTTGGTCAATATTTCATCAAGGATAACACTTATCTCATCTCCACGAGTCAGGGTCATCATGTGTGATCCATTAGGTATGATATAGTTAGCACTTACATTTCTGATTGGAATAGTGTGGTCTACTTCTCCATGGATATGATAGACATTGTCATAAGTCATTTCGACTCTGTCCCAATTCACAATCATGTCAATAGCTCTGTGCAAAAACAAAGGATCCTTATCTCTTAGCATAGCATCATAGGTTTCGCCTTCATTCTTCCTGTCTGGCTCTACTATACGCTGTGCTATGAAGGAAGACTGCTTAGCCAGTCCTGGCCACACCAGCTTATGCAAAGGGAGGTGCTGTTGCCAGAGCAACTTTTTGGGAAGTTCAAGACTAGATTTGGCACTTGCTATAAGGATGGTTTGTTGTGGAGAGATCATGGCATTCATTTCAATAGCTAGCATACCTCCGAGTGAAGCACCTACTAGGACAAATGCTTGAGAAGTGTCAATTTGCTCAATAAGAGTCTTTGCATAGGACTCCATTGACTGGTCTTTGTCAGGGACAAGATATTCGACGTGCTTGACTTGATATCCTTCCGGCAATTGTATTTTCTGGAATAAGCGATGATCTGCCCCAGTTCCAGAAATGAAGTAGACATTGATCGGCTCATTTGTTGCGATAAGATGACTTATACATCCAACAATAAGGAGTAGTAATAATGGAAGTCTCATACCAGTATTACGCATTTGTCTGCCAATTCCTTGGTAGTCTACTTCCTAGAAAAAAGAAAGTCTCAAGTCCAATTATAACCCAGCTACTAGGTAAGCAGCTTCCTTTATGGCTCTTTTAGCATCAAGGCCAGCAGCATTTTTGGCTCCTCCAATGACGTGTATGTGCTTATCATCTAAGTTCAACCCTGCTGATATAGTCTCATTGACTTCTTGCCCAGCACAGATGATGACATTGTCAACAGCAAGCAGGTGTTCTTCTCCATTGGACTTGATACGGAATCCTTCATCTGTCATAGAAAGGTATTCACAGCTTGAGAGCATGTTGACTTCTTTCTTTTTTAGACTAGCTCTATGTATCCAACCCGTAGTCTTACCAAGTCCCTTTCCATGCTTACCCGTTGATCGCTTGAGTAGGTAGATCTCTCTTGGTGATGGTGTATTGTTTGGAATTGCAGTGGCACCTGGACTAGTGTATTCCATATCTACTCCCCATTCTTTCATATATTCTGGAGTATTCATCTGATGGTTTGGCTCTTCTGCTAAAAACTCTGCTACATCGAATCCGATACCTCCTGCACCAACTATTGCTACCTTTTTCCCTACAGGTTTGCTATCAAGCAATACTTCTTTATAACTCAAGACCTTATCATGGTCCTTTCCGGTAAATTCAACGACTCTTGGAGTCACACCAGTACATAGGATTACTTCCTCGTAGGCAAGGGCATTCAAAGTGTCAGCGGAGACTTTGGTATTGAGAAAGATATTGACATGATGCTTGTTGAGCATGGTAGTATAGTACCTAATCGTCTCAGCATAATCTTCTTTCCCCGGGATGATCTTAGCCATGTTGAATTGACCACCCAACTTATCACTCGCTTCGTAGAGGTCTACTTGGTGACCTCTTTCTGCTGCTATTGCTGCGGCAGCAAGTCCCGCTGGTCCACCACCGATTACTGCTATGCTCTTAGGCTTGTCTGTAGGGAGGTAGTTAAGTTCTGTTTCGTGGCAAGCCCTAGGATTGACGATACATGAGCATCGCTGCATAGTAAATGTATGATCGAGGCAAGCTTGGTTACAGGCAATACAAGTATTGATTTCTTCTGGGGTGCCAGCCATAGCCTTTTTGACAAATTGCGAATCTGCTAAGAAGGGTCTAGCCATTGATATCATATCAGAGCAACCATCTGTGAGTACTTTCTCTCCGATTTCTGGGGTGTTGATTCTATTTGTAGCAATCAATGGGATCCCTACTTCACCCATGAGCCGCTTAGTTACCCAGGCGAACCCACCGCGAGGTACACATGACCCGATAGTAGGTACTCTAGCCTCATGCCAGCCGATCCCAGTATTGATGATAGTGGCTCCTGCCTGCTCTATTGCCTTAGCAAGCTGGACTACTTCTTCCCAAGTGCTGCCATCTTCGACTAAGTCAAGCATTGATAGCCTGTAGATAATGATAAAATCCTTGCCCAATGCCTCTCTTGTCCTTCTGACTATCTCTATTGGAAATTGGATCCGCTGTGCATAGTCTCCTCCCCACTTATCAGTCCTGTGGTTGGTCCTAGTGACAATAAATTGATTAATTAGATAGCCTTCTGAGCCCATGACTTCCACGCCATCATAGCCTGCTAATTTTGCCATCTGAGCACAGTTGACATAGTCATTGATAGTCTCTTCTACTTCCTCAGTACTCAACTCTCGCGGAGTAAACATATTGATTGGAGCCTTGATTGGAGAAGGTGCTACAGAGTTCTGACTATAGGCATACCTACCTGTGTGGAGGATTTGCATGCAGATTTTACCACCTTCTTTGTGAACAGCCTCTGTGATGACTTTGTGGTGTTTGGCATCTTCAGGAGTTGCCATGATAGCACCGCCATCAGCTACTACCCCAGCTTTGTTAGGAGAGATACCTCCAGTTACCATAAGGCCAACTTGCCCTCTTGCTCTTTCGGCATAGAAGGCAGCTGCCATGACATTACCTCCAGGAATCTCTTCGAGCATGGTATGCATGGAGCCCATGAGGACTCTATTTTTCAACGTTGTGAATCCTAGGTCTAGGGGTTTGAGTAGGTTAGGGTATTTGCTCATAATAGTGTTAATCTCTATAATCTTCAAAGTTACCATCTCGCTTTTGCAATCCTGCAAAGACAGCTTCCATTTGATTGGGTTTTCTAATGATTTGATCTTGTTCTACAGATTCTAGCATAAGTCCATCAGCGAGTGAAGTATATGGTGCTTCGTTGAATACTTTTTTAGCTTTGACAATGGCACTAGGACTCTTCGATGCAATCTCCTGAGCTAGTGCAAGGGCATCCTCTAGAGGATTGTCCGATACATGGGTGCCAAACCCATAGTCCACGGCTTCCTTACCTGAAAATACACGATGGGTATAAGTCAACTCTCTGATGATGTCGTCTCTCACGCTATGTCTCATTAGCTGTGTACCAGCCATGTCTGGGATGATTCCCCACTTCATTTCCATGATGCTTAATTTGGTGTCAGGATGGATATACTTGATATCTGCCCCAAGCATGATTTGTAGTCCACCACCGTAGGCTACACCATGAATCGCAGCTACCACCGGCACTGGGAGTTCTCTCCATGTCCACACTGCTTGCTGCCACATATTCGCTACCCCATAAGTCCTGTCAACTAATGAGATATCCAACATAGGAGACTCTGGAGTAAAGTTAGCTAAGTCCATACCAGCACAAAACCCTCTTCCTGCACCATGCAAGACTACTGCTCTTACTGAAGCATCAGCAGCTAGTTGCTTACCTGTCTCTATAATGGTCAAAAACATGTCCATGTCCAGAGCATTCATTTTGTCTGGTCTGTCTAACATGACTTCAGCAACATGTCCATGCCTGCTTACTGTGATTCTATGTTCCATTCGGCTAAGTTACAGAACAGAATCTTGAATCTTGTACAATTCTCCTTTTCGAAAGTGAATGAAAAGCTTATCTTTAGTCATCTAACCTTTCAAGGGAAGCCTGCTTCCCCTAAACGATTATCGAAGTATGGAACATTTTACATTTGAATTTTATAAGTGGGAGCAAGAGACTCCACACAAACCTTTTTTATTACAACCATTTGGAGACTCTTGGGAGACATGGACATGGGCGGAAGTGGGAGATAAGGCAAGGCGTCTGGCTACAGCACTAAGATCATTAGGCTTACCGCCAAAAAGTCATGTAGGTCTAGTATCTAAGAATTGTAGAGAATGGATAGTGGCGGATATAGCTATTATTATGGCAGGGTATGTCTCTGTACCTTTTTTCCCAACCTTGTCAGGAGAGCAAATTGCTGAAGTCCTTGAGTTAGGAGATGTCGCAGCACTATTTATCGGAAAGCTGGAAGTGTGGGATGATATGAAGCTGGGAGTACCTGAGGACTTACCAACCATTGCATTTCCGCATTATACTGGCAACTCTAAAGTAGATGCTCAATACCATTGGGACGACCTTATCGCAAAGCACGAACCACTACAAGAGACAGCAACCTTGGCTAAGGATGATCTGTGGACAATCATATTTACTTCAGGAACTACTGGGACACCCAAAGGAGTGATGCTAGACTTCCAGATATTTGAAAATGCCGCAATACCAACTCTTGCTACTAATCCACTTCATATTAGTACTACGGGTAATAATAGATTCTTTTCTTACTTACCACTCAATCATATTGCAGAGCGGTTGGTCGTAGAGACAGGAGTGCTGAGATTCGGTGGAACCATAGCTTTTGCAGAGTCACTAGATACTTTTGCAAAAAACTTGTCTGAGGCTAAGCCAACAGTATTCTTCGGAGTGCCGAGGATATACACTAAGTTTCAACAAGGTGTCTTAGCTAAGATGCCACAAGAAAAGTTAAATAAATTGCTCAAAATCCCAATTCTGAAATCAATTGTAAAGAAGAAGATTAAAGCAGGTTTAGGATTGTCAGATGCCAAGGCAATAGTCTCAGGAGCTGCCCCACTACCAGAACCACTCAAACAATGGTGGGCCAAACTAGATATCAACATCATGAATGGATATGGGATGACTGAGAATTGTGCCATTTGTACACTATTAGAAGCGAATATTAGTAAGTCAGGATCAGTAGGTAAAGCACAAGTACAGTCGGAGGTGAAGATTCATGAGGGGACTAATGAAATACTCAACAGAGGTCCTTACTTGATGAAAGGGTACTACAATAACCCAGAGAAAACTGCGGAAGTTATCCAAGATGGTTGGCTACACACAGGTGACCAAGGCTATATCGATAGTGAGGGCTACCTCTTCATTACGGGTAGGGTCAAGGATTCTTTCAAAACATCCAAGGGTGAGTACATCGTTCCAGGCCCTATCGAATGGAAGCTAAGTGCAAACCAAGATATTGAACAGATTTGCCTAGTAGGACTAGGTTACCCGCAGCCGATGGCCCTAGTTAATCTCTCTGAAGTAGGTCTTAAGAAGTCAAGAGCAGAGATAGCTACTAGCCTAGACAACACAAGGCAAGCAGTAAATGATACCTTGCCAGGTTATCAAAAGGTGCAAAAGATTATTACAATCAAAGAACCTTGGACTGTAGAGAATGGCTCTCTGACACCAACTATGAAGATTAAGAGGAATGTACTAACGAATAGGTATGCTGACAACTTAACTGATTGGTATAATGTTGAACAAACAGTAATAGAAGCATAGAAATAAAGAAATAGCCCATGATGAGATACCTAGTGTTTGTCTTTCTGATAGGACTACTGGCATGTGCTGGTAGTGAGCAAACTCCCAAAAGGGTAAGTCAGCCAACGGAGGATACTTCAAAGCAACAAAAGCAGAAGCCAAACGTCTCACCTCCCAAGCAGTCCTTGCCAAAGGTCCAATTGGACAAAGCAGAAGCAATAATTGCCTCTATAAATACTGAAGAGGTGGACAATATCGATGCCAGTAAAATCTATAGGATGAGGTGTGCTAGCTGCCATGGCCTGAAAGGCAATATGAATGTCAACGGTGCTAAAGACTTGACGGCTTCTACTATATCACTCCAAGAAAGTGTGGCACAGATATACTTTGGTAAGGGGCTAATGCTCCCACATAAGAGTATGCTAAGTGAGGCTGAAATTGTAGCTGTAGCTAAATATGTAGAAGATCAATTCAGGTAACTTTCAAGTCCTTTTGTATTCTACTTAAGTGTGACTCAGGACTATTTTGCCAACTTGCTTACCGGTACTTAGGGCTTGCATTGCATCAGTTGCTTGGTCAAGGGAATACTCAGAATCAATGATAGGACGAATCTTGTATTTGTCGTAGAATGCTAATAAGTCGGCAAATTCACGTGGTGACCCCATTGCTGTCCCAATGAATTGAATATGTCTGAGGAAGAATTTACTTATACTTATAGTAGTCTTTGGACTCCCTGTCGAACCGTAGGCAACGATGCGTCCACCATAGTTCATAAATTTGAGGTAGCCGTCTAAACTCGGGGCTGGAGAGCTATCAAGTACGATGTCAATACCCTTGGTCAGAGACCTCAATTGAAGATTCCAGTCTTCGTCTTTGTAGTTTACTCCTGCTTTTGCACCTAGCTCAACTGCTTTATCTATTTTTTGCTGTGATGAACTGGTTACGTAGACTTGAGCACCATAGGCTAAAGCTATAGCTAGGCCTGCTTGAGATACACCGCCACCTATACCAGTGATCAATACCTTACTCTTTGCAGAAATGCCACCATGTCTGACCAAAGCCCGCCATGCAGTCAGACTAGCCACTGGTATTGCAGCAGCTTCCGCAAAAGACAAATATTCTGGCTTTACAACAAGGCAATCCTTAGGTACAGAAATATATTCTGCCATAGTCCCAGGATCAGGCATACCTAGCACTCTAAATTGTCTGGATGGTGCTTGCTCTTGGCTTCCCCAATCAAGTCCAGGATAGACGATTACCGATTTGTCTAGCCAACTTGCATCTACACCCTTACCTACCTCTACTACTATACCCGATCCATCAGCGCCAAGAATACAAGGTAGCTTCATGCCAGGATAGAGGCCCCGTTGTATCCAGAGTTCTCTATGATTAAGAGCAGAAGCATGTACTTTGACGAGGACATCTTGCTCGCTTATCTTTGGTTGTTCAACTGTAGTAAAGGTGAGAGATTGATCTTGGTTAAGGACTAGTGCTTTCATTCAACAAAGTTAGGATTTTAATGTATTAGAGAAAGACTGATAACGTGACCATAGTAGTGCCTACGACTAAATCATTGTATCTGAGTATGGGTTATGTCATCAGATATTTTTCGTAATTCATCATGTATTTACCTACTTTAGCATACTATCTAAACTTATACCAATGCAGCTTTTAACATTTTTGGCATTTACCATACTAGTAGGTGTCATCGCTTATTTAGCCACCAGAAATACGAACGAAGAGACGTCTGATGGTTACTTTTTAGGGGGACGGAGCCTGACAGCTGGCGTCATTGCTGGGTCATTATTGTTAACTAATTTGTCAACAGAACAGATAGTTGGTCTCAATGGTCAAGCATTCAGAGAAGGGATATTAGTGATGGCTTGGGAGACACTAGCAGCAATAGCAATGGTAGTTACTGCCATATTCTTGCTGCCTAGATACCTCAAAGGAGGACTTACCACTGTACCCCAGTTTCTAGGCAAACGCTATGACAAGACCACTAAGACCATAGCTTCAAGCCTCTTTTTGTCAGGTTATGTGGTAGTATTGCTGCCTATAGTGCTGTATTCTGGTGCAGTTGCATTCAGTTCTATGTTTGATCTCCCAGAAGTATTTGGAGTGTCTAGGATGCAGTCGATATGGATTGCTGTCTGGGGCATTGGAATTATTGGGTCTATTTATGCTGTCTTTGGAGGTTTGAAAGCTGTTGCAGTGTCTGACTCTGTCAATGCTGTCGGCTTATTGATTGGAGGAATTATGATCCCGATTTTTGGATTGCATTATATAGGTGATGGGAGTATATCGGTAGGCTTCTCGGAGTTAATGACTAGTCACCCTGAAAAGTTCAACTCAATAGGTGATAGTGCAGCGTCTGTGCCTTTCTCGACTATATTTACAGGTATGATGTTAGTCCAAGTCTTTTATTGGGGGACTAACCAAGCAATTATCCAAAGAGCCTTGGCGGCAAAAAACTTAGAAGAGGGTCAGAAAGGGCTGTTGCTTGCCAGTTTTATTAAAATACTAGGCCCACTAATCTTGGTTATACCCGGAATGATTGCCTTTCACATATTTGGGGACACTCTCCAAAATGCAGATGAAGCCTACCCTAGACTAGTAAGCAAAGTGTTGCCACCCTCTTTGGTTGGGTTTTTTGCAGCAGTTTTGTTTGGTGCTATATTGAGTTCGTTCAACAGTGCTTTGAATAGTTCTGTTACGCTATTTGGAGTGGACATTTATAAGGAATATTTCAATAAGGAAGCCAGTGGCAAAGATGTAGTGAAAGCTGGAAAAACATTCGGAGTAGGCTTAGCAATCTTAGCAATGTGTATTGCACCATTAATTGACAAAGCTCCAGATGGGCTGTTTGGATACTTACAAGAGGTCAATGGCTGTTATAGTATTCCTATATTGACAATTATAGTTGTGGGTTACCTAACTAAGAAAGTCCCGGCTATTGCAGCGAAGATAGCCTTGTTAACAGGGGTGGTTTTTTATTCCATTAGCCAATTCATTCTGAAGCCAAACTTTATTAATAAGGCAGTTGCCAATGCTGAGCAAGCAGGCATTTCTGGAAAAGACTTAGACTATATAGAAGCTGGTGCCTACCCCCATTTTTTGCATGTCATGGCGATACTGTTCGTGTTGAATATTATTATCATGCTGATAATCGGGCAGGTAAACCCTAGGTCAACTGACTTCACTTTAGAGTATACTAAGCAAGTGGATATTTCTCCTTGGAAGTATGTTCAGCAAGTAGGTCTCTTAGTATGTCTGATCGTGACAGCGATTTATATCTATTTCTCCCCAATGGTAATGGGGTGATTAAGATAGAATCAGATTTTGTTTGTCAATTCAATGTAAAACATCATAAATATCATTTTCTTTGCAATGCGAAAGACCACAAAGGTTTTAGAGCAAAAAAGTATAGATATTGAGACTGTAGCTCAGTTGGTTTAGAGCATTACCTTGACAGGGTAGGGGTCGGGGGTTCGAATCCCTCCAGTCTCACAGATAGCTTGTTACGAAAGTAACAGGCTTTTTT
>JAHDHH010000084.1:0-1474 GCA_020631405.1 Saprospiraceae bacterium
ATAAAAAAAGGGAGCCAAAATGACTCCCTTTGTAACCGGTCTGGGGTTCGAACCCAGGACCCACGCCTTAAAAGGGCGTTGCTCTACCAGCTGAGCTAACCGATCATGCTTCTTGTAAAAGCTGTGCAAAGATATAGCCTTTTATATAATATCAAAATCTGCTTAAAAATTATTTTAAAAATTATTTCATTCCTCTAGTTCTTGACAAATACATTAGTGTTAAACCGCCAAATATCATTACTATTCGAATCACAAAACCTAATACTTGATTAAACTCATCTATTGGCTTCAATATGGTCATGCTTAAGCCTACCATACTTAATATCATAGCTACAAAGCCAGTTATAAATATTAAAAACCCTAATAACGTGTACAACTCTTTAACAACCATAGTTTTTTAGTTTATTTTAGATAGAATTCTATTTATTAATAAAAACCTATCATACTTTAAATAGTTTTACATTCTATTCATGCAAAATCGACACAAAGATACAATTAAGCTAATTGAATGTCCTAGAGATGCCATGCAAGGTATCCATCAATTTATTGATACAGACAAAAAGATTAGATATATCAATAGTCTAACAGCAGTTGGCTTTGATACCTTAGATTTCGGGAGTTTTGTTTCCCCCAAGGCCATTCCGCAGATGAAGGATACTGCGATGGTTACTCAGTCGATAGACTCTCCAAACTCTGGGTTATTAGCTATAGTGGCAAACTCTAGAGGCGCAAGAGATGCTGTACTACATGACAAGATTAAATATCTTGGCTATCCATTCTCAATATCAGAAACGTTTCAAAAGCGTAATACTAATTCTACCATTCAAGAATCATTAATAAAGGTTGAAAAAATTAAAAATATTTGTGATCATCATGACAAGGAGATGGTTATTTATATCTCCATGGGGTTTGGCAATCCCTACGGTGATCCTTGGAATACCGAGATTTGTGAAGAGTGGACAGAGAAAATTTCTAACCTTGGGATATCAATAATAAATCTCTCAGATACCATTGGTGTTGCTACACCAGATAGTATAGCTTATCTATTTTCTACATTGATACCTAGGTTTCCCCACGTAGAATTTGGTGCTCACTTGCACACAAGAGCCAACGAATGGAAAGAAAAGATAGATGCTGCCTACCAAAGTGGATGTCGGAGGTATGATGGCGCAATCAAGGGGTACGGTGGCTGTCCAATGGCTAAGGACGATCTTACAGGAAACATGCCTATGGAAAATCTCATTTACTACTTTAATGAGCTAGACCTGATTCCAGATATTGACATGAAAGCTTTTATTAGATCTATGGGAATAGCTTCAGAAGTATTTCCACTTTAAAAACGTATTAGTATATGCGTCCATGATTTCGAGACTATTTTTTGGAAAATATTGATTTCTATACGTATTTCATTTTCATTCATTACTAGCCATATTATCACAGAAACTCGTAAACTTCTATCATCCGATTTGCTTTA
>JAHDHH010000084.1:1574-9537 GCA_020631405.1 Saprospiraceae bacterium
TATTTGTGTAATAAACTCGTCTACATTTTTTGTTGCTACAAGATTGATAGTACAGCCACCAAATCCACCTCCCATCATTCTACTTCCAATAACATAGGTCTTATCTTTAGTCCAATCTACTAAATAATCCAGTTCAACACAACTTACTGCATAGTCTTGAGATAGACTTTGATGCGATGCATACATGCAGTTTCCTAGTTTCGTAATATTGCCCAGCTTCAAAGCTTCAACTGCTCTTAATACTCTTTGATTTTCAGATATTACATGTTTACTTCTTTGATATAATTGGTTGTCCATTCTTTCTTTATGCTTATGCAATGTGAACTCATCCACACTTCTGAGACTGGTAAGGTTAGTATCTGTCCATTTGGATAGTAAGGCAACAGACTGCTCGCATTCTTCACGCCTTGTATTGTACTCAGAGGTGGCTAATGCATGTTTGACCTTACTATCAATCAATACTATAGCATAGTCACCCAGTTCTAAAGGTACATACTCAAATTCAAGGCTATTGCAATCTAACACCATAGCATGGTTTTGCCTCCCTTTTATGCTGGCAAATTGATCCATAATACCACACTTTACACCTACAAATTCATGTTCTGCATACATTGCTGATCTAATAAGTTGCCAATCATCAAGACCGCAGTTAAATAGATGATTCAGTCCTTTTGCAAAGCTGCATTCTAAGGCAGCAGATGAACTCATACCACTACCTATTGGGACATTACCAATAAATGATGCATCAAATCCTCTTAATTCAATGCCAAGTTTCTGAAATTGTGACACCACTCCCATAATATAATTGCCCCAGTCATTTTCCAATGATGGTTGCAGGTTGTCTAATGAGAATTGTTTGATTGATTGATTCGCAGTATTTACTATACTAATTACATGCTCACTGCCATTTTCCTGAAAAGTAAATTCTACCTCTCTGTCAATAGCTGCGGGCAATACAAAGCCTTGATTATAATCAGTATGTTCTCCTATTAGGTTAATTCTACCTGGAGCTCTTGATTTGATTATTGGAAAATCCTTCATTTTGCTATCTGAATTGTATCGTTGATATAATAGCTCTTTGCCAACGTTGATATAAGTGAATACGTTTTTCTTGAGTCATAACGGATTGAAAAATCTTGGTAGCAAGATTTGCCTTTGCTATGGACTCAGAAGTCCATAGCCCAATAGTAATACCGGCAAGAAAGGCGGCTCCTAGTGCTGTTGTCTCAATATTTCCTGGTCTCTGCACCTTGGTATCTAAAATATCAGATTGAAACTGCATTAGGTAGTCATTCTGACAAGCTCCACCATCTACTCTCAACAGATTAAGTTTTACCTCGCTGTCTTTTTGCATGGCCTCGAGGACTTCTTTAGTTCTGTAGGCTACGGCGTCAAGGGTTGCTTTTACTAAATGAGCCTTGGTTGTATCTCTGGTGAGACCATAGATGGCACCCTTACTTTCCATTGACCAGTAGGGTGCACCTAAGCCTGCGAAAGCTGGCACAACAATGACATCATGGTCATCTAAAACTTGATTTGCTAGATCCTCAGACTCTGATGAACTTTCAATAATATTCAACCCATCTCTCAACCATTGAATAGCTGCTCCTGCCATGAAAATACTACCTTCCAAAGCATAAGTAGGCTTGCCATAGGCATCACAACACAGAGTTGTGAGAAGACCGTGAGAGGATTGAATATAATCATCGCCTATATTCATTAACATAAAGCATCCAGTTCCATAGGTATTCTTAGCCATACCCATGTCTACGCATGACTGACCAAACAATGCAGCCTGCTGATCTCCTGCTACTCCAGTAATAGGTATGGTTACACCTTGATAGTCAAAGTTGCCAAAGTGTGAAGCAGAGTTCTGAACTGTTGGAAGAATGGCTTGTGGGATGCCCAACTTATCCAATATGTGATCATCCCATTTCTTTTCTTTGATGTTGAATAGAATTGTTCTTGAAGCATTGGTGTAATCTGTTACATGTGATTTTCCATTTGTCATTTTCCAAATGAGCCACGTATCAATAGTTCCAAATAAGACATCTTTACAATCACACTGGTTGAGAATCCATTGTACCTTGGTTCCAGAAAAATAAGGATCAATTGGCAACCCCATATATGCTTTGGTATATTCTTCAAGACCTTCAGCTTTCAATGATTTACAATATTCAATAGTCCGTTTATCTTGCCACACTATGGCATTATAGATTGGTGTGCCTGTCTTTCTATCCCAAATTACTGTAGTTTCTCTTTGATTTGTAATGCCTATGGCAACAATCTGATGAGAAGTTATCTGGCTAGATTTAAGCAACTGATCTAGTACTTCCATTTGCACCTCCCAAATCTCAATCGGATCATGCTCCACCCAACCAGCTTGTGGATATATTTGCGTGAATTCTTTTTGCGCTATTCCAACTTGTTTTCCTTGTTCATCTACCAATATTGCCCTACAGCTACTAGTGCCTTGGTCTAATGCTATGATGTATTTTGAAGTATTCATTTAGATTTAAGATGAGCTAGAGAATGTTTGTCGATTGATAGTGAAACATCAGTCAGTTGTTTCTGTAACTGATCTTGAGTTGATAGTTTGTCAGCAATCTTAGAAGAAGCCAAACTTGCATGTTCTACTACTTTTTTTATATCAAAATACATCCAACCTGTCCTTCTAGTAAAGAAATCAAGAGGATGATATACTGACTCATGGTCTAAAGCAAATTCTAATTGGTACAATACTAATTTTTCAGAAATAGATAAGGAAGAATTATCAGATAAAGCTTTGATTAATATGGCTTTGCCTTCTTTTCCAAAGGTGGTAATTAAGTGCCAAAGGTCATATTGAGGTATTTGCGGATGTGCTTGTATGATCTCTGTTAAGTACTCTTGAAATTCACTATAATTATAAAAAGGTTTATTATGGATAAAGCTATTTCGAGTGTTGCAGCGCTTACGTGGTAGTGAACTATTTTTTCGGATTACTAGGTTAACTATACGCTTGGCCATCTTCCTGTAACCGGTCAACTTTCCTCCAGCTATAGAGATTAATCCAGAGTCAGCCACGAATATTTCATCTTTTCTAGAAAGTTCTTTGGCAGACTTGCCTTCCTGTTGGATGAGTGGTCGCAGTCCTGACCAAGTTGATTCGACATCATCTAGAGTCAGAGTAATGCTATCAAACATATTGTTAATCCCCGCTAGCAAATACTCTGCATCTGATTTGGTACAAGCAACGTCATTTATGTCACCATGGAAGGTATCATCGGTTGTCCCGACGTAGACTACATTGCCTCTGGGTATTGCGAAGATCATTCGGCCATCAAAAACATCAAAGTAACAAGATGTCTCTATTGGAAACTTCTGCTTAGCAATAACAATGTGTACTCCTTTGGATAAGTGGAGGTTCTTGGTAGTAGAGCTATCGTCTTTCTCTCTAAGTATGTCTACCCAAGGTCCTGCGGCAGATACAACAGCATTCGCCTTAAAAGTAAATGTCTTATCAAGTATCTCATCCTTACAAATGACGCGTGTGATTTTACCATTAATGTATGCAAACTCTTGAACTTCCATATAATTGAAAGCCTCGCTAGTTTCATTTCTAGATGATTTGATGAGTTCTACTGTGAGTCTTGCATCGTCTGTTCTATATTCTGCATAGGATATACCTGCTGTTACAATTGATTCTTTAAGAAGGGGAGCTATGGCCAAAGTTTCAGCTTTGGACAGCCTTTGCTTTCTTTGTGGTTTTGGTACTTTGGCTAGCATGTCGTACATACTGATTGCCATCGAAGCAGTGAAAGTATTGAATGAACCATCTTTGACAATTGGCAACAACATTTGCTCTGGGTGAACTAGATGGCAAATATTCCGATGTGCAATAGCTCTTTCGAGTCCAGTTTCTTTTACTAATCCAAATTCCAATTGCTTGAGATAGCGTAAGCCTCCATGTATGAGTTTGGTTGACTTGCTGCTAGTACCTGAAGCGAAGTCTTTCTTCTCTAGTAAGAGTGTCTTGAGTCCTCTTTGTGTAGCGTCATAGGCTATCCCTGCTCCAGTGATCCCACCACCAATGACTATGAGGTCGTAAGTAGTTTGAAGGCTAGCGTTTACTCTATCATTTCTGAAGGCATTAGAAAAAGGAAATTGTGGAATTTGTCTATCCAATTGAGATGATATGATTAGTTAACCCAATTTAGGATAGAATTTGAATATTTAATAATATGTCAACGGATATCTTGTCTTTAGATAAATATAACAATATCTCTAAACTATAAATTGACATAACAGCTTCATATGATACAATTATAACAACACGAATTTATGTATTCGGCAATATCTTACCAGAAACCTCTCCGAATCCAACTCTCTTGCCATCCTTCTTTGCAAAGCCACGCAGAGTTATTGTATCATTATCTTCTATGAATGTTCTTCGTTCGCCTGTCTTCAAAGTGATAGGATTAGCTCCAGACCATGATATCTCTAACATAGACCCATAACTATTGGTTGTCTTGCCTGAGATTGTTCCTGAAGCAAGCATATCGCCAACCTTGACATTGCAACCATTGACTGTATGATGGGCTAGCTGTTGCACCATGTTCCAGTACATGTACTTATAGTTGGACTTACTTACTATCGTCTCCTTGCTATTGTCAGGGGTGAGACCCACTTCTAAGTTAATGTCATAGTTGTGCTGACCTTGATATGCTAAGTAAGGTTGGACTACTGGTTCTTGGGTTGGACCTTCTACCTTGAACTGCTCAAGAGCCTCCATTGTCACCACCCAAGGTGAAACAGATGAAGCAAAGTTTTTCCCTAAGAATGGACCTAAGGGTACATACTCCCATTTCTGAATATCTCTTGCTGACCAATCATTGAATAGTACCATCCCGAAAATATGGTCTGGAGCTGCTTCAGTGGTTATCGGCTCTCCAAGTTGACTTTCTTTCCCTATAATAAAAGCCATTTCTAATTCAAAATCCAACCTACCACTTGCCTTGTATACAGGTTTATCTGCTCCTTTTGGCATGACCTGGCCCTTCGGTCTCTTAATATCAGTTCCACTCACTACGATAGAGGAGGCTCTGCCATGATACCCTACAGGGATATGCTTCCAATTTGGTAGGAGGGCATTTTCTGGATCCCTGAACATCTTACCCACATTAGTAGCATGCTCTATACTGGAGTAGAAATCTGTATAATCTCCGACTCTTACAGGCATATGCAGAGTTGCATCTGATTGGGCTACTAACATCTCAGCGCTTATTGGTGAATCATCCTTTTGTAGCCAATCTTGAATATCTGTTCTTACTTTACCAGTAATGGGCTTACCAAGACTGATAAATTCATTGAGGTATTTCCGATCTAGCACACTAATATCAAAGTCAAATACACCAGTCTTAGCAAGTGCAACTAGGTCAAGGATATGCTCGCCAATTGCCACCCCAACTCTTGGGGTATTACCAGCAGTAGAGAAGATTCCAAAGGGGATATTATGGATAGAAAAGTCAGAATCAATACTGATATTTATTAACATGATTTGTGTTTTTGTAGTCAATGTTTTGCTTAGTCAGCTAACCAAGATTTGTAGTACTTACCATCATCAATGGCCATCGCAGCTTCTGTAAGTTTAAGCGGTTTGAATGTGTCAATCATGACTGCCAACTCCTCTGTCTTCGTCTGCCCTATACTTGCCTCATACGTTCCTGGATGAGGGCCATGCGGAATACCACCTGGATGTAAGGATATGTGACCTGGGCCAATATTCGTCCTGCTCATAAAGTCTCCATCAACATAGTAAAGCATTTCATCAGAGTCAATATTAGAATGATTATATGGGGCTGGAATAGACTTTGGATGATAGTCGTATAGCCTCGGACAGAATGAGCAAATCACAAAGGCACTCGTCTCGAATGTTTGATGTACTGGAGGTGGTTGATGCACTCTTCCTGTAATTGGTTCAAAATTGTGAATAGAGAATCCGTAAGGGAAGTTATACCCATCCCAACCGACAACATCAAATGGGTGAGTCGCATAGACTAGACTGTGCAACATCCCTTGCTTTTTTATCTTAATTGTAAAATTGCCAGTCTCATCATGCGTTTCGAGATTCTCTGGAAGTATATAATCTCTTTCGCAATAGGGCGAATGCTCAAGTAACTGACCAAAGTAGTTTCTATAGCGCTTGGGTGTATAAATTGGGTGAAATGACTCAGCATATAGAATTCTATTGTCCTCAGTATCAAATTCAATTTGATAAATCATACCTCTAGGGATAATCAAGTAATCTCCATACTCAAATCGAATTTTTCCAACTAAGGTCCTAAGTGTTCCGGTGCCTTTGTGAATGAAAAGCATCTCATCAGCATCGGCATTTTTATAAAAATATTCCGTCAGTGACTTCCTTGGTGCTGCAAGACCAATGTGGACATCGTTATTAACCATCAACGCTGTCCTAGATTCTAAATAGTCATCAGCAGGTGGCACGTCAAAGCCAATAAGCTTTCTGGACATCATATTCTTCTCTACAGCTACCTTAGGACTGACATCAACAGGTTCACCAACTTCCTTTACCTGAGTGGGCCTATGGATATGATAGAGTAGTGACGACATCCCATCAAAACCAATAGTCCCAAAGAGTTGCTCATAATACAAGCCACCTTTCGGGTTTTCAAAAATGGTGTGTCTTTTCTGAGGTATTGATCCTAGTTTATGGTACACAGGCATAGTAGTGAATTATTTAGTGCTCAATATATGAATGACTATCATCATTCTAAAATTAAAGAGTTCCTCTAAGCTCTTGTTCTCTTTCAATGGCTTCAAATAGTGCTTTAAAATTGCCTTTGCCAAATGATTGAGCTCCCTTTCTTTGGATAATTTCGAAAAACATTGTTGGTCTTGGCTCCACCGGCTTGGTAAAAATCTGAAGTAAGTATCCTTCATCATCCCTATCAACCAAAATACCTAGTGCTTTTAGTGGCTCTAGATCTTCATCTATTGGGCCAACTCTATCCAATAGTACGTCATAGTAGGTTGTAGGCACTCTAAGAAACTCTATTCCTCTGGATTGCAACTCTCTTACTGTACCTATGATGTCATCAGTAGCAACTGCAATGTGCTGGACACCTGCATCTTCATAGAAATCTAAATATTCATCAATTTGAGATTTCTTTTTTCCTTCTGCTGGTTCATTAATTGGAAACTTGATTCTTCCATTTCCATTGCTCATGACCTTACTCATTAGGGCAGTATATTCTGTCGAAATATCATTATCATCAAAAGATAAGATATTGACAAATCCCATGACCTTCTCATAGAATTCTACCCAATAGTTCATTTTGCCTAATTCTACATTACCAACCATGTGATCAACATACTTTAGACCAACTGGTTTGGGATTGTAGGCAGGAGTAGCCCATGCTTTATAGCCTGGCAAAAACAATCCGTTATAATCCTTCCTTTCAACAAATACATGAACAGTTTCTCCATAGGTATATATACCTGACCTTACAACCTTCCCATCTGCATCTTCTTCTATCCTTGGTTCCATGAATGACTTGGCACCTCTTTCCATTGCATTGTTATAAGCTACAGTGGCGTCATCAACCCAAAGTGCGATGACTTTCACCCCATCACCATGCTTATCGATATGTTTTCCTATTTCTGTCCCACTCTTCAATGGCGAAGTCAACACCAATTTGATTTTATCTTGGATGACGACATAACTCTCTCTGTCTCTTTGTCCAGTTTCTAATCCTGCGTATGCATAAGATTGAAATCCAAAAGCGGACTTATAAAAGTGGGCAGCTTGCTTCGAATTCCCAACATATAGCTCAAGGTAGTCTGTCCCATTTAATGGCATGAAGTCTTGCGCCTCAGCGTATAGTTTAGGTAGGTTAAGTGTTGTAGTACTCATTTGTTGTGTTTTATTATGTTGCACATGCAACAAATGTAAATAACCTAA
>JAHDHH010000085.1 GCA_020631405.1 Saprospiraceae bacterium
TTTGGATTTTGGATTTTGGATTTTAATCTACTTCAAATAATCCCTGAGTAGCACAACTTTCTCGATGACATCTTTATCACGTTTTAATTTAAGTCGGATTGCTTTATCACGTTTCGAGGAGAATAGTCTTTTTATTGAATTAATATTCCAAAACCACATTGGTAGCCTATTAATCCCAAGAATAATATCGCCTCGTCTGATGTCTACTTCATAAGCAGGAGAACTCTTGACAACAGAATGGATAAAGTATTGATTAAAGTTACGGCCGAATACCATCGGTTCTATCCCCGTCTTATTATAAACAGCCGTCGAAGAATAATATTTATTAGGTCGGGTATAAATTGTCGAACTGAGCAAATTAAGAACAATATCAAACTGCTTGAGCATCTGATTACCAATGAGGCCCTCTCGATCTAAGTCAGTATTGATCAAAAAACTATCAAGGTCTGCTGTTTTCACTTGATAATTAACTATTGCGCTTTGGAAATCTCGACCTAGTATTGTCTTGCTACCGCTAATTCCAGCATATCCTACTATATCACCGCCAAGACCTCTTCCTAGAACTCCTTCCACATAATTAGTCGTAATTGATGACTTGTCTTGGATGTACTCAAGCATACTCAGGTCAGCACCACTATCTAGTAGCATAACCTGGGACTCTTGACTACTATTCAATATCTTGATGTATGGCTTATGGTTGTGAACAGTTATGGGTTCCTCCACAAAATCCTTTTTGACATATTTGCCAATCGCCTTGGGGTTAAATACAGTAATCCTCTTTTTTACGTAGTCTATTGATATACCCAAATTTTTGAAAAATGACAATCCAAGAATTCCATCTATTTGATACCCAACCAATTCTCTAAAATTGTAAATATCCCCTTCCAGAAAGAGTAAGTCATAGTCTATGGATTCGCCAGTCCCTATCTGCAATTCACTATCTCTTGTAATATAAGCCTTCCTGTAATCAACAAAGTCAGTTCCATAGACTCTTACCGTATCCGAAAATGTCATGGATAGGATATCAGCTAGAATTGGGTTAAAAAGCAATGTATGCTCTGCACCTGTATCAAAAATACATTCAAGCGTCAAGACCTCATTAATCTGCACTTCAGTCACGATGTACCCATTTATGAATTGAAAAGGAATCGTAATAGATTGCTTTCCTCCTAGCATTGCTATAGGAAGTTCGTTAGCCTTGACAGAAAGGGTTGATAGGCAGGTCAATATGGCAAAACAGAGAACATAAGGAATCTTCATTGTTCTAAAATTAAGTCAAAATTTCTTACTTCAGAGATTCTTAGCTAGAATATCTCAGCTTTGTCAAAACGAAGTACAACATATTCATTTTTATACTTTCAAAAGCATTCCACCTTCATTACAATATTGGGTCAACTTTACAAGTTTGTTTTGTTACGTTTGCAAAAACACCTACCTAAACTAACAACCTATTACTATGAAGTATTCAGTATTGATTTGCCTATTTGTCTTTCTTGCAACCTTAATGAGCTGTGATGATGACCCTATTCTAGATCAAGAATGCACTGTTGAAGGCAGATGGATTATTGATGGACTGGAAGAGAGTACTTTATACGAATTTACTGACTCATTGAGGTACACTATTTATTCTAGCGAACCCGGTGTCTTTGGTACAATCGAGGACGCTATACCTGGACCTAATTCTTGGTACTACGAAGGAGATTCTATAATTGTTGACTTGAATTTTGGCAACTTCTTGACTGCCCAGCCTTCATTCAGATGTGACTGTAATGTCATGGACCTCTCATCAGAGGATGGCAGTAATGGAGTATACTACAAGGAGGATTACGCTATAGCAGATTGCGAGTAAGTGTCAGCACTTACTTACTAGAGGTCTTTGGCTGCAATACCTTGGTGAAGTTGACAATGAGTTGATTCTGCTTGCTTCCAGGGTCAAGATTTAACGACTCTTGACGTCTAAACACAAATTTGAAACTGTAACCATCTTGAAAAGCGACCTTAACTCCCGGTTCAACTCTGAAGCGTTCTAATTGATTAGAGCCGTTCAATCTAAACCAAGGTTCAAATGCCAAGAATGGTGTTACTGCCCAATCTACCTTGGGTGTATAAGTCAACATATATCTTATAAAATCCGGTGCAGGTACATCATCTATGTCAATAGCATGGTGGTACCTAATCCTATTATTCAGCGTACCAAATGCTACAACTGACTGGTGAGCTATATCTAGCCACCAAAATGTACGCTTAGCTCCATCTTGCAAAAACCACTGCCTGCCAAGTACCTGTGCCGACAACCCAGAACCCAACTTGCGACTATAGGCAATGTCAATAGATGAGTTTTGGTACTGAGAGATATTATCAATATGCCTTACTATCGGCTTGAAAACGACATGTGACTTATCATCGAGCTTGACTTTAAAGGCAAACGAACTCCAACTCTGATTATCTACTTGTCCGAATACTCCCAATGCGACAAGTAGACTTGCCATGCTTAACATATATCTCATAAATACTCTCTACTGTTACTTCAGCAAAAGTAAGTCAATAAAAGACCAAAAGATGTTAACTACCCACTCTTCCTGATTCATCTTCTATACCTGACTTTCTTTTCAGCCCTTTCACCTGGTCGTTACCAAACGAATAATTAAGATTAAGACTCAATCTCCTGCTATCCCAATTTCCACTTCCTGAAGAGACCAATCCATTGAATTCTGATTCCCCACTCCACCCTGCAGTGTAGAAAATATCTTGTATAGAAATCTTAGCTACCAGTCGCTTATCTAAGAACTTCTTCTGAACACCAAAGTTGAGGGACCATTGCTCATTATATCTGAACACTCCACCCCATATCCCAGGTCCAGAAAACCAACCACTCATCTCCAAGCCAAAGTCATTAGGTAGGTTGTACGTAGTCTGCAAGTATGTATTGTAAGAGAATGCCTGTAGGTCAATGATCACCCCGTCACCATAGTCTGCTTGATTATCTGTAAACCATGTTGACAGGTTCAAGAAGGCATTCCACTTATCGCTGAATTGAAAAGGCAAACTAGCATTAGCACTAATCAATGTCTGCATCGCCAAGTTGTCCCAATTAATAAAGCCAGCCCTTGAATCTACATCATCTGGCCCTATGAGTCTAGTAATCTGATCGGTAGTCCTACTGTATGATAGTGTAAAGTTGTATCTATACTTGTATGTAAAGTCCAGCTGCACATTATTGACTATTTCTGGTCGCAAGAATGGATTACCCTTCATGAAAGAGAGCTCACTGATTTGATTTCTGAAAGGATTCAAGACGTTGTAGTCAGGTCTATTAATCCGACGACCATAGCTCAACCCAAAACTGTGGATTGGTGTATACTGATAGGAAAATCCTAAATTAGGAAACCAGCTCACATAGTCTTGCACCACTGGGTCTTCTTGGAGAGAGGCATCATACGGCGTAAGTTCTCCATTGGTCATCGTATGCTCCATTCTTAATCCTGAAGTCAATGACAGTTTTTCATTGAGCTTGCGAGCATAGCTGACATAAGCAGCATTCACTTGCTCATCATATAGAAAGTCATTACTCTTTTGGATGTTAGTAATAGACTCTCCATCTTCAATATTCTCGAATAAGAACGTATTGTCTGAGACTACCTGAGTAAGTTTTCCTCCTGTACCAAACTGTCCGCCTAGCAATGGCATTTCATAGTCTAGTTTAGCTGAAGCAATCATAATTTCTACCGGTGTAGTAATACGATTAGCATTACTAGAGGTTAGGACATCTGGGATACCGTCATTCACATACTCATCTATTTCTCCTTGATAGTACTCATTTGGTTGAAGTGTATTCCTAGATGTATTATACGTACCATAATCAAGGTCTACATTCAATGATGTTTGTTCTTTTTTGTACCTGTAGTTCAGATTATAACTGTTGTCTTGTCTATCTCCCGTACCACTATTATTGGCAACTAATGTACTATCTACTGCGTCTGGAGTAGCTATTGAGGAGATTCTATTTCTATTGGATGATGAGTTGTCACTCTCTGACTGTCTACCATTATACAGTACTCCAATGGTGTGATGCTTTCCTATGTAGAAGTCACTACCTAGCTTGACACTTATGCCTGGCGTATAGCCTACCCATTCACTTACCTCTCTCAGTCTGAAGCCATTTTGCACTCCATCAAAGGTCAATCTCTCCCATCCATCTGTGTCACCATAGTTTACAGAACCAAAAGCATTGAGTCTTTTATTCCTATGATTGAGGTTCAGACCCACATTGTATCGATCTTTAGTTGCAATGGTATAGTTTGCATTAGCCGACCCGTTAGTCCCAAGGCTCTTATCTCTTTTGAGTATGATATCTATGATCCCAGCGTTGCCTTCAGCTTCGTACTTTGCTCCTGGATTAGTGATGATTTCTACTCTATCAATTTGATCTGAAGTTAGACTTCTCAGATAATTTGCAAGGTCGTCTCCAGAGTATGGTATTCTTTTGCCATCAACGTAGATAAGCACTCCTGACCGTCCGAGGACAGAAATATTATCATTGTTGTCGATGACTAAACCTGGGGCCTTTCTGAGTAGAGATATCCCGTTGTCTCCCGAGCTATTGATGGTTCCTTGTACATTGAAGATTTTTCTATCAGCCTTGACTTCTACCATAGCCCTTTGAGCAGTTACTGTTGCCGTTTCTAATTCCACAGATGAAGACATCATCATATTAGCCCCTAGTTCTACATTATTTCCTTGTACAGACACATCTTCTATGACTAGCTCGTTGAGCCCGACATAAGATGCCTTGATATAATATGTTCCATCTGGAATTTGCGTATATCGGAATATCCCAACATCATCGGTGACCTCGATCTTGACAACTGAAGAGTCGATAGCAGAGTGCAGGACTACATTGGCATAAAGCACTGGTTCATCGTTTTGTGTCACTAGATTGCCTGTAATAGATTGTGCATTGGCATGCAAATAGACAATAGAAAAGAATAGAAACAATAGATTTTTCATAAGTACTGATAGTTTTGATAGGTCAAAGATGAGCTAATTCAAAACCATCAGGCCTTGATTATCGACGAACTCACTGTCTTGTTATACGAGAGAAGTGATGTCCCATATCCTCTGCAAGGCACAATATTTCAGACTTCATCACCAATTCATAGTACTACGTCCTAAGAGTCTATGGCTTGACCAAAGCAACAAAGGCTTCTTCGGTTAGAATCTGTACAGTCCCCAGTGCTTCTGCCTTTTTTAGTTTAGATCCTGCTTTTTCTCCTGCTACTAAAATGTCCAATTTTGATGAAATGGCACTGATGTTTTTAGCCCCAGCTTTTGCTGCTAGTTGCTGAGCCTCCTTCCTGCCCATAGTCTGAAGCGTCCCTGTGAACAATATCGTCTTGCCCACCAGTGGAGCATCTGCAGAGACCTGAATGGGTTTATCTGCTTCTAGTTGCGTGAGGTTGACTCCGAGGTCCTCCATTCTTTCTAAGAGGGCAATGTTTCTTTCGTCAGCAAACCAATCGACCATATTCCTAGCTAGTACAGGCCCGATATCTTTGATTCCCTCAAAGTCTTCGATAGTCCAAGTCCTAAAGTCCATGACGTGCCCCACCTCTTCTGCGAAGAGCTTGCCACCTTTTTTCCCTAGGTGGTGAATGGTAAGACTATGGAGCAGTCTATGAATAGGATTTTGCTTAGCTTTTTCGATTGCCTTCTTTAGCTTCATGACTGATCTTTCGCCAAAACCCTCCAATTCTTGAATCTGATCATACGGCAAGTCATAAATATCAGCTAGGTCTCTCAACCAACCCATCTCGTAGAATTTCTCTACGTAGCTCTTACCAAAACCATCAATATCCATAGCATCCTTGGATACATGGAATATCATTCTTTGCAAGATTTGCTCACCGCAGCTACAATCAGGGCACCGCCACGCAGATTCTCCTTCTAGTCTCACAAGCCCTATATTATCTTCGATATTAGATGGGCAATACTGTGGGAAGGTTATTGGCTGTTCGCTACCATCTCTCAAGTCTTCTAATGCCTTTACAATATAAGGTATGACATCACCTGCTCTTTCTACGACGACAGTATCACCGATTCTCAAGTCTCTAGAAGTGATAAAGTCTTCATTATGCAAAGACACTGATGACACTGTAACTCCAGCTAGTTGCACAGGGTCTAATTTTGCAACAGGCGTCACTGACCCTATCTTACCTATCTGATATTCTACACCGATCAACTTTGAAGTAGACTGCTTGGCTTTAAACTTATAGGCAATTGCCCACTTCGGATGATGCTGTGTATAGCCTATAGTCTCTTGTAAATCAAAGCTATTGACCTTGACTACCATGCCATCTATCTCATAACCATACGTATCTCGCTTAGCTTCCCACTCTGCACAAAATTCGATAGCTTCTTCTATGGTGTTGCAAAGCCTTGCACCCTCTCCTGGTGTCTTGAATCCCAACTTAGCGAGCAATTCTAGGGTGTTATAGTGAGTCTTTAGGCTTGGTAACAAATCGTTACCGTTCTTGTCAATGGCATAGCCTAGCTGAAAGATGAAGGTCTGTATCCTTCTTTTCTTAGTTTCATTAGCATCCTTGGTACGGAGGCCTCCTGTTGCTGCATTCCTAGGATTTGCAAAGAGGACTTCATCATTGGCCAATCGGTCTGCATTGATGACATCAAAGTCTGCTTTTGATATGATAGACTCACCTCTCAGCTCTGCCTTATAGATTCCATATTCCGAAAACATTGCCTTCAAGGGCACACTTGACATAGCCTTTGCATTTGCAGTCATTTCTTCTCCCTTAGATCCATTTCCACGGGTAGCTCCTCTTACCAGGAGGTCATTTTCGTAAACTAGCGCCACACTACCACCATCATACTTTGGCTCCGCTGTATACTCGATCCCTACCCCATCCTCTAGAAAAGCGTTCTTGATCACTTGCTTATGAAAGTCTTGTAAGTCCTCAGCATTGTAAGAATTGCCCAGTGAAAGCATTGGGACGAGGTGTTCTACTGTTTGAGAGTCACCTTTCAAATCATTCGATACTCGTTGACTTGGGGAGTCGTGCCTAGGCACTACTATAGATTCTATCTGCTCTAGTTGCTTAAACAGTAAGTCATACTCTTCATCTCCAATTACTGATGCGTTACCTACATAGTATGCCCATTCGTGAAACTTAAGATTGTCAACTAAAGCATCATAGTCAGCTTCAGTAGCCGATGTGTTGAGCCATTGCTTGGATTGATTGTAGAATTGCTTCTTCTGTTGTGGAGTATACATTGAGTTCTAGTTTACTATTCTTTCTATTACGAATGCACCCTTTGTGCAAAGTGCAAATATGACAACCTTTACTTCCTCTCTGCCACAAAGCACCTTAGAAAAGCTGACTACCATGGCAGAAGAGTTGAAAGTACCCAAAAATAAGATAATTCAAAAAGCCTAAGACGCCTATCTACTAGAACTTGATCAAGCTTTGATGAGAAACAACACTAACTACTTGTGTCAACGACCTAAATCTCATGACAATGGCCGAAGAAAGCAAGCAAGACTATATCACTCAACAGAATTCTTTAGACTTTTGATATCAGGTCAGTGCCAAAATCAACATTCAACGAGTACATTCACAATATTACTCTGCGAGCATTCGCTTTGATAAAATGTAATTTGAATAAACTCCTAGACTATTAATAGCTTACTATGCAGCAAAACACAATCAATTTAGGCTTAGCTCAGATTTCGCCAGTCTGGCTTGACAAAGCAGCCACTATTCAAAAAATCGAACAAACAATCCTTGATGCTTCTGCAAAACAAGTAGAACTCCTCTGCTTTGGCGAAGGCCTACTGCCTGGCTATCCATTCTGGTTAAGCTTCCTCCATGCTTCGGAGTTTGAGTCACAAATTCAGAAAGAACTCCATGCTCACTATATCAATAATGCTGCCTGCATAGAAGAAGGAGACCTAGATTCTATTTGTACCCTAGCTAAGGAAAAACAAATTGCTATCTACCTTGGCATTATCGAACGACCAATAGACCGCGGAGGGCATAGCGTGTATGCCTCACTCGTCTATATAGATCAAGGTGGAAAAATACAATCAGTCCACCGCAAGCTCCAGCCCACTTACGAAGAAAGACTGTCTTGGTCGCCAGGTGATGGCAATGGCTTAGTCACGCATAGGCTCAAAGACTTCACCGTAGGAGGACTCAACTGTTGGGAAAACTGGATGCCACTACCTAGAGCAGCACTATATGGTCAAGGTGAGAACCTTCACGTTGCTGTTTGGCCAGGCTCTTTAGGTAATACCCAAGATATCACTAGGTTCATTGCAAAAGAATCTAGATCCTTCGTAGTCTCTGTTTCAAGCCTGCTCTCCAAATCAGAAATCCCGAAAGACATTCCACACTATGA
Source organism: Saprospiraceae bacterium (assembly GCA_020631405.1). Classification (GTDB taxonomy): domain Bacteria; phylum Bacteroidota; class Bacteroidia; order Chitinophagales; family Saprospiraceae; genus JAHDHH01. The sequence continues at coordinate 8,416 of JAHDHH010000085.1, forward strand.
CCTGATTATGAAGCATGCTCCTGAGACCATGGGCAATGGTGGGTCATGTATTTGCGGTCCTGATGGTCAGTGGATAGTTGAGCCAGTAGTGAATACAGAAGGCATCATTACCTGCACTGTCGACCTAAATAAAGTCTATGAAGAACGGCAAAACTTTGACCCAGCAGGCCACTATTCAAGACCTGATGTCACTCAGCTCCATGTGAATCAAGCAAGACAAACGACTGTGGTGACAACTGGCAAAATGACTTAACAGTGAGAAGATAAAGCAATCTTTCTTTCTCCGCATAGTGACTTAAAAGATGTATAAAAACTAGGATAAAGAAATAACACCTTTATACGCTAGCCTTCACCTTCTTCTTTAATTCAAATAGCTCGTTCATAAAAAGAGAGTCAAACTTGGACGTTTGACTCTCTTCTAATTTCTAACAATATAATTTTACTATTCTTTGATTATTTTCTTGAATACTATCTGGCCTTCCTGCTCAATTGCTACAATATATGGTCCTTTCGTTAAATGAGACATGTCTATTACCTGATTATCAAAGTCTCCAGTTTCAACCACCTTCCCTTCTATTGTCATTAGCTTATATCTACCTCGTCCTATGCCATCAAGGTATAATTTGTCCGATACTGGGTTGGGGTAAACACTAAGCACATCTTCTAGTGGAAT
>JAHDHH010000033.1:0-1850 GCA_020631405.1 Saprospiraceae bacterium
TTCTAATCCTTTTTCAGGAAGTGCCAGGCTGCGCTACCTGTCGCAATTATGGTCAGAATGTATTGACTCACCCATTGTTGGTTGAGCTCATTCAAGAAGAGTTCGTCCCTTTGGCGATATTCAATAATAAAGGAGGTGCTGATGCAAAAATATTAGCGCAATTTGGTGAGCCAAGTTGGAACAATCCAGTGGTTCGGTTGATCAACAGCAAGGAGAAGGAATTAGCCAATAGAGTAGCTGGTAATTACTCTATTGAGGGCTTGTTGGAGGCTATGACTATGGCTCTACGAGTTGAGGGTAGGGAAGTGCCTGCCTATGCCAACTTATTGAAAGTAGAATTCGCAAGTCAATTAGCAGAGGACTATTATACCATGCATTGCTTTTGGTCAGGAGAAGCTGCATTTGGTAGCCAGCAAGGAGTGGTATCTACAGAGCCAGCTTGGATGAGTGGAAAAGAGGTCGTCAAGATAGTCTATGACCCAAATGCGGTATCTTCAAAAACCTTACAAGAGATTGCAACTGACAAACAATACAAACCTGTAGAGTATCACAAGTCGTACAACGTAGATGGAGATCCACAATACTATCTCAAGCAGACTGAGTACAAGTACCTACCATTGAGTCAAGCTCAAAAAGCCAAAATCAATAGTGCCTTGGGCAAGGGTCATGACCCACTGCAATATCTTTCGCCACAGCAAGTCACTTGGTTGTCGGAAGTTTCCAAAGGAGAGATAGTTAGAAAAGAAAGATATACCTTACCATTAAAAGAAGCGTGGGATGATATCAAAGCGTATTGAACAATCAACAACTCTAGATTCCAAATTCTATTCCGATAAAGCCATCTGGGAGCAACTGAAGGAGCAAGTATTTGCTAAGCAATGGAAGTACTTAGGAGATAAAGACCTCCTATTCAAAGGTCCGGAAAATGTCGTGCCTCTGTGGTTGCTAGAAGGCTACCTCGATGAGCCTATCTTGCTCGTAAACCAAGACGATCATCTCAAGTGCATGACTAATGTCTGTACGCATAGAGGATTCGTGATGGTAGATCATCCGAGCAAGTTGAGAAATATCACCTGCCTTTACCACGGAAGAAGGTTTGACCTAAATGGCCAGTTTGAATTTATGCCAGAGTTCAAAGAAGCTGAGAACTTTCCAAGGCCATGTGATCACTTGCATCAGCTTCCACTGGAGACTTGGAGGCAATTTTTGTTTACAGCAGTGGATCCGAGTGTACCTTTTGATCTGATCCGTAAAAGGTTAGCAGAGAGGTTGTATTTCTTGCCTTTTGAAGATTTTCAATTTGCTCCACACCTCACTAAGACCTATAATGTACATTGTCATTGGGCCTTGTATTGTGACAATTATTTGGAAGGTTTTCATATTCCATTCGTCCACAATGACCTCAATAGTATCATAGATTATGGACAGTATTCCACAGAATGCTACGACCAGATAGTCTTGCAGATTGGATACTCAGATGGGAGTGGGTTCACTTTTGACTTTCCTGAGGGGCATCCTGACTATGGCAAGCATGTCACAGCTTACTACTATTGGATGTATCCTAATATGATGCTCAATATCTACCCATGGGGAGTGCAACTAAATATTGTCAAACCTGTAACTCCGGACTTTACCAAAGTAGAGTTTATCTATTACATTCATAATCAAGAAATCTTTGATCTCATGCAAGGAGATAAGCTTGCAGAGAAGACAGAACGAGAAGATGAATTTGTGGTAGAGGCAGTTCATCGCGGAATCAAATCGAGGTTTTATCAAACTGGGAGATTTTCGCCAAAACGAGAAAAGGGAGTGCATTACTTCCACCAATTGCTACATGAGGCCATTCAATA
>JAHDHH010000033.1:1950-45977 GCA_020631405.1 Saprospiraceae bacterium
AACGAGAAAAGGGAGTGCATTACTTCCACCAATTGCTACATGAGGCCATTCAATAGTGATCCAAGAATAAACAAAGCAGAGCAAGACATTGTGAATTGATCTAATCTTCTAAACCAAAACTTTGATACTGTGTTTGGTTTCAAAAGAGAAGCATGAAGCCTAAACAACAATACTTCGTTCACCCGAGTTACATTATCTTGTTCTTGGTATTAGCAGGCGTCACTGCTCTGTTTTTAGGCTTTTCTGTGTCCTACTTGTATAATAGAATTCAGTCTGACCTTACCCCAATCCACCTGCCATGGTTGTTTTATGTGAATACTTTGCTCCTCATAGGTAGTAGTTATACTTTGGTCCAAGCTAAGCAATCTTATCTTTTTGACAATACTGAAAGGTATAGACTGATGCTTAATATTACCATGGTGCTTACGATAATATTTCTTGGGGCACAGCTAGTGGCATGGTACCAGCTATTTAGCGAAAACATCAGTCTACAAAGTGGTAATATGGCTGCCTATATGTACTTGATTTCTGGGCTACACTTTGCCCACGTCATAGCAGGTATACCATTTCTAGGGTACTTCATCTTTATTGCGTATAAGAAGATGATTAGCCCAGTGACAGTATTAGTCTATTTTTCTGATCCTGATAGAAAGCGAAGCCTTCAACTATTGACTATTTATTGGCATTTTTTAGATGGTTTGTGGATTTACTTGGTGCTGTTTTTTCTATTAAATTATTTATTCTAGCGCCAAGCTGTTGTGTCAATTGATTGAATGTTTGCAAGTGTAAGAATCAAAAGACTTCCTTGTAAATATAGAAGAAAGCACCTATGTTGTACCTAATTAGGTACGAATTAGAGTTAGCCATAAAGTAACATGTTGAGTTCTTTAACTTTTGAATAAATAATTTCCCATTTGTCATCGAAGCGTCACCCTTCAAATGTTGATGCGTATCATTTGATATACATCCCTTATATTTACCTAGCTGTCCGCATTTTGACAGCTTTTATTTAACCTAACGATAGATGATGATCAGACTACTTACCTTATTACTTTGTAGCAGTTTCCTTGCTACGCTTTCTCATGCTCAGGTTGTAATCAATGAATTTTCGGCTTCTAATATTGATCAGTTTTCGGACAATTATGGAAAGTTCGAAGACTGGATAGAGCTCTACAATACCTCTTCTCAACCATTTGACTTAGGTGGTTGGGGGATTTCTGATAATGATCAAAAACCTCAAAAGTATATATTTCCAGAAGGGACAATTATTGATGGCAATGATTACTTGCTTGTTCTGTGTGATGGCAGAGGCGAAGTATCAGGTGGTTATGTCCATGCCAATTTCAAATTGAAACAAACAAAGCAGAGTGAGGAGATCACTCTAACTAATCCTGCTGGTGAAATAGTAGAGTCTTACCCACTTGGTCTGACGCAGAATACCCATAGTTTTGCCAGAAGTGAAGATGGTGCTGGAGAATGGATGATCTCTCTGAGCCCAACTTATGGGAGTGCTAATAATAGCAATGCAATGATCTTTAAGTATGCTCCTACCGCAAGTCTAGATCAAGTTGCTGGCATCTATACAGATGGAGTCACAGTTAGCCTACTAGATCCAGACCCAAATTATTATTATACCTATACAACTAATGGACACTTGCCTTCGGAAAATGATCCAGCATTCCCTAATGCTCTTGAAATATCAGAAACACAGACTGTAAAGGTCAGAGCATTTCCTACTAATCAAGATAGAGAGATTGCTGGTTTTATAGGCTTTGCTACGTATTTCATCAATGAGTCATTCACGTTGCCTGTATTCTCAGTAGCCGCAGAAACTGTCCAAGACTTAGCTAATGGACAAGGAGAAGTAATTCCAGTTGGTTCACTAGAGTATTTCTCTGCAGAAGGCGAGCTCTTAGCTACAGGTTATGGGTCACTTAACAGACATGGTCAAGATAGTTGGGTCAACAACCAAAGAAGTCTAGACTGGGTGACTAGAGATGAGATGGGATATGCTGCAGATATTAATGCTCAGTTATTCAACTTCTCAGAGAAAGACAATTACCAAAAATTTATGTTCAGAGCTAGTGGTGATGATAATTATCCTGCTACAAATGATCCAACAGATTTCGACCATGAAGGCAGTTGTCATATTAGAGATGAGTATGTACATCAGCTAGTGATGGATGGTGGTATGGATTTAGATGTGAGAGCTGTAGAAAGAAATATCGTATTCTTGAATGGAGATTATTGGGGAGTATATGCTCATAGGAATAGACCACATGACCATGATTACACAGAGTACTATTATGATCAAGGAAAATATGATTTGCAATACTTGCAAACTTGGGGAAATAGCTGGGCCGAGTATGGTGGTGATGAAGCATTCGATGCTTGGGATGTCACTAGGGATCTGGCTTTAAAAAATGATATGTCAGATGAGGCTAAGTATCAAGAACTCCTTGATCAGCTAAACGTGACAAGTCTGATAGACTACATAGTGACTAACCTGATGGCCGTGTCTTCCGATTGGTTGAATTATAATACAGGATGGTGGAGAGGTCTCAACCCAGAAGGTGGACACAAGAAGTGGGGCTATATCATGTGGGATAATGATGCGACCTTCGATTACTACATCAACTATTCTGGTGTACCCAATACTGACCCAGATGCTGTGCCTTGTGATATTGAGGATATTTCAGACTTTATGGATAGTTTCTTCGGGACTGATACTACGTTCAATGTTTGGGGTAATCAAGACACATTCTGGCAGTATCCGGATGTGGGTAGACATGAAAAGATATTCCTAAAGTTGATCGAGGAGAATGCAGATTTCAAGCAGTACTACTACCAGCGATCGGCAGACCATATGAATACGATTTTCTCTTGTGATAATATGCTAGGTACTCTAGACTCGATGTTAGCTACAATAGAACCAGAAATGCCGAGACATATTGATAGATGGGGAGGCTCTATGGCTAAATGGAACTCTAATGTCAATAGATTGAGAAACTTTATAGAGCAAAGATGTGAGCTTATAGATGATGGAATCGTAGAATGCTACGACCTCACTGGTCCATTTGAAGTAACAGTGATGACTGACCCTCCAGGTGCTGGCAGTATTCAATTCAATACTGTCAAGACAACTTCGCTACCTTGGAAAGGCAATTACTTTGGGAATATGAAGAACTCTATCAAAGCAGAATCAAATGGAGACCTGGCATTTAGCGGATGGAGAGCCACTGCTGGATCATCTGTTTTTGATAATAACTTATCAGCAGAGACAGATGTGCTGATTTCAGAGGTTGACACATTGATTGCAGTATTTGGAGAATTAGTTAATACTGATGACTTTTATATCAGTGGAGATGCAAGTGTATTTCCAAATCCAACAACTGGAGAAATCACAGTGCAACTTGCAGACTTTGAAGGAAGTACAATTGATAAAGTAGAGGTATTTAGTGCAGAGGGTAAGCGAGTATTTGTCCAGCACCATGCATCTTATCAACAAGGATTTTCTGCTAACTTATCGTCAGAGACAAGCGCTGGCCTATACAATATAGTAATTACGTCTGGTGGGCAGCTATTTAGAGGTAATTTCGTTATCACTGAGTAAATAAAGAATAACGTTTTGAATATTTTAAGAGGTCTGCAGATGTTTTCTGTAGACCTTTTATATTTTTGAGGGTGGAGAGTTTATTACAGTTTGATAGAGCATTGTTTGACATCATCAATCAGGGATGGTCTCATCCCATCTTGGACGTGGTCTTGCCATTTCTAAGAGGGAGTAAAAACTGGATCCCACTGTACATTGCTATTATTGGATATCTTATAGTAAGGTACAAGAGATTGAGTGTTATCCCAATTCTTAGTCTTGTTACCTTGATAGCTATCTCTGATACACTGTCGAGCAGGATTATCAAAAACACAGTCCAGAGGCCTAGACCATGTCATATAGTAGATGAAGAGCCACAGACCATTGTGAGAGTACATTGTGGTAGTGGGTATAGCTTTACTTCATCCCACGCGACAAATCATTTTGCCCTATCTGTCTTTCTGCCGATCGTATTAGCATTCAAGCGTAGGTGGGTAGATGTACTCTGTATTATTTGGGCAGGATCAATATCCATTAGTCAAGTCTACGTTGGTGTCCATTACCCTATAGATATCCTTTGTGGTGCAGTGCTTGGAACAGGGGTAGCATTGTTCTGTCGCTACTTGTATGCTGTTTATGGTATACCCAAATTGTTTAATCAATCAAATATCGCCTAGTCAAATTCGCAGATTAGCACTACTTTTACAGGGTAATCATCAAAAACTATCCGCTTGTGCAAATATTAGATGGAAAGACCCTTTCAGTAACACTCCAAAGAGAATTAGCAGACAAGGTAGATGTGCTCTTAGCACAAGGTAAGAGACCACCACACTTAGCAGCAGTCATTGTTGGAGACAATCCAGCAAGTAAGGTCTACGTAGGGCACAAGATCAAAGCTTGCAATAGGGTAGGGTTTAAGTCAAGTATGATTACACTAAGCAGCGAAATAACTCAAGAAGAGTTGCTAGTAGAGATTGACAAACTCAATATGGATGATAGTATCGATGGGTATATTGTGCAGTTGCCTCTACCTAGACACATTGACCCTGATGTCATTACTGTTGCAGTTAATCCTAGCAAGGATGTTGATGGTTTCCATCCTGTAAATATTGGGAAGATGGCTATGGGTTTAGACGGTTTTGTCCCTGCTACACCCTTTGGGATTATTACTATGCTAGATCGATATAACATTACTACAGAAGGTAAGTCAGTTGTTGTACTTGGAAGAAGTAATATCGTCGGCACTCCAATGTCAATATTGCTCTCTCGAAATAGCAAAATAGGCAACGCTACAGTAACTCTTACGCATAGTCGTACCAAGAACCTCAAAGAATTACTACTTCAAGCTGATATCATAGTTGCAGCAATCGGAAGGAATCGATTTGTTACAGCTGACATGGTTAAAGAAGGAGCGATCATCATTGATGTAGGGATCAATAGCATCCCAGATCCAAGTAAGAAGTCAGGATATAGGCTAGTGGGAGATGTTGATTTTGAGCATGTAGCAGAGAAATGTGCCTTCATTACGCCGGTACCAGGAGGTGTTGGCCCTCTCACGGTTGCTGCCCTCTTATTGAATACATTCAAGGCTTACCAAACAAACGAACAATAGCATTGGAAGATCAACATTACTACCAGTTTACTCTGGATGGAGTCAAAGATGCAGAGGTTTGTATTGCATTGTTAGAACAATTTTTTACTAATAGCGGATTTGAGCATCAATCGAATCAAGTGATTATGTATGTCAATGCCTTAGACTACTCTCCAACACTGAAATCAGATATTGCAACGCAGCTCGAAGTGGAGGTGAGTACGATTACGGAAGATTATCTGCCTTATCGTAATTATAATGCCGATTGGGAAGCTAACTTTCAACCTGTTTATGTAGAAGACTTTTGTGCAATTCTAGCTGAGTTTCATGAGAGAGACCATCAATGCAAGCATGAGATTACCATTAAGCCGAAAATGGCCTTTGGTACTGGTCATCATGCGACTACTTATATGATGATCAATGCAATGAAGGACATAGACTTTCAAAACAAGGTAGTCTTTGACTTTGGTGCAGGTACAGGAATATTGTCAGTCATGGCAAGTAAACTAGGAGCCAAGGCTGTAGTTGCTAATGATATCCAGTATGAAGCGATGGATAATATTCGTGAGCATGTCTTAGCGAATGAGTGCAAGGCAGCCTTCTCGATCATTCATGGAGGCATAGAAGATGTAGAATCCAAAGAATATGACGTCATCTTGGCAAATATTAATACCGTAGTTCTTAAAAAGGATGTAGAAGAAGTCTATGCCAGATTAAGTGCTGAAGGAATAGTATTGTTTTCAGGTATCTTGGCTGAGGTTGCAGAGGATATGGTCAAGCACTTCAATTCCAATGGAATGAAGTTATTGGAAAGATGGCAGAGAGGGGATTGGGTGTGCCTTAAGATGGTAAAGGCTTAGTAGCGCTTTAGTGAGTTAGATAACAAATCAAAGTAGATTTCATTAGATTACCTACTTCTTTTGCATAACATCTATTTCGGAGTTATAGAGACCTAAAAAATAGCATTAACTTTGTAGTCCATGGCAAAAATAGCAGATATAGAATTGGGAGATTTTCCGTTGCTCTTGGCACCAATGGAAGATGTCAGTGATCCTCCCTTTAGAGCCTTGTGCAAAGAACAAGGTTGTGATATGATGTACACTGAGTTTATCTCAGTAGAAGGCCTCATCAGAGATGCCCATAAGTCAGTGCAGAAGTTAGACATCTACCCAGAAGAAAGACCAATAGGAATCCAGATATTTGGAGCTAACTTAGAGTCGATGCAACGAGCAGCTGAAATCGTCGAAGAGGCAAAACCAGAAGTACTAGATATTAACTTTGGTTGCCCAGTGAAGAAAGTAGTATGCAAGATGGCTGGTGCCGGTATCCTGCAAGATATACCAAGAATGGTGGAATTAACCAAGGCTATTGTGGAGAGCACATCTTTGCCAGTAACAGTAAAAACTAGGCTAGGCTGGGACGATAATTCAAAGCACATAGTAGAAGTTGCAGAAAGACTACAAGACGTCGGTATCAAAGCTATTTCCATACATGGTAGGACACGAAAGCAAATGTATAAAGGTGAAGCAGACTGGACGCTAATAGGTAAGATTAAGGAGAACCCAAGGATGCATATTCCCGTATTCGGTAATGGAGATATCAATAGCCCAGAGAAAGCTGTAGAGTATAAGGAGAGATATGGAGTCGATGGGATCATGATAGGTCGTGCTAGTATTGGCAACCCTTGGTTTTTTAGAGAAGTAAGACACTTTGTAGAGACGGGAGAACACTTAGCTCCACCAACAGTAGAAGAGAGAGTGGATGTAGCTATCAGACACCTCAAATATTCAGTAGACTGGAAAGGTCCAAAACTAGGGGTATTGGAAATGAGAAGACACTATACCAATTACTTCCGTGGCTTGAGAGATATCAAGCACTATAGAAGCCTCTTAGTGCAAGAACCAGACCCTGCTGCCATCATTCAAATATTAGAAGATATCAGAGTAAGATACTCTGCATTTGCACTTACATAATTGACATGCAATTCAGATTTTCAGAAAAGGATAGAGATATAATAGAGGCCTTGCAGTCAGTAGCCTCCCAGTACAATATTGAAGGGTATCTAGTGGGTGGCTATGTCAGAGATAGGTTGCTAAATCGTGAGTCAAAAGATATAGACGTAGTCTGTATAGGTAATGGGATAGAGTTTGCTAAGAAATTTGCCAAACAACATGCCAAGGCGGGAAGGGTTAATGTCTTTCCAAATTTTGGAACTGCCCAAGTAGTTGTAGAAGGCTTTGAAATAGAATTTGTAGGCGCTAGAAAGGAATCTTACAGGAGAGATAGTCGTAAGCCAATAGTGGAGGATGGTACATTTCTAGATGACCAAGAACGTAGAGATTTCACCATCAATACTTTAGCTGTCTCATTGAACACAGAAGAACTACAGGTCGTAGATACATTTGGAGGCGTTGCTCACTTAGCAGAACAAAGAATTAAGACCCCTCTTGACCCAGAAGTGACCTTTTCTGATGATCCATTAAGAATGCTAAGAGCCATTAGGTTTGCAACCCAACTAGACTTCGAAATCGATGACCCCACTTGGCAAGGTATTGTAAAGACAAAGGATAGGATATCAATTATTTCTCAAGAGAGAATATCAGATGAACTCAATAAAATCATTAAGGCTAGGGTACCCTCAAAAGGATTCTACTTATTGGATAAGTGTGGGCTCCTAGAGATCATATTCCCTGAGCTCACGAATCTTAAGGGTGTAGAGACTAGGCATGGGATATCTCATAAGGACAACTTTGATCACACCCTAAAAGTATTAGACAATATCTGCGAAAACACGGATCATCTCTGGTTGAGGTGGGCAGCCATCATGCACGATATTGCGAAGCCACCGACTAAGCGATTTTCTAAGGATCATGGGTGGACATTCCATGGACATGAAGTAGTAGGTGTAGGTATTACAAAGCAAGTCTTCAAGCGAATGAAGTTGCCTCTTGATAAGACCTTGACCTATGTACAGAAAATGGTAAGACTCCACCTCAGACCAATTAGCTTGACTAATGAAAATATTACTGATTCTGCTATCAGACGCTTGCTGTATGATGCAGGTGATGATATAGATGATCTCATGATTCTGTGTAGGGCGGATATTACATCTAAGAACAATAAGAAGGTCAAGCAATACTTGTCCAACTATGACATAGTGACGCAGAAGCTGATAGAAGTCGAGCAAAAGGACCATATCCGTAACTGGCAACCACCCGTGTCAGGAGATCAAATCATGGAAATGTTTGACTTGAAACCAAGTAGGAGAGTGGGAGAAATGAAGAATGCCATAAAAGAAGCTATACTTGAAGGAGAGATCCCAAATACCTATGAAGATGCAGTTGCTTATCTAAAAGCAAATTTTACTATCTCAGTATAAATAACGAGTTTCCAAAAAACTCAAGAATTCTTCCAGATTCGGAAGAAAGGACTCAGGTTATCTAAATTGGCCCAGCTAGACTAGGGGTTGCTAGTATCCTTGTATCATAATTACTAAATGATGACAAGGAAAAATCAACCTGCTGGAGCATGGACACTGATGCTTATCTGTATATGCTTTTTAACAATGACTAATTCAGCACTCTATGCTCAAAACAACAATACAGGTCTCAAAGCAAGTGGCAACTCACAGGCTCAGACCAGCCCTCCTAAGTTGGATTACAACATAGCCGACTGTACAGAAATCTCTATTGTAAATCATGAAAGTGTTGACTTAGATAGAGTCAGGTGGGATTTGACTGTTGAGGTCACTAAAGATCTAAAAGATGGTCCGTATATCCTCTCGTTTTCGGTGCCAAGTGAATACTCATTTATAGCAGGACAGAGCAACAAAGGGTGGGCATATACTTCTCATAATACTCTGCATTACCACCTAGGTAATACATTGCATAGCCATGAAGCAATTTCCATCACTCTATATCTACGTAAAGAATCTAGCAGTAATATAATTGGACCATTACCTACTTTCTTGGGACAACAACCGATGGAGTATTGCTCAAAGTCATAAGAAACATGCTAAAAACAGTAAGATTTCTACCAGAATCAGAATAGTAAAGAAGTCAACCCTTCTACTCAATTACTTTTACATCAACAAAACATGAGAATAATGATATTAAGAATACTACACATTGCGATTTTACTCCTAGCATCTAGCTTTTACATCCAAGTCTTGGGTCAAGAAATCTGCGACAATCGAATAGATGATGACGGGGATGGACTTATTGACTGCTTTGACCCAGATTGTAATGGTAGCGATAGCTGCTGGGATTGCTACACTGAGTTTTATCAAGTGCATAGCAATACCTACTTAGTTGCCCTCAATCCTGCTACCGGAACTTACAGTACTCTTGGTACTATATCGGGTGCATCTGCTATTAATGGTTTGCAGTTTAACCATGTTGATGGACACGTGTATGCTCCTTGTATAATAAACGGTGAGCATAAACTAGGTGTACTTTCTCAAGACGGGAGTGTGACAGATACTGGTTTGGCACTACCAGGTTCTATTTTTTACGTAGGATCTATCACTGAGAATGGAGTAATGTATGTAAGCAATAGTGGAGGAATCTACTCAATTGACCTTAATCAACCAACACTTACGATCCAAGCCACTGGGGCATCGAACCCAGGGGTTGCAGATTTTGCTTTAGATCTCAATAATGGATTGATGTACGGCATTAACAGTAGCTCGCAACTCAAGGTATTCAATCCGAGTAATAATTCTATTTCGACCTATGACCTCGCTGGGTCAATAAACACAGAATCAGGTGGATTTGGTGCTGCTTGGTCTTCTAATGACGGTTCATTTTTTGCTTATAATAATTCTTCTGGAAAGATTTACTCTGTGAATGTCAACGACCTTACTGCTACCTTGGTCCTAAATGGAACAGGTAATCTTTCAATCAATGACGGATTCAATTGCGTGCTAGCGCCTCCACCTTTTGAGACCAACTGTTCCAATGGTATTGATGACGATGGAGATGGCTTAGTCGACTGTGATGATCCAGATTGCTATAACTCAAACAATTGCTTACTAGAAATTTGCGATAATGGTATTGATGATGATGGAGACGGCCTAGTGGACTGCGATGATACTGAGTGTTATAGTCTCCAAGGCTGTACTGAGATATGTGACAATGGAATAGATGATAACAACAATGGTTTAATTGATGGTGATGATCCGCAGTGTGGAGGAACTACGGGTGGTATCAATGGTGGATTGGAGTCCAACGGAAGACTCTCTGACCAATTAGCTTATAGAAATTACATTAGAGAAACTAAGTCGAAACAGACAATTGCCCAAATAGACGAAGGCTTAATCCCTTTTGCTTCGGTTGACTTTAGAGAGGAATTTTCAGTAGCCGACTTTATTCCACAGGCATTTGATGATATTTACATTGCACAAAGCTCACCCGAAGATCTGATTGGCATCACTAATGCAACAGAAGTAGTAGCGGCTGATTACTACAGAAATGACATAAGAATAGGATCAGTACTTGGTATAGAGTCTGAAAATGGTGTCTATGAGCATACTAAGTATATCTGTGATAGACTAGAGAATGCTAATCTTATTGATGTATCATACATGTGGTGCTCTGGCGGAAGATTTATAAGTTACGAACTCCTTGCGGAGAGTGGCAACATAGAATATGCCGTGAGCTTTTCGGCACGTATCGAAGATGACAAGATGACATTAGAAAGTCACTGGGGACTTGACCAATATCCAGAGTCAAATGAATATTATAACTTCCAGGTATGGGCTTCTTCTTATGAAGACTTGATCATGCTTCTTGAAAATGGGATCGCAAACATCGAAACTTTCTATGAGATCAGTGAGATAAATAATTCATCGCTACCAATGGTATTCATCACGAATGCAAAGTATGCAAATGGAGAGCTGGTCTTAAACATTAAAAACAAAAACCTAACTCAAGAGGTAAGATTTGATGGGTTGTATAGAGCATCAGAAACTGGTGTTCTAGAAGTGTTCGACATGGATTTGCCGTTGACAGGTCAAAAAGAACAAATTGTAACACTCCCTATTGGTGGGATATATGATATTGGCTTAGAAATGGATTGTGATAACTGTCAGACTGATCAAATATTTCTAGCAGATGGAACATGGGGAGTAGAGGACAACCACGAAGGTGTTTTTCTACAAGACTTTACTATAGTGCCTGAGAATAGGGATGCAGTTAGCGAGGAAGAATATAGAGTAGATCGATCTGTTGAACTAGAAGCGTCTGTAAAGGACTATGTGAATATATTTAGATCACTTGATCCTAAATTCAAGCCTCAAAACCTGCAACAACACAATGCGTTGACATTTCAAGGATCAGGAAGTGGGTACTTAGAAGTCACTCTAGTCAAGTCATCAATCATCGATTGGGCTGATCAATTCAGGACTACGGTAGTCCTCTATAATGAGGAACGTAACTATGAACTGACAGTCAATCAATTTGTATCTGAGACCTATGACGAACTAGTATTGTCGGATATATCTATGATAGTATTCTCAGTATTAGGCAATAACTCTACCTATGAGCAAAAGACAATTAGCTTGTCTGATTTGAGCTTCAAAACCGTAGAGGTTGTTTCTAATAGTGAAGATATTGAAATAGAGACTGAAGCTTTGGTTAGTCCTAATCCTACAAGTGGAGGATTGCTCGTACAACTATCTCAGAGTAATACATCGATACAGACTTTCTTGATCTATGATGGTCAAGGCAGTGAAGTACTGAAAGCAGATGGATTCAATAAGCAAACAAGATCTATAGAGGTCAATGTATCAAACTATTGCCCAGGTATGTATAGATATCAAATCATCACATTAGATGGGAGAACCTTAGATGGTTCCTTTGTGAAAATATAAAGATTAAGCTCCAGATAAACAAGATGCCATGCTAAAGAGTCGTGGCATCTTGCTTTTTATTTAAGGACTTGCTTAGTCCAATAGCTTGAGTGCATCAGCTGCAGACCTCACAGGAAGTTTACATACTTTGTTTTGACAAACATAAATTGTGGTTTCTCCTTCTTGGAGTTTGTTTTTTAGTAGAGGAAGGCTGCCTTCTGTAGCTCCACCAAGAAACATAGCGTTTCCCAAATATTCTTTTGCCATTTCTGCCCTTACAGCTTTTGCGCTAGGACCTACTATTGCGATTTCGTATGGAGCATTGACTTGGTCAAAGTAAAGCTGAAGCCAATTACTGTAAAAGTCTGGTGATGAGCTAGTAGTCAATTGTTCGTTTAGATTTTTGATCATTTGCTTACTCATTGCTAACCATTCTGGATTGTAGTACATTGAACCAATTCTGAAGAGGTTACGTGCCATGATACTGTTAGACCCAGGAATCACATTGTCATTATTCACCATCTTCTTTGCCACTAATGGTGGATCAAGGTCAGAGGTATAGTTGAACATCTTCGTCTCTTGATTGTAAAAATGAGTAATAGTGTAATCCAGTAAATCTTTTGCGTCATTTAGCCATTGTTCGTTTAGAGTGGCTTCGTAGAGGGCATGGAATGCATAGATTGTCAGCCCGTAGTCATCTAGGAATCCGTTGATATTGGACTTGCCATTCTTATAGTTTCTATCTAGTCTATGATCTGATTTTTTCAAGTTGTTTTTAATAAACTCTGCATTCTTTATAGCTAGACTGAGATATTCGTCTTTCCCTAGAGCATTGTATGCATCGATTAATCCTTTGAGCATGAGAGCATTCCATGAAGTCAATATCTTGTCGTCGAGTCCTGGTCTGACCCTCTTGCTTCTATATTCAAATAGAGCTTGACTTGATCTGCTTATACTTTCAACCAAGATAGCTTGATCTACTCCCATCTTATTAGCAAGATCTTCTAGACCTTGAGTTCGTCTTAAAATATTTGTATGCTCCCAATTGCCATGTTCTGTCACGTCATAGAAGGCGGAAAAATATTTAGCATCTAAGGCATCGGTAATGACACTATCTACTTCAGACTTGCTAAAGACATAGAACTTCCCTTCCTCGCCTTCGCTATCAGCATCTAGACTAGAGTAGAAACCATATTCTTCAGACATCAGCTCTCTTTTGACAAATGCAATAGATTCTTCTATGACTGCCTTATACTGTGGCTTATTATTCGATTGGTAGGCTTGACTATATAGACTGATTAATTGCCCATTATCATACAGCATCTTCTCAAAGTGAGGAGCTAGCCATATACCATCTACACTGTATCTGGCAAATCCCCCTCCTAGTTGATCATAAATACCTCCAGCTGCCATCTTATCAAGCGTAGTTTCTACAGCTTCAAGACTCTTCGCATCATTGTAGTGATTACCATATTTGAGCAAGAACTCATAGTTGTTGGGCATTGGAAATTTTGGAGACCCCTTTCTTCCTCCATTGTTGTAATCTATTCTACTTTTAAATCTGTCTGCGATCTTGCTCAAAGTAGCGGTATTAAAATCTACATCCTCCGTAATTACCTCTAAGAAGTCAGACTCTTGAATGCCTTTCGCTATTTGATTGGCACTCTCGACTAGCTTTCCGTTATCATTTTCCTTGAGGTCAATGATTTGCTTGAGCAATTTGGTCCAATCGTCCTTTGGAAAGTATGTACCTGCAAAAAATGGTTTGCCGTCAGGTAGTGCAATGGCATTGAGTGGCCACCCGCCGTGCCCTGTCATCAAGTGGCATGCAGTCATGTAGATATCATCTATATCAGGTCTTTCTTCTCTATCTACCTTGA
Source organism: Saprospiraceae bacterium (assembly GCA_020631405.1). GTDB lineage: Bacteria > Bacteroidota > Bacteroidia > Chitinophagales > Saprospiraceae > JAHDHH01. Next base: position 15,864 of record JAHDHH010000033.1, read on the forward strand.
TGCAGACAAAGTGTTCGTTCATTAGAGCAGCCACTTCCTCATCTTCAAATGATTCGTGCTCCATCACATGACACCAGTGACATGCAGCATAGCCAATACTGATAAGTACTGACTTGTTTTCTTCTTTTGCTTTATTCAATGCCTCGTCTCCCCACGGATACCAATTGACAGGATTGTGTGCATGCTGCAAAAGGTATGGGCTGGTCTCATTGATTAAAGCATTGGTGTGAGCATGATTCTGTGTGGACAGTGAACTAGGAGTAGAACATTGCTTTAGCACGAATGCAACTGGTAGAAAAAGGAGGTAAAATAGTGTAGACTTCATGAGTGCAAAGTTAAATTTTATTCTGAGTGGAGTAATAGTGTTTTTCAAGAATCAACATTTTCGTTATAGCAGTCAGCGTAGTTTACAATTTCTTACTCTTGTCAATGTCCTTTGATTTCTCTCATTAAGACTAATTGATAGTGTTTTTGTCATGTCATGCAACCCTTAGATCTTAGTTGTGTCTTTAAAGCATTAACACAATAAAAATTAACAATATGAATACTTTATTTAAGATCACCTTATCACTAGCGCTATTTATCTGCTTCACTTCATGCTATGTAACCATGAGTATAGACGGCTCAAAGAACATTGTTGAAGAAATAAGAGACATCAACAGTTTTACAAGTCTATCTATCGACGGAGTTATTGACGTAGAAGTCATATATGGAGAGCAAGGACAAGTTGAGGTTACTGCCAATGACAATATCATGTCAAATGTCCTCACTGAAGTAGAGAATGGAATCCTCAAAATCGATTTGAAAGATGGGAATTATACTAATGTAGATATCGATGTCAAGGTCTTTACTACAGACCTCGAATTTATTAGTAAAGATGGTGTCGGGACTCTTGACTTAGATGACATGGAAGGACTTGATGAGTTAGAAATTACTCATGATGGTGTTGGTAGCATAGTCATGTCGGGTTCTGCAGAAAGATTAATCTACACACATGATGGCGTAGGCCAGATGAATGCCTTTAGCTTTGAAGTAGGTGAGGTAGAGATCAGGCAAGCTGGTGTGGGTAGTTCTGAACTCTTTGTCACAGATATTCTTGAAGGGAGCTTAAGCGGAGTAGGCAATATCCATGTCAAAGGAGATCCTGCTATTGATGTCAACATCAGTGGAGTGGGCAAGGTTAAAGACGCAAACTAACCTAGGGTAGATAATCAAAACACTAGAACAGGAAGTCAAGATAATTGGCTTCCAGTTTGTCATTTTCATAGGATCTGTTCAGTCTGCAGCCAATGGGAATGAGTCAAATCTTTAGGGATAAAAATATAGATTAACAAACCTTTATGGCTTAAAGCCAATTATTTAAAATAATTTCGGCAATTAATTAGTATGCCCTAAACGTTTCATAGGCATATCAACTAAAAACACTGAAATATGATTTTAATGAGAATACTAATAATAAGTCTAGTTCTATTTGGTTTCGCAGCAACAGCATCGGCTCAGACCGAGGGTGGATTAAAGAAAGTAGAGACTACTGAGAGAGCTAAGGAAGGTGGCAATATTGAGTATAATAAAGAGGAAGTCGAAGCTAGACAAGCACCAGCAATCCCAACTCAAGCTAAAACAGTAGACAACTCTTTCAAGAGAAAAAAATCTATGCTTGATAAGGCAAAAGTGAAGCTATATAAGTTAAAAAATAAATACATAGCAAAAAAGGAGTCTGGTCAATGGACTACTGAGAAGTTTAATACGATGATGGCCAAGTTGACTAAGAAAGAAGTAAAACTAGACCAGAAGAAGCAGGACTTCATCAAGAACATTGCTGAGAAAATGCACAAAGGCTAGATTTTCATCCTTGGCATTGGAGTGACTCCTTGATGGCTAAAGTTGCCATTGAGATAATGGTAGTAACCACTAATGCCAATCATAGCAGCATTGTCCGTACAGTATTCGAATGCGGGAATATAGGTGTTCCATTGTTGTTTAATTCCTAGGTCTGTAAAAGCAGATCTCAATTCACTATTAGCAGATACACCTCCCGCGAGAGCTATATTGTTTATCTTAAGATTGCTAGCAGCCAGTGTGATTTTTGCAATCAAGATATTCACAATAGATGACTGAACAGATGCACAAATATCATTGAGATGTGTATTGACGAACTCTGGATCTGCTTTGACTTGCTTCTGTAAAAAGTAGAGGATTGAAGTTTTTAAACCGCTAAAACTAAAATCGTACTCACCTACCTTGGGTTTTGCAAATTCGAATATTGGCTTCCCCTCTTTCGCTAATTTGTCAATTTTAGGTCCAGCAGGATAGGGCAGTCCTAGGATTTTACCAGTTTTGTCAAAGGCCTCTCCCGCTGCATCATCGATAGTAGTGCCGAGTACAGACATTTTATTATAATCTGTCACCAGGACAATCTGTGTATGTCCTCCACTTACAGTCAAGCATAAGAAGGGAAACTGTGGATGGGGTTCTTCTGCAAAATGAGCCATGACGTGAGCCTCCATATGGTTTACCTCTATGAGTGGGATGTTAAGTCCTAGAGCTAGGCTCTTGGCAAAGTTGACACCGACTATCAAACTACCTAATAGACCAGGGCCTCTTGTGAATGCTATGCCGTCCAAATCAGACTTATCTACTCCAGACGTTTCTAGTGCCGCTTGCACAACGGGCAAAATGTTCTTATCATGCATCCTACTGGCTAACTCGGGGACAACACCACCATATTGAGCATGGACGGATTGGTTAGCAATCTTATTAGAGAGTACCTTGCCATTCTGAATTACAGCAGCGGATGTGTCATCACAAGAAGATTCAATGGCAAGAATAGTAATGTTATTGTTTTTCAATAGGTGGATGTCAAAATGAATTGTAAAAATGCAAATTTATTTTATTGTTTGAATACACCATTTTGTCTTAAGAATGCATCTTTGTATATTGAGTAAAAGTTTTACTACTTTTACGAATCTGAAACAAAAACTAACCTTCGGATTTATTTCTGAAAAATTAAAACATAGTAGACAATGCGACTTGGAATTGGAATTTTACTCTTGATATTGAATATCTTTCTTGGCTACATCTTATATAATAACATAAAAGAGCCAATTGCCTTTCAAAAAGTGAAAACAGAGAAAAGCACCGTTGTGGTGGACAAGCTCAAGCAAATTAGACAAGCTCAGGAAATCTATAGAACGATTACTGGCGATTTTGCTCCAACTTTCGATACACTTGCCTATGTCTTGCAGAATGACAGCATCCCATTCAGAGTTCCAGTAGAAATAGAAGGTAAGAAAGGTGAATTCGAAGAGATCGTAACGTACTCATCAGCAATTGACTCAATCAATGCATTGAATATTAATCTTGAAGACTTAAAGTATGTGCCATTTACCGACAAACAAACTGAGTTTGCCATAGATGCAGATACCATGACTTATCAGCAGACACTAGTAAGTGTTGTACAGGTTGGTACAAGGTGGAAGGATTTCATGGGTGAGTTTGGCTCGCCTAAGTATTCTAAATATGACAATTCTTATGACCCGAATAACTTACTGAAGTTTGGAGATATGAATGCTCCAAATATTTCAGGAAACTGGGAAGATTAATGAAAGTATACGGCAATAAGGGTTTTGATAATCCGACACACGTTACATATGTAGCACATCAAGATAAGTGGCACGTAGGATATTGGGACGCAGGCAAGTTAGCCTATGTGTTTACTAGTGACAAGTCACCTACATATTTTGAAGCTAAGTACCCAAATGCGAAGCATGTCAGTTTGGTTAACAAAGGTACTATCCAAGTGATTAGTAAGGTTGACTTCAAAAAAGCAGAGATAGCTAAGTATTTTGACATTACGACAATGGACAGTACTCAAGACAATGACTATAGCTATGATGAATATCGAAAACATAACTTAGTTGTTGCTTACGCTAAGGATGTCAATTCATCCCAAGATTTAACTCAGCGACATATGGTTTATGGTCTATTGAACAATGGGTCAAGAGTAAAGAACACCATTCAACTACATATAGTAGGTCAGAGAGTCTACATCATTGCTAATGTATTTGGAGTCTTTAAGCAGATTAGCACCCATACTTTTGAAACAGGAGAAGACTTACTATATCAAGTATTGTATACATTTAAGCAGCATGGGATTCCACTCACTGTACCTGTGATGCTTAGCGGTGGTGTTGATAAGTCTGGTAAACTAGCACAATTACTTACAGACTATATTCCCAATGTGCAGTGGCAAGCGATACCAGATAGTCATTTGGCTGAGAGTTCGACAGATAGCCATCTTTTTTATGACATGTATCTAGCTAAGCAATGCGTATAATCGGAGGCCAGTTCAAGGGCTATAGATTTAATCCACCAGCTGATAAGTGGCCCACAAGACCAACTACGGACTTCTCTAAAGAGGCTTTGTATAATATTTTGCTTAATATTTTGGATCTAGAAGAAGTCAAGTTTTTAGACTTGTTTGGAGGGTCTGGCAATCATTGTTATGAGATGATTTCGAGAGGAGCAGCAGAAGCAACTTACGTCGATAAGTTCGGAAGTTGCGTCAAGTTCGTCCATGGGATGGTAGAGAAGTTAGGGATAGAAGATCAGGTGACTATAGTTAAGATGGATGTGTTTAAATATATCGAAACCTGTAAGTCGCAGTACAATTATATATTCGCTGGACCGCCATATGCCTTGTCAACGATTCCAACGATTCCAGATAAAATATTGCAACATAATTTATTAGCCCCAAATGGAATATTGGTGGTAGAACACAACCCACACGTCAAGTTTACTCACCATCCACATTTGACACAAGTCAGGAACTACGGGCAAACCTATTTTAGCTTTTTTTCTCCTGAGGTTGAGTCGGAGTAATTTCGTATTTTTGCACTTCGATTTTACTGACTAAACCCTCATAAGTGGACTACACTTCTAATATACAGCAACTACAACTGATTACATCTAAGTTTTTTCAAGATGAATACAATACTCATCTTGAACCAAAGGATATCATAGTGAATGTCATTGCTAAGGATATTCAAGGGGATTACAGTGTGGTGCTTTTTCCATTTTTGAAGCGCTTCAAGACCAATCCCAATGAATTAGGTGACAAACTTGCGGCTTATTACAAGCAGAGTGCAATAGGTGTTCAAAGTCATGAGATTATCAAGGGTTTCCTCAATTTGACCTTGAAGAATACGATCTGGACAAGCCAATTGGAGGCGATGCTTGAAAGTGGCGAGGACTATGGTCGACAAGCGGCTAATGATAATACTGTTGTCGTTGAGTTTTGTTCACCTAATACTAACAAGCCACTTCACCTTGGACATATCAGAAACATCCTAATCGGATGGAGTGCCAGCCAGATATTGGATTTTGCAGGTAACACAGTGAAGAAGGTGCAGATCATCAATGATAGAGGGATAGCGATTTGTAAGAGTATGCTAGCTTGGCTCAACTATGGCGAAGGCGCTACTCCCGAAACTAGCAATACCAAGGGTGATCACTTTGTAGGGCACTACTATGTGATGTTTGAGCAAAAGTTCAAAGCAGAATATGCTAGTTGGCAAGAAACTGAACCAGGTAAGAAGGCTTATGCCGATCACGGTAAAGAAAAAGAGCTTCAAGAAGCATTTTATAAGAGATATAAAAATCAATACTTTAACACAGCTTCAGCCATAGGAGAAGAGGCACGAGCATTGTTGTTAAAATGGGAAAGTGGCGATGAAGCTACGATTGCCCTTTGGAAGCAAATGAATCAATGGGTCTATAACGGATTTGATATAACGTATGCAGAGTTGGGAGTAGATTTTGATAAGTTATATTATGAGTCAGATACCTACCTCTTAGGGAAGAAGATGGTGCAAGATGGATTAGATAAAGAGATATTTTACAAGAAAGATGATGGGAGTATCTGGGTAGACTTAGAAGCACACAAGCTAGATCATAAGATTCTATTGAGAAGTGATGGAACCTCAGTCTATATTACTCAAGATATCGGAACGGCCATTAAAAGGCACGAAGATTTTGGCTTTAATAAGTCAGTCTATGTCGTTGCAGATGAGCAAGACTATCACTTTCAGGCCTTATTTGCAACAATGAAGACCATAGGGTTTGAATTTTCTGATCAGTTGTACCATTTGTCCTACGGGATGGTAGACCTACCGTCTGGAAAGATGAAAAGTAGAGAAGGTACAGTGGTGGATGCTGATGACCTAGTAGTTGAGGTAGTGGATGAGGCAGCTAATGCAGCCAAGGATAGCCACAATCTAGTGGATTTACCAGAAGAAGAGAAGCAGTCGATATTTACTGACATTGGGCTTGGGGCACTCAAGTATTTTATCCTTAAAGTGCAGCCGAAGAAGCGTATGACCTTCGATCCCTCGCAATCAGTTGATATGCAAGGGCAGACAGGGCCATACATTCAGAATGCTTATGTAAGGATTAGATCAGTATTGTCTAAAGTAGAGATGAGTGAAATGGAGTTGTCAAGCGAATATACATGGCAACCACAAGAAGTAAACCTGCTGATATTGTTAGATCAATTTGGAAAAGTAGTAGTAGATTCAGCAAAAGACTTGGACCCGTCCAATGTGGCACACTATGCCTTTGACTTAGCTAAGGAATATCATAAGTTTTATCACGATCACAGAATTTTGACAGCAGAAACAGAACTAGCTAAGGCAGCTAGGTTGTTGTTAAGTCATAAAGTTGCTCAGACGTTAAAACAGAGTATGCACCTCTTAGGCATCAACATGCCAGAGAAAATGTAAGAAAACAGGAAGAAACATGACAGAAGAAAAGTATAAAGCTCTCAATTTTATTGAGCAGATATTAGAGGAGGATTTAGAGTCAGGAAAGCACCAAGGGAGAGTACATACTCGATTCCCTCCTGAGCCAAATGGTTACCTGCATATTGGTCATACAAAAGCTATTTGTGTCAACTTTGAGTTGGCAAAGAAGTATGGTGGTAAGACCAATCTTAGGTTTGATGATACCAATCCTACAACTGAGGATACTGAGTATGTAGAAGCGATCAAGCGAGATATTGAGTGGCTTGGCTTTGAGTGGAATGATGAGCCTTACTTTGCTTCGGATTACTTCCCACAACTCTATAAGTTTGCAGTTAAGTTGATTGAAGATGGCAATGCCTACGTCGACCCTTCTTCTGCAGAAGAGATTGCTGCTCTTAAAGGAACTCCAACAGAACCCGGCAAGAACAGCCCATATAGAGATAGACCAATAGCCGAGAACCTACAGCTATTTGCAGAGATGAAGGAAGGGAAGCATGCTGATGGAGCAATGGTCTTAAGGGCCAAGGTCGATATGACATCACCCAATATGCATATGAGAGATCCTGTCATATATAGGATCAAGCATGCTCACCACCATAGGACAGGTGATACCTGGTGTATCTATCCAATGTATGACTTTGCCCATGGGCAGTCAGATAGTATAGAAGAGATTACGCATTCATTATGCTCATTGGAGTTTATTCATCATAGAGCACTGTATAATTGGTTTATTGAGAAGTTAGGTATATTTCCGTCAAGGCAAATAGAATTTGCTAGAATGAATGTATCCTATATGATTACTTCAAAGCGGAAGTTGCTTAAGTTGGTTAATGATGGCTTTGTGACAGGTTGGGATGACCCACGGATGCCTACAGTATCAGGGATGCGCAGAAAAGGCTATCCTGCCTCCGCGATCAGGACCTTCTGTGACAAGGTTGGAGTAGCAAAGAGAGACAACCTAATAGAAGTAGAGCTTCTAGAATCATGCGTCAGAGAAGATCTCAATGCCATATCTACTAGGGTAATGGTGGTGACAGATCCTATTAAGTTGACTATTACTAATTTTGACCAAGGGACGATACTCCTGCCAGCTGATAATAATCCAGAAGATGAAGCCGCTGGTAAGAGAGAAGTACCTTTTTCATCAGAAATATTTATCGAAAGGGATGACTTCATGATTGACCCTCCTAAGAAGTACTTCAGATTAGGTCCAGATAGAACAGTGAGGCTCAAAAATGCATTTATCATCACGTGTACGGATTATCAGACAGATGCAGATGGCAATGTCACAGAGATAATGGCTACATACTATCCAGACTCTAAAAGTGGGAGTGACACCTCAGGGGTTAAAGCTAAGGGGACTCTGCATTGGGTAGACGCTAAGGAAAGTCTACCTATAGCAATACATGAAATCGGAAGATTATTTACGGATCCTACTCCTGCTAGTCATGAAGACAAGGAAATTACAGAGTTCTTTAATGACGAATCCCTAATCATTAATGATAATGCTAGAGCAGAACCATATCTAGCTAGTGTTAAGTATGACGAGCATTTACAATTTATGAGAAAAGGCTATTACATCCTCGATGAAAACGCTGATGGTCTTGTCTTTAATAAGACAGTGAACCTTAAAGATAGCTGGGCAAAGAAAAAATAGGATTAACCTTCGAAATGAAATGATATCTGCAGTACTCTACTCAATAATTGATCTAGTACCTTGGATTCGTCTAGGTCATTCTTAAATATATGAATGTTGCCTATGCCATGAGAGATTTTGATCTCTGGGCTCAAGATAAAGTAGGGAAAGAAGAACTGTATGCCTGCTCCCACCTCCAATGCAAAGTCATGAGGAGAAATCTGTACTAACTCGGTAGCATTATCTTGTCTGACTTTTGAGTTGGAAGCTACATCATAGGAATATTTAATCCCACCAATGATGAACATTCTTTTGTCTTTGTAAGGCGCAGACTTGAATCTGAGAAGCATCGGAATTTCTAGATTGACAGACTCTATCGATTTATTGTATGTAATGTCTTGGTTGACATAGCTCAGTTCCCTAAAGAGAAAAGCAAACCCTGGTAAAAACCTAAAATCAAAATGCTCACCTATCTTGATATTAGCGATCAGGTTGATAACATAACCTGGCTTGGCACTGCTTTCAACGACTTGAATACTATCATTGGCAGTAAATTGACTTGATCTCTTGATTTTGAAGTTGGCATTACTTACGCCAAGAGGGCTGATGCCGAAGTAGTAATTTTTCCGTTGAAAATCCTTATAATTATAGTTGTCCTTTGCCTTAATCTGACCACTTAAGTCAAACGAAAGAGCCATCAAACAGCATAAGAATGAAATGCTTAATGTTTTGAAGCTAAGTAAATGGTGCATATACCAAGGGTTAGAGGTTTGAATTTTACTTCATTAAAACCTATTTCTTTCAGAATTATTGCAAAATCTTCATAATCTGGAAATACTTGCACAGACTCATAGAGATATTTGTATGCCTTTGGGTCCTTAGAAGTGAATTTCCCAATGAAGGGTAGGATATACTTAAAGTAAAAATTAAACAGTTGCTTAAATGGAAATAGAGTAGGCTTAGAAAACTCTAACACCATCAGCTTGCCGCCAGGATTGATGACTCTATAGATCTCAGATAGACCTTTGCGTAGGTCTCCAAAATTCCTTACCCCAAAGGATACTGTCACTGCATCAAACGCAGCATCATCAAATCGAAGAGCCTCAGAATCTCCCACCTCTACAGATACAGTATCTGTTAGCTTGTGTTTTACGATCTTCTTACCTGCTAGCTCGATCATCTTCGGGGATATGTCAAGTCCTATGATAGAGTCTGGCTTGAGCTGTTTATGAATCTCCAAAGGCATGTCAGCAGTACCAGTAGCAATGTCCAATACAGTCCTTGGTTTTGTTTCCTGAAGCTGAGCTATTGCCTTCTTTCTCCAAATACTATCTATGCCAATTGTCAATAACCCATTAAGGAAATCATAGTAGGGAGCTATCTTGTCAAACATCGTGGTGACTTGAGCTTTTTTACTCTCTTGATCACTATCATATGGAGTGACTTGTTCGTATATATTTACCTTTTCTTTTGACATGATTACTACGCTAGTTATTATAGAGAAACCTCACTTAGGATAAATGGTTGCAAAGGTGAAAAATAATATTGAAACAGAGTAAGAATATTTGGGCTTATGTCCCTGAATTTAAAGGCATTTAGATATTGTAATTAGGCAATATATTAGACCGATTTTCGTCCTATTTGTTGTATATTCACGCTTTGTCATTTGCAATTAAAAGCTTAGCATAAATAGCCACAATCACTACACCCTTTGACTCAGTCTAAATCAAATAAAGTTTTTGGAATTCTATGCCTACTCACAGTCGTATTTAGCGGTTTGAAAGGGCAAGAACAGACTGTAGGTTTGTTTGAGTTTGATGAAGAAGCATTTGATGGGTATACGTTGTTAGCACCTTCAACAAAAGAAGCTTATTTAATAGATAATTGTGGGAATTGGGTGCATAAATGGACGACAAACTATGTGCCAGGCGCATCCACGTATCTATTAGAAAATGGAAATTTACTCAGGACATGCAGAGTGCCAGGGACATTCAATGGAGGAGGCTCTGGTGGAAGGGTTGAGCTTTATGATTGGGATAGTAATTTAGTCTGGGGCTATACCTTTTCAGAAGCGAATAGCTACCACCAGCATCACGATGTCGAGTTTCTGCCCAATGGGAATATTTTAGTACTAGCTTGGGAGGAATTCTCTGAAGCACAAATGATAGCAGAAGGTAGACTAGTCGATGCGGTTACTGATAATGGGATTTGGTTGGAGAAAGTCATAGAAGCGAAGCCGATTGGGGCAGATGATATCGAAATAGTATGGGAGTGGAGAGCAATAGATCACTTGGTTCAAGATGTCAACCCAATTGCTAATAACTATGGAATAATAGCTGATCATCCAGAGAGGATAAATCTGAATTTTTTCAGGAGTGGAAACATAGAGACTTCCGCAGATTATATGCATGCTAATGCGATTGATTACAATGCGGATTTGGATCAAATTTTAATAAGTTCGAGAAATTTTTCAGAGATATGGGTAATTGATCACTCCACATCCACTACTGAGGCAGCAACAGCGTCAGGAGGAGTATCTGGTAAAGGAGGTAACTTGCTCTATCGCTATGGTAATCCTAGAACATATGATAGAGGGACAGAGGCTGACCAAAAGTTCTTTGGCCAGCACGATGTCAAATGGATAAGCATAGGTGATCAATTCAAAGGGATGATTTCTGTATTTAATAATGGTGATGGTAGACCGGATGGACCTTACAGCACTGTTGATATTATTCAACCACCACTCGATGCTGAAGGCAACTACCAGTTAGCCGAGAATCTGGCCTATGGTCCAGAAGAGATAAGTTATTCGTTTGGCAGCAATGATGAACTCAATGTATTTTCACCAAGGACATCAGGTGCTATGACACTTCCTAATGACAATATCATGGTGTGTGAGGGATCTTCTGGAGTCCTTTATGAAATAACAAGCAGTGGAGAGATAGTTTGGCATTATGCTAATCCTGTTTCAATAAATGGTATTGCAACTCAAGGTGAATTAACAGGAAACCTAGGAGTCTTTAGAGCAGAGAAGTATGGATATGATTATCCTGCATTTGAAGGCAAAACACTCTCTTCTAATGGTCCTCTAGAACTTGACCCTATAGACCAACCTTGCATGCTTGTCAATACGGTTGATATCGTGAAGTCAACAGTAATTATGAACACGAATTGGGATGAATACTTGCATGTGACTGGTGTCGAAGATTACGGTGCAGAGCTTGTAATAGTCGACAACCTTGGACGAGAAATCCTCAATAAGGCACTAACTTGGGATACTTCAGTAGATGTTAGCATACTGAAAAGTGGAATATACTATGTGTTACTTAGAAAGCAAGGACAAGTAGTAGAAGTCCGAAAAGCAATAAAACAATAATAACCAAAGCATTTAAACATAAACTTAGATTGAATGGCAGATAAGATAATTCCTATCAATATTGAGGACGAAATGAAGTCAGCCTACATTGATTATTCGATGTCGGTGATTGTAGCTAGAGCTCTACCAGATGTAAGAGATGGACTCAAACCAGTTCACAGAAGAGTACTCTACGGGATGAATGAACTAGGATTGCATGCAAGTAAGGCTCATAAGAAGTCAGCAAGAATAGTTGGAGAGGTGCTAGGAAAGTACCACCCACATGGTGATACCTCAGTATATGATAGTATGGTGAGAATGGCCCAGTATTGGTCATTGAGATATCCACTCGTTGATGGGCAAGGTAACTTCGGATCTATGGATGGTGATAGTCCAGCAGCAATGAGGTATACAGAGGCTAGGTTGATGAAAATCAGTGATGAGATACTCAATGATATCAACAAGGAGACTGTAGACTTCGAACTAAACTTTGACGATACATTAGAAGAGCCATCTGTATTGCCTACAAAACTTCCCAACCTCCTTGTCAATGGAGCCAGCGGAATTGCCGTAGGTATGGCGACTAATATGCTTCCTCATAACTTAACAGAAGTGATTGATGGGATTACAGCTACTATTGATAATCCAGAAATAGATATCGAAGGGTTGATGGAGCATATCAAGGCTCCCGATTTCCCAACAGGTGGAATCATATATGGCGTTGAAGGTGTCAAGGAAGCCTTCAATACTGGTAGAGGTCGAGTAGTGGTGAGAGGTAAAGCCGATATCGAAACATCAGGCAATAAAGAAACAATCATTATCACTGAGATACCTTATCAAGTAAATAAGGCCAACTTGGTGATGAAGATAGCTGACCTTGTCAATGAAGGCAAAATTGCTGGAATAAGTGATGTCAGAGATGAGTCAGATAGGACAGGATTGAGAATAGTTGTGGAGGTGAAGAGAGACGCCATGGCTAATGTCATACTATCTAAACTCTATAAATATACACCACTTCAATCCTCATATGGAGTCAACAATATTTGCTTAGTCAATGGAAGACCAAGACAGCTCAACCTTAAGCAAATCATTGAAGAATTCATCAAGTTTAGAATTGAGGTCATCGTCAGAAGGACTCAATATGATTTGCGTAAAGCAGAAGAGAGGGCACATATCCTTGAAGGATTAATTATTGCGATAGACAACCTAGATGAAGTCATCAAAATAATCAGAGGCAGTAAGACCGTAGACGAAGCCAGAGAAACACTAATTTCAAGATTCAATTTGTCAGAAGTACAGGCAAAGGCTATCCTCGACATGAGACTACAGAAGTTAGTTGGTCTAGAGATGGATAAGTTGAGAGCTGAGTATGAAGAATTGATGGCTAAGATTACAGACCTTAAGGACATACTAGTCAACGAAGGCAGACAAAGAGAGATCGTCAAGGCCGAGTTAGCTGAAGTGAAAGACAAGTTTGGTGATGAAAGGAGGACGGAGATCACATTCAGTGACGGAGAGATAAGTATAGAAGATATGATTCCTAATGATGAAGTTGTTATTTCGATTTCTCAATTAGGATATGTCAAGCGTACTAAGTCTTCTGAATTCAAAGCCCAAGGAAGAGGAGGAACTGGATCAAGAGGAAGTAAGACAAGAGATACTGACTATGTAGAGCATTTGTTTGTAGCGAATAATCACAACTACTTATTATTGTTTACAGAGCAGGGACGATGCTTCTGGTTAAGAGTCTATGAAATACCTGAAGGTAGCAAGACCGGAACCGGTCGAGTAATCCAAAACTTTGCAACTATACCAAAAGATGATAAAGTCAAGGCATATATACTCATTGAAGACCTCGAAGACCAAGACTTCTTAGATACTCACAATATTGTCTTTGCTACGAAAAGAGGGCAGATCAAGAAGACTAGTGTCAGAGCTTATTCAAGACCAAGGACTAATGGTATCAATGCCATAACTATTCAAGAAGGTGATCAGTTATTAGAAGTCAAACTAACAGATGGTAACCAAGAAATCATGATGGCGAATAAGAATGGAAGAGCTATTAGATTCAAAGAAGGAGATGTGAGAGAGATGGGTAGAAATGCTTCTGGAGTCAGAGGTATGCGTATAGATGATACAGATGAAATTGTCGGTATGATCGTATTTGACAGTACTACTGACCAGGATTCTGCATTGTTGACGTTGTCTGAGAAAGGACTAGGAAAGCGAAGTAGATTTAGTGAATACTCGATCATCAAGAGAGGTGGTAAGGGTGTGATGAATATGAAGATTACTGACAAAACTGGTAAAGTTGTTGCAATTAAGAAGGTAGGCCCAGAAGAAGATGTGATGATTACTAGTAAAGCAGGTATCATGATTAGGACAGGTGTAGAGAATATCAGCTTACTCGGAAGAGCCACTCAAGGAGTGAAAGTGATTAATCTCAAAGGTAAGGATATGATATCAGATGTGACAATCATAGAGAAATCAGACGAAGAGCCAGAAGAAGAATAATTTTAACAAAGTGGTAAAACAGTTTAACAGTTTGGAATAATTTTTTCTTATACCAGATATGTTATATAACTTGAACACTCTAAATATTTAATACTTATTAATAGACATATGAAATTTTTCAACTTATTAATGATGTTAGCGCTTACGACTAGCATCATGTATGGACAAGCTGAGGTAGACTTAAAGACTGCTGACAAGCAATTAAAAAAATATTACTTAGATCCGGCGGGCAATGCAGATGCAATAACTACGGCTTATGAAGCGATCACTAAGGTATTCGCTGATGGATCACTTGCTAGCAGTGCTTCAGCATTGTTACTCAAGGGTAAGATCATGAACGAACTTGCAGGTGCAGACTTCAAAGCGAAAGTACTTGACCCTACATTTGTGCTTAAAAACCCAACAGCAGCATCAGAAGCAGCAACAGCATTGATGGCAGCTTATGGGGCAGCAGAAAAGAAAGGTGGAAAGAGAGAAGCAATAACTGGTTTGGTAGAAAATGAAAACTACCTCAATAACATGGGAATATTCTCATACCAAGACCAAGACTTCGGTAGCGCTTACAAGAGTTTCAAGTCAAGTCTTGATATCTCAGAATTTTTATCTGCGAATGGCAGCAAGTCTAGAATTACAAGTGATTCTATGAGAAATGAGCAATTGTTTTTTACAGCGGTGAGTGCCTATCAAGCAGATATGAAAGCTGAAGCAAAGCCATACTTAATGAAGCTATACGATGCAGGTACTGATGAAGTATTTGTCTATGACGCATTATTTAATATCGCAAATGATGCTGGAGAAGCAGATGCAACTAAGTACTTGGAAGCTGGAAGAAAAGTAGATCCAAATGATTCTTCGTTGTTGTTTTCTGAGATTAACTACTACCTGAAGAAAGGAGAGCTAAAAATCCTAACAGATAAGTTGAAAATGGCTATCGAGCAAGAACCGGACAATGTTACTGTATATACAACAACAGGAAGCGTATACGATCAATTGGCAGCAAAGGCAAGAGAAGATGGAGATCAAGCTGCTGCAGCTGAGTACTTTGATGAGGCAATGAACTATTATACACAAGCACTTGAGAAAGATGAAAACAATTTTGATGTCAACTATAGTATTGGTCAATTATACTATAATAAGGCGGCAGCTCAAGTAACTGTAATCAATGAGTTAAGTGCTGATATCACTCCTGCTGGAATGAAGAAGTATGATGCTAAGAAATTAGAGATGGATGCATTATTCAAAGAGGCATTGCCTTATTTTCAGAAAGCAGAAACTATTAATGACACTGATTTGAATACAGTCATAGCCTTGAAAGAAATCTATGCTAGACTAAATCAATTAGATAAGTCAGCAGTTTATAAGAAGAAGTATGACGAACTATCTGGTGGAAACTAGACAACAATAATAATACTTATAGAGTGTGCAGGAGGAGTTTCTCTTGCACACTTTTTTTATAGAACTAACCATTCAGAGATGAGACAAATACAATTCACCTTACTTTTCATAGCATTGGTTAATGCGACTTTGATAGGCCAGAATCACTTCCTTGTTGAATTGGAGAATAGATCTCCAGATGTAGCAACGATGGTGAGATCATATGAAGGGACTGCCGCTATCCCAATTATGGCAAATGATATTGATGGCAAAGAACAGTACATCGGTAATTATAAGGGTGAGAACCTCATTTTGTTTTTCTGGAAGAAAGACTCACCAGATTGTACCAGACTAATCCCAATCTTAAACGACTTAATTAAGACTGAAGACAACTTTAATGTGCTTTCGTTTTCGACAAGTATGAAGGAAGACTTACTTGCTTATAGAGAAGCTAATCCTATTGGTTTTTCGGTCATTCCCAACAGTGAAATTTTGTCAGAAGGCCCTTATGGCGGAGACCTAGGTTATCCTAAGATCTTTTTTGTTGACAAAAAGGGAATTATCAAATGGGTATTTCCTGCTAATGAGTTGAATAATGGCATAGATATCAAGAATATCCTAATGATTCTTCATCAACAAAACTTAGACGGTAAGTAATTATTGAGGGATCGTCACAGTAAATGTAGTTCCTTGACCAATATTGCTTTTGACGGAAATGGTCCCGTTTAAGTGCTTATCAATGATGCTTTTACAATTGAAGAGTCCAACTCCATAACCCTCTTGTGGTCCCATACTATCAGCTCTAGAGAAGAGTTCAAAAATGATTTGTTGATCTGCTTCTCCAATTCCTATACCATTATCTGTAACACTAAATGTATAGTTATTGTCATCTGAATCTACTCTCAAGATTTCGATAATTGGTTGATTAGATGTATTGTACTTCAGTCCATTATCAATTAGATTTTGAAATACAACCCTTAGAATTGATTCATTGGCCTTAATGTGACCCATAGCACCAATATTGTAAGTTGCAGTGGGGTAGATGAACTTCAAATCATTCGATATGTTTTCTACTAGAGTGTTTACATTGATTTCTTGATTATAGTTTTGTTTATGTGTGTCTAACCGCGATGATTGGAGAAGATCTTCAATCAAGGTGGTAAGTTTCTCTCCACTAGACTCAATATATTGCATATACTCTACTACCTTTTCTGTCTTACCTTTCTTAAGGTCTCTCTGTATTAGTTTGATGAAAGAATTAATCGCTACCAATGGACTCTTCAAATCGTGTGAAGTGGCTAATGCGTAGTGCTCTACAGCATCATATGCGTTTAGTAGTTCAATGTTTTTAGTTTCTAGTTTGCTTATTAACAGCTTCTTCTCTTCATCAATTGTCTGGATTTCTTTGTGAATAACGTACATAACAATACAAAGGGTAATAAATACCAAACTAAATACTATAGCCTGAAGTATTGGAATATCGTACAGACTTGGATCAAAGTCATATGTTGATTTACTAATAGTCAATATAGCTGCCATCAACATGATGTACTGTACACTTGCAGTAAATAATATGTCTCTAATATCAGAAAGAAACCTAAATGCCAATACCATCGAAGCTATATAGCAAAGTGAGTTCATGTAAATATTTCCTGAAAATATTGCCTCCAAGTATAGCATTGCTGCCACCGCTAGGAAGAAAATCAACTTAGATATTCTATATTTCTTCTGCTTGTTAAGCCAGTAGCACGACAGTAGAATACCCAAAGAACCAGTATAAAAAATGGAATCATGACTGCGCCAACTATCAGTTATAATATTGGTCATAAGTGATAAGACGATACACCCAAGTAACAGTATTAATGCCTTTGTAAAGTGACGAGAGATTCGAGTCTCATAGTCCTCACGAATATTAGGAAGTCTGTAAGAATGTGATTCTTTCAACGTAATTAGAAGTTTTCATCAATTGGGGTGAGATGAAGCGCTAATGTATGTTAAAATACTAAAATTACTTTCTACACCTTTCGATAAAAAAGAGATTATACTAAGAATACTTAGAAACTAGTAGAACTTTACACAAGGCAGTGTTTAATCATCTAGGTCAATGACACTAAACGTCAACTTCTTGATATTACCACCAATTTTCACTTCTAGGTCATAGTCACCTATAGTCAAATATTCTTCAGAATCTTCTAACAGCATTGGAATGCTGATAATATTCCAACCTTGGTCAACTGTTGTATCCAAATTTATGAGTGATTTACGTTTTCCTTTTGGATTAATGGACAGAGTCGCATATCCAGAGGTTGATGAGTAGACTTGCAATTCGTGGACGATAGCTTCTTTCTTGACATAATTACTTGATGGCTTGTCCCAATTATCATATTTTGCAAAGACATTTTTAATGACTATATCGGACTTGATTGTTTTTGATTCCCTGAGCAAGGTTAAATCAATGATATAAAATGATCGTCCATGCGTAGCCACAACAAGGTGGTCTTCTTCTGTTTGAATAACTATGTCATGGATTGGAACATTGGGTATATTCATTTGGATTGACTCCCAACTGCTTCCACCATCCAGACTCATATACAATCCTACGTCGGAGCCTGCATACAAGATTTCTTTGAATTCTGG
Organism: Saprospiraceae bacterium; assembly: GCA_020631405.1. Taxonomy (GTDB): domain Bacteria; phylum Bacteroidota; class Bacteroidia; order Chitinophagales; family Saprospiraceae; genus JAHDHH01. The sequence continues at coordinate 34,180 of JAHDHH010000033.1, forward strand.
ATCTTCTTTGACTACATTGATGGGTTCTTTGGGTAGCGTCGATCCTATATCTATCCAAGTATCCCCATAGTCAATACTTTTATAAAGGTAGGGAGACCAATCATCCCATCTGTACCCATTGAGACTTGCATAGACGGTCCCTTCGTCATGATGTGATGCCTCAACTCTAGATACCCACAAGTCCTGAGGTAGCCCAGCTGAAATATCCTCCCATGTAGCTCCCGCAGTTGTGGTTCTGTAGAGTTTCCCGTCATCGCTACCTGTGTACAAGACTGTGAAACTATGCGGACTTTCACTAAGGGTGGTCAACGTACCAAAAGCAACATCACCCTTTTTTCCGCCATTAGTCAGGTCTTCTGAAATTGGAGTAAAGTCAGTTCCACCATTCATAGACCTAAGTACTTTATTAGCTCCCATATAAAAGATGTCAGGGTTGTGCTTCGAAAGTAGGATAGGACTCTGCCAATTCCACCGGTAGGGTCTATCACCTAGTTCATGCTTCGGAGTGATATACTGTCTAGACTTTGTAGCCAAGTTCATCTTGAAATAATTCCCAAATTGATAACCAGTGTATACCACATTGCTATTCCTTGGATCTATCTCGATCTTCATCCCATCTCCACCCATAATCATCTTGAAAGGGTAGTCTCCTCTCATCTGCCAACGGTCATTCTGTGGGCTATTGTGAGGCCCTCTCCAGACTCCATTGTCTTGAGTACCTCCATAGACATTATAAGGCTCCGCATTGTCTACGTTTACTGTATAGAATTGTCCAACATTGGGATCATTGCATTTGATCCATGATTCACCATTGTCATAAGATATGTTGATGCCTCCATCATTACCATTGATGATGTGTCCTGCCAAGGTTGGCGAACACCAAAGTGCATGGTGATCTGCATGGACATTGTCATCATTGATTCGAGACCATGATTTCCCTCCGTTACTACTAATCAATAAAGGGACACCCATGATGTACAGCATATCTTCATCCAATGGGTTGACTCTTATCTGGCCAAAGTAGTAGCCATATGAGTAGTAGATATTGTCAAGGTAGCCCTTATGAGTCTTAGTCCAAGACATACCATCATCAGTACTTTTGTATACTTCAGCACCAATGACTTCTGTATCAAAGAGTAACCTATTAGCATCTTCTATGTAGATGCCAAGGTCCATTGGAGTGATAGAGTCAGTAGCTATCATTTGCTTAACCCGACCCGCTGAATAGTCTTTTGGAAAGCGATTTGATTCAAGATACTTACCTAGTTCTTCTTCAGATATTGCGGCGAACTGTGCCTTAGACATTACTTTAAGATCATCTTTTTGGAGACCTTTGGTCCCTTTGTCAGACTTAGGCCTTCTATCATAGTTGTCTAAGATTGCAAAGTAATTACCCTCGCTAGATACTGACAATCCTATTCTCCCAACACCTTCTCTGCTAGGAAACCCATTACTGCCATCAGTCACTAAGGTCCAAGATTTCCCATTGTCAGTGGAGAGGTGTATACCTGAGCCAACACCACTCTCTACAAAGTCCCATGCCTTCCTTGACCTTTCCCATGTTGCTGCCAGTAGGTGGTCAGGTTTGACAGGATTGCGGACTATATCAACTGCTCCAGCTTGATCAGAGACATATAATGAGTGAGCCCAAGTAGAGCCACCATCATAGGTACTGTATATACCTCGTTCTGGATTATCTGAGTAGAGGTGTCCTAGCACAGCTACGTGGGCCACATTCTTATCTCTATTGTCTAATACAATACGACCAATATGGTGACTTTCTCCAAGACCTATTGACGTCCAAGACTTACCCCAGTCCTCACTTTTATACATGCCTGTACCTGCATAAGATGACCTACTGCTATTGACTTCACCAGTGCCAACCCATATAATACTATCTTGCCAGTTGACAGCTATCGCACCTATGGTCATTGATGGTTGATCATCAAACATTGGGGTAAAAGTCGTCCCATTATTTTTGGTATACCAAAGCCCACCACTAGCATAGGCCACGAAAAAGTGTGATGGCATATCATCATTTACGGCTATTTCACTGACTCTTCCACTAAATACGCTTGGACCGATACAATTCGCCTCTAAGTGCTTGAACCTACTTGACTGTCTCATCGATTCCGCCTGATCAAAGGCAGCTAGGCGATCTGATATTGCAGTACTAGGGTAGGGGTTGACTTGACTCAAGGCCAATACAGTATTCAAGAAGAAAAATGTCAAGAGGATTAATCGAATCATGCTAAATTATTTAGTAGCTAAAGTTAATGTAAGTAATTTGGAAATTTTAATTGAATAGCAATTTGAATAACTCGAACATAGCCAGGGCACAAAAGTATTTTGATCGAAGCGAAGAACTCCAGTATTCGGATCAAGTTTCCTTTGCTAAAGATTTAGAGAGTATCGTGGTCATCCCTTGCTTTGATGAAGATTGGGCGACTCTATCTTTGACTTTACAGAGTTTGGTCATTGCTGCCGAGCTATCTCATGATCTACATACTGTATTGATTGTATTCAATTGTCACAAGGATAATATCTCAGCAATTGCAACAAACACTGCTACACTTACATCCTTTTTGGAATGGAAAGAACAGGTGCAGTCAGCCTGCCATTTTACTAGTATTAATGTAATGTTTGAGGTGCCTAAGAAGTCCGGAGTTGGCTATGCAAGAAAGATAGGAATGGATGCTGCAGCGAAATACTTTTACCATTCGAACAAAGAAAATGGGATAATCATCTGCCTTGATGCTGATACCCAAGTGGCAAGTAATTATTTCACTGAGATACTGAACAGCTTTCGTGAAGGTAGTCTAGAGGCAGCTAGTATACATTTCGAACATCAATTGCCAGACCAAATACAATTCAGAAGTGCTATCATAGACTATGAACTCCACTTAAGATACTTTATAGGAATGCAGCGTTTATACCAGTTGCCATTCGCTTATCAGACAGTGGGTAGTGCAATGGCTTGTACAGCTGAGGCATATGTTAGGGTTGGAGGGATGGTGAGACGGCAAGCCGGAGAAGACTTTTACTTCATGCAGAAGTTTGCAAAAGAGGGGACACTAAAAGAGTTGCATTCGACCATAGTATATCCTTCAGCTAGAGTGTCGCACAGAGTTCCATTTGGTACAGGCAAGACCATTCAACAAATTGAGGATCACCATTTTGATGAATTGTTGACTTATCATCCCGATGCTTTTCAAGTATTTGGTATGTTGGATGATTATTTACAAGGATTATATCATCAAGAAGATGGGTCTAGTTCAAGTAGTCTGTTGACCTACTTTAGAGAAAATGGTTTAGAATCAGTCGTAGAGCAATTGAGAAATCAAAGTAAGAATGTTGGAGACTTTAAGCATAGATTTTTTCAGTGGTTCAATGCTTTTTCTTTGATGAAGTACCTTCACCATGTACATGATGGAGAGTTTGAAAAAGTAAACATAAGTGTTGCTATCCAGAATTATTTTGGATCGATACATCTCACATTCTCTGAGTCAGCAGAGGAGAACTTACTACAATTAAGAGGGTATGACAAGTCTAATGCAAGGCTGCCCGAATAGGGAGTGCTTCGATTATCTCTGACTCTCGATCAACCCACCATGCTAATCTTTCATAGACCACATCTTGAGCAAAGTACTCAAGAGCCATCTTCACGAAGACGTGTCCATGCTTAGCTTCTGACACCCAAAGTGTCTTGTAGAATCGAAATAAATCTGGATCTTCTTGAGCTTCAGAAACCATCCTAAATCTCTCTGCGCCACGTGTTTCTACGACAGAGGCTACGAGTAGTCTATCCATAAAGCGTTCTTCCCTTCCTGAGTGACAGAGCTTGATGAGTTGTTGGACATAAGGATCACCACCAATTGAATGAACCATGGGTACTCCTTTTTTGACCATGAGTTCATACACTTGTTGAAAATGCTCCAGCTCTTCTATCCCTGTAGCTATCAATTCTGGCAAGATTTTGTCTCGATCAGGGTACTTAGCTACAAAGCTCATTGCCATAGCAGATGCTTTGCGTTCGCAATCAAGGTGATCTTGAAGGAAGGCAGGAAAGTCAGCCATCACAGCATCAATCCAAGCTTGGCTGCTGGGAGTCTTTAAATCTAAATTTAGCTTCATTGAGTAGAGGTATGCCCAGTCTATGGTTCGTTGAAATGATGGTGTCCAAAGTGGTGTGAAGCTAAAGTAAGTACAATTGCTACTGCAGCACCTGCCCACTGACCATCACCTATATTCAGGTGAGCTCCTAGAGCTATCAAAGCATTAAGCATAAATCCAGCATAAGCCCACTCTCTAAGAAAATTTGGTTTTCTTAGCCAAAGCATGATCACCCCACAAATCTTCAAAACAGCTAAAGGGTAGATCAACCATGTAGGAAAGCCTAGACCAGTAAATGTCTCAGATATCATTCCATAATCAAGAAAGTACTTCGATGCAGAAGCCACCATCAACAAGGATAATAATCCAGTGGATATTAAAAATCCATATTTATTTAGTTTCATATGTCATGATTTTTGTCAAATGTAAGGAATTTGTTGGTATTGAGTGGCAGCAGACTTAGAGTGTAATCGTATTATAAGTCTAACCACCCTAAAGACTATATATGATGATAAGAATCCTCCTTTTGTCTGCATTGCTCTTATGCTCTCTTCTTACACAAAGTAAAGCGAATAGTCTTTCTGAGACCGAACGAGCATACTTTACACTTTCTGGAAGTGGAAGCTATGATCTCTCGATCACAAAACTAGCTGATATGCCTGGTCCATTTTCGCCAGGCCAAGAGGTTACTTTTTCGATAATTGTATCCAATGAAGGCGACTGTGATGCAGCTAATGTGGAAGTCACCGATTTTCTCCCAATGGAATTATCATTGAGTATGAATGATACCAATGGATGGTTGTCTACTGGAGGTGTCATCACGAACACTATCGCCCTTGTACCTACCTCTAACCAAGAAACATTACAAGTATTATTGACGATAGATCCACTATTCTCTGGTATGTTTATTACTAATCAAGCAGCAATTACTGCAGATGATGGAGATGATATAGATAGTGATCCTGACGCTGGATTTGCAGATGATGAAGACGGCGATGGAGACCCCCTAGATGACGATGAGTCAGAGGTCACTATTGAACTCTCCCCAATTTTATATAATCGAGAGATTAGTCTTGATATAGATAGACACAAAGGTAGTATTGACTTAGTATGGTCAGCACTTGAGTGGTCATTAGGTATCGAATATTATGAAGTCCAAACAATGACAAATGAGTGGGTGACAATAGATGAAATTACTAACTCGAGTCTAAGAACAGATTACCGATATTCATTACTTGAAACAGAAGGTTTGTCAACTTACTATAGAATTATTGGAGTAATGCAGAGTGGCATGATAGTCATTAGTAATGCTGTCAGTATTGATTTTGACCATAATGACTCTAAAGTGAGTATCTATCCGAATCCAGCTGTTGATATGATTTACTTTGATGATGTGGTAAACTCCCCTGCTCAAGTATTCATTTATGATTCAATTGGTAAGCTGCTATACAATGCCGAACACATTGAGGATTGGAGTATTGATATTTCTTCAATGGCTCCAGGTTCTTATCATGTAGGAATCCTTTCTCAAGGTCAACCTATCCAATGGAACACGTTTGTTAAATCAAACTAAGTCCTTTCCAGAAAAGTAAAAGGGTAGGAGTGATTTGATATTTTTAAATTTATAGACCTCCTTATTCTGTGAAGAAATATAAATGGCAATATCCGAGCCGTAGCGTTCTTCTGTTTCAAGAATGACTTGCCTGCAGGCACCACAAGGAGAAGGCGGGAATGTATTGTCATGTGCTACATTGACAAATAGTCCCAAGGCTTTGACCGGTGTGTTAGGATGCAGGATAGCAGCATTGTATATTGCAATTTGCTCTGCACAGGTGCATAGCGGGTAGGCAGCATTTTCTTGATTTGCGCCTTGGACAATAGTATCGCTATTGAGAAGTACAGCTGCACCTACCTTAAAGTTGGAGTAGGGAGCATGTGCAAGTTCAGAAGCACTCCTAGCAGCATCAAGTAGCTTGACAATTTGTGTTTCTATTTCTGTGATATCTGCGTATATTGTGTATGTGACACTGTATGTTTCTTGTATCATTGTCCAATCAATTCATTTAAATAACCAATCAATATGAGTATCATCATCGGCGGATGCGGTAGTACTGGGACCTCAATGTTGAGGCAAGTCCTAAACAGACATAGTAAGGTATATATTGCTCCTGAGACTCATGTTTTTGCCAAAAATAGGCTATATAGAGACTGGGATTCTTATAGAAGTAACATTAGTCGAAGATCAGTGTTTGGCTTAAGGTCATCTGGAATGACGATGTTCACCGGATTTGATCTCAAACAACAAGACTTTGCAGAAGTCAAAAAACAATTAGAACAGCTAGCCCAAAGCTCTAAGACATTCTCAGATTTTGCTGCAGCATTATTCGAACCAGTTATGCGACAGCACAGTAAGACAATTTGGGGAGAAAAAACCCCAAATAATATATATCATTTTCGTGACATTGCATCCAAAGTCAAGGACGTTACCTGTCTTTGGATGATAAGGAATCCCTATGATACCATTGCTTCATTGGTCAGTCGGGGTTACAGCATTGGGTATGCAGTAGCGAGGTGTTTGATGAGCTATAGTTTTGGGGTAGCAGCTAAGCGACTTCCAAATGTCGAAATTGTAAGGTACGAAGAGCTTGTAGTCGATCCAAAATCTACACTTTCTGACCTTTGTAAGACACTAGGGCTGCAATTCGAGGATGCGATGTTAGCCAGTGGAAAGGCTAGCCCCGAAGAATCTACTCAAATGACTGGTTGGAACTTAGATGAATCAGATCAGATACAAGCCAATTCAATAGGCAGGTTCCAAAAATTACCTCAAGAAACACATAATCAAATACTTCAAGCCTGTCACGAGTTGAAGATAAAAGAAGAGGTAGCGAGTAAACTGAATTTAGAAAGCGCTACCATTAAAGCAATATGCAAGCGCCTAAAATACGATTACCTTGGGAGAGGTGAATTAAGAGGAAAGCCAAGGTGGATTGATCGAGAATTGAGTAGAGTCAAGCTGTCTAGGTCACTTCGTGGTTACCCACAACCATTTAGAAATTTTCCAGTTATACTCAGGTGAATACAACAGAAGCTAAGCAATTATTTTTTGACTTACTTGAGCCTAAATTTGGCCTCGGTGAGTGTCTAGGGATGTGGAAGTATATGTCTTTATACTTACTCAAGAACAGCGTTGCGCTGGATGACTATCAAGTTATGCTCGGGAAGTTGGCCAATGACTATCCAATTCAATATGCAGTACAAGAGTCCTACTTCTATGACTTGACACTATTTGTCAATAAGCATGTCTTAGTGCCTCGGCCGGAAACGGAAGAATTGGTCCATTGGATTATCCAGGATTATAAGGATATAGATGATCCTCGGATTATTGATATCGGGACAGGCAGTGGCTGTATTATTTGTACCCTTGGCAATCATTTGACCACAGCTGAACTCTATGCAAATGAGGTCAGCGAAGAAGCAATAGCTATTGCCAAGCTCAATGCTGAGAAGTTTAACCTCGATGTAGAGTTTATCCATGAAGATATTTTGACCCATGGCTTAGATGAGAAAGGCGAATTTGATATAATAGTATCCAATCCTCCCTATATTTCGCTTGATGAAAAGGGTCAAATGTCCACTTCAACACTTAAGTACGAGCCAGAGATTGCATTATATGGATTACCATCAGATGCTTTAGTATTTTACAAAAGAATAGCCATACTTGGATTGAACAGATTGAAGAACACAGGAGCTATTTACGTCGAGTTGAATGCTCTGCAATCTGAAGCAATTGCCAGTATTTTCAGGGCTTCTGGATATCAGGTTGTAATCAAAACAGATATGCAAGGTATGCAGCGAATGTTAAAAGCGACATTATGAGTAAAATACTAATAGTAATCTTACTGAGCATGGTGCTGTCTCTAACAGGCCAGCTTGCAGAAGTTCAGATTGTAGGCCAATTACCTGCACCTGTGACAAACAATGCAGTCTGTGAAGGGTTCGTAGATGGTACACCTTTCCTTTATTCATTTGGAGGTATAGATTCTACTTTGTCTTACGATGGTATTCATCTTCATACTTATAGGTATAATACACTCACTGGAGAATCAGAAATATTAGCAGACATGCCTGATACCTTGGGTAAGGTTGCTGCTGCTGCAAGTAGGATAGGTGACATTATATACATTATTGGAGGGTATCATGTGTTCGCAGATGGGTCTGAATTATCCTCAACAAAAGTACACCGCTTTGACACACAGACTAACGCATTCTTAGCAGATGGAGCTGACATTCCTGTTGCAATTGATGACCAAGTGCAAGTCGTCTGGAGGGATAGCCTAATCTATGTGGTGACTGGGTGGAGTGATGTAGAAATGGTCACCAATGTCCAGATTTACAATCCTGCAGAAGATGTTTGGTTAATTGGAGATCCCGTTCCAGACCTTGTAGCCTACAAGGCATTTGGAGCTTCAGGAAGTGTTTATAATGATACGTTGTATTATTTTGGAGGTGCAGTAGGGAGTATCTGGACGGCAGATAGCCGGATGAGAAAGGGTGTCATCAATGCAGATAATCCGACGGAGATTGATTGGTCAATTGATTTGATAGATCCTACCAAATTTGGCTATAGAATGGCTGTGGCCCAAATTGGTCAAATCACGAATTGGATAGGAGGAAGTAATGTTACCTATAACTACGATGGTGTAGCCTACAATGGTAGTGGAATTGTATCCCCAAATAATCGCATACTGAGTTATTGGCCAAATCAAAATGAATTTTATGCCCTTGACTATGAAGAAATACCTATGGATCTCAGAGGGATAGCAAGGGTAAGTGAATTTTTCTATTACCTGGGTGGTGGTATGCTAGCTAACCAAGAAGTCACCAACAATATTTACCAATTGCAATTTGCACTAATAGATAATGTAGATGACGTATCAGAGTCAGTAAGTATAACTGTCTTTCCAAATCCAGTTTCTGAGATACTATTTCTTGATCAATCAATTGAATTGGGTGAAAGCTATAGTATATTGACAATAACTGGCCAAGAAGTAATCAGGAAGACACCTTTAAATTCCTATGAAATCAATGTGACTAGCCTAGAAAATGGCATGTATTCACTCATTGTATATCATGGCGACAAGACGGCAAAGGTTAGATTTGTGGTGGAGAGATAGGGTGTTTATTGTCCTACTACAAGACAATACTAAGTAAAGTAGCGGGATAGACTACCTGCCATATGTCAAATGCGTGGCCTTTCCATTGCCAACAGATGTAGTAGATATCACAAACAAATTATTGAAGGTATCTTCATTGATCATCTCAAAATCACTACCTGCCAATATATTAGCTAAGCTGGGAGTAGTATTAGAGTGTCCGACAACAAGTACAGTTTGATTGGGATAGTTTTGCAAAATATGGTCTGCCACGTCTTGCAGGTCAGATGCACTGTAAGAAATCACCTCTAAACCTTGGTCAACAGCTGTTGGCCATGCTGTTTGCTTAGTTCTATTGTAATTAGTGGAAAGTACCGCAGTAAGAGGAATATCCTTCAGTATATTGCTCAGAAGTGCAGCTCTCTTTTTACCTGTATCAATCAGTTCTGGATCAGCACCCACTTCAAAGTCCTCAGCATGCCTGACTAAGATAACTGTGGTTGCTCCACTTTTGATGAGAGAAGGACTTAGGTCATTAAGTATTTGTTCTGGAACTTGTGATTCAATTTCTTTTTGAGAATCGACTATGAGGTTACTTTGGTTCTTCTGCTTAGCACAATTGCTGAGAATAACTATTAAGAGGAAACAAAGTAATTTATTTAGATAATTATTAGACTTCATAGGGGCAAGGTAAGAAATTTCTCAAGACATGGATCTTGGGATATTATAAATGTGTTCTTGTCAGTATTAACTTGATAATACTATAGCGAGTTTCGCATTCAAAGTGGTTTAATATTGAACCGTAGTGATTGATTAAAATGTCTCTGCAATATCCTGAAACATCGCAACATGCTTAGCCTGTATTTCGAATTTATTCGTTTTGAAATTGTGGTCAGCTGAAAGTTTAGTGATTACAAGATTCTTTGCTTTATTGATGTAGATGTATTGGTCATAAATACCAACAGCCATAAAATCATCTTTTGGAATTCGAGGAATCCACCATTGGTATCCATACCCCTTGAGGTTGGATGATAGTTCGGACTGATTTGGCAGCAAGTGTGGAGCATCAGGAGTAATTGACGCATTGACCCAGGCCTTGGATATGAGTTGCCTCCCATTCCAATTGCCTTCATGTAAGTAGAGTAGTCCTAACTTGGCGAAGTCTCTGAGGGTGGCATTGAGACCACCAAGGACTACTTCAAAACCAGTATTGTCCACCAACCATTCCGCTTGATATTCCATGCCTAGTGGCTCCCAGATCATTTCGTACAAGAGTTCAGTGAAGGTCTTTCCACTGACTTGACTAATAATTAATCCGAGTACCTGACTATCTATACTAACATAGTGGTTGTATGTGCCTGGCGGTCTGCTGTTGTGTAAGGACTGAGCAAAATCTTTCAGCGATGATCCCATGGCAAAGGCTCTTCCAAACCTATTGATATCTGAGTTGAAGTCACTATAGTCTTCATTGAAACCAACTCCAGAACTCATTTGTAAGAGGTCCTTGACACGTACCCCTTCATAACCAGTACCTTTGAATTCTGGTAAATACTCTTCAACGTGTTTGTAGATGTCTAACTTCCCTTGGTCAACTAGGATGCCAGTAATGGCTGAGGTAAATGATTTTGCCATTGACCAGGAAATATGCGATTCGTCTGGCTGAAGGTCATTGGCGTATTGCTCAAGTATGACTGTGTCATTATGGATGATGAGTAGACCTTCAGTTCTAGATTCTTCAAGGAAGTCTGCAATAGCAAATTGATTGCCCTCATAGTTAAAAGTCTGTGGCAACGCATAGCCAGGGAGTTGAGGCAATGAGGTAGACTTAGTTGACTTTGGTACAACCGATACATTGAAGATTGAATCCATATTCTGGAAATTCTGGACAATCCGATCTTCGTCGAATAGGTGATTGACCGCATTCAATCTCCAGATTTTATTATAGTTGATTGCACATGCGATAGCCAATACTAAAAGCAGTAGACCAAGGATTTTAAGAATTTTCATATCATATAGGCTTTACTCCGTAATGTTGCATAGCTCTTACTCTTTTCTCTTCTACGGATTCTTCCTTGTAAAATAGGTAACTCGGCGCTATTATCTTGGATCTTGACTCAATTTTCACAGTTGTTATTTCGGAAAATGGATACTTGCCCTCCGTCAGCTTGGTCAATTGGGTATGATACTTCTCGTAATGTAAGTTTGAATGATCAGTAATTGAGGCATGTCCGACTAGCTTACAACCGACTTGAGTAAAGATGTCAATTAGACTAACACAAACAGCTGGATGTTTGCGTATGTTTTTAACCGATTGGGGAGAGGCAATGTTGGCAATGATTAGGGTATTATCATCTGCTAAGTCAAAGATCTCTTTTGGAGAGACATTTGGCACACCACTTGTATTAACTGTGGCTAGCCAACATAAGACACTGTTTTGGATAGCTTGGTTTAGATATTCTGAGTTCAATTGAGTGTTATTTTATAGACGACACAATCTTTTAATTCGGGTGATTCATTCAGTAAAGAGAA
>JAHDHH010000034.1 GCA_020631405.1 Saprospiraceae bacterium
CTAGGACATTAGTAGCACTTACTGTACCACCGAACCATTCAATACCATCATCTTGATTTGCAACTACCTCTATATTATCTATAGTGGTTCCAGATCCTACACCACCAAGAGTAAGTCCATTGATCTCATTTCCATCACCGATATTAGTACCACCGTGTCTGATTGAAATGTAGCAAAGTGACCCAGAACTGTCAGAAGCATCTGTACCGCCATACAATCCATTGGCATCTGATGTTGGAATCCCTTCTATTTGGACCTCTGTCAGGTCACCTATATCATTAGATGCAGAAATCGGAGCATGACCAAGTATGATCAATCCTCCCCAAAGTCCATTGATCGTTGGCTCCATGTTAGGACTAGCAAAGTTGCCAGCTGCAACATCTGCTGAAGTAATATTATCAGCGACAGTAGTCATGATGATAGGAGCACTAGCAGTACCACAAGCATTTATAGATGCGCCTCTTGCTACGAGTATTGCACTAGCGTTAGCACCTGCGCCTGCTTGCCCTTTGACTACAGTACCTGGCTCTATTGTCAGAGTTGCTCCAGATTCAACTGTAACTCTACCCTCTAGTATCCATTCTTTATCTGAAGTCCATGTAGTATTGGCAGTGATGCTTCCGGCAACTGTCTCTTCTGTGCTTGTGTCTGTTGTCGTTTGATCAAAACATGAGCAATCTAGTAACTGAACCTGACCTGTAGGACAGATCGTATCGCATGAATTGTCATCATTACACCCTATAGAGAATAGCAGTGTAGCTGTCAATAATAAAGTTGAAAAGTACTTAGTCATAGTGTCTTAAGTTTTATGCTTTTGTAAATAAGTTGAAGTGAATTATGCAATTCTTCCAATTATACTGCAAAGCTAGCTTGACACTATTGGCTCAATCTTAAGCCAAGATTAATGTTATGTTATGGGTTGGACTTATCTGTTTACATTGAGATAATATTGGATTGCTACCTATACGGCAATAGCTCTTGACTTTTATCCACGACTCAAGATGTTTTTCGGATAACACTATAACAATGTAGGAGTACATTTAAGCAAAGAATACCTATGAATAGAGCAGGATTTGAATGAAAAGCTGAAGGTCATTTGTTGACCCTATTTAATTGTTCTTTAGACATATGAGAGTACGAATCCCAAGACTGCACCCCCAAGAATGATCCATAGAGTATTGATTTTCTTAAAGTAGAAATAGACGAAGAAGCTTAAGGCGCAAATCGCCGCTGTCTTCCAATCTATTATAATGCTTTGTGTCATTTTAAGAGTGACTACTACCATCACAGCAACAGCTGCTACATTGACTGCTGCCAAGAATTTCTTCAAAGGCTCAGATCGCTGCATAACTTTTACAAATTTATTCAAACCCCAGACGTAAAAGAATGATGGTAAGAATATCCCGACAGTTGCCAGAAGAGCTCCTTGGAATCCACCGACTTTATAGCCTACGAATGTAGCTGTTGATAATACTGGACCAGGTGTGACCTGACCAATTGCAATAGCCTCTACAAGATCGGGATGTGTGAGCCATCCAGTTGCTTCTATCAGTTCTCCATCTAGGTATGCAAACAGGACATAACCACTGCCAAATAGCACCAGACCAACCTTCATAAAAATGAGGAAGAGCTGAAGATGAGTATAAGGTACCTTGAGTAAAAGGAGCAATGGCAAGATGGCAACACTATTTAATTGCCCAGGTTTACTAAGCAAGTTAGCTAGCATAAAGATGAGACCAGCAGAGAGAATGCAGAGTATTTCATTCACTCCAAGAAGCGAGGCAACAATAACTAATACACCGACAATCAATAACCAAACATTCTTTATTGCCTTCTTACCTAGTTTCAATATTGCGGCTACAATAAATGAGATTACTGCTGCTTTGATCCCATTGACTATCGGGACAACCCACTCTATCTCACTAAACTTATCAAAAAACACAGCAACACAAAGAGTAAGCAACACAGCTGGCACGATGAAGGCCATTCCACCGACAAACAGACCTTTGACACCAGCTCTATGATAGCCACAGTGCATGGTCATCTCTGTAGAGTTAGGCCCTGGGATGAGGTTAGTAGCACCCATGTAATCAAGGAACTCTTGTTCTGACAACCACTTTCTCTTGGCTACCAGATCTTCTTCCATCATAGCAACATGGGCAGCGGGACCACCAAAGGCAACAAATCCCAGTCTGAAAAAATACTTAAAGACTTCTAATAATCTCTTACTTTCCAATATTCAGATAGTTTAAATCTCGCCAGTTACAGCTTCAGAAATATTGATTAAGTGATCACCTACTTTCTCTAGTGAAGAGAACATATTGGTAAAGATCAATGACGAATTAGCATTATAATCTTTATCGTTAATTCTTTCTAAGTTTTGTTTTCTGAGCTTATCTCTGAATCTATTGATATCCCTTTCTTTTTCGCTTGCTGATGTGACCGTAACATCATCAAAGCTGGAGGTACTTAGGTTGGCTAAAGCAATACCAAATGCTTCATCCACTAAGTCCATTAGTTCATTCAGACCATTTCTTTGATTTGGTGTGAAGTAGAGCTTCTTTTCGTTTTTGTATTCTAATGTCTTATACATTTGGAAGTAAATGTCCCCAATACGTTCTAAGTCATTACAAATATTCATGAAGCTTCTTAGTCTAATACTAGTCTTCGGCGTCATCTCCTGATTGGACAATTTAGTAATATATTCAGTGATTTCGACCTCCATCTTATCTGTGATGTCCTCGTACTTCCTTAGCTTTTTATACATCTCTACTTGCTCCTTTTCATCTGTTGAGTTCAGCAATATTCTAGCGTATTCTGACATTCTAGAAGTTACTTCTCCGAAGTGAGCAGTTTCTTTTTGCAGCTCAACTGTTGCAAGTTCTGGTGTTCTTTGACTAGCATCTATGAATTTCAATCTTACTTCTTCGTCGTCATTGTTCTTAGCTTTTACTGACCAAACAGCAGCCTTGATTAGCCACGGCACGAATCCTATCAACAATGCAACATTGATAATGTTAAACGTCGTGTGGAATGCCGCAAGAATGTATGTATTCATTCTTTGTGCTTCATTCAAATCAGCCGTCTTGAGCTTCGCATTACTTTCAAATATATTAGTGAAATTCTCAACAAACACAGTAAGGAAGTCAATTACCCAAGGTAAAAGCATCACCATCCAACAGACTCCAATGATATTAAACATTGAGTGAATTCTTGCTGATCTTTTGGCATGTACATTACCAATAATAGAGGCCAACTCAGCAGTAATTGTAGTACCTATATTTTCACCTAGTACCATTGCTGCAGCAACATCTAGGGGAAGCCAACCAGCATAGACCAGCGTAAGCGTCACTGCCATGGCAGCACTTGATGATTGTACAATTACGGTAATCATGGCACCTACGAATACAAAGAATATTCTTGAAAATATCCCATATTGTGACAGACCTTTTATCCATGCCATTGCCTCACCTCCAAGGTCAGGAACTGCATTTTTCAAATAAGACAATCCTAGAAATAATATTGCAAAACCGATAAGAAATTCTCCCCAATATTTTCTATTGCCTACCTTAGAAAAGAGCATTGGTACACCAACGGCAAAGAGTGGTATGGAGTAAGCGCTAAGCTTCACTTTGAACCCAAGAATAGCAATAATCCATCCTGTTACTGTTGTTCCGATATTGGCACCCATCATAACACCTGCCGACTCTACGAGTGAGAGTATTCCAGCATTCACGAATGAGACTGTCATTACTGTTGTAGCAGAAGAAGACTGAACTAACGCGGTAATGATAAAACCGGTTAACACTCCTAAGAATCTATTCTTAGTCATACTTCTAAGGATAGACCTAAGTGCAGATCCAGCTGCTCGTTGGATCCCTTCACTCATCATTTTCATACCGAAAATGAAGAATGCCAAGGCTCCTAAAATATTAATTGCATCCCAAAATCCGAATTCCATGTTGTCTTGTTTTTGTGGTTAGTTGTTAGTGTTGTGGTCTACTAAAAATGTACTTCCATTTGGGTTCTCCAAAGGAATGAGTTTTGTTTTTCTAGGCGTTCTACTAAAGAAAAATCCGTTTGTATTTTCAATTTATGGCCGACGAAGAACTTGTTAAGGCCTAAGGTGTAATGCACTTCGTCAGTCGCTAAGTCAGCTGATATCGTTGTATATCTACCTGCAACTTCTACGTTATTATCAAACATATATCCAGCTGATAGATTCAATGCAGATCCTGTATAGAACTCACCAATGATGTTACCATCTATGTCGGTTACAAGAGGGTTTTCATCGCTAGTTTGCTTGTCAGCGTACTCTGCCATAATAGATAGACCTTTGTGCTTGTACATCAAGTCAGCAAAGAAGGTATTCAAGTCTTTACCTACAAAGCTTCCTTCTGCATTAGTGATGTAGTCACCTTTCTGTCCTCTTTCTCTGATAGAGTTCTGATTATTATCATAGGTTAGTCCTATTGATAGTTTTGGTTTGGCCTCTCTCTTCACTGAAGAACCTACATAATCTCCCTTTGATTGGAATTTTCCGAAAGGTAAGAACTCCAGTCTATAAGTATAGTTGAATCCATCATGGAAACCATCGATCTGATTTTTGCCTTCACCAAGACCAAAAGATACGCTACTTCTCAGAAGAAACTCATCACCAAATGTATGGTGATGGAGCAACTGAATAAACATATCCCGATCTAGTGTAAATCTAGAATTCAATCTAGAACGATCTACAAACTGGAGGTTGGCTGACGAGATGACTCGTTCTCTGTTACCAGCTAGTTTGGTTTGACCAAACTTGACACTAAAGTTTTGGTAGAAATTATATTTCACATAAGCGTCTAGGATGATATTCGCTGCATTGCCGTATAGATCGGAATTACCTCCTCCATTGTCTCTATTTGATATCGACAACTCTGTTTTATATTGCAATTTTGAATTGAGGATCCATCCATCCATTTTTATTCTAGATCGACGAATAAGAGCATTGGCATCAAAATCTGCTTCGTAGTCATTAGCATCATCAGCGACAGACCAATCAGCGATCATCAAACTTTGAAATCTAAACCCCACTTTCATGTAAAATGAAGAATCTTGACCTAGTATTTGAAGGCCTTTTCCGAATTTAGCAGTGATTGATTGCGAACTCAGAGAACATGTAGAAAGGAGAAATAAGCAAACTGCTATTCTCAATATTGGTTGATTCATTTGGACAATTGAATTTTTTCTACTGCAAAGTTAAATTGGTAATGTTAAGCCAATGTTAACCTTTCAGGCAAAAAGATGTCAGAAGCTTACATATATTCAATTGTCCAGAAAGAATTGTAATACTGCTGACATCTCTTCAAAAGTAGAAACCTAATATTATGTATATATTAAGAGAATATTATCAAAAGAATAGGTGCTCACTCCACTAACAACAATTGCTAGCCTCGCCGTCAGCTAGTGCAGCAAATGGCATTGCTCCTCCGCAACCTTCAAATACACCATAATGTGTATCCCAAGTCCCGTAGAACTCAAAGTGGTCGCTATATCTTGTAGACTGTAACATCAGATAGGTATTACCACAAACTGGTAGAATTTTGTGCTTAGGGAAGTTATGGTGGTTGTCAAGGTCAAAGCTGTGTTCGCTGTGTTCTATTGTGCCTTTGTATGCGACTGCTTGTCCATAATCTTCACATTCATCCTCAAGATTGTCAATCTTCCAGAGCCTGTAGGTTACTGAGAAGAATTGAATATCGCCACACTTCGCTTGTATTTCCTTATTCTCAATCGTAATCGGATTATTCTTGACACTTCTTGGATCTGTAAATCCAGCATTCTTTGCAAGACGCAAAAAGTCATTCCAATAGAGAGCTCCACTCAGACATTCTCCCCAGAGTACTGGATCGGCCTGTAGGGTCTCACTAATTCGACGATCACTGTAGACATCGCTAAAGTACATTTCTCCACCAGGCTTCAATAATTCATACACATCCTTGAGTACTTTGTCCTTATTCATCGCTAAGTTGATGACACAATTGGAGATGATCAGGTCAAAACTATTTGGCTCTAGGCCTAACTCTTCGAGAGATTCTATGTTGCCTTTTAGAAATTTGACATTCGCATGCTTGTAGCCAAACTGTGTTGTATGATAGTCAATGTGCTTATTCGCAACATCTAGCTGTTCGTCTGTCATGTCTACTCCAATGACTTCTCCATCTTGCCCGACAAATTGAGATAAAATATAGCAATCTCTTCCACTCCCAGAACCAAGATCAAGAATTCGCATTCCCTTCAATTGATCTGGAATGACTAGCCCACACCCATAGTATTTGTCTAAGACTTCCTTGTGTACATTTCTTAGCGCTACCTTGAAATATTCTGGCGGCTCCTCCATAGTGCAGCAAGCATTAGTCTTCAAGTCATCACTATGAGACAGCTCTTTGCCATAGTAATCTTTTACCTCATCGTGTTTCGCTTCTATATTCTGATTCATTGTCTCGATATTTCCTTCTAAAAAACAATACAACGTGGCATTGTTCGCTAAATGTAAGATTATTAATTGAACTGTCAATATATGACAAAATGATTTCAATTGAGTTTAGCGTGAGTAAGTAGTACTGTAATTAATTCAGCAATACAGTATAGTCAAACTTCGGGTCATAACACCAACCTGAAACTAAAGTGAATCAACTACAAAATTAGTCTTTCCAATCAAATGTGTTGCTGCTTATTCTTCGATTTGGTCTTCCTGTGCTTCCTGTTCTTTTTTGCCAACTAAAGATTGTGGAAGACTCATTCCACTCTGTTCAAGAAAATCATTGAGCTGAGGCATCATGCCATACAAGCCTTGAACAAAGTTAGTAACTCCAGTTCCTGATCCACTATCATAAACAACTACTTTGTCGATTTCTAAATCTTTTATTGCTCCTGTTTGGATCTTAGCTAATTCGGTAAGTTTATCGATCATCAAGTATCCAATAGCACTTTCTGGACTACCTCCAGCTGCCTCTACCAATCTCTGAAACCCTTCTGCCTGCTTCGTGAGTAGCGCCTCCTGTCCTTGAGCTTGTGCCATATATTTTGCTAACAATGCATCTGCTTCACCCTTAGCTGTTTCCCTTTGTCTCTCAGCCTCTGCTTGTGCAGCAATCACCGCTTTTTGCTTTTCAATATCTGCTTCCACAACTTCATCTGCCTGTCTTCTTGCCAGTTCCATTTTTGCTCTTGCATCCTCGGCATCTCTCTCTGCAGCGTATCCTTCTTGCAATGCCTTAGCACTTGCTACTTTCCTTGCTGCTGTTGACTTTCTTTCAGACTCAGCAACTTCTATTTCTTTAGCAGCATTAGAATTAGCAATTTTGATATTGGCCATGTTTTTTCCTTCTATAGCAATTGCTCTAGCATCTGCCTCTCCAATTTCTGCTCTTGAATTGGCTTCAGCGATACTTACCCTTTGTTGTTGATCTGCTTCGGCCTCTCCTATTTCTGCAAAACTATTTGACTCAGCCACTTTTATTCTCTGTTGTTGAGTAGCCACTGCTTCTCCAATTTCTGCTCGACTATTAGCATCTGCTACTTTAGATCGCTGTTCCTGTTGAGCTTCGGCTTGTCCTATTGCTCCAGTTCTTTCTTCATTAGCAACTTTTACTTTTGCATCATTAATTGCTTTTGCAGCAGCTTCCTTTCCTAACGCCTGGATATAACCAGATTCATCTTGAATGTCAGTTACGTTGACATTAATAAGTTCCAAGCCTATTTTATGTAGCTCGTTTCCAACGTTTCTATATACTGATTCTACAAATTTATCTCTATCCGTATTCAGTTCTTCAATATCCATATTTGCAATTACTAACCTCATTTGTCCCATGATAATATCATGAGCTAATGATCTTACCTGTGGTCTTTCTAGTCCAAGTAATCTTTCAGCTGCGGCAATCATCAAATTTGGTTTATTACTTACTCCTACTGTAAATTGGGCAGGTACTGATACTCTAATGTTCTGTTTAGAAAGAGCATCTTGTAAGTTAACATCAATACTAATTGGTGTCAAGTCGAGGAACCGATAATCCTGAATCACTGGCCATACAAAAGTGGCACCACCTGCATAACATTTGGCAGACGTTTCTCCACCTGTTTTACCGTATACGACTAAGATTTTGTCTGACGGACAACGCTTGTATCTACTAATAAAAAATAGGAGTACAAGGATCGACACCAACACCAAAAACCCTACTAAGATTAATATTTGACTCGTCATAAGATTGAATTTTATTTGATTCTATATAAATTGATTATGCTTTTTCTACGATTAAAAACTCCCCTTCAATGCCAATCACTCTGATTGTCGCTCCAGTAGGAAGGTCTTCTTTGGAGGATGTTTTTGCTTTCAATTCGCGAGTAACTCCTTTCACCTCTAAATTTACTATACCACTTCCAGCTCCAGCCGGTACTTTTAGATAAACTGAACCTTCACCATAGAGAGCATCATCTAGTTCCCAGTTGACATTTTCAGTATTACTTAGCAATAGTTTTAGTAAATAATTCAACATTAAAAAAGCCAGAAGACCTGCCAACATTCCTATGCCTAAAACCAAAGCAATGCCTTTATTTGCATGAAGCAATATTTTCATCACCCAAGAACTTACTGATACGAAGGTCAATATCCCTTTGATAAGACCAATGCCTCCAGCATCAGAATCAATATCTGTATCACCACCACCAATGTCTAAATCAAGATCTAAGACTCCAAGCAAAGACAATAACAATAGCAAAACTAAGATGCCACCAGTAAAAAGGGAAACGTAGGTAAGTGTAGTGATCATGATCTTAAATTTAGTAACTAAAGCTAAGAAAGAATTGTGAGTTGACTTTCTTATTACATATATATTATTAACAAATATTTGTTTCGACAAAGTTTCATCTAAATATTCCGTTTATCTATACTTTGCTTGGATTAGCCGAATAATCGCCGATACAATTGCTATTGAGTCTTTCAATTAAGCATTCCAAGGAAGAAACTTCTCTGTCTGAGGCATCTGAATTTGAGGTGGTTTTGTATTTAAACATTCGCCATTTAGTACTGCATTGTACTTCTCAATGTAGGAGTGAGCCATGGCTTTCGCATTGAATAAGTCTCTAGCATAGTTATGGCATCTAGTTTGAGAGTACTCACTGGATGTCTCAAGAGCTTTTGCTAATCCACTAACACTATTTGATAGATGGCCTACATCATCATTGACTAACTCAGGAAGTGATCCATAAGTCGTCCCAAATACTGGACAGCCATAATACAATCTCTCTATTATCGCCAACCCAAATGGCTCATGCCACTTTACTGGGAAGATTAGTCCTTTTGACTCTTGCATCACTTTGGCTTTTTCTGCCATTCCGACCATACCATAAAATCGGATACGAGGCGAAAAGGTCAAGCGAACTCCCATTTTCATATTGAATCGATGGCCGCCTAATACATCTAGTTTTTCATGCTTAGTTTGCTTAATCACATCAATAGCTCCCTGGACATTCTTTACCCGCCATGCTGCCTTTGCTAAGAAATGAAACCTACTTCTGGGTGATGACAAATTAGGCGTTGGATAATCATCCCAATCAAGCCCATTGTCTATGTAGCTGGAGCTACCATGTCGCTGAGCATGATTTGATGAGACAAATACTATATTCTTCGCTAATTGCTCATTAGGATCAGTATTGCCATGAATGGTAATCACATAGGGAATATTCAGCTCTTCTAAGTCTTTTGGTGTGGCATTAAAGTGGACGATGTCAATGTTCGCTGGAATCTGATCAATGATCCGCTTTGAATCATCCATTGATATAATTGTCCCAAAATCACACTTAGAACCTTGTTTTACAAGAAAACTGATTGAATGACCTAACCTTGCCAACTCCTTGCCTAGACTACATATCACTCTTTCTGTACCACCGTAATGTGTCACAGGAATCAAGCCATTGTATACAATCAATATGTTCATAATAATTACAGAAGTGTTTTAAGTCAATTGACTCACTATTGATCTATCATTAGAAAGTCTTGGGACTTTGTTTTGCCCACCAAGCTTTCCTTTTGATTCCATGTATCGTCTAAAGCTGCCAGTGGATAATGAAGTGATCTGCAATTGCTTGAGTACTTTTCCCACAATCAAGTCTTTGTAGTAGATGTTTTGGATTTGCATTGACTTGTCTAAAGCATCTCTAAACTGTTGCATATCAACAGGAGCTTTCTCCCATTCAACAAACCACTCATGATAAGGCTCTCCATTCGTTGGATTAACTTGAGGAGCTACAGTATATTCGACTACACTGGCGCTGTACTGTTGGCAGATTTCAGTCATAGCCTGATCTACTTCTTTGCCAATCACATGCTCGCCGAATGCAGAAATATAGTGCTTGATCCTACCAGACACTACAAGTCTATATGGATCTTTTGAAACAAATCTGACAGTGTCACCAATATTATATGCCCAGAGTCCCGCATTCGTTGTGAGAATTATCGCATAGTCTTTGCCTATCTCTACATCCGCCAACGTAACTCTATCTGGAGATTCATCAAATACTTGATCTAAGGGCACAAACTCATAAAAGATACCAGCATTGGAATTGAGAAGCAAGTCATTACTCCCGACCCTATCTTGAAAAGCAATAAAGCCTTCGGAAGCTGGGTAAGTCTCAAGGGATGGCACATCTCTGCCGACCAAATTGGTTAAGGACTCTCTATATGGCTGAAAATTGACCCCTCCATAAACGAATATATTAAAATTCGGAAACAGGTCTGATACAGTAGTTTTTCCGGTGGCTTCTAGGAGCTTTTCGTAGTACATCTGTACCCAAGGTGGGATGCCGCTAATGAGCCTCATATCTTCATACCTTGTTTCTTCTACTATACGATCTAACTTAGTCTCCCAATCATCAATACAGTTTGTAGTGTAGGTAGGGAGTTGGCTCTTCGTCAGCCATGAAGGAATCTCATGATTGACTATCCCAGATAACCTTCCCGTCAAGACTCCACATTCAGGAGTAGTCAGAGTCGGCGAACCACTTAAGAAGATCAACTTACCATCAAATGTATCAAGACGGCCTAACTGACTTAGCATATTAAAGGTTGCATTCCTTGCACTCTGTATATGGAAAGGCATACTATCTGCAGAAATTGGGATATACTTTACCCCAGATGTTGTACCTGATGTCTTAGCAAAATACTTTGGCATACCTGGCCATAGCATATTTGGCTTTCCTTCTAGGATCTGCTCGACATAGGGGCGGTGACCTTCGTAGTCTCTGAGCGGCACATGTGATTGATAGGTTCTAATATCCTTGACCTCTCTAAAGTGATGATCTCTACCAAACTGGGTATTACGTGCTTTTGAGACTAGGTACTTAAGTGTCTTAGTTTGATCTTTGACAGCATTCCGAGCATCCTTGGCTATTTTTCTCGAGATAGCTAGGGCAAATGGTGTTAACACTGTTGATCTTAAACTCATAGTGCAAAAATAGGGCTAATCCAGCATAAGAAATCTCAATAGTTAAACAATCTATTACTATATCCCTTTGATTGATGATTTCAGAAATTGATTAATATTAAAGCACTTGAAAAATTTACATTCAAGATATGTAAATCGTTAATAAGTTGTAAGCTTTGATAACCATATATAACTTCTCACTGACATAGGGCATTAAAAAAGGGAAGACAACTAATTGCCTTCCCTTTTTCTGATGTTGTCCTGTCTATTTCATCAGAACAATATAGTCTTAAATGCTCCATCGACTTGGGTATCTACCCCATTGACATCTAATATTCCAGTAAATGTGGCCTTCACAGTTTCGCCTTGTTCTAATGGTAATTGTGTAAACGTCACAACAAAAGATCCACAATCAGGGCTTTGACAAATGCCTAGAAGGTTATTACTAAACAATAATGCATAATCGGGATTATAGTCACCTAGACCATTGTCTATGATAATTCCAATGGTTGGAAAGCCATCAATACTAGGTCCTGTTCCTGACATGAAGTAGTATTCTGAACCAAGCGAATCTGGGGAGTATTGGAAGTAGGCTTCAGTCATTGTGACAAACGTGTCTCCCATAGTGTAGTAAAAGTATTGTTCCAACTCATCGCAAGCAGATAGCACCCCTATTTCTGCATCGGTACCATCAACTATAACACTTACAGGTGCAGATTGCAATGAATTAACGAGGTCTATACCGACTACTTCTACTTCCAAAAGGTCACAAACATTGACTAACCCTGCAAAAGACCCATCGTCTTCGACAAAGATAATTTGGGCAAAATCATTCGAGCCCACCTTGATGTATCCATCTACAACAGCATTGCCATCACAGTCCTCAAATGTTCCTGTAAACAATATATTATTCATATTATCTACTATTTCAATGGGCTGAATGAGGACATCTGTGACAAATGGTCCAATGACGTCTTCATAGACAAGGTCTCCACATGAATCATAAATCTTAATAGTCAACACTTCATTTGCGGGTATCTTACCATAGTAATACCCGTCAGCATCCGTCCAACCAGAACCTGCCGAAGCACCTGAATTCATCACTATCTCTACCAATAAATTAGCTAGACCATAACCTCTGTTATCACTGACCAGCCCATGCATGTTGACTAGTGGGAAGGGGGCATCGCAGTTCCAAAACGAGAAGTGTGACACAGTCCCAATGTACATACCGTCCACCAGGGTTGCTGCTCCTTGTTCTACCCAATATCCAGAGTCCTCATCAAAATGCCACATTGGAATAGTCTCAGGTGCACCTGCTTCTAGTTCTAGTGGCACGTCAAATGTCAACTCTGCATCCATTCCCGGCGCTAAGTTGAGTTGCTCACCACTTGGCGATTCTAATTCTACTGCTAGCATACCATATGTTGCTAACTGTACTATCTCACTACCTGTGTCTACTGCTCTCAAGTCCCCAGGCATCTCCTGCAATGTACTCAAGGCTGTAGGGTCAAGCCATTGTGCATATATTTCTACCTGACCAGTATATGGCTCACCTGATGAATCTATAAATCCATCTGCTTGAAATTCTACCTTAGATTGACCACTGATCACTACTTCACTTGCTGAAGATGAAGCTACTGACCCTTTAAGTGTCTTGTCCATCAATTTGAATTCAACATAGGCAGAAGCATCAGCATCTGTCTCTATGAATTTAATTGCCTTAAAGTATCCAGCTTCATTAACTGTAATGACATTACCATAAGAATTTACTGTTACATTTCTAAATTTGAAAAAACCATTCTCATCAGTGCTTACTGAAGCCCCATTGAGCTCAACAGTGATTTCTTCCAGTGCTTCGTCACTTTGATTGACTACCTTACCATAGACATCAGCTTGGACATTGTCAACTGGGGGATTGATCTCTATTGGAGTGAAAGTATCTACTACGATGATTTCATCCTTTTTACATCCAATAACAATAACTGATAGAATGGCGAACAGGCTAAATAGCTTAATTAAATTTCTCATGTGTTTGATTTAATTGATAGTGATAGATTGGTTATCCGATGTAGAGTAACAACGCTGCTTTCTTCAATAAAAAAAGCGACTTTGCACAATGTCAAAGTCGCTTATATTGTATCTAATAACAGATGCTAAATCCTAGTATCTGTAATATTCTGGCTTGTATGGTCCTTCTAAAGGCACATTGATATAATCAGCTTGGTCTTTAGACATTTCTTCTAATTCAACACCAATCTTAGAAAGGTGTAGTCTAGCTACTTTTTCATCTAAGTGCTTAGGTAACATGTACACCTCATTGTTATACTTCTCAGTATTCTGCCATAGCTCTAACTGTGCTAACACCTGGTTAGTGAATGAGTTACTCATTACAAACGATGGGTGACCTGTTGCACAACCAAGGTTGACTAATCTACCTTCTGCTAATACAAGGATATCTTTCCCCTTCAATGTATACTTATCTACTTGCGGCTTGATTTCAATCTTTTCTGCACCTGACTTGTTGTTCAACCAATCCATATCGATTTCGTTGTCAAAGTGTCCGATGTTACAAACGATAGTCTTATCATTCATAGCCTCAAAGTGTTCTGCTCTAAGTATGTCTTTGTTTCCTGTTGCTGTGACGATAATGTTAGCATCTTGCAATGCTGTAGACATCTTCTTTACTGCAAATCCATCCATAGCAGCTTGAAGGGCACAAATAGGATCTATCTCAGTTACAATCACTCTACAACCAGCTCCCGCTAATGAGGCAGCAGAACCCTTACCTACATCTCCATATCCTGCAACTACAGCTACTTTACCCGCCATCATGACGTCGGTAGCTCTTCTTATAGCATCTACGCAAGACTCTTTACACCCATATTTATTGTCAAACTTTGACTTGGTTACTGAGTCATTGATATTGATAGCTGGCAGTGGTAGTGTACCATTAATCTGTCTTTCATAGAGTCTATGAACACCTGTGGTAGTCTCCTCACTTATCCCTCTGATATCATTCACTAGCTCAGGGTATCTGTCCAATACCATGTTTGTCAAGTCACCTCCATCATCAAGGATCATATTCAATGGCTTCCCATTTTTGAATGATGTCAATGTCTGCTCTATACACCAGTCAAACTCTTCTTCATTCATTCCTTTCCAAGCAAATACAGGGACCCCACTTGCAGCAATGGCAGCAGCAGCATGATCTTGAGTTGAAAAGATATTACAAGAAGACCAAGTAACATCAGCACCTAACTCAACTAGAGTTTCGATAAGTACAGCAGTTTGGATTGTCATGTGAAGACACCCTGCGATATTAGCTCCTTTGAGTGGTTTACTAGCTCCGAATTCTTCTCTCAATGCCATAAGTCCTGGCATTTCAGCTTCTGCTAAATCCATTTCTTTTCTTCCCCAATCTGCTAGTGCAATGTCCTTTACCTTGTAAGGCAATGTTTTGTTGTCTGTTGTCATAGTTAAATACCTGTTATTCAAAAATTTGTGCAAAGGTAAGTCATTATGAATTACAAAGTATAGTTTCACTACATTTTAAGAACTCAGGCAAAGTAGAGCAATTTTTAAGGAGATAACCCTAATCAATCCAGAATTGGATTAGTGTATAAAACACTTCACCAAATACAGATGAGAAAATCAATTAAGCATTGTGATATTCTTCATACTTTTGGCCTACACAATGCAGTTAAATAAGTCTATGAAATACATTTTTGTCATACTTACAGCATGCTTGTCTCTAGCATTTGCTAGCAAGAACTTCACTACTCAAATTGCCTTGCTGAAGTACAATGGCGGTGGAGATTGGTATGCTAATCCCACAGCATTGACCAACCTTGCTAACTTTTGCAATAGCAAATTAAATACAAGTATTGATCCTGACTATGCCACTGTAGAAGTTGGCAGTGTGGATTTGTTTAACTACAGCTTTCTACATATGACAGGTCATGGCAATGTGGTCTTCAACAATGCTGAAGCTGAGAACTTGAGAAACTATCTGATTGGTGGTGGCTTTCTGCATATCGATGACAACTATGGTATGGACCCTTACATTAAGCCATCAATGAAGAAGGTATTTCCGGAATTAGACTTTGTGGAGCTACCGTTTAGTCATGAAGTGTATAACCAAACCTTTCAGTTTAAGAATGGACTACCAAAGATTCACAAACACGATGACAAGCCTTCGCAAGGTTTTGGTCTCATCTACGAAGGAAGACTAGTTTGCTTTTATTCTTACGAAAGTGACCTGGGTGATGGTTGGGAAGACAGAGAAGTCCATAAGGATCCAGAAGCGATCAGATTGGCTGCACTTCAAATGGGTGCTAACCTTGTAGAATATGCCTTCACGCAAGAATAAGAACATACTTGCTACCCCTCTACAATCTAACTATTCAGGTAAGGAAGTGGAGGTTGGTTGCGATGAAGCAGGAAGAGGGTGTCTCGCTGGTCCTGTGTTTGCAGCAGCGGTAATATTTCCCAAAGGATACACAAACCCTAACATTCAAGACTCAAAAGCGCTAAAGGAAGTAGATAGAGAGGCCCTAGCTGATCTCATCAAACAAGAAGCCTTGTATTATAACATCTCAAGATGTAGCCCTAATGAAATTGATAAGTGGAATATCTTAAGATGTTCGATCAAAGCTATGCATCGTGCTATCAAAGGATTAGGAGTTGACCCAGAATTTATTATTGTTGATGGCAATTACTTTTTGCCATACAAGCAAGTCTCCTATCAAACAATCGTCAAAGGTGATGCTAAGTTCCTGAGTATCGCAGCGGCATCAATACTAGCCAAGGTTGCAAGGGATAATTATATGAAAACTATTGATAAGAAGCATCCTGAGTATCTATGGATACAAAACAAGGGATACCCTACCCGAGCCCATCGAGAGGCAATTGCCAGTTCTGGCATTACAAAATATCATAGGAAGTCTTTTCAGCTGTTGAAAGATGTCAGCAATGACCAACTCCTCCTTAATCTGTAGCTTCTGACTCAGCTACTTCTTCTGCTGGCTTAAGGAGGTCTCTTTCTTTCATGAAGTTAAACCACTTGATGACTTTCTTCATATCGCTGATGTATACCTTGTCTTCATCGTATTCCGGGACCAAGCCTTCAAAATATTCTTCGATTTCGTGTTTAGGAGCAGTGACAGCTACAGGTGGAGTCTTGTCATATTGATTAAGCATAGTCTCGAATACTATAGAGAGTTCAATAGTATCTGTCAAGGTATAGATGCCAACCGTACTCAAGGGAGTAAACTGGTGCTTTCTCACTGAACAAAACTTAGACTTACCGCTATCAATCTCTTGTACAACCAATCCATTGCTTCTCGTTGTTACAATCTTGTGAACACCTGCCATTCCTGACACAACTACATAATCATCTAAATTCAATGCCATCTTCTATATACTCTTAATATTTATTTAGTCCCACAATGTTACATAATCTTTTGACAAGACTAATAATGGAACAAGTTTGTTTTTTATTACAACTTAGAAAACTTGTAAGTCGCTGCTTCGCCTTGATTGTCAATCGTAGATACTATGAATAATCCTTGACTAAGTTGAGTAATGTCAATATATGCGTCTGCTGGCGACAAGACTCCTTGATCTTGTACTCTACCGCTTAGATCTACTATTGAATAGTCATAAGATCTCACATCACAGTCCGCATCTCTGATCAATTCTAACCTTTGGTCATAATTGACAAATTGCACCTCGCAATTGCTATTGACATCTTCGGCGTTCAAGAAAAACCCTACTTCTTGATACTGCTTGAAGAAGTCTATAGTTGCTGTAACAGCGGGATTGACACATCCTCCATGGGTCAAATTTCCATGATTCACTGCTAAAACATCTGGTGCCCCATTGGCCTGCATAGTCTCTTCAGCGAGAATAGAATTAAGATAACCGACTTGATCATCACCCTCACAATACATTAATCTCGTTGGTGCTTGCGGGGCCCAATCGTGGAGGTCATTTCTTGCAAGTGCTTGACTTACTGGGTGAGATGGGTCGTTTAATATCGCATCTAATATCTCAGGTAGTAGCATGTTTCGAGGTTGTATAGTTCCACCATTATTAGCTTGTAATATTGCTGCCAATCTGATATTTAAGAATATCAAACCAATTTCTTCATTTTTGAATCTTTCTATATCATTTAAATATTCTTCCCTAAAAATATCCGCTAATGTAAAGTCGGATAGAAGATCAGGGTAGGTAGCTTGCATTGATAGTGTAACCCATGCGAGATAGGCACCAAAGAAATAATTGCTTTCTCCAAGGGTAAACTCTGGCATCTCCTTAGATACGCTATAAGGACCAGACATATGACTTGCTGCTGTCACCATTGGCAAATTGTCAAACCTACCAGCTTCCACATCTTTATGAAGGGCTGCTCCAGCATGTCCTCCCTGGGAATATCCTGTGATAAACAACTGTTCATTATACACCACCCCAATAGAATCAGCTAATTGATAAGATGCATATATCAAATCTGCTGCTGCACTAGATTCAGTATCTGAGTGAATATAAGGGTGCAAGCCCTTACTGTCTCCCAAGCCTATAAAATCAGGCATCACCCCAATGTATCCTTCCGACGCCAAGATTGCTCCTATTTCATAACCATCTAATCTTGATGGCACCGCTTCTCTTGAGTCAACAGTACCATGCTGATACACCGCCACAGGGAAAGTCCTACCTAATGCAATAGGTAGACACACCAAACCTGAAGCAGTATCTTGTACACCTCCAAGATGCTCAGTATAGTAAAGCACCTTATAGATTTCTTGATCAAATGTACCATTGCCTCCAAGCTGAGCATTCGCTTCAGATGCTGTCAAATTACTGACAAGCTCAAAGCTGATCATATTCTGTCCACTTAATACAAAAGAGCAGATGGTTAGAATAATAAAATATAATATTCTCATGTGAGTAGTGTTTTATTTAAGAGTAGTAGATTCATTCGCTTGCTTAAAAGTCTTAAATCTCTGCTACATTTGCAACGTTTAGAAGAATTTACTTAGTTAAAGTATGTTGAAGCACACCTCATCTCTGTTATTTGTTATACTTATTGCTTATTCCTGTGTACCTGCAAGTAACAAGAATAATACCTCAATTGAGATTGACTTTGATAATATTGAAGTTCAAAAGATCTTAAACTTTAGGAACAATCAACAAGTTGATAGTCTCCTGTTTTATGCAAATTCGGATAATGTCACCAGTAGATATCTTGTTACAGAATCCTTTGCTTCCCTACAGTCTGAAGAAGCTATTCCTGTATTGCAAGACTTACTTACCAATGACCCAGTCGCCTCTGTCAAAGAGATGGCAGCGTATAGTCTCGGACAACAAGGAAACCCAAGCACCATTCAGAGTTTAATAGCAGCATTTAGGAGTAGAGATACTACTTCAGTAGACAATGCTGTCAACGGGTCAATACTAGAAGCCTGCGGTAAAGTTGGAAAAGAAGACGTGCTGAATTTTATAGCCACTACTTCAACATATAGGATAACTGACACCATCCTACTCAATAATCAAGCAAAGGCAATCTATCGATTTGGGCTCAATAATATGGTCAGTGAGGCAGGCACAAAAAAGATGGTAGAGCTAGTCTTGAATGAAGCTATTCCAGCACAAGCTCGTCTCTATGCAGCTCACTATCTCAGTAGGGTAAGCAATCTTGACATTATTGACTATCAATTCAGGTTATCTAATCAACTTGTGAAGGAACAAAATGTCAATGTCAAAATGGCCCTTGCCCTAGCACTCAGAAATTCGGATGGCAATCCTGATATATTCAGAGTATTAAAGAACAGTCTAGAATTGGAAGACGACTACAGGGTCAAAATCAATGCTATCAAAGCCTTGACTGCATTTCCATTCAATGATACACTGATATCAACATTACTGACTAACCCCAACAATCAGATTAGAGAAACTGCAGCTGACTACCTCTATTCAATCAAAGACAAGGACACTTACAATACAATAAGAGCACTGGCTAAGAGCTCAACTGATACTTTGATCAAGTCAAAACTGTACAAGGCTTACTTTAAGCAAATACCTTATTATTTTTCGAAATCAAGGAATGCAGCTAGATATGAAGTCCTATCTTTATTTGAACAACCCCTGTCTACTCAGGTACAAACAACATTAATCAGTGCTCTCGGTCATGACCTCTTGAGTTATAGCAACTTAGAAGAAATCTATGATACTACTAGTATCCCAAGTCTCAAAACAGCAATCGGTGCTTCTCTAGCAAGTATAGTTACATCAGATAAGTTCGATGCAGTATTTGCCTCATCACCTAGGTATGCTAGAAAGAAACTTTTGGAAATTGTCACAAAGGTGGTTGAAGATGGCGACGTAGGTTGCCTTTATGAGGTTGCCCCAGTCTTCAGTAACCCTGAATTCAAAAAGGTGATTAAGAACGACACCTTTGTCATGGATGCCTTAAACAAGTTGATTCTACCACGTGATGTAGAGACATACTCTGTGCTACATCAGGCATTAGACAATCTCAGAGATACGACCACAATGGTAGCCTATACTAATAAAGCAACACCTATCAATTGGGAATTGGCAGATCAGATTAGTGATAGCACTTACTTCATTGTAAAAACAAACAAGGGTATATTTAACATTACACCAAATCTAAAAGCTGCTCCTGAATCAGTCTTGAACTTTACCCAATTAGTTAATGACAATTTCTATGACAATAAGATATTCCATAGGGTCGTGCCTAATTTCGTAGTACAGACTGGGTGTACAAGAGGGGATGGCTATGGGAGTATCAATTCTACGATCAATTCAGAATTTTCGAAACAATACTATGACGATGAAGGATATGTCGGCATGGCATCTGCTGGTCCGCATACAGAGTCAGCACAATGGTTTGTTACACATAGCCCAACACCTCACCTCGATGGGAGGTATACGATTTTTGGAAAGGTATCGGAAGGGATGAAGACTATCCACAGTCTGAATGTAGGAGACCAGATACTTGATATTATTAAAGTAAACTAAGTAAGCAATGACAAAGCAGACTGCATTCTATGACATTCACGTGGCACTAGGTGCCAAAATAGTTCCTTTTGCAGGATATGACATGCCTGTATCTTACACTTCAATCACAGAAGAACATCTAGCAGTAAGAAGTAAGGCTGGATTGTTTGATGTCTCACATATGGGTCAATTTATCGTCAAAGGCAAAGAAGCTCTTGACCTAGTCCAACTAGTCACTAGCAATGATGCATCAACACTTAACCCTGGAGAAGCTCAATATAGCTGCCTGCCAAATCAGACCGGTGGTGTGATAGATGACTTAATCGTCTACAGGCTGTTCAATGATCAGTGTTCGGAGGGTGAAATGGCTTTTATGCTGGTAGTTAATGCTTCTAATATTGAAAAAGATTGGGCTTGGATAGCAAAAGCAAATACCTTTGATACTGCTCTGATCAATATCTCAACTAAAACTAGTCTACTAGCACTTCAAGGTCCTCAAGCAACTGCTATCTTACAATCCCTAACAGAGGTGGTACTTGATGATATTGCATTCTATCATTTTACAAAAGGCAAAGTTGCTGGCATTGACAATGTACTCATCTCAGCTACTGGATACACCGGTGCTGGAGGATTTGAACTCTACTTCGATGAGTCACAGAGTGAGGTAATGTGGCATGCCATTATGGATGCAGGCAAGACATCTGGACTTTTGCCCGCAGGTCTGGGATGTAGAGATACACTAAGACTAGAAAAGGCTTACTGCCTCTATGGTCACGAACTAGATGAAGATACTTCTCCACTAGAAGCAAGACTAGGGTGGATTACTAAAACCAAAAAGGCAGCAGACTTCTTCAGTAAGGATCTACTCATTGCAGAAAAAAAAGCTGGAAGTACAAAGAAGCTCATTGGCTTCAAAATGGAAGAAAGAAGGATTCCAAGACAAGGCTACATCATCCTAGACATGGATGACAATGAAGTAGGCATTGTGACTTCTGGCACCATGTCCCCTACCCTAGAAGAGCCAATTGGCCTTGGCTATGTCAAAGCAGAACATGCCAAAGATGAGAGATTCAAGATAGCCATTCGAAAAAAAACATATCCTGCTGTGCAAGTTAAATTGCCATTTGTCTAAACAATTTGAAGCTAAATCGTATTGATATGTCCATCATGAATGAGCAAGTCGTGGATTATCAATTAGCAAAACAACAGTTTATTAAGAATTGGGGTGAATTTGGCCTCAATTGGGGAGTCAACCGTATTTTGGCTCAGATTCATGGTTTGCTACTCATCTCATGTGAAGCCAAGTGTGCAGATGAAGTCATGCAAGAGCTGAATATCTCAAGAGGTAGTACTAATACCAACTTACGCATACTTTGCGAATGGAAGTTAGTCCATATCCAGCATGTGACTGACACAAGAAAAGAATTCTTTGTCGCAGAAAAAGACATGTGGAAAGTCTTCTGTCAAATAGTAAAACACCGACGAAAGAAAGAACTCGACCCACTAATGGAAGCACTTCAAACGCTATCTGCTATTGAGGGTAATTGTGAGAGGTCTAAAGAATTCAAAAAAATGGTTTCTTCTATCGAGACATTCTCAAAAAAAGCTGATAAAGCCCTCGAAAATATCGTCAAAGAATCTCCAAGTTTCCTAGTAAGCTCCTACATGAAAATTATGTAGAGAGAAGTAAAATAGTTTTTGCATCTTGCATAGAATTGAATATCTATCAAACCTATGAAGATTCATTCTTTCAAGCCTAGTATACCTAACCCTACAAAAGTCAAAAACTTTAAGCGTTTTATCTCCAATGCTAAAGATTTGTACAATACTTATGTAGACGACAAATTATTTGTCAATCATAAAGAAGAGCAAATCCTAATTTATGAAGTTACATTCAATGGGGTGTTACATACAGGCATTCTCTGTACTGTAGATGCTCAAGAAATTATTGATGGCAACATCATTCGCCATGAAAATACTCTGAAAGAAAAAGAGCAAATCATGATGAACCTTATCAAGGAAAGGAATGCCCATATCAAACCTGTACTCTTGACTATCCCTGATGATCCGAGCTTCTTTCAATGGATTGACAAATTCAAACCTGAGAAAGGTTTGAGCTTTGACTATACCAAATCTGAGACCCATACTGTCTACCCCGTCAGTGACAAGAAAGCAGTCAACACACTGCTTCACTATTTTAATAAGGACGTTACAAAAGCCTATATAGCTGATGGTCACCATAGATGCTACTCAGTAGATAAGCTCTACTTAGATGATCCTAAAACATATGGCAAATTACTAGTCGCTATTTTCCCTTTTAGAGATCTGATTATCAAACCATACAACCGTATTATTGTATTCAACAAGTCCTTATCACTGAGTGACTTTGCTAAGTTGAGCAAGGAATATTTCAAAATATCTGAAGCTAGCAAATTCGAACAACCAGATAGTCGGAAGACCATGATGGCCTACCAAGATGGCAAGTGGATTAGTCTCAAATGGAAAAAGACCTACCTCGATAGTATGCCAGGCGGAGCCATGGACTTGTTTAATCACTACATTCTTGATACTACTGCAAAAGCTCTAGTTAAAGAGGTCATCTATGTGCAGGGAGATACTTCTCTAAATTCGACAATAAAGCAAACTGACAACGCAGCTAACCAAATAGCATTCTTCTTTCCGTCTGTAACTTTCAAAAGACTCAAACCCTTACTTGACGATGGTGGCCTCGTTGCACCAAAGTCAACCTACTTTGAACCGAGAATGAGAAATGGTTTAGTCGTTCAAAAACTCTAATCACTATGAAATACTACTCGGCTGACCTCTTGATACCTGTTGATCAAGCTCCTATCGAACAGGGTTATGTTGCAATTGATGATTTTGGTGTAGTGCATAGTGTAGGCAAAGCAGATTCGCTATCCAGCGTGGATGTCAAGCATTTACCTGGTCTACTTATGCCAGGTCTAGTCAATGCCCACTGTCACCTTGAACTATCTCACCTAGTTGGCAGAGTCGATACTGGCACCGGACTCCTTCCTTTTCTTAAAAAAGTAGTCACCTTGCGTGATATTGAACTCGAGGAAATACTCCACCAAGTCAAGGTCAATGACCAATACATGTATGATAGAGGCATCGTAGCTGTTGGTGATATCAGCAATGCCCCTCACACCTACCAGACTAAAGAAGAGAGTAGCATCCAATACTACACCTTTGTAGAAATGTTTGACTTCTTACAGCCTACTATGACTGAGACTACTATAGCGCAGTATCAGGAAGTATACAACCTCTTGAGCCAAACGAAGAAGAATCAATACTCTTACGTACCACATGCACCTTATACTGTGACTGAAGATCTGTTTAATCAAATCAATAAGCTCAATGGAGGTAGAGGTACTGTCAGTGTGCATAACCAAGAGACACCTCCTGAGAATGAACTCTTTGAATATGGCACAGGAGGATTTCATGACTTCTATGCACAGTTTGGCTTCACAATAGATCAGAACATTGTTAGGAATAGCACAGCTATACACTACCTGATCGAACAAATGGATCCTAATTGTAAGACTCTATTCGTTCATAATACCTTGACTACTGCCGAAGATCTCAAAGCAGCAATGGAGTGGAATAGTCAGACTTACTGGGCTACTTGCCCAAATGCCAACTTATATATTGAAAATAGACTGCCTGACTACCAAGTATTTCTCGATAATGATGCTAAAGTCTGCATTGGTACTGATAGCTTGACTTCCAACTGGCAACTAGATATCTGGGAAGAAGTCAAAACAATCAAGCGGTACAAGAGCTATGTAGACTTCAATGAAATCATAAGTTGGGCGACGATCAATGGTGCTGAAGCCCTTGGACTCCAAGATTCTCTGGGCACATTGTCATTAGGCAAGGCTCCAGGACTTGTCCATGTCGATATGAAGTTCGACTCAATGAATGCCTTACAGCTTGAGGGTACGACGGCAAGACGTGTTTGCTAATTACTTAGCATTGATATAGGGTCTCAATCCTGGATACTCCCCAGACTTAGCAATAGCTTGCTTCATCGTCAATGGTCTAGAACCTAAGTAGGGTTGAATTTTGGTGTCTTTCAAATTTTTTAAGACAAGCTTTTTCTGCAATTCTAGAGCCTTTTCGTATGTCTGTAAAAACCCCACACTATAGTGGTACTTGTCAAATTTGTAATCTCTTGTGATGATAATATCATCGTAGTAGCTTAATACTCTATTTTTAAATACATGACTCGTCTCAGCAAATTCAACTCTATAATGCATATCATCCTTTACTGTTTTATAGAGATCATACTTTCTTGAAGAAGCAAAGTTTGGTATCTCTTTTCTGTCATAATTGATACTATATTCCCTAGGAGTATCATATAAGGTTGCTTCTATTCTTTGGTTGATATCAATGTATTCTTGATTTTCTTTACCACCAAGCATGGTCAATGCCATAGGATATGAACTACCTACAGAGTTGACTATCAATCTCTCTTTCTTTATCCCTTGGTCCTCTAGATATTCAACCAGCTTTTCCATCTTGGTAATGGCAAAAAACAACTCATACTCCCTTCTTGCAGCTTCATGAGTATAGTTAGTCAACTCTACAACGGTAGACTTTGGAAGGGCTTTGATTTGCTTAACTAATAGGTCTAGCTTCGCTTTATTTTCTTGACTAAATATATCATCATCTGTTGCGTAGTACATAGTCGGTATACGTATTTCACTAGTTGTCAAATTGTCAAATGACTCGGAAATATCGATTTCGCTATTAGGAACATACTTTTCCCTGTTTTCTTTTTGTTTCTCTGTCTCTTTGTCAACTACCAAGTACCCCTCTGGATCATTCTT
The DNA here is from genome assembly GCA_020631405.1 of Saprospiraceae bacterium. Classification (GTDB taxonomy): domain Bacteria; phylum Bacteroidota; class Bacteroidia; order Chitinophagales; family Saprospiraceae; genus JAHDHH01. The sequence continues at coordinate 25,337 of JAHDHH010000034.1, forward strand.
GCTATCATCTGAAGCAAGCCTCGACTTTGGTTCTCTCTTTCTTTTGACAACTGGATCTTTCTCCGCTTCTGGTGACTGAGGTAGTGTTGCAATAATTGTAGAGTCATCCTTATTTTTCTTACTTATTGACTTCTTTTCTTGTTTATTGGTCTTCATAGAAGAAGGAGAAACATTGACTGGTTTAGTAAGGAGTTCATCTTCGTCTAATCCTCCAATTTGCCCTTCAAAGTTATTGTCTTCTTGTTGAGTTGTCTTCACAACGCCATCAGTAGAGTATTTGATAAATCCTAAATGTGAGGCATCTACTATTTCAGAACTTACTGGCTTATTAAAGTATGCGAAAAATATATCATGCCCACCCTGAGTTCCACTTCTATTAGAAGAGAATACAGCTCTTAGACCGTTGCCGTCTACTCTGAAGTGCAAGTCATCACCAGCGCTATTAATTGGACTCATCAAGTTACTTGGTCTTGTCCAGCCCGACTTACTTCTAGACTTACTACTCTCAAAAATGTCAAAGCCACCAAGTGTTGCATCACTGTTTGTACTGAAGTATAGCTTCTCTCCATTAGATGTTAAAAATGGAGATCTCTCATCATAGATACTGTTGATATTATCTCCTAGGTTCTTAGGAGTACTCCATTTACCTGAGTCAAATTCACTCATATACAAGTCATACCCACCTCTACTATCTGGTCTTTTACTAGCAAAGATTATTGTCTTGCTATTAACCACTTGCAGGTCACAATCACCTAGGTGAGGAAAAAACGGGGCTTGGAAAAAGTAGTTATTTTCTGGTTTTGACTTTTTGTTATACAGGCTATACACCTTATTATCTTGATCACTGAAAAAAAACAGCACATGACCGTCACCATTCAAATCAAACAATATATTTCTACCTTTCTTATTGATGCTTGGTGGCAGATTGTCGTTGGATTGCCAGCCATCATTGATGTAAGTACTTCCGACTATCTTGTCTGTCATAGGTGTAGTCTCAGTGTAGTAGAGTGTATTACTTGATGACCTTGAGAGAATGGGTCTCACTTCATCCTTTCTAGAATTCATATCACCAGATGGAGTTTCTACGATTACGTCGGGATTGTAAGCTATTGCCTGAGCATAGTTACATTGTGAGATAGCTTTGAATATATCTTCTCTACCAATCCTATCCTTTCTTTTCAATTCGCTTAGGTAGGTCTTATACCATGCTATAGCTTTCTTGTATTGCCCTTCATGATGATAAGTCTTAGCTAGGTAAAGGGTAATTTCAGTACTTTCTAATCCTAGTGTCTTAGCTCTAGCCAGGTCGGACAATGATTTTTGGGTTAGTCCAAGTTCTGTGTAGGCTTTTCCTCTGAGCAACAACATCTCTGCATCGTTCTTAATTGACAATGAGTTAGTAGTTTCTATGATTCTAGAATAGTCTCCTAGTTCAAATGCCTTTCTCAAGGTGTTGACATCTTGGGCTTGCACTAGAGAAACTGCAAGCAAACTAATACCCAAGAAATAGATTCTAAATTGTATAAATTTAGCCATTTTATAACATTCTTTCTGGGTCGAATGCCTCTAAGTAATCTCCAATTCTTCTTAAAAATGAACCTCCTAAAAAGCCATCCACGACCCTGTGATCATAACTTAACGAACAAAACATCATTTGTCTTACTGCAATAAGGTCTCCAAACTCTGTTTCTACTACTGCAGGTTTCTTTCTGATGGCTCCAACTGCAAGTATTGCTACCTGTGGTTGGTTGATAATAGGAGTCCCCATCACATTGCCAAATGTGCCTACATTAGTCAAAGTAAATGTCCCATCTTGAATATCTTCTGGCTTGAGTTTGTTTCCTCTCGCCCTATTCGCTAGATCATTTACAGACTTCGTCAATCCTGCCAAGCTTAGGTAATCTGCATTCTTAATTACCGGAACTATCAAGTTACCTGAAGGTAACGCTGTAGCCATTCCGATGTTGATATTTTTCTTTACAATAATCTGATTATCCTTTACAGACACATTAATCATTGGAAAGTCTCTAATCGCCTTAGCCACTGCTTCCATGAATATCGGAGTGAATGTAATCTTCTCTCCGTACTCTTTTTGGAAGGTTCCCTTTATCTTATTACGCCAGTTAACTATATTAGTAACATCTGCCTCTATAAACGATGTCACGTGAGGTGAAGTATGTTTTGACATCACCATGTGGTCAGCAATGAGTTTTCTCATTCTATCCATTTGGATGATTTCATCCTCTCCACTACTAGCTATGTGCTGTGTTGGACTAGCTGACTTGCTAGCTATAGAACTCTGTGCTACCGTCGGAGGAGTCGCTGCTACTTTCGGCATATTACTAACATTGCTTCGCTGTGCAAGATAGTCTTTGATATCGTGCTTAGTCACTCTTCCTTTGGCCCCACTACCTGGTATTGCATCTAGTTCTGCTTGACTTATTCCTTCTTGCTTGGCGATACTTTTCACTAGAGGTGAGTAGAATCGACTCTCTCCACTCTTGACTTCTTGTGTAATCACTGGCGTCAGACTGGTAGCTGCTTGAGATACTGTATCCTCTATAGCTGCACTCGTATCTTCTATCTTATCTTCTTGCACTTCTGGGGTTGAATTCGTATCCTCAGCAGGAGATACTTCTCCACCTTCCGTGGCTATGATTGCAATGACAGTACCTACTGGTACTACTGTGTCTTTTTCGAATAATATTTCTTTGATAATCCCTGCCACAGGTGACGGAATATCAGAATCTACCTTATCTGTAGCAATTTCGAGTATAGTCTCGTCTTCTTCGACACTATCACCTACATTTTTAACCCAATTAAGAATAGTAGCTTCTATGATACTTTCTCCCATTTTGGGCATGATCAGTTCTGTATTGGCCATATTGATAGTTAGGTTAGGTTTGAAAGCTGCAAAATTACACAATTATAAGTCGAGTAAAAACTTTCTAAGCATAATCAATGAAATGTTAGAGGAGTACCGAATATTCAGTAAGCGATTTGTTTTTAAACGAAATTTTTTAGCAATCTGCTTTTCAGAATTCCCAACACATACCCATGTTGTACCTACTGGCTTCTCTTCACTTCCTCCTCCAGGTCCTGCTATACCTGATATAGCTATTGCAATATCCACACCTAGGTTACTACAACAACCTGTGACCATTTCTTTGACTACTTCTTCGCTGACTGCACCATGTTCCTCAATTGTGCTTGGATTCACCCCAAGTTTATCCACCTTCAAGTCGTTGGAATAAGAAACTACACCTCCTTTATAATATTGGGAAGAGCCAGGTATTGATGTAATCATGTGACCGATGTAGCCACCCGTACAACTCTCAGCAGTCCCCAACCATAATCCCTTGTCTATCATTAACTTCTGTACAGCTGTCTGAATCAAATCCTCATCGTAGCCGAATATATAATCACCTAGTATGGAGGCGATCTTATCCACATACTCTTCAACTGATTGCTTCGCTTTACTCCCTCTTGCACTGATCCGCAACTTGACCACACCAGTACTGGGTAGGTAAGCGACCTCCATTCCCTCAGGCATTTGGTCGATGGTCGGTTGGATCAATTCTGCGACACTTGACTCTGGCAATCCCGCTGTCTGAATCATAGTGTGAAAATAATTAAGGTGCTTTGCCTCTTCTTTGAGCATGGGAAGTAAGCCTGTCGTAAAGATGGACTTCATCTCATAAGGCACACCTGGCATTGATACTATCTTGCATTGCTCAGTTGCGAAGAGCATTCCCGGAGCAGTACCTAGGGCATTCTCCAAAAATTGTGTACCCTCTGGAAAATAGCACTGCTCTCTATGCAAGGGTGAAAGTGGCCTGCCTAATTGCTTGAAAAACAGCTCTATCCTTTTGTAAATTGACTCTTCAAAATATTGATCAACACTAAGAAATGTAGCTATAGCCGTCTTGGTAATGTCATCCTTCGTAGGACCAAGACCACCAGTGACAAAGACATAGTCTGCTTCCTCTGACATATTGGTCAATGCATCAACTATCATCTCGTGATCATCAGCAATAGACACTACCCTACTTATCTGTATACCGAGTGCATTTAGTTGACTACCCATCCATGCCGAATTAGTATCGATGGTTTGACCAATTAGCAATTCAGTGCCTATGGTTAGTATTGAAGCCTTCATTTCTTATATTTAATTGAGTAGTTGTCTATGATTACCGTGCTTGAGGGTGACCTCCGCTTGGTTAGATGCTAAGACAAGATTTCCTTGAGCATTCACTCCTTGCAATATGCCAGTAATCACCTCTTTCGTTGAATCTTGACAAGTAATATTCTCACCTCTCTTGTACAAATTTTTGTTATATAAGTTTAGAATCATCTCCGAATTCTCATTAATGGATTCCACGATTCCATTGGACAAAAATGTTGATGTTATTACTAGTAGTAATTCCAGTGGATTATAATCAAGACCAAGTTCCAGTTTCAGCGAAGAGGCGTGGGGAAGACTATTGTCAAATACCGTCTGATTGACATTAATACCTATACCAACCACACTGCCAGATATGTAGGATCCCGTGAAGGTATTATTTACCAGTATACCTCCAACTTTTCTGCCATTGATTATGATGTCATTTGGCCATTTTATCGAAAGATTAGCTCCAGCATATTGGGTTATAGCTTGGTGAACTACGTTGGCGACATACATATTCCACAAAAAAGGATTGGTAAAAGACTGTTGGTTATTAAATGGAAAAACTAAAGACGTTGTCAAGTTATGACTAGCCTCGGATGACCACTCTCTGCCATATTGACCTATACCATCTGTCTGATGGTCAGTAAATACAGCAATTTTACTGTTTGGACTAGCATTTGATATATAGGTTTTAGCAACCGAATGAGTACTCTGGGTCTTTGGAAGGTAAATAAACCGCCAAGAGTTACTAGACTCATGCAGAGAATGGAACATATTTAGTACTTTTAGTCGTTGTAAATAACAGCATATAATAACATACACTTGAATACACAAAGTAGAAAAAGCATTTCAGAATTAAGTCTTGAAGAAGCAAACGATCTTATCATCGATAGTATCCAAGATATTAAAGGTAAGGATATCGTCATGCTTGACCTCAGAGATTTACATGAAGCTCCTGCAGATTTCTTCATTATTTGTAATGGCGAATCCAATACGCAGATGAGGGCTATTGCTGGAAATGTCAACAAAAGACTAAAACAAGAGGCTGCTTGGATCCCAACTCGCAGGGAAGGACAAGAGAGTGATACATGGATTTTGGTCGATTATTTCAATACAGTCGTCCACATATTTCACCCCGAAGCTCGAGAATTCTACGAATTAGAAGAACTTTGGAGTGATGCAAAGGTTACTGAATATCAGAACCTTTAAATAACATAACCCCAACCCTCATCAAATAAGCTAGTAGCTAAACATACTATGGCAGAACTACCGAACAACGATAATAAAAATTCAAATCCAAATAAACTGAGTTTCAATTCTTATTGGATTTACGGAGTCATCATATTTATGATTCTGAGCCTTAATCTGTTTAATGTCATGAATAACAATACAGAGGTCATCACTTCTGTAAAGTTTAAACAGATGGCAGAAAAAGGTGAAATAGAAAAAGTAGAAGTGATCAACAAGAGTGTAGCCCACGTCTGGATAGACAAGGACTATCAAGCGAATCACAAACACATCAAAGAGAATTCTTTCAGCTTTGATCAACCTCACTACTCATTTGAGCTAGGAGATATAGGTACATTTGACGGTATGGTAGCTGACATCAACGAAAAGTCGATAGTCATAGACCCGATATACCAAACTAGGACAAATTGGACTGGTCAAGTATTGAGTTGGTTGTTACCTATACTCATCTTGATAGGGCTTTGGGTATTCTTTATGAGGAGGATGACAGGAGGCGGAGCTGGGCCTGGTGGTCAAATATTCAATATTGGCAAGTCAAAAGCAACACTTTTTGACAAAGATGCTAAGGTCAATGTAACATTCAAAGATGTCGCAGGGCTAGAAGAAGCAAAGGAAGAAGTGATGGAAGTAGTAGACTTCCTCAAAAATCCAAAGAAATATACATCACTCGGAGGCAAGATACCAAAGGGAGTCCTACTTGTAGGCCCTCCAGGTACAGGTAAGACCCTCCTTGCAAAGGCAGTAGCCGGTGAGGCAGAGGTACCTTTCTTTTCAATGTCAGGTAGTGACTTTGTAGAGATGTTCGTGGGTGTGGGTGCATCAAGGGTTAGAGATGTATTCAAGCAAGCTAGAGAAAAGGCTCCTTGTATCGTATTTATTGATGAGATTGATGCTATTGGCCGAGCTAGAGGTAAGGGTGCAGTCCAAGGTGGTAATGACGAGAGAGAAAATACGCTTAACCAACTCTTAGTGGAGATGGATGGGTTCGCAACTGACAAGGGTGTGATCATCATGGCAGCAACTAACAGGCCAGATGTCCTCGACAATGCCCTATTGAGACCAGGAAGATTTGACAGACAGATTGGGATTGATCGACCAGACCTCAAAGGCAGAAAAGAAATATTCCAAGTACACCTTAAGACTATCAAGATAGCAGAAGAGGTCAAGGCGGAAATATTGGCAGAAATGACACCAGGATTCGCAGGTGCTGACATCGCCAATGTTTGTAATGAAGCGGCTCTAGTTGCTGCTAGAAATGATAAGAAGGCTGTTGACCTAGATGACTTCAACTATGCACTAGATAGGGTCATTGGTGGCCTAGAGAAAAAGAATAAACTCATTTCTCCAAAAGAGAAAGAAATCATTGCCTACCATGAAGCAGGACATGCTGTGTGTGGTTGGTTTTTAGAGCATGCCTCTCCCCTAGTTAAGGTAACTATAGTACCAAGAGGTGTTGGCACCTTAGGCTATGCTCAATACCTTCCTAAAGAGGAGTATATCACTAGGACCGAGGCACTGAAGGATAGGATGTGTATGACACTAGGCGGTAGAGCTGCTGAAAAAATAGTATTTGACAAGATATCAACCGGTGCTCAGAGTGACCTTGATCAAGTTACGAAGATGGCTTACAGCATGGTAGCAGTCTATGGAATGAATGAAAAAGTAGGTAATGTATCTTTCTACGGAATGCAACAAGACCAGTTCAGCAAACCCTATTCGGACGATACTGCTAAGCTCATCGACGAGGAAGTAAGGCTAATGATAGAAGAGCAATACATCAGAGCTCAGAACCTACTCAAAGAACATAGAACTGAACTCAATGCTCTAGCGACTACACTACTGGACAAAGAAGTAATCTTAAAGTCTGACCTAGAATTACTGATAGGCAAGAGACCATTCCCAGTGGATGAAGTCCAAGTTGTAGAAGCTGATGCTAGTTCTGATGTCGGAGAGATAGCCTCTGCAGAACAATCCAATGCAGTTACTCAAGATGATTCGGCGACCTTAGATAAGAAGTAGGTCTCGAAGATGGTGAATATCAAGTAAGTAGTCAGAAAAGGAAGGATAAACACCTTATCTGATGGTTCTCTCATTTTGATATAAATGATGATGATGATAAATGCCGAAAGGATTTTTATCAAGACATTCACTATGATGATATAAAGGAAGAAATTCTTATCCTTACTTGTTGTAGCCTTGCGTGAAAAAAAGAAAATACCAGTGGATACACAAGTGAAAAATGCAATGCTAATCAGTAGCAAATCGTAGTAGTAAAACGTATCTAAGACCGTAGACATCAGTGTAAAACACAACAACGAAAGGAGTATACTATACAGAATCTGTCTTCTAAATTTAATTGCTCTCACGTCTCTTATCCTAAATCTTTGATGAGTTTGTAGAATTGAATGATCATGACGACCATCATTAGTACTAAGGCGATGTAGGGCTTTTCATTGCCCATATATACGTCTACCTTCTTTCCTGCGAACAAAGCAATCATAAGCAAGCCAAACAAGGTAGTTCCCCATCCGGTATACTTCATAAAGTGTCTATTCGACTTCTTCTGTTTGTTTTCCAATATTGGGCTTAAGCTGTTTCTTTTTGCAATGTCTTAACTTTAGAAGGCTCTGCGTTGCACTGTACATTGAATACTGCACCTGCATTGACTTGAAGATTCTCCGTATCAACCTCTCCTTTGACATTTGCGGTTTCCTTTACAGTAACAGTATTCTTCACCTTGAGCTTACCTTCGAATTGACCTTCGATGACGGCATTCTCACAGATGATCTCTCCTACCACCTTGCCTTCTGGACCGATGATCACTTTTCCACTACAATTGAGGTTGCCATTAAGCGATCCATCTATACGAATGTCCTTGGATGCGGTAATAGTACCTTCTACACTTGTACCTGAAACTAGACTATTAGTAGCACCACCTGATGCAGAACTCGAATTATTGGAATTGCTAGAAGTTGTAGATTTTGATCCGAACATTACTATTGTATTTTTTTTGAGTTATTAAAAGTCTGGAAAAAAAAACCCTTACTCAACTAAGAACAAGGGTTTTCCTTTTATGCTATTTTATCAACCAGTCTATATGTCTATAGTATGTTGATGTTTTTTTTAGAATCTTGGGCAGTATACTGCTCTTTTCTCTGGACCACAGATATAGTAGTTAAGTGAGAATTCGAAAGCTCCATTTCCTACTGCTGCAGCTCTTAGGTCTGAGACATTGTAGTCATAACTGAATCCTAGACCAAAGTTGTCATAATCAAACCTTGCAGTGAATATAATCGCATCAGAATGGAAAAACTGAATACTAGGATCTACATCAACACTTGTTGGCTCCACATATCTATTAGTCAATCTGTACCAAGCTCCTATCTGCCATGATTGATCAGATGTTCTAGAATTCCCAACTGCGAATCTCAAGTTAGTACCTAGGTTAAGCTCTACTTGAGAACCCTGCTTCATAAATACAAACCCTGGTACTACATATAGGCCTTTAGAAACCCAGACTTGACCACCTGCATGTGCTGTGAATCTTTGTCCAATTGGCTCAACTACACTTGCACTAGTTTGGAAAGTTACATTAGGTCTATTGACATGGTGTAATGCCATACCCCCGTAGAAGTTATTGTCTTTGTCAATGATACTGAACCATAATAATCCTACAGCTAAATCAGCATAGATGAAATCATAGTCAAGCGTACTAGCACCAGGAGGTTGAGCTCCAGGTAATATACCTCCATTACCATCATGCTCTGAAGCCCAAACTTGAGCATCTGCATCTTGAGACAATCTTCTTTGGCTTATTGCAGCATCTGCTCCTAATACCAAAAAGTGAGATGTCTGTCTATATCCACCCATCTTCTTAGCGAAACTAAACGATAGTCTTCCTTGAGTTGTTCCAAAATTAAGTGAACCTGCAGTGTCACCCCATAATGACCCTCCTATACCGAAGTAATCAGTCCTACCGACTGCAACTTTCTGATCATAAGATACTGAGTATGTATTGAATGCGTTAGCTCCAAGTACTCCTGCCCATTGGTTTCTATAGTTAGCTACCAATCTTGTATTACAATTCATCACACCTGTCAATGCTGGGTTAGTATTGAGTGGTGACATGTAAAATTGGCTAAAGTGGATATCCTGTGCCTGTGACACGAAAGTAATCACGGTAAATAAAGCAACTACAGCAATTCGTATAGTTTTAAACATAGTCATTTTCTTTTTACTCCTTTAAAAAGTGTTGTATGATTTCGTAAGTGGAGTTGTCTGAGATATTTCAAACTCTTTACTATCCTAAACTTACAATAATTTATCTTTATTTCGCAAACGTGCTTTGAAATAAATACACATAAATTTTTTAGTAATATCTTAACTACCCTTTTTGGATGAAATTTACCACTCCTGTCACTATTCCTCAATACGCCAAACTGTTCACACACCAATTGAATATCCTCTCTTTTGGTTCGTGTTTCGCGGATCGTATTGGCAATAAGTTAAAAGCAGCCGGATTTCACAGTATTACTAACCCACTTGGTATATCTTATAACCCTATATCGATAAAAAAGCTGCTTACCTACTGCATAAATAACGCATCTCTAGACAGCACTGGCTACCTCATGCATAATGACATTGTAAGTCACTTTGACCTACATTCACAGCATAACCAACTGAATACGAATATCTTAAAAACATCGACAACAGAAATCATTTCGTCTATTCATGATTATTTGCACAATACAGACCTTCTTATCCTCACTCTAGGTTCTGCTATCGTGTATAAGCATAAGACCCTTGATACCATTGTCAATAATTGCCACAAAGTAGCGCAAGATCAGTTTGAAAAAGTCCTCTTAAGTGTGGATGAGGTAGTGGAGAACTACAATACTTTGTTTGCCACTTTGCGAAAGGTCAACCCAACAATGCAAATCATCTTAACCGTCAGCCCGGTAAGACATCTGAGACATGGCGCCATCATGAACAATCGAAGTAAGGCCAGACTATTGCTAATTTGCGAACAACTAGAGCAGTCACACTCCTATGCACACTACTTCCCTGCATACGAACTAATGATTGACGAGCTCAGAGATTATAGATTTATGGCTGATGATATGGTGCACCCTAGTAGCCAAGCTACAGAATATATTTGGGATACCTTCGTCGAAAGCTTTTGTGACGATGAGACCAAGCAAATCATCAAGGAAGTCAATGCAATCTCTAAATTAAAACACCACAGACCCTTCTTCCCCGAGTCAAGTCAGGCTGAGGCTTTTGAACAGAAGGTAGCCTCAACAATCAAGGCATTCGAAGCTAAATACCCCGATATCACTCTTAATACTTAGTCCACTTCTGAAACTGAGAATATGACCGAGTCCTATGGTCATACAATCTGACAAGGTATACTCCATTGGTAAACTGTCCCTCGATGCGTGCTGACTGCCTACCCCCTTGGTTTCTAAGCTCAAAGGTATCTACGTACTTGCCCCTAAGGGTGAACAGTTGGATACCAGTCCATGACTTATCCGCAGTGATAGATACTACATTCTTCCCTGGATTAGGATATATAGTCCACATGACATCTTCTATATCACTCTCTTCAATGTCCAAAATCACACAATTATCCAGCTCAAATTCTGCACAGTACATCCGAGTACTGAGACTACAATCGAGTATAAATGGATTAGGCTTGTCATCTTGGTACTTGGCTATCTTATAAGTTCTATCCCACTCAATGGGATCCACTGGGTCTTTGTAATGCCAGCTACAAAGTGTAGCCTTTTGTATTTCGAAAAACTCTGGCGCTGCAGAAACAGCATTGTCTCTATATATCGTATAGAAATAGAATACTGCTCTCGCAATATTTCCCTTGACTTCTTCCCTTGGTTCGAAGCCCTTTTGGATATCCTCAGCATAAGCATCTTTCATCGAGGTAGGCTCTGAAGTCAACGTTTGGTCTCTGTAAAACCACTTACTTGTTTGACTATCAGGGATTTCCATAAAGGGGTCGTTGGCCCTCTCTGAATTGACACTTGCCCGAGTTGGAAACAGGTGGTGCATATCCGACCGACCATTACCCGACTTAGCTCCCTTGCTTTGTGGATAGCAGTGCTCTGTATTAATATCAAGGTCACCACCATTGTCCGTAAAGACTGCTTGTGTAGGGTCAAGACTTGGGTCCAAGTATCTCTTCCATCCAGTGTAGACACACTCTAGACTATCATCTACTGCATAGACATTCTTAAACAAGGTATCTCTTGCCATCGAATAAGTCATCACCGTCTCAGGGGTGAATGCATCTTGCACGGCTTGCAATAGTTCGTCTCCTGTCAATTGGGGAAATACATCTTGATGTTGAGCTACTGCCAAATAGGGCAATAACACTAATGTAGAAAGTATACTTAATCTCCTCATAGAAAACAAAGGTAATCTGAATAACATTGTTAGAACAATCTTAGTGATAGATACCTAGTGATGAGGTCTTGTTTTAAGGAAATAACTATCCAAATTTCTAGAAATAGCAATGATTTCTAGAGAGGATTGAAGGTAGCATGAATGAGGATGACTAGTTTAAGTAGTCTTCTCTGAAGATTACACCTTTCTTTGCATCGTATCCTGGCTTGATGCCCCTATGCATGCAAAACTGCTTGTAAGGATAGGTCTTTGCATCAATAATAAATACCTTACAACCCACAGCAATACTGAGTTCAGCATAGGCCTTCTTCCATAGTCTTGCTATTTCCTGGGCTGTGATGTTGTAGTTTTTATTCCATTTTCTTGAAATAACAACTTCCAAGGTAAACACTCCTTTCTCAAAGCTCAACAACTTAGAAGACAGTCCGTAGCCGACACGGTAGTACATGTCAGTTTCAATAAAGTGCTTTCTATTTATTTCTTCAATATTCATTATGACATATTCCATGCAGAAACTATGCCATATTATGCATTACAGGTTTTCTCAATGTATAATATCAATGCCTTAAAACCAAACGTATATCGCTGTATATCAGCTAATTAAAGGGCATTGAATATTGTAAAACAGCACGGAATAAAAACCCTTGACAAGTACCATGCTCCTCCCCTATTTGAACAAGGCTACCTTCATTTTTTCGATTCTATCTTCGAGAGTTTCTGTACTTAGTCTCTCACGACTTAGACGATCTACGATGATGGGGAAGGCAAATGGAGTGGCTTGACTAGGTCGCACCACGACAAATGTCTGCTCACGGATCCTATCCAAAGCGACTCTCAGTCTACCTTCTTCTAATTGAAATGCCAAGACTTCTTCATAGGTCTGTTTGTAGAGGATATTGTCAGGATCGTAGTCTTTGAATACACCAAACAAGAGTTGAGCCGAGCTCTGCAAGTGTCTTTGTTTTTTGATTTTTCCTGGGTATCCGCCAAATATTAGTCCAGATATCCTGGCTATATCCCTGAAGCGACGCTTACACATTTCGACAGCATTGATGCTTGCTTGGATATCACCCACTAAATGATCAGTACTAAACAACTCAGGTGTCAGTATAGTCTCAATGTCAAAGTCTTTGTCAGATAAGAGCTCTAGACCATAGTCATTCATCCCGATATTGATAGTCATTGGTTTGAGTCGGGAGATTCTATTGGCCAATAAGGCCCCAAGTCCTTCATGTACATTCCTCCCCTCGAAGGGATAGAGCAACAGATGAAAACCGTCCTTCGATTCAAAATATTCAATCAATAGCTCATCTTTAGTCGGAATATGTGATCGCTCTGCTTGAGTTTCGAAGAGAGGTAGGAGCTTTTGCATTTCTGGGTCATCAGCTATCCCATATGTGATATCATATATCTTATCCCGCAGCTCAGCTGACATCTCTGAGCTCAGCGACATCCTGCCTCCCATATAGGACGGTATCCTAGCATTTTTCTTTTTTGACTTTTTGACTTGAGCTATCATGTCCTTGAACCTAACAAGCTCGAGAGGTTGTCCAGCAAACCAAAATGCATCACCTGGGGTAAGTTGAGAGATAAAATACTCCTCAATAGATCCAACATACTTTCCACTGACAAATTTGATCTTGATCATCCCTTCGCTGATAATAGTACCAATGGACATCCTATGCCGCATAGCTACCCGCCTATTAGTCACTCGATAGATCCCATCCTTGTCTATTTCGATTTTTTGGTACTCTTCATATGCTTGGAGTGACTTACTCCCATGTACCAAGAACTCTAGCAACTCATACCATTCTTGGCGAGACATACTATTGAAGCAATAGGTATTCATCACTTCTTCGTGAATCTGGGTTGGATCCATCCCATCCGAAACAGCTAGAGTCATCAAATATTGAATCAAGACATCAAAAGACCTGATGTACGGTATCCTACTCTCTAGGTTGGAGACTGCTACTGCATGCTTGAGTCCTGCAGCTTCTACTAATTCTAGCGAATGCGTTGGTACAAAGTAAATCTTGCTTGTCTGACCTGGCTTATGTCCACTCCTCCCGGCTCTCTGTACAAACCTAGCCACTCCCTTAGGACTACCAATCTGGACTATGGCCTCCACTGGTCTGAAGTCAACTCCGAGGTCAAGGCTGCTTGTACAGACTACAGCACGGATATTACCATGGTACAGGGCATCCTCCACCCAATCTCTGACCTCTCTGCTCAATGAGCCGTGATGTACTGCAATCAATCCGCTGAGTTCTGGGTCTTCATCCAAGAGTTTTTGATACCAAATCTCGCATTGTGCCCGAGTATTCGTAAAGATTAAGGTGGTCTTGTGTTTGTAAATAATGGGGACCACTTGTTGTAAGAGTCTGATCCCAAGGTGACCAGCCCATGGAAATTTTTCGATTTCTTCTGGCATCAGGGTCTCAACTATGATCTCTTTTTTGATATCTGCTTTGACGAACACCCACTGCTCAGGCTTCTCGATGCCTAGTAAGACATCAACTGCCTCTTCCATATTACCAATAGTTGCTGAGATTCCCCATACCTTGACCAAGGGACATAGACCTTTCATTCTTGAAATGAAGAGCTCTGTCTGAACTCCCCGTTTTGAGCCAATGAGTTCGTGCCACTCATCTACTACTATGCATTCTAGCCTTTTAAAGTACTTAGTGTATCCCTTGGCAGCCATCAACACATGGAGACTTTCTGGAGTAGTGATTAAGATTGTCGGGGGCTTATCCTTTTGCTTCTTGCGTTGACTTTGACTGGTATCTCCACTGCGGATCTCAACAGTAATATCTAAACCCAAAGCCTCGATTGCACGTTGACAGGAGCCTTCTATTTCTTTAGTTAGGGCTCTGATTGGCGATATCCAGATGACTTTGATCCCGCTACCTTTAGATTGACTTGCCTGAAGCATAGCAGGGAGCAAGAGACTATATGTCTTACCACTTCCCGTAGGAGCATTGACTAGACCACTATAGCCATCTGCATATGCCTGCCATGTTTGGGTCTGAAATGGAAATGGCTTCCACTTCATTGACTTAAAGTACTTGCTTAGCGTTGAGACTGTTTCTTTCATGTATCTGGCGATACGAAGATAGGACTCAAGCTAGCTATTACATGAATAGATCTAGACAAAGTTATTGACATATCTTAGTATGTCGTCGACGAGGTGCTATACACCTAACTTAAGTATCTGGATTGCAACTCTGTACATGATAGCCAATAAAAAAGGGCTTTCTAGGAATCCCAGAAAGCCCATCGTATTCATTTTTCTTCTACACTATTATCAAGGAGAAATGAATCCAATTATAAAAACTATCTAAACTATGCTTTTTATATTCTAAATGTCTTGTAGACTACGTGCTCACCTACAACCATCTTGAATGTATACTCTCCATTGGGTAAGGCACTGATATCGTATACCTTGCTCAGTGTTGAGTTGTTTTCATATACTTTTTGGAATACTTCAGTTTCGTCTAACATAATTACGGCCGTAACAGCACGTCCTAATGAAAGGATATTGAATGATAATCTATCCTGTGTGATAGCAATCTGTGGCTTATAAGTAATATCCTTACTTGCAACAATAGCTCTATCGTCAGAAAGTCTAATATCTAAGTCTGTTATTGTTTGCCCATCTTCCACTTCTAAATCATAATTCCCTGAAGGCAAGTTACTTAAGTTCAATATCTTTCCTTTTTCTACTTGTGGGTCTATCTGAAGTGAGTATAATACTACACCTTCATCATCCTTCAATCTTACGAATACTTCTTCAGTATTAGTTTTTTCAAAAGCAATTCTGATTGATTTGTTACTTGTCCCAGTTACTACAGGCTCGATTCCAGCTTGTAATAGTGCTACACTTAGCATAAAGATGGTCAATAATGAATTTTTCATAACGAATATTTTATTGGGTTTTTATTATATCACAAAGTTATACTAGGATGAGAGGCTGTGTATACAGTAGAATTGGTAACAATTGATACTATTTTGCTTTTAAGGGTTAATATATCACCGCCTTGGGTTAAATTATCATTAACAAGCATTTTGCAACCAAATTATCTATGGCATTGTTACTATTTTTGTATTGTAGAATTTCTAAATATCTCCCATAAAGAAAGAGTTATGATTACAGTGAATCAACAGCCTACTTTAAAAAAAGTAGAACCGGCATTTGGCAGTAGTATAGTCTTGAGAAACTTCTCTGAGAATGCTCCTTCCGAAGGAATTGGGTGGCACTTTCACCCTGAGATAGAGCTAGTCTATATAGAAGAAGGAGAAGGCAAGCGCCACATCGGCAATCATATGTCCAATTATGACAATGGGGATTTGCTAGTCATTGGATCCAATGTACCTCACTATGGATTCAAGTCATACACAAAGGAAGAGGGCAAAGAAATAGTGCTCCAAGTACATGAGTCTTGTTTTGGAGTTGGTTTTTTGGATATGGTGGAGTTATCCTCTATCAAGAAACTATTCTCCCAAGCACAATTGGGTCTATCTTTTCACAGTGATACAAAACGAGAAGTAGGTCGAAGACTCAAGGAGATGTTCTACATGTCCTCATTCGAACGGATCATAGAGTTGATTAAGATTTTTCATATACTCTCTTTGTCTGATCAGTACAATAGCCTAGATGCGAAAGGAAAATCTCTAATTGTAAACAAGTCTGATTTTAATAGAATAGAAGTCATCTACGATCACGTTAGAAAGCATTTTGCAGAAGCCATCCACCTTGATGAAGTCTCTAGCTCTATCAATATGACTACTCCAGCATTTTGTAGATTCTTTAAGCGATCGACAGGAAAGACATTCGTCCAATTTCTCAATGAATTCAGAATAGCCCATGCTTGCAACTTGATTGCCAAGGATGAACAAAGCATATCCAACATTGCCTTTGACTGTGGATTTAATAATATCTCAAACTTCAATAGAGCTTTTAAAAAAATCACGAATAGGAATCCATCTGACTATAAGCGAGACCTGAATAAGGTGTATGTGGATAAGTGATTTTCGTTTTGGTTGGATTTCATCTCTGTCTTTGGCTTTTGACAGAAAGGGTATGGAGAACTCCTTGGTTTCATTTGAAGGAGATTCCTCCATGCGTTTCACTTAGTCGGAATGGAAAAGAGTATCCATGTACCCCTCTCTTTTAAGAGAGGGAAGGAAAAATTGAAAATTTTTCAGGGAGAGTTGATCTTCACAACCCGAATCTCGAACCGACTAGAATGCTAAGTCTAATGACCCACATCAGTGGCACACCACGAATCCAATAGATTCCACACTACCAGCTTCATCATTAATCAATAGATAATATGTCCCTTCTGGATAACCGCTCACATCATGCAAGGTATAGTGGCTAGCATAACTATTCTCAAAAGCATGTAACAATCTTCCAGACTCGTCTACAATCTGGTAATGTAATTGCTCAGGTTCTGCTTGATAGAGAGTAAGGATGTCTGATACTGGATTAGGAAATATGGAGACGCTAAAATCCGTAGATAACAACTCTTCAGTATCACTCGGTGGCGAAATGTAGCCGTCTTCGTCTGTTTTGATGAGTAAAACACGGCGTCTAGCCACAGTATCTGGAGTAGAGTCAGCACTTCCATAAGATTGGCTTCCAATGCCGACATACCCACCATCTGAAGTAGGCTCTAAATCATCGATTGAATTTGAGGCATTAAACGTCGTTGCATAGGCATACGATCGCATCCAAAGGCTATCTCCTGCGTGACTGACCTTGCCAATGATCGCTGTCTGATGCCAAATACTGTCATGTACATAGACCGATCCTCCTACAATATAACCATCACCATCATTAGCAATATGAATATTATTCAAAGAATTATATCCAGATCCACTCTCAAGTCTATAACCAAATGGAATATCCCATATTACCCCTTCGCTTTTACTAATTTTCATGACTCTTGGCTCATCCCCTTGCCCTTGTACAAACGTGGAATAAAAGAAAGTGGCGATAAATTCCTCCCCATTCTCCAAAGGCAATATTGCTTTAACGTGATAATTGTCATAAGTATCAGGCAAATCATATTCCCAGAGCAAGTCACCATCTAAACTATATTCTTCAAAAAAAGGCTTACGCAAGATCAATCCTGGCTCGTCTTCCTGTACTACTCCACCAACTATTAGGGTGTTATTATGAGTATCTACTATCTTAATATTTACTAAGTTGTAGTCTGAAGATGGTTCTATAGTTATAAAATTCCTTAGAATTTGGTTATCAAACACCCCGATTCCACCTGTATAAGGCTCATTGTAATCATTGTATAAAGCCGCAAAAGTTGTGTCATTTAACTGAGTGAAGCTCGGCATCGATACTACTAAATCTTCTGGGTTCATCTCATCGTAGGAACAAACTATCTCACCTGTTTTAGGGTTGTAAATGAGCCAGTACTCCTTTGAGTTAGAACCTGTACTGTAAGCTATAATGTTATCACCAGATCTAAATAGATCATTATGAAAATCATTATGCATAAATATGCTATCACTACAAATATCATTTCTCAACACATCTCCCTCTTTATTGAACATAGTAAAGCACATCTTATAGAATGTCCAACCTTGATCATTAATAAAACAATTGGATAATCCAATTAAGGTATCTTGATTATACTCAATAATGCACTGACCATAGGATAGGTCTGTGCCAGGATCAATCGACTTCATGAAGCCTTCTTGTGTTATGCCTAACTGGCACGAAAACATTAATAGGATAGTTATTCTAAGTTTCATGATACTTACATTCTCATAATTAATGGAAAGATACAAAGAATGTATATTAGCTTTTTATCGCATTTTCACACTTATTACAACAGAGATCTAAGGAAACTCCTTGGTTTATATGAAGAAGATTCCTCCATGCTTTTCACTTAGTCGAAATGGAAAAGAGTATCCATGTATCCCTCTCTTTTAAGAGAGGGAAGGAAAAATTGAAAATTTTTCAGGGAGAGTTGATCTTAACAACCCGACTAACAAACCGCTTGCTCTTACTAACCACTTCAATGATATAAATACCCGCCTCGTAATCTCCAAGCGACACTTGCTGACTTCCAGCATAGTCAAACTCTCGTTCATAGATCACTTGACCACTCATAGACTTGACATAGAGTCTACCGCCACGGAGGTCATCAGGGAATGCAATAGATATTAGATCACTAGTTGGATTTGGAAAAATATCCAGATCATGAATGACCTCCACAGGGATGTCAAAGACACTTGTAATGGTCGGATCACAGACCTCATCTTCATCAAATCGAAACACAGGAAAGTTAGGAATTGATGCTGTACCATTATGTATAGGCAGTTCAAATCCATGTTGCACAAAGTTACAATCAAGGCCTTTCTCATTTGGATTATTAATCACATGGTAAGAAGATACACCATTGGTACTAGTCATATAGATACGACAATCTGGACCAAGCTGCATCCAAGTAAAGTTAGTTGGAAATGGATCAAGAAAACCATCATACTCATCAATGAACATAAAGCCGTCCTCTAGGTTATCCTCCCAGAGGTCTAGCTGATGGAGCTTGTCATGGGATGAAATGTAGATGAATCTGCTATTTGGCGAGAAGGCCATGCCTGAGTATGTCTTTTGAAGGTTATAGGGTAATGTAGAAAAATGACGATAGTTAGAAAATATTCCCGTTGCTCTATCAAAGTCAAAAAGGTCTAATCCTGTACGAGCATCATACTTTGCATAGAGTTCTCCACAAGGAGAGAAGGAAGCTTGTCCTTCTGAACTATTGAATTTTTTAAGCGCTTCTGGATTCTCATAATCCTCTTCCCTTATTAAGTTAATTCCATCTTCATCCAAATAGTAGATCATTCTCAATCCGCCATCCTCTTCAATGAGATAGTCAATAGCCCACCAATCTTTACCATTTTCATGTAAAATAGATTCTAAATTTCCCGAGAATAGATAATTTTCAGTACCAACAACTAGACTTTTATCGAGTACGTCAATGTAATTGTCATTTGAATAAATTCTCGAAGCCCTCAAAGTTGGAAACAGACTAGTAAAATTTCCTTGAAAATCTGCAAGTATGCGTTCTTTTTGTAGATAATAGTAGTGCTGCTCACTATCTGGATCAGGCAATATTGTACTATTCTGAATACTAGGATAAACACCAAACCAACAATATTCATCATAAATATAACCAGGTATAAGGGTATCCCCGTTCATCACTATGCCACCAAGCGTATCCATAATCTCACACCCATTAGTAAAAAACTGCAACTCACCTTCTCGATTACTGATCACAGCATTGCCATCATGAACTCTATTATAAGCAGCTATTTCCCTTAATGACCTTTTGCCTCCATTGAAGTCTATAATGTAGGCATCTATCCCTGGTATCCCATTTGAATTACTTGCGATCACCCAATTGTAGTCATACTTCAGTTGGCCATTCAAGTATAATGGACATAGGAAGTAAAAGGCAATAAAAAACTGGAGAAGTAGTCTCATAATTAGTTTCTAAGATACAAAGAATTCGTACTTACAGCCCGAATAACATTTATCGAAATTCTTGGTTTCCTTTAAAGGAGATTCCTCCATGCCTTTCACTTAGTCGAAATGGAAAAGAGTATCCATGTATCCCT
>JAHDHH010000086.1 GCA_020631405.1 Saprospiraceae bacterium
TCGCCGCCTTTTTTATAAAGCCTGTCTAGTCTAAAACTAGCAGGCTTTTCCTTTTTATATAAGTAATTATTTCAATAGATAAGATGCTATTGAGATGATGAAGTCGTTAATGATTGCTAGTTACATTCTTTCCTAAGTAAGTAGTATATTTTGTCGACTCAGATAAAGAGTGTGTTGAGAGTTACGTAAGATCTATATCTTGCTGTCTAGCAGCCTTATACCTACCCTTTCCAAACTTAGTACCATTGAACTCCATGTCTTTTCTTAGCTTGACTTGTCTGTCTTTTGGGAGTGCGATAAAGTCTTTACATTTTTTTGAACAAGTATCTTCAAATAGTTCTGCACATGACTTACATTGGATAAATAGAATGTGACATGCATCATTTTTACAGTTGACGTGGGTATCACACACTGCTCCGCATTGATGACATTGAGATATAACCTCTTCCGATATTCTTTCTCCTAGTCTCTCATCAAAGACAAAGTTCTTACCTATAAATTCATTTTCGAGATTAAGTAGTTCGACTTGTCTAGCGTATTCAATAATACCACCCTCTAGTTGATATACATTGTTGAATCCTTTGTGTTTGTAGTAGGCCGAGGCCTTCTCACACCTAATTCCTCCTGTACAATACATTATGATATTCTTATCCTTCTTGTCTTCTAGTAGTTTTTCAACTACAGGTAATGCCTCTTTGAATGTTTCTACATCAGGAATGATAGCAGACTTGAAATGACCTACTTCACTCTCATAATGATTTCTCATATCTACTATGATAGAGTCTGGAGATTGAGCTAATTTGTTAAATGCGCTAGCATTGAGATGAACGCCTCGATTGGATGCATCAAATGTGTCATCTTTTAATCCATCAGCCACAATTTTATCTTTGACTTTAATTGTTAGTTTATAGAATGACTTTCCATCATCCTCTATGGCAAAGTTCAATCTTACATCTTCTAGAAATGTGATAGTATCTAGACTTGATTTAAAGTTGCATAGTAATGATTCCGGTACTGAGAGTTGGGCATTTATCCCTTCTTTAGCGATGTAGATTCTACCAAATACATGATTTGATTCAAGAAGAATGTAGACGTGATTTCTAAAGAAATCTGGATTCTGAATTTGGTAATACTTATAGAAGGAAAGTGTTACTCTTTTGATTTGCTCTGATTGGAGTTTGGCCTTAAGTACCTCTTTGTCAACTTTATTATGTAGTGTCTTCATCGCTTTTGCATTAAACGTGAGAAGCAAAATTACTACTTTAGTCAAGAAGACATTGGTTTAGAAATATTATTATTGATAAAATAAAGGAACTATTTGCTCTGTTTTTATTTTCTATTTATTTAATGCGAACCTAGCTGATACTAAATATGATGAAGAACGAAAGTAAACGATACTCAGATAGTGAGTTAAAGATGTTTGAAAAGGTAGTTAATGAAAAACTAGAAACTGCAAGAGAACAATTAGAATACTATCTCAAACAAATTTCTGACTTTGGTCAAAGTGATGCTTCCAAGGTGAGGGGTCTAGATGACAGCAATAGTACAGTAGAGCAAGAAAGGATGTTTAATTTGGCGGGAAGACAAAAGAAACTTATTCAGCATCTTGAAAATGCTAATAGTAGGATCCAGAATAAGGCTTATGGAATTTGTAGAGAGACCGGTAACCTCATTTCAAAAGAGAGATTACTTGCTGTGCCTCATGCAACCTTGAGTATTGCTGCAAAGCAAAAAAGTTAATTATTTCTGCTTTCTTTACAGTCTAAACCAAACCTTCTAAACCAATTGAAAAGATCTACGACTATAGCCTTAGTCATTTTGGCAGTATTGATATTAGATCAAGCTCTCAAAGTCTATGTAAAGCTCTCAATTCCCTATGGTAGAGGATTTGACATCCTTGGGCTAGAATGGGCTAAGATCCACTTTGTAGAGAATAAGGGCATGGCTTTTGGCATCTCACTGGGAGGAGAAATTGGTAAGTACTTCCTGTCTATTTTCAGAATACTAATGGTAGGGTTTTTATTCTACTTAATCAGTGGCATGGTTAAGATGAAGGAACGCATGGGAGTGATAATAAGTTTTGCTTTAATTATTGCTGGAGCTATTGGGAATATCATAGATAGTGCAGTGTATGGTTTGATCTTTAGCGCAAGCACTTATCATGGTGGTTTAGCAGAGTTTATGCCAGAGGCTGGAGGATATGCAGGTTTCCTACAAGGTAAGGTAGTAGATATGCTCTACTTTCCACTAATTGATACCACTTGGCCACAGTGGATGCCTGTAAAGGGAGGAGAACCTTTTCTGTTTTTTAAGCCAGTATTCAATATAGCTGATAGTGCTATATCCATTGGAGTAGCTATTATACTATTGTTTTATCGTGATTTGTTTAAAAATGACGACCAAGCAGCAGCAAATGCTGATACCAAATAGTTTACAAGAAGATGAAGATTAAAGGAGACTTATTCTTTTCCTAAAAATCTGTTTACAGCTTTTTCAGCACGTGCTACTACGTCATATTTGATATAGTACTTAGCATATTTTCCCTCCTTCACATAATCTACCACACCAGCTGTTCTAAGTACTTTAAGATGTTGAGAAGTAATTGATTGCTCAATTCTAAGAGTATTGTAAATTTTGTTGACATTAACCTCTTGATTTCTATCTAGAAATTCAAGAATCTTAAGCCTTAAAGGATGTGCTAAAGCTCGAGCAAGTTCTGACGAATAGTGTAGCTTCTGTCCGTCAATAACGACCTTAGTTTGTTTCATGTGTTTTCTTATTTATTCCGACCTTGAAACAAATATGAGAACTTTATTTAATATATAAAAATTTATATTAATAAAAATCTTAATATCATAGAAAAACCCACCATATATGGCAGGTTCCTATTCTTTTTTGTTGACTTAAGAGAAAAATCTTTACTGTTTACCCAGCTAGATCTTCAACTAAATTTGAGATTTGAGCTAATCTGTCATGGTCTAACGAATAATAAATGAACTTACCTTGTCTTTCCGTAAGGACCACACCTGCTCTTCTCAAAATAGCTAGATGCTGAGACGCTACAGACTGCTCAAGCCTAAGCTTGATATAGATATCTGTAACTGTCATCGTTTCACTTTCTTCTAATAGGTCGATTATTCTTTGGCGAAGTTTATGGTTTACTGCACGCAATACTAAAACGGCTTTCCTTAGATCTGCATAATCTAACTGGACTGTATTGTTACCTTTTTTTAGTACTACGGTTTCGCTCTTTTTGTTTCTCATAGGTAAGTATTAATTGTTTTTGGAATACGATAAACATATAAGCTAAAACTGTTCCAAAATTATTCTAATGCTTTTTGATCAATACTTTCATTATGTATAAACCCATTGATAATCAATAAGTTCTGCAAAGCAAACTGTTAATTATTTTTTAACAACTATTTGTGAAGTAGATTCTTTTTAGAAGTAGTAATATTCGGACTCTTGATATATTCAAGATCGAAATAGGCAGTATCAGCGAATTGATGACTGCAAAACATATCGAATCCAAGATAGACTAAATGTGAAGCTAGTACTTTGGTTGGCTTAATTTGTAGCAATGAATTATTTAGCGGTGGTAGTGGTTTGTCAGTGCCGTCTCCACAAAGTATAATAGTATGGATGCTTATGTCATCAATATATGCAGCCAAGAAGGCCTCATCAACTATAATAGGCACAGGAGTTGTCAAAGTCTCGCCAAGGCCATTGTAGACTGCATGGTAGACCTCATCTCTCCTGGCATCAATCATAGGGACGATAAGAGTATTAGGATTACCATCAAAGTATTGAGAAGCTAAAGCATGTAGGGTAGAAATAGTGATAATAGGTATATCTAAAGCTAGACTCAGCCCTCTTGCTACTGAGCTACCTACTCTCAATCCGGTATAAGACCCAGGACCAACACTTAATCCAATTCCTGATAATTCTGTAGTGGAAACATTCTGGTTAAGCAGAATTTCTTGAATAAGTAAGGTCAATTTTTCGCTATGTGACTGAATCTTGGGTGCAAGCAATTCAGAAAGTACAGTATCACCCTTAGCCAGACATACTGAGCAAGTCTCTGCACTTGTCTCTATATATAATAAGTAACTCAATAGCTTAATTACTGAAGTAAAGCGTTATACTTCGCCTCATCTAATAGTAAGTCTACACATACCTTAATTTCATCATCCTGGTCAAGTGTACTGTAGATCTTTCCTTTTTCGTAATGGTATCTAGCTGCTAGTTCTTTATTGATTTCAATAAGAATGTCCTCCTTATGTGCATCGAGGGCATTGCTCTCATTACTTTCTATTTTAGCTCTAATAGAGGCTAGTTCGTTAGATAAAGCGTCATAATATTCACTCTTTTCGATATTGCTATCAAACTTATCAAGTTCACTCTTAGTCTGAGAAATGTACTTAAAGTTTAAATTCTGAACAAATGTCTTGAAATCAGAGAAGTCAGTAAAGTTGATTTCTTCTAAGGCAAGAGAATCATTGGAATTTGCGACTAACTTATTGACATATTTGAAGAAGATGTGGTTTTGTGTTAATTTTTCTACTACATCAGGTATAACTGGAGCAGGCAACTTAACATCTGGTGTAACTCCACCTCCATCTAATACTTCTCTACCATTCTTAGTTTTGAATTTGGATCTTGCACTATCACTAATATCCTTTGGCTCACCATTTTCGTATTCAACACTCTGGATACATCTACCAGATGGGATGTAATACTTAGAGGTTGTTAGTTTGACCCTACTATTATAACCAACATCTTTGGTATTTTGCACAAGTCCCTTACCATAGGATCGCTGACCGACAATGATTCCTCGATCGAGGTCTTGAATAACTCCAGAGACAATTTCAGAAGCAGAGGCACTCTTTTTATTGATTAACACCGTGATCGGAATATCAAGGTCAACTGGATTGCCAACAGTTTTGAATTCTTTATCGTTTTCTTCTAGTTTCCCTCGAGTACTGACTATGAGTTGATCTCTTGGGATGAAAAGATTTGAAATATTTACTGCTTCCCTAAGTAAACCACCACCATTATTTCTTAGATCAAGAATGAGGCCTTTGATAGATGGATTTTCTTTTTTTAGGTCTTTCAGGCCTTTTGCAATATTCTTAGAAGCGTCAGCAGTGAACGTAGTCAATGCGATATACCCAATACCATCTTCGACAAAGCCATAGTATGGTACATTCTTCAGATTGACATTTGCTCTTTCTAATGAATGGTCTTCCTCGACTCCTTGTCTATTCTTAATAGTAACCTTGAGATTAGTACCACCGACACCTCTCAATATTTTATTTGCCTCCTCTATGGACAATCCCTTAGTAGAAGAACCGCCTATCTTAGTGACAATATCTCCAGCTTTGATTCCTGCTTCAGCGAGTGTACTTCCTTCGTAAGGCTCCATAATGGTAAGTTCCCCATCCACAATATCTACTTTGGCGCCAATACCGCGATACCTAGCATCATCCGTAATTCTATAACTTTCTACTTGTGACTCAGAGATATAGTTAGTATATGGATCAAGTGAGCCTACCATGGCATCAATACCTGTACGCATAAGTTTGCCAGGATCTATTTGGTCAACATAGTTAGCATTGAGCTCTTTGAATATGTTGATGAATATTTCAATGTTTTTGGAGATTTCGAATATTCTATCATTGGTAGTTACAAATGAAATACCTAAGCATGACGCAGCTAACCCTGCTATTATTAAATATCGCTTCACTTCTTGTTTCTTTTGGTATTAAAAACGCTATTTCAAAGCGTGAAAGTATATATATGAAATAAGCAGTAATAATACTCAAATGGTTCAGAGTCTTTGGTGTTTTAACCTAAAAATTCAGATATGACGCTGAGGAGTTTTTTAGGATTGTCAGCATGGACCCAATGACCAGCACCCTCAATGGATACTATCGTGTACTCAGTAAAGCATTGGTTGAGTAATGGAATGTCATCTGCACTGATATAGTTAGATGCTTCTCCCTTAATAAATAGGGTAGGTATCTCAATAGATTCTTCTAGGGTATTACCGTCCATGATCTGCTCAGTATAGTGGCTTGCAAGTACGGGTAGGTTCATTTTCCATTGGAATCCACCAGTCTTCTGCCTTGAAAGATTTTTCATTAAAAACAGGATAACTCCTGGTTCTTTGATGGATTGAGCTAGGATTTCTTGAGCCTCAGTCCTTGATTGAATCTTAGCAATAGGTACTGAAGAGAGTGCCGCAATAATGTCTTCATGGCCACCCGAGTATCGCTTAGGTACAATATCGACGACTATAAGCTGGTCTATTAATTCAGGGAAGTCATGGGCCAATTGTATGACAGCCTTTCCTCCCATGGAGTGTCCTAGAAAACTGGCTTTAGGGATACTCATTTGTTTCATCCATTCATAAATGTCGACAGCTATTTCACTGTAGGTATGACTATCAGTATGAGGTGATCGTCCATGATTACGAATGTCTATGAGGTATACAGAGAATTCTTCGCTAAGTGACTTGGCAATGGTTTTCCAATTGTCTAACATGCCGAAGAGACCATGTAATACGACTAAAGGTGGACCTGAACCTAAGACTTTGTAATTTAATTCCATAGTACAAAAGTACTGATCTTGACATTGCTGTTGATTATTTCCTTGGCAGTAAATCTAGGATCTTGTAGGAATTGGTTTTGTTGAATAATGGAGACTAACTATAAATTGGGTTTTCGAGAAACGATAAGCAAACACTTGAGTGCAAATAGTGTTAACTTTGAAAGTTAGATTGAAAAAACTATATGAGCTTTAAACTTGAGTCAAAATATTCTCCAACAGGAGACCAACCTAATGCAATCAAAGAACTTGTGTCTGGTGTCCAAAAAGGTGAACCAGGTCAAGTCCTCTTGGGAGTAACAGGGTCAGGTAAGACATTTACGATGGCTAATGTCATTGCACAATTAAATAGGCCGACTCTAGTCCTTACACACAATAAGACACTTACGGCCCAACTTTACGGGGAGTTTTGTGAATTCTTTCCAGAGAATGCTGTAGAATACTTTGTCAGTTACTACGATTACTACCAGCCAGAAGCCTATATCTCAACTTCTGACACCTATATAGAAAAGGATCTATCCATCAATGAGGAGGTAGATAAACTTAGATTGCGGGCGACGTCGTCCTTAATGTCAGGAAGGAGGGATGTCATCATAGTAGCATCGGTCAGTTGCATCTATGGTATGGGTAATCCTGAAGACCTTGGAAAGGGTATCATCAGAATACAAAAAGGGCAGCTTATCGCGAGAAATCAGTTTCTTTACAACCTAGTAGAAAGTCTTTATTCTAGGACGGAAACAGACTTCAAGAGAGCTACCTTTAGAGTAAGGGGAGACACTGTGGATATCAATCTACCTTATGCAGATACAGGATATCGGGTGACGTTTTTTGGAGATGAGATAGAGCAAATAGATAGGATAGAGTTAGAATCATCGAAGCGAATAGAGTCACTAGAACATGCAGCTATATTTCCAGCTAATCTATATGTAGCACCAAGAGAAAGGATGCAAGCCATCTTGAGAGAGATAGAAGATGAGCTGGAAGACCATGAAAAATTTTTCGAAAAGGAGATGCGGTTTATAGAAGCCAAGCGTATCAAAGAACGGATCACCTTTGACTTGGAGATGATGCGTGAGTTGGGCTATTGTAATGGAGTTGAGAACTATTCAAGATTTTTTGATGGAAGGACACCAGGTACTCGTCCATTCTGTCTGTTGGATTACTTCCCAGATGACTATCTCATCATGGTGGATGAGAGTCATGTGACCATACCACAAGTCAGAGGCATGTGGGGCGGAGATAGAGCTCGGAAGATCAACTTGGTCAATTATGGATTCCGACTGCCATCGGCTATGGACAATAGACCATTGAATTTTGAGGAGTTCGAATCACTAACAAATCAAATGATCTATGTCAGTGCTACCCCTGGTGATTATGAACTTGAGAAAACTGAAGGTCTGATCGTAGAACAAATAGTGAGGCCAACAGGTCTACTAGATCCTCCCATAGAGGTCAGACCAAGTATCAACCAGATAGATGACCTTCTAGAGGAAATCCACATCAGAGTAGAACAAGAAGAACGAGTCTTGGTCACTACTTTGACTAAGCGGATGGCGGAAGAGCTAACTAAGTATCTGACTAAACTAGATATCAAAGTAAGATATATACACTCTGAGGTAGAGACCATGGATAGGGTAGAAATCATCAGAGACTTAAGACTTGGTAAGTTTGATGTACTAGTAGGTGTGAACCTCTTGAGAGAGGGTCTTGATATCCCTGAGGTGTCGCTTGTAGCAATCATTGATGCAGACAAAGAGGGATTTCTTAGAAATGTCAAGTCGCTTACCCAGACTTCTGGAAGGGCAGCCCGTAACTCGAATGGTCGAGTGATCTTCTATGCAGATAAGATTACAAAGAGTATGCAAGCAACTATTGATGAGACGAATCGTCGTAGGGCAGTCCAAATCGCATACAATGAAAAGCACGGGATTACTCCTACTACACTCTATTCAAGTAAGGAGGACATCATGGCTAAGAAGTCCATATTGGATATTAGAGGAGGCAAGAAAAAGGCCTATATAGAGCCTGAAGCTGCAAGTCTAGCTGCTGACCCAATCATAGGATACATGACTAGAGACCAACTCGAGAAAATGATCGAAGCCACAGAATACAAGATGAAGAAGGCCGCGAAGGAGTTAGACTTCATCTCTGCTGCCCAACTTAGAGACGAGCTATTTGAATTAAAGAAGAAGGTGAAGGCTAGCGTGTAAAGTGTAGGGTTGATTGTTTGAGTT
>JAHDHH010000001.1:0-4374 GCA_020631405.1 Saprospiraceae bacterium
TCGCAATCGTCATCAATGCCGTTATAAGGCATTTCAGTTGCACTTGGATTGACCTCAGGATTGTTATCATCACAATCTATATCACTGGCAAATCCATCATTGTCATTATCTATTAAATCAGTTGCATCTTGTCCATCGCAATCCTCATCAATACCATTCAATGGTACATCAACTGCACTGGGATTTATCATTGGGTTCGAATCGTCACAATCATCTGAAGATAAATATCCATCATTGTCATCATCTTCAAATGTCCATGTCCCTTCTTGCTTGAATAGTTGAACGAAAGCTCCTTCTTCAATATCATTAGTCCAATTAAAACTTAATAGTGACTCATCAGCAGTCACATTAGAAACAGTATAAGAATTACCCCATTGGCTCATTCCAGTGATGGTAAGGGATTCACATTCGGGTACAAGCCGCAAGCTACCTGCAGGGTAGTCAGTTTCACTTTGTGCTCCATCACAAATTTGATATGCACCAAAACTCATATCAATTAATGACTCAAACGATTCAGTCCAACTATACACTATATAACTTCCTGGATTTAGGGTATCTTCCAATATTGAAATGATGCCATCGTATTCTTGGTCTTCACATTCCGACCAGCTTGTTCCAGAAGATTGATTAGTCACCGTAGTCAAGGCAAAATAACCACCTGTCAAATCAGTTAAGCAACCTGCAGTATAGACAAAGTCTTCTCCATCACAGTCCTCGTCTATTCCATTATTGCCGACATCATATGCTCCAGGATTGATGTTTGAATTGTTGTCATCACAATCTACATTATCAAAATAACCATCTTGATCGACATCAGCAAGTGAAGAGATATATGCTACATCTATAGAGTAAAGTTCTCTACCGACCTCTTGGTCGAGGTTGCTAATATAATAAAGCTTATCGTCTAGCACTCCAACAAGTAAGACGGATTCGGTGTTGGTAGATGACTCCTCGTAAGAAAAGATCTTATCGTAGCCTCCAGTTTCCATATTGATGAAATAAATATCAGGTTCATATAAATTTGAAGTGCCATCCGCAAAATAGGCATACTGGTCATTGAGAACGAAATTTGAAAAATAGTTGGTCGTTTCAAAAAGTCTAAATGTTCCATCTACAGTTCCGTCTGTAAACATGACACCATTATCTCCAAAAAGGCCATCTGTGGCATGGAAGACCATATTGTCGTTATAAACAGAATATTGTATTGATTCTCCAATATTAAATACAGTATTACTCGATTGATACAACAATTTTTCTTGATTGGACAATCCATTGAGGAGATAATATCCTTCACCAGCAATCCATGCAAGGTCTGATTCATTCGTATAGTTTTCTAATCTTCTAGCCAATTTTTCTTCCCCACCAATGTCAAGAGTTGAAATCTGATTACTATCAAAATCATAGATATAGGTATATGAAATATTAGAACCAAATGGATCTTCTATAGCAAAGATGAGTCCACCTTCGACTGGACTCAAACCATATACATCCGCAAATCCTCCTTGAGGAGTACTGGTCAAATAAGTGACTTCAGTCCCATCAACACTATACAGTTCAATGACTTCCGCATCATCGTCTTCTGATAAAAACACCAGTCCATTTTCAAAAGTCGAATAGTTCTTCCCTTTTTGATTAAAAGATTCTCTAAAGGAGACACTTTCGCTAATCATTTCAGCATTTAGTCCATCATAAGCATAGAGATCAAAATCGTAAGTAAAGTATAGATAATCATCTGTCGCTACTAGGCCAATTAGTCTACTCGTATTTTCACCATCATCAATGTCAAAAGCTAAGGTAGTCCCAGCTTCTGTGCCGTCAGTCTTCCATAAAGCCCATTTGCTTACTTCGTCATATGCAGTAAAATATACCGCGTTATTAAACCAGGTTAACTGAGTAGGAGAAGAACTTTCAGTTCCAATATTAATATCTTTGAGTATGTTGATTTCTCCATTGCTAATAATACCTAACTCTTCACCTAGTGTTGCATCAATAGTTGGTATTAACAGACTACCATTAATTGAAATTGAGTTGTAGTTAAATTCATTAAATCCATCGGCTGAACCAGTATTGAAATCTGAAACTAATACAGGTTGTTGGGCATATATGTAGCTATAGGATAGGCATAATAATGTTAGAAGGAAGGTTCTCATAATTATAGATTGGTGATTAAATTCTAATATAGTAAGAATGATTAATACCGCTGTGAAATTTACTGAATAAAATTGGTAGATAACTTTGGATATTATTAACGCGTCCTCAGTACTTAATACAAACATTCTTTGGCTCAGTAAAGAACCTCAATGCTTCCTCTCCACCTTCTCTACCAACACCAGAGTGCTTCACTCCACCAAATGGAGTACGCAAGTCTCGGAGTAGCCATGTATTAATCCAGACAATTCCAGCTTGCAGTCCTTTTGCAACCCTATGTGCCCTCGAAATATCTTGAGTCCATACTGTAGAGGATAGCCCATACTGAGTGGCATTTGCTAATTCTATTGCTTCAGCTTCCGTAACAAACGGCATGATGGTGACGACAGGTCCAAAGATCTCTTCTTGGTTAGTCTTGCACTGCATGTCCAGACCTTCGATAATAGTTGGTTGGATATAGTATCCATTAGGATAACCATCTACGTGTCCGGCCTTGCCGCCTGCTAGTATCTGTCCACCTTCTGCCAGAGCAAGGTCTATACATGCTAGTATCTTATCGTAGTGTTGTTTTGAGACTATGGCACCTAGGTTCGAGCTTGAATTAGACGGATGTCCAACTACAAGACCCTGAGTCTTAGCGACAAAGTCTGCCTTGAATTGTTCGTAAATGGATGACTCCACTAGAATGCGTGACCCACAAAGACAGATCTGCCCTTGGTTGGCAAAGGATGATTGTAGGGTGGTACTGAGTGTATTTTCGTAGTCACAGTCTGCGAAAATGATGTTGGGATTCTTTCCACCCATTTCAAGTGATACCTTTTTGAATAATGGAGCTGTGATGCTTGCAATTCTCTTTCCAACTGCAGTACTTCCAGTAAATGTGACAGCTTTGACATGGTCATGACTTGTCAAAGCATCTCCTATTTCATGACCATATCCATGTATGATATTCAAGACTCCAGCAGGTAGTCCGGCTTCTTTGCAGAGTTCTGAGAGTTTGTAGGCTGTCAGTGGTGTTACTTCAGAAGGCTTGGCTACCACAGTATTACCTGCAGCTAAGGCAGGTGCTATCTTCCAAGTGAATAAGTATAATGGGAGGTTCCAAGGAGAAATACAAACGACTACTCCTAGCGGATCTCTTGTCGTATAGTTAATGGCATTCAAGCCTTGCATGTCATGTGCCTTGGTAGCGTATTGAGTGATTGCTTCCGCAAAAAATCTAAAATTTGATGCAGCCCTTGGGATATCGACCTTAGTGGCTAATTTGACTGGCTTGCCATTGTCAAGTGACTCTGCCTGGGCTAAGTCTTCAAGGTTTGCCTCTATGAGTCCTGCTATCCTATGAAGTATTGCAGACCTTTCAGATGCCGGCGTATTAGACCAAGCTAGGAAGGCTTCTTTAGCCGCGGTAATGGCCAATTCGACATCTTCTCCTGTTGAAGCTGGGGCTTGACCATAGACCTTGCCTTCTGCGGGATTAATTAGGTCTAGGTAGTTGCCAGCGCTGGGAGCTATATGTTCGCCGTTGATATAGTTGAGTAACTTCATTCAGCAATATTGAGAGTGAGTAACCCAAGGGAATCTGCATTGGCAGTAATAGTCTTCACGTCTTTTATATAGCTTGCAGGTGTGGCGGCTCCTGCCAAGATGATTAGCCCAGCAGATAGGCTCTCTCCATGTGACAGTGACAGTCTAATGGCATCTACTATTGATTGATAAGGGTTGTCAAGTATCGCATTTGAATTGCCCGATTGTATGACGGTTCCATCGAAGGACATCTCCATGTTGAGGTTTCTGACATCGACTCCTTGCTTCCAATCACCAATGACGAAGCCTGCCGAACTACAATTATCTGCAATGACATCTTCAAGCGAAAATTTGAAATTTTCATATCTAGAATCAATGATTTCTACGGCTATTGCTACGCTATCTATGACTGTATGTATATCTGCTAGACCTACCACTTCATTTACGTCCTTCTTCAATCTAAAAGCAATCTCAGGTTCAGCTCTTGGATGGATGAAGTCTTGCTTGTTCAGAGTGCCACCACTCTGGTATTCCATATCTGAAGTAAGTCTACCCCAAATAACATCATGCACACCCATCTGGTCCATCTTTGCCTTACTAGTAAAGCCCATTTTTAGCCCTACTCTGCTAGCTCCACGCATATAACGCTTAGCTATATTGATGCTTTGAATAGCATACGCCTCGTCCAAGTTGTATTGA
>JAHDHH010000001.1:4474-6083 GCA_020631405.1 Saprospiraceae bacterium
TCTAAAACGTTAGTAAATCTTTTCGTGCTTCCACCTCTTATGAGTCCACAACCAATATTCAGGAGTATGTCTTATTTGACCTTCAAGGTGGTTGAAGTATTGTTGTGTAAGCACACCGTAATCTTCATTATTTGGATCATGTGCGAGAAGTTCTGGGGTGACTTCGTAGTATCCTCTTTTGACTCTGTTGATAGTTAGAATAATGACTGGACTACCTGTTTTTCTAGCATAGAGTTCACCTCCTTGTAGGGCTAAAGTATCCTTGCCAAACAGTTTTATTGGAATAGCCTTAGCCTTGTTAGATGGGTTTTGATCAGCAATAAAGACTACGAGTTTGTTTACCCTTTCTTCATAGAGTAGAGACTTTTCCTTTTCATAAATAGAAACCATCAATGTTCCATTCTTGCCCCTTGCCTTGATGATGTAGTCATGGATGTACTTATTGGTCAATGGCTTAATGAGACCTATTATGGTATGGTCTAGAGCCAAGGGAAGTGTGATGGTTCCCCATTCCCAATTAGTGTAGTGTGATGCAAAAGCTGTAATTGGAACTCCTTGCTTGTGGTAGTCTTTCAGAAAGTCAGGGTTGTGAACCCGATACCTCTTTTGGATGACTGCATTGGACGTTGTATAACTTCTAAAGGATTCAAGGATGATGTCGCATAGATTGACATAGCTAGCCTTGATAATTCGCTGCTTCTCTGAAGATGGCAGATTAGGTAGGGCATAGTCTAGGTTGGCCGAGATGACACTCCGTCTATACTTCACTACAGATCCAAGTATCCAAGCTAGCCCATTGCTAAGCTTGTAGAGTAGGGAAAATGGGAGAAATCCAATGATTAGCACAAATAACCTAAAGCACAAGTAACCAATCATAGTCTAGATTATAGTTTGGAATTCAGAGATATCATCAGAATTCAAAGTATTGAAAGTGTCGGCCCTATCCTTCATCATATCAACAAACCTAGCTTCTACATTGGGAAGGAGGAGTTCTACAGTTTTACCTTGGAGAGCTTCAGTGTCTTTGATACTTCCATCTCTAAATTTGAACCATTGCTCTAAGTGGAATTTTTCAAATTTTAAGGAGTACTTACTTTCATACTCAAATCCAGTAACTCTAGTGCCATTGTAATTATCTTCAAAGAGTGTCCTCATGGTATTTGTCTTGAATTTGTTTGGTAAAGAGTTGGTATAGGGCAAGCATGTCTGGATGTTGAGCCAGCATGCTTATATGCTTATTGATTGTATCTTGATCACCTCGTTTTGCTGGTCCTGTTTGGGTTTCCTCGGGGAATCTATCAAAAAACTTGTTGATAGTCTCCATGATGAGTGGGTTCATTATGTTGCTCTTAATGCCTTTATCCTCAAGGTATGTATAAGACGTAGAAAGGAGGTGGTTAATAAAGTTGCAGGATGAGACAGCCGCCACGTGTATCTCTCTACGGTCTGCACTACTGACTACCTCCACATGTGTTGACACTTGATTTGCTATGGTAGTAAGTACAAATTGTGTCTCATCAGTGTCGTGCTCTAAAAGAAGAGGTACAGTCCCCATATCAATCTTTCGTCCATAGGTAAATGTCTGCAAAGGATAAAATACACCAACATG
>JAHDHH010000001.1:6183-16393 GCA_020631405.1 Saprospiraceae bacterium
ACAAAACCCACTATCATCAAGATTGATCCTAACCAAAAGAGATTGATTCCTGGAAATTCTTTTGCTTCTAAAATGATGATGTCTGATCGAGGGACGTCCTCTGCTATATTGAATGTCATGTCTCTAATGACACGACTATCTTGTGCTATCATGAATTCGAATTCACCCGTCGTAGGGTTGACTTTTACAAACCTCACATGCAGCCCTGGCTTTGGACTATAAGCTTTGACATTGAGTGGTCGACTATCTCTGATAAAATACACTGGGTTGACCTGGTCAGAGAAATCAGGTCCTTTGATGTCAAGCAGGGCAGATATAGCTATATCACCCTCTTCAGCTATGTAGTCTTTGTGGTCTATTTCCTTGCTGATCTTATTCAAGGTAAAGACGTAGTCGTTGAATTCAAATCCTCCTCCATCTGTAATCGTAAAACTCTCATACCCGAGTTCGTCCTCTGTGTCGAAGTAATCTCTAAATACGGATTGGTCTAGTACTGCCTTGATCCCTAAGTGGTCATTGATTCCATGAAATTCAAACAAAGTATTCTCTCTGAGTCCTATTGTTGGAATGATCGTCTTGGTCTCATTGGATTCCATATCGCCCACTTCCAATACTACACCGAGTGCTAGCGAAAGAGAGTCCATGTGGACATCTGGATGACTAGGGTCAAAGGTGACTTCCTTGATAATTGCAAAGTGCTTCTTTGTAATTAAGGTATCACCTATGCTGCCGGTATAAGTATAGTAATCTAGAGAGTCTTCCACTTCTTTTGCTAGTTCTATATCCATTTGCGACCTAGGCAAAGAAGCGATGTTAGTGAAAATATCTCTCGTGAGGTAGTGCTTTGTCGAAGGATTAGATGCAGCAATTTTGCTAAACTTCTTGTCATATTGCACATTGGGATGCACCTTGAAAGACTCAATGACAGTAGAGTCCTTGCCTACTTTTTCAAAAAGAATGTCAAAGTACCTGTATCTACCATCAACAGTATCTTTTTGATATGTAATCCAATAATCTGGAGTGTACATTGGCTCACCCTTGATGAGAGTCACCACATCATTAAGCGATTCATCAGCTAAAAGCCCCTTCATGGCAAATGGGTTAGTTGAGACCGTCCGAGTATTGAGTCCACTTGTTACAGTACCAAAGATCATCAATGCAAACCCAAAGTGAGATAATGATGCAGCCGCCATTTTAGTTTTTTGGATAGCCTTTCTGATAATATAGTAAAGGCTAGAAAGTAGGCAATACATTAAAAAGAAGGTCAATATAGCATAGCGTAACTCAAAGTAAGAGATCCAGAATGTAGCAAGGTATGTGAGGACTCCAGCTCCGAGCAAGGTCAAGGTTTGACTCTTGATTAAGCTAGAGACGAATTCCTTTGACCAAGTAGATGACCTGAATCTTGTAAATACAGCAAATCCGCTGAGGATACTCATGAAAACTGCTACCCACAGTTGATATTTGTTATAGTGTGGTATCGGATCCTCGATGACATTGCCCACGAAGGTTGGGTCAAAGTATTCCATGATGGCATTGTACACTGGGAGAGATGAAGAGGCTGTGATCAAGGCTGCCGAAAAGAATAGTACAATTGCACCGATAAACATCCAAAATTCCTTAGAATATAGTGACTCTTCTTGAGACTTGGTAGGTACATGCTTCTGTCTAGCAAAGTATAAACCAAATCCAAGCAGTAAGAAAAATCCAATCAAAGAGACTAATTGCCACTCAAGGCCCATCTCAGTAAAGGCATGGGCGGAGGTATCTCCTAGTATGCCGCTCCTTGTCAAGAAAGTACTATAAATGATCATCAAAAAGGATAGGATATAGAAGAAGTAGGTACTCTTTATCGAATATCCTGTCGCATTGGATATGAGGTTGGTATGTACACCAGCAATCAAAATTAACCAAGGCACTAAAGACATGTTCTCAACAGGATCCCAAGCCCAATATCCACCAAAGCTTAGTGCTTCATAAGCCCAGGCACCACCCATGATGATTCCTGTTCCTAAGATAGCAGCGCTGAAGGTTGCCCAAAGTGTTACTGGTCTAAGCCATCCCTTGTAATCACGTGTCCACCACCCAGCTATTGCAAAGGCAAAAGGTACACTAGTCGAGGCAAATCCACAGAATATAATTGGTGGATGTATCGTCATCCAGTAGTTTTGAAGGAGTTCGTTCAGACCATTACCAGTAATCTGGGCAAGGTATTGAGCATTATTGAAGATAGGAGCCTCCATAGTGTCTCGCAAGAGTAGGGTGGGATTGATTCCCCATCTGATCCCTTCTTCTCCCCAAGGAATGTACAACCCTAGGATCATACTATGCGTATAAGCTTGAATAAGGAGTAAGATACAGGCCACTGGACTTGCCCATTTAGATTTATTGAATAGGATTATACTTGCTAGTACGATATGCCACATCATCCAGAGTAAGAAACTGCCTTCTTGTCCTTCCCAGAATGCAGATAAAATATAGCGCATCGGTAGGTCATCAGAGGTATGTTCCCAGGCATATTTGTACTCATACATATGGTTGACCATCACGTAGAATAGGCATCCCACTAGTGTGAATACACCAAGGGCATGTACAAGGAAACTAATTCGACCTAATGTGTTCCAACCATCTTCTTTGGTCTGAGTATGCTTGTAAAAGCTAAATACTGCCATGCAGCAAGCTATGAACCCTAGCACTAAAGCAAAGTGTGCAATCTTTCCAGGCAGTAAATGTTCGCCAACATATTGTATAGAGAGGAATCCCATCATGAGTGCAAATTACAAAGGTTACGTACGATAGTGTAACCATCAAACCAAAATGTGGAGATATTGTTATAATTTGGTCTAGATTATCCTATTTATTACAACTCATAGATGAAAAATAGCATGAAACGGTACTTAAGCAGAGCCTGCCTAGCAATAGTCTTATTGATGAGTAAACTTGGCTTTGCGCAGCTTAGTCCATTCATCCATGTAGATCAATTTGGATATATCACCTCTGCGGAAAAAGTTGCAGTTCTCTCCAATCCAGAAGTGGGGTATAACGGTGCTGATGTCTATACATCTGGCAATACGATCGAACTTCGGGATTTTAATGACAATACAGCAATCTTCAGTGGACCTCCACAGCTATGGAACAATGGTGCTACACATAGCCAATCTGGTGATGCCGGGTGGTGGTTTGATTTTACGTCAGTCAACACCCCTGGGACATTCTATGTTTATGATCCGACCAATAATGCTTCCAGTGCCCCATTTGAGATCAATGACAATCCCTATCAAGCAGTATTACAAGCTGCGGTTAGAATGTTGTACTATAATAGGTGTAACGCTGATAAGTCTGTCCCTTTTGCTCAAAGTCCTTGGGTAGACGGGCAAAACTTTATGCATCCGCTTCAAGATGCAAATTGTAGATACATCTATGATCCGAGCAATGCTGCTTTAGAAAAAGACCTGAGTGGAGGTTGGTTTGACGCAGGAGATTACAATAAGTATGTGACCTTTGCCCATACTCCGATCCACGAACTCCTTGGAGCATTTACGGATAATCCAGGCATCTTTGGAGATGATTGGAATTGGCCAGAAAGTGGTAATGGTCTACCTGATCTTCTTGATGAGGTCAAATGGGAACTTGATTGGCTATTAAAAATGCAGAATCCTGATGGGTCAGTAATTATAAAAATGGGAAGTCAGAATTATAATGACAATACAAGTTCTCCACCCAGTGCTAATACTGATCAGCGATTCTATGGTCCGACTTGTACTAGTGCATCAGTAGCGAGTGCTGGTATGTTTGCTCATGCTGCTAAGGTGTATGCAGGCCAGCCAGGGATGCAAGCTTATACCCAGTCACTCCAGTCAGCTGCTATTCTGTCATGGAATTATTGGAAGAGTCGCTATGATAGTAGTACTCTAGAGACTGATTGCGATGATGGCTCTATAGTTGCTGGAGATGCTGACTTAGACGAACCTAGCCAAAAGAAATATGGGTTAATTGCTGCAACCTACTTATTTGACCTAACAGGAGAAGTCGAATATGAAAATTATATCAATACTGAGTTGTCACAGAATGAACCAATCAGCAATGGATTCTGGAGCCCATATGAAGTGTCACTGTCGGAGGCCCTGCTCAATTATGCGACACTGCCCAACTCTAATACTACAAACAGTAATACTATAATCACTTCTGCTTCAGCAGCTGTGAATAATGATTGGAATGCATTCTATGCCTTTAGTGATGCCGACTTGTATAGGGCTGAGTCTCCTGACTGGATGTATCACTGGGGATCGAACCTACCTAAGGCAGGAATGGCAAATCTCTGTATAGTAATGGATAAATATGATGTGGTGCCAAGTGCTAGCGATCAGCTGCAGCAAAAGATAGCCGAGCAAACTCATTACTTCCATGGAGTAAATCCTTTGGGCTTGGTCCTACTATCCAATATGTACCAATATGGAGGAGATAGGTGTGTCAATGAAATTTATCACACTTGGTTTTATGATGGGACAGATTTTGACAATGCATTGTCCTCTCTCTACGGTCCGGCGCCAGGTTTTGTGACTGGTGGTCCGAATCAAAACTATACCATTAGCTCAATAACACCTCCTGCAGGCCAGCCCATTATGAAGTCTTACTTGGACTTTAATGATGGATTCCCTAACAACTCTTGGGAAATCTCCGAGCCTGCTATCTATTATCAAGCTAACTATATCCGTATGCTTGCCAATGGTGTAAACACTAGTCTAGTGACAGCAAATATGAATCTTAGCTTGATGAATCAATGTGTAGAGATCTACCCAAATCCATCAAATACGTATTTTAAACTAACAGGCTTACTCGCAAACTACCAAATAGAAATACTGGACGAAAGTGGTGCTACATACCAGACCCTCTTATCGACATCAAGCGACTTGGTCATTGATATTCCTAGCCTTCCCGTTGGTATGTTCTTCGTGAGGGCTACAAGTGTCAGTAATGGAGAGGTCTTTGTACAGAAACTCATCAAAACGGATTGATTTTGTAACTCTAGGCAGACCTTGTTCAGGACATTGAATTATAAGTATCTACTATATTGGGGTTAGATGTAAGGCATTAGTGCTTACTTGAATATTCAGTAATTCATTAAATCGCTACATTTGTGAGACGAAGCAAGTATTAATTATGAGTACAAAGTCTATTTGTGAAGAGAGAGTGTATACCGCAGTATTCAAAGAATACTCTTTGTCCCTATTTAATTATTTGTACTACAAGTGTGGAGATGAAAGTCAAGCTAAAGATTTAATGCAGGATGCCTTTCTCAAATTGTGGCAAAACTGTAAATCTGTACCTTTTGCAACAGCAAGAGGTTTTGTATTCATTACAGCTAATAATGCCTTAATGAATGTATTTAAACACAATCAAGTCAAACTTAAATTTAATAACACAGTCGATAATACTGAAGTTGATAACCAAAGTCCAGCGTTCTTACTAGAGGAACAAGAGTTTAAGACAAGATTAGAAGCTGCTATTTCTGCCTTGCCTGAAAAACAAAGAGTAGTATTTCTGATGAGTAGGATTGATAAGAAAACATATAAGGAAATTGGAGAATTACTTAGCATCAGTGCTAAGGCTGTTGAGAAAAGAATGTATTTAGCATTGGATACTCTGCGACAAGTATCGAAAAAAATTAAGTAAGAAAGTAGGTGGTAGCTTACTTGAGTTGTTTATTGAGTGAGTATTACATAATGCAGTAGACAAAAATGTCAACAAATGAAAAATGATGAAATTCTTCATAAGTGGGTCAATGGCACCATTTCAGAAGAAGAATTAGCTCAATTTAAATTAAGACCAGAATATGACTCGTTGGTGGAGTTGTATGACCATACAACAGCATTGAGGCCACCAAAGATTAATCAAGAGGCTATTCTTACTACGATTCTAAGCGCTGAGAAACAAGAATCATCACCTTTCAAAGCCCCTTCAATGACAAGACCTCTAGCTTGGGTAAAATATGCTGCTGCCGCCTGTGTCATAGCAATAGCTGGAGTCTTCTTTATGACTAGGGACGAAGCTCCTGGTACCTTCATCACTAAGGCTGACGAATCTATAGAAATGCAATTGCCAGATGGATCCTACTTTGCCATGGAAGAAAACACCAGGTTGCAGTTTGACCCAGAGACATTTACAACGAACAGATCTATAATTGTAGATGGCGAAGCTACATTTGAAGTAGCCAAAGGTGGTCAGTTTATAGTGGAGACCTCACAAGGTAAGGTAGAAGTTCTAGGTACTACATTCAAGGTTAGTTCTGATGATGACAACTTGCTTGTGTCCTGTCAAGAAGGCAAGGTCAGAGTATCTTCACTGAATGGAGAATTGAGTGATGTGATTACTGCAGACCAGACCATTCGGATTGAAGACAATACAGCCTTAGTCGCTAGTAGAGACAATATTACAACATTGAAAAATGTACCTTTGGGCTCTGCACTAGAACTGATTGACGAGACCTATGATGTCTTGATTTCTACCGTAGATATAGATTTAGAACAAAGGATTACATGCAGTGTTCAGCATGATGACTTAGCAAAGGCACTTATGTCTGCACTACAGCCTGTGGGTGTTAACTTTAATATTGTTGATGAAAATACTGTTGTGCTATCAAAATAGAGCTTGTGTACTTGCACCAGTACTCTACATCATCATGCTCACTCTGGTTGCCTTGCAAGATTGTCAAGGTCAAGCAGCCTATTCTCTTCAATGTGAACACAAACCCATAAAGGCAGTAATTGCAGAAATAGAAGAAACTTACAGCGTTTATTTTTCATTCAAAGAAGACGACCTCACTGATGTCAAAGTAAGCAAGACCCTCGAAGGGGTGAAGGACTTAAGCAAGTTCATAGACTTGGTTCTTGCTGATACAGAGTTAACGTTTACCATCCTTGATCAGCAATTTGTCATTCTAACCAAGCAAGATCCAGAACGCTTAGAGATGATATCACTCTGTGGATACCTCAAGGATGCACTATCTGGTGTCCCCCTACAGGGAGCAAATATTACCCTTGGCTCTACTGGGTATGGTGCCAGTACTAATGCCTTAGGCTACTTTGCCTGTTCTGTTCCTAAGGAGTCGACAGAGGTAATCAATGGGAGTTATATTGGGTACAAATCGATAGAGATAGATCCAAATCAAGAAGGCTGTGACACCTATGAGCTATCCTATGATGATGAAGCTATTCCTTACTTGGTTATTACCGACTATGTCTCTGATGGGATTGTTCTAGATAGCAAAGGAGCCACCTCAAAGTTGACTCCACGAGGCATGAGTATGTTGCCAGGTCAGATTGATGCAGATATACTGCAAGGAGTATCGTTTTTGCCCGGAGTGAGTTCGCCTACTTCAGCAGCGAGTGATATCAGAATCAGAGGGGGCAGCCCAGATCAGAATTTAATCCTTTGGGAGTCGATACCTATCTATCATTCGGCTCACTACTTTGGAATGTTAACGGCATTCAATCCCTATATTATGAGTAGTGTCGATGTCTACAGAGGTGGGTTTGGTCCAGAGTATGGAGGTAGGGTAGCTGGCGTCATAGATATGAAGTCTAGAGATCTTACTGAGACATTTACTGGTGTAGGCTTAGATATGGTCAATGCCTACGTCTATGGCAATCAAACCCTAGGAAGTGATAAGCATACTCAAGTTGCATTTTCGCTGCGCAGGTCGTATAGCGAACTGGGAGAGACCCCTACACTGAATCGCATCACACAGGTCAATCAACAAGGCTTACTACTCGGTGCAAAAGAGATAGAACTCTTGCCAGATCATATTACTATAGCCAATGATTATCAGTACTTAGATGCTCAGCTTCAAGTGAAGACCCAGCTCTCAGATCGGATGACATTGACACTTGCCGGAACCTATGCTGACAATGCCTTTGAAGATTATATCAATGATGATAGACGGGAAGAAGACCAAAGAGATACAATGGTCTTAACAAATAAAGGAGGTAGCCTATCTTTGACTAGGAAGGCAAGTGCTAAGGCTGTTAGTGAATTGAAACTTATCGGAACAGCATTTGAGCAATCGTATGACTACCGTATAAAAGGCTTCGATGAATCGAATCCAAGACTTGATGGACATAGAGAGAATAGTATTCGAGACTTGCAGGCTCACTTAAGTCATAAGCACACGTTTATGCCAAATAAGGAAGTCCAATTTGGGTATCAATTTACAGACTACGCAGTGTCATATCAAGTATTGAAGGAGGAAAGGAATGGTCAAGATGTCAAAGATGACGGTAATGATCAATCTCAACTACATTCGGTATTTGCTGAGTATACCCACCCCTTGACTAAGGCTCTTACACTTGACCTAGGATTGAGGTCTTCCTATTTTGTGTTGAGAGATCAATGGTATCTAGCTCCAAGAATACGTCTAGATTGGAGACTAGCGGATCACTTTACCTTAAATGCTTATGTAGGTAGACACCAGCAGTTTATCAGTCAATTGTCTGTGTTTAGGGGAAGTGATACTGGTATCAGTACGCCACTTTGGTTGTTGTCCAACAAGAATTCGGCACCCGTACAACAGTCAATGATTGGTCAAGTTGGTGCTGTCTATGCCAAAGATAGTTGGGTCGTCGACTTACAAGCCTACAGAAAGAGGGTAGACGGTCTAAGTAGTAGGGCTTACGATAGCGATATTATTCCAGCAAATGTCGGAGTGGTAGGACATGCAGATATTGCGGGCATAGATATCCTGGTAAAAAAGCGATTCAAACACGTACGGACTTGGTTGAGTTACTCATTAAGCGATAATGTATTGACCTACCCAGAACTCAGTGATCAGGCATTTAGCTCTGACTTCAATCAAAGACACATCTTTCAACTTTCTGGTCAGGTAATCCTAGGAAGATTGCAGTGTGCCCTTGGCTACCAGTACAGCAGCGGCTTGCCATATACGGACCTAGAAAGTTTTGATACTGTAACAATGTCTGGGCAGACAGTGGAATATATTGGTAATTATGGCGAAGTCAATGCCTCGACCCTTAATCCCTTGAAGGAAGTGAACGCCTCTGTCCAATACCAAATCAATGAGAGTACAAAGTCATGGAAAGGTGTCATCAGTGCTTCAGTAACTAACATATTGAACACTACCAATGTCTATGCTAGAAACTATACCGTGGATGAAGGGAATCAACAATCCGATCCAGAAATCACGTACACTGAAAAGTCAAACCTGAAGTTTACACCGAATATTAGCCTAAGGCTTGAGTTCTAGGATAGATATGTGCTCAACCTCTACAAACCACTTTATTATACTCTCTCGGTTGCCACTTGATATCTTTTATTTGGGTAGGGTTGTTAAAGTGGATTAGTTGGCAAGTATCAAGTAGGTAGGATCCCCTCAGGACAAAGAGAACCCAATTTGGGAACATTTATTATCTTTACTTCGTTTATGAGAGTAGTTGCAGTAAATACATTAAGAAAATTTTGGCAGAAGTATCCTAGTACTGAACAGTCTCTCAAGGCTTGGCTA
Organism: Saprospiraceae bacterium; assembly: GCA_020631405.1. Classification (GTDB taxonomy): domain Bacteria; phylum Bacteroidota; class Bacteroidia; order Chitinophagales; family Saprospiraceae; genus JAHDHH01. The sequence goes on from JAHDHH010000001.1 coordinate 15,701, forward strand.
CAAGAAGTAGGGCATTCAAATTGGGAATCGCCACAAGCGTTGAAACTGCATTACAGAAGTGCATCGATTATAACTGGTAAAAGAGTTGTATTCAATATTAATGGTAATAATTACAGATTGATAGTAGATGTCGAATATAGATTAAGCATAGTATTTATTGTTTGGTTTGGTACTCACTCGGAGTATGATTTAATTAATTCAAAAACTGTTACATATGTTAAAGCCAATAAAGACTAAGGAAATGCATGAGACCTATCTTGCTCGTGCATATGAGTTGATGCAGATGGATCTCAAGCCAAATACTCAGGAATCTGATGAATTGGAGGTGTTGAGTATATTGATAGAAGCATATGAAAAGTCTACCTATCCAATAGAAGCACCAAATCCAATCGATGCAATACTGTTTAGACTTGATCAATTAGGCATGTCAAAAAGTGAGCTCGGCAAAGTGCTTGGTTCGAGAAGCAGAGCAAGTGAAATACTAAAAGGAAAGCGTAAGCTTAGTATTGCGATGATTAGAAAACTTAACGAACAATTAGACATCTCTGCTCAAACACTCATCCAGGACTATCAAGTAGCGAATAATTAATAGAAAATTATGGTAAGATTGCTTAGTTTTTTTCTATTCCTGATAGTGCTCCTCAATACTGATATTCACTGTCAAGACAAGTATGACTACGTCTGGCTGTTTTC
>JAHDHH010000001.1:16493-165377 GCA_020631405.1 Saprospiraceae bacterium
TCCTCAATACTGATATTCACTGTCAAGACAAGTATGACTACGTCTGGCTGTTTTCTGGTAATGGAGGGCCAGCTGAGGGAAACGAAGCGACTCTTTTAGATTTCAATGATGGCAAACTTTCAATTGATTCCTTTAATATAGGAAATCAAATTGGTCTGAATAATACCTCATTCAGTAATGATAAGGGAGAATTGTTGTTGTATTCTAATGCTTGCGCAATCTATGATAGCACCTTCCAGATAGCAAGCAATGGAGAGGACATAAATCCTGGAGATATACATGATGCCTGGTGTCAATATGGGGAGTATCCCGCAAAGGCTAATTCGATATTTCTTGAAGATCCTACTGGTGAAGGTGTTTATTTTATTCATAAAAATATTGTCAATACACCCACGGATATTACATTACCTGACTTAATGTACAGTTATATTAATTATGACCAATTAGAAGTAATAGAGAAAAATGTAAAGATTGATTCAGTAAGAAGTAAGATGTCTGGATATATGGAAGCCATTCGACATCAAAATGGTGTTGATTGGTGGTTGGTAGACTATACAGTTAGTCAGGACTCTGGTTATATGCTTAAATTTCTGTTGGATTCTGATGGCATATACCTCAGGGAACAAGAAGAATTTGTTAATCAAACTAGCTTGCATGGCCCAAATTGTAGTTCAGGAGGTCAAGCTTGTTTTTCGCCTGATGGTACTCAATATGTAAAATTTTGTCCACAGAGTGGTCTTGATGTCTTTGATTTTGATAGAGCTACGTGTGAATTTTCTAACTATAGGAACATCGTAGTTCCTCAAATTCCAAATGATTTTTTCAGTGGTGTAGCCATTTCTCCGAATGGAAGATATGTCTATATCTCTAATAGGACTCAACTGGTACAAGTAGATCTGACCACCGAAGACCCACTTGATCAGATAGTATTCATTGACGAATATGACAATTTTATAGATCCATTTCCAACTAATTTTGCGAATATGCAAATTGGTCCAGATTGTAGGATCTATATGACGAGTACTAATGGAGTAAGGAGTCTGCATGTGATCAACAACCCAGATGAAAAAGGCGTTGCCTGCAATTTTGTCCAGCGTGGATTGAAGTTGAGGGATTCTAATAATCCTGGTTCTATCCCAAATCACCCAGTCTTTCGCCTAGACGGAGACGAGGTCTGCGATCCTACGATTACTAGTGTCTTTAATATCCCGATAGAGGTAGTACATGATCTCGATATCTATCCTAATCCTACCTCGGATGAGGTGACGATCTTGATACCAGATGCAATTACCCAAGGGCAGTTGCGGATTAGATCATTGACTGGTGATCTCTTGTATCAGAAAGCTATCTATCAAAATGGAGAACACAGGCTTCAGTTAGCAGATTATGAGAATGGATTGTATCTGATAGAGATTCTCTCAGATAGTCGAGTGTACTTGGCTAGGGTTGTTAAGGTGGATTAGGGGACGAGAGGAATGTTTCATCTTTCAAGAGGGTTTGGGAGTTGTCTTCTTTAGAGTCTAGTAATCTAAGGATCTACAAGTCTAATAAGACATATACTCCCAAGCCGATTTAAATTCCCCAACAGTCTCCACATGTGACACTAGCTCATTGTACATCTTAGACGAGACGAGGGTAGACGAGTCTCCAACGATGACTAGTTTCTTTCTAGCCCTGGTTAAGGCTACATTCAGTCGCCTAAAGTCCTCAAGGAAACCGATATTATTGCCATCATTGGACCTCACGAGAGAGATGTAAATGATGTCCTTCTCTTGTCCTTGGAAGCCATCTATACTATCTATTTGGATGTCTAGGTGATTGAACTCTTCTATCTCTCCGATTGTGGATTGGATGTGTCTGACTTGCTCTTTGTAAGGTGAGATGATCCCTATTGTACTACCAGCGATTCTCTCGATCATAGAAAGCATGTGTTCTCTGATGATGAAGAATTCACCAGGGTTTTTGTAACTCCGTTGCTGCGGATTCATCTCTTCTTCGAAGCCAGTGCCAGCTGTGTCTATGAATACCAAAGGTGCCTTGTCATCTTTGATAGTATGGTGTTTCACTTGGTCTGCCGACTTGAGTCTTCCCGCATAGAATCTTTTGTTGGAGTAGGAGAGGATGGCGTCATTCATCCGGTATTGAGTGTCTAATAACGACTGGTTAGTATCGTACTTGATAAGGTGGTCAAACAGTGTAACTTGGAGTCCAAGTTCTTTTGCTTTGTTACTCTTGACAGTGGGAGGGAGTTGTTGGTGGTCACCGGCAAAGATGACTCTTTCAGCCTTCAGGATGGCAGTCCAACACTCAGGCTCAAGTGTCTGTGACGCTTCATCAATAATTACCGTCTTGAACCTCATATCTTTCATGATATTATTATGTGATCCGATCAAGGTGGTAGCGATGACTTGGGCATCTGAGAGTACTTGTTGGACTAGCTTTTGCTCAAGGTCTCTTGCCCATTTCTTGAGTTCTTTGAATTCCTTCATGAGCATGGTTCTTTGTCTACGTTCTTCAGGACCAAAGGATCGTTTGAATTTCTTAGCTTGTTTACGAGCCTCTTCTGCTTCTATTTTTACCTTTTTGATATGGTTCCAGTCTTTGTGGTTTCTGACCTTCTCATTGAGACTCAAGGGGATAAGGTCATCTGACATCCTAGCAATATTACCGACTCTGACTACATTGAGTCCAACTTCATGGCATTTTTCAGCGAGTAAGTCTACTGCATTGTTACTCGCAGCACAGACAAGGATATTCTTTTCTTTGATGGAGAGCATCTGGATCAACCCAATTAGCGTAGTAGTCTTGCCTGTCCCAGGAGGTCCGTGGATGACATGATAGGGAAATGCAGAGTAAGCCTCAGAGATAGCATTGATCTGCGATGGATTGAGCTTGGACACTTCTTCAGATATGGTGACGTCTGCCTTGGGAGTTGACATCTGCCATTGTTGGTAGAATGCTTGTACCTTATGTGCAATATGGTCCTTGCCAATATGGTTTAAGATCTGGTTAAGTGATTCTTTCATGACATTGTGAGGTCTCGAATCGTAGGTAATCCTGAGAGCATAGGCTTGACTGGTCGAAATGTAATTGCCATCTAGCTGGTCATCGTGGACCATGATTTTGAATGTTTGCCTTCTCACATAGGAGAGTACTCCGGTGATTGCTAAGTCACTTTGAGTTTGGACTAATTGGACTCCAGCTCCGACGCGGAGTTTGTGTTTGATGTCTAGGTTGCCAGTTTGCTCAAAGCTCAACTCAATCATATCACCTACCGTATAGTGCTGACTATTGAGCCTGAGAGGAAAGACAGCTAGGCCAGCCTGTTGTTGTGACTTGATGGGTTGGTTACTTGCTATAGATTCGTAGTAGTCTTCTTCTTGTTGTTTCTCGGCATCTAGAGCCTTGAGAAGGAGGGCAACATGGTCTTTTATTTCTGTGAGATTCTTAAACATTGTTTTCATAAGTAGCGCAAATATAAGTTGCTTACATTTTAGTACTTTTACATTCTACAATTTCATAATATGACTAGACAATTTATACTTAGGATTAGTGCTGTATGTTTGATGATAGTCCTCTTCGTAGGCACTAGTCAGGCACAGTTTGGTATAGGAGTAGTCGGAGGATTAGATTTCTACCAGAGGTATACCAATCCTACCAGTAGCCTAGCACATGAGAGTGCAGGTAGCTTCTTGCTCAATCTCAGTCTTGGGCCTAAGATTTGGATAGGTGGGAAGCAATTCTCAATCTCAGTGGAGTCGCCTGTGAGTATTGCCCCTCTTGGTCTAGCCGCTAAAGACTACAAGGGGCTTGGTATGGCAGCAGTACCAGTGATAGGGATGCTCAATTTTGGTAAGACATCGGGCTTTGATCGAGATGGTGGCCTGGGTTTTAGTATAGGTGGAGGTCTCCAATGGTTTAGGACTGAGTTATTTGGCCTTAGCCAAGAATTTGTAGAGAAGGGAGTAGAAAGAGCTTGGGAGCAAGTCTATATCATACAGGCTAACCTAGGATTTGGGATATCTGGATTTGCAGGTAACCTCTTCGTGAGGTATGGGTTTGATACAGAGGATCTTGGCTTGCAGACATTGAATGTCGGAGTGCAGACAGACTTCAACTTCTTGATGACGAAGAATATCGATGACCCAGCTAGTAGACTCTAATGATTTCGTTACAACCTTATAATTCATTTCAAGTTAAGTCGCATTGTGATTCGCTGACTCAGATTACTAGTGTCCAGCAATTAGAGGAGCTCTGCAGGTTGACCAATGACGATGTTCATATACTTGGAGGTGGGAGCAATTCACTATTCGTAAATAATCCAGGAGCAGTTTGGTTGATAGACATCAAGCATGTAGAAGTCGTCAAAGAAAGGGAAGAATACCAGTTAGTCAGATTTGGAGCCGGAGAGGAGTGGCATGATGTCGTCAAGTATGCTGTTGCAAATAACCTTGGTGGGATTGAGAATCTTGCCTTGATACCTGGTAAGACAGGTGCTGGTCCTATTCAAAACATCGGAGCCTATGGTGTGGAACTCAAAGATGTATTGCAGTCAGTATCAGTGGTAGAGAGAAGTACTGGCAATAGGCTTGAGTATCATGCATCCGCATGTGCCTTTGGGTATAGGAATAGTAAGTTCAAACAAGAGTGGAAGGGGAAGTATATCATTGATAGTATCGTACTGAAGCTTACTAAGGCTGACTACCATACTGTCAATACTTCTTATGGAGCTATAAGGAAGCAGATAGGTAAGCAGGATGCCGTTACTATCCAAGATGTCTTCGATGCTGTAGTGAGCATCAGGTCAAGTAAGTTGCCAGATCCCAAGGTGATAGGTAATGGAGGTTCATTTTTCAAGAATCCGATAGTTAACCTTGATGTCTACCATCAATTGATTTCTGCCTTTCCAGAGGCTCCTTCTTATCAAGTTGATGAGGAGCATAAGAAAATCCCAGCTGGATGGCTTATCGACCAAGCAGGATGGAAGGGCAAGACTATTGGAAATGTGGGTTGCTACGAAAAACAAGCACTAGTTATCATTAATACAGGAGATGCTACAGGTCAAGAGGTCTTGGAGTTTTCGGCAATGGTTCAGGAGAGTGTTGCTGATACCTTCGGAATCCTATTGGAGAGAGAAATCAATGTAGTGTAATATGAGAGTCTTGTAAGCTGGATGTCAGTCTGAAGACTAGAATTGGATGTAATAGTATCTTGATTAATGAGTATCAATACTAGTGCAATTCTGGGAAGCGTTTTATGAATCTAAACTTCAAAAGCTTGTCTATTACACTGCTCCTAAGTCTATTGTTTTCTTTCAATGCAACACTATCAACACAGAGTGTTCAACTATTTTCCGATTCAGATTTCTTAGAAATACTAGTGATAGATCAGTCAGTTACCAAGGGTAAAGCTGTTGATGAATTCAGCTGGAAGCGAGTATTTCGTCCAATAAGAGTGTTCAAAAAGAAGGTTTCATTTTGGTTGCTTTTACTCTGCAGTGGATCAGCGATTTGCCTTCTTTTCATTACACTTATTGATCGATCAAATGGTGGCCTGGATGGATTTTTGTATGATGTAAGCATGGTTTTTGGTGGACTGCTTTTGGGTTCGCTGACGATTATAGTCTTTATACTATTAGCGTTGCCAGCTATAATACTAGTCAGAATCATAGAAGAGCTTAACTGGGGAAAGAGATTTAGCAAGTGCTCTAACTTTTAGCAGGGGGCATTACTTGAGACCATGTTGTCATTCACTACTCAGATCAATGAACAGTCTTTTAGTTCTTCATTGCTGGATCTTCCTCAGGTACTTCGTAGTCCTTGTCTTTTTTTCCAAAAACAGATACGTTGACATATCTCTTCGGATTGAGTCTAAGATCTTGTAGTAGTAACGATAGGTGGTGGGTTGTTGATTCGACATTGTCGTAAAGCTCCTTATCATTGATTAGCTTGCCCATAGTGCCATCGGTACTATTCATCTTAGCGATGATTCCTTCTAGGTTCTTGAGAGAGGCGTTTGCATTAGTAGCTACCTTTGTAAGCTCAGCTATAGTTTTTTTACTTTCGGTAAGAGCACCATTAGCATTAGCAACTGTCCCACTCAGATTCATCTTAGCAATGTCACTCGATGTATTTGACAGGTTAGCTAAGATAGTGTTGATCTTTTGATTGTTTTGCTCAAGGTTGCCACTGATAGCAGCAAAGCTCGAGAGAGTAGCCTCAATGCTTTTATTGTTAGCATAAATGAGTCTACTCATTTGCTCAGTCACCTTGGCAAGGTTAGCTACAGTAGCATCAAGATTCTGATATGTACCATACATTTGACTAGTGGTATCACCTGCAAGTTTATTAGAGATGACATCAAAGCTCTGTCCAACAGTCTCTACAAGTGGGTCAGCCTCACTAAAGTCAACCATAGAGCCTATCATGCCAAGTTCGTTTCCTTTGATTTCTTGCCCATTCTGAGCACAAGGAACACCATCGCCGCAGAGTTTGTCAAACTTGAGTTCGAGAGCACGACCTCCCATGATACTTGTATTCCTCATCACAGCTATAGTATTAGCTGGTACTTTGATTTCTTTATCTACTTCATAGGATACCTTGACCCTACTGACATCTTGCGGGTCCAGCTCGATATTGGTAATTGACCCAATCTTGAATCCATTGACTGTGACAGCGCTACCAGATGCAAGTTCCTTCACGTCGTTATAGTATGAATGAAATTCTAAGTTTCTTTTGAGCATATTACTACCCTTGAGAAAGTTGAACCCCCAAATACCAACTACAAGAGTTACTAAAGCCAGAATTCCAATGATTATTTCTTTACGCATATCGAGTAGGTGTCTATGATGAATGACAAAACCTCAAATATATGGAGAATAGAGCTAGTATTAGTTTAATTTGTCTTCACTTTTCAGAGAAGCCTTATCTAAGACAAATGCACCTTTGAATCCTTTGTAGTACAATGCTTCTCTAGCTTGGAGTGCTTGCTCAGGAGATGTGTAATTGCCTACAGTATATTTGTAGACTCCATCAGCGTCCAAGTAAATATCATATGACGATAGGGAAGCCCATTCGGGTCTAGAGATATTGGCTGGTTGGTGTTTAGTACTAGCTATCTGGATGGTGTATGATCTAGGTGTTGACTCCTGCTGATATACTGGTTCTGCGAACTGTGGATTTAGTGATGCCTCGTAAATCTGCACAGCCTTAGCGATCGCCTGAGCTACTTGTGTCTTGCCTGAATCAGATAAGAGAATTGACTCATCACCGAGATTAGACAAGAAGCCAGTTTCGAGTAGTATCCCAGGCATTTTCAGTGATTTCAGAACTATGAAGTTTGCCTGTTTTATGGACCTTGCCTTAATGTCTGAGTAGATATCAATATGCTTATTGACCAATGAGGCTACTGCTATACTTTCTTTTAAATTTTGTTGGTAGAGTGCTTGATTCAGAATATCATCGACTTCTGGCCTATACTCTTCGGCGTATTTTCCTACAAATACATTCTCTCGAGACTCTAAGTCACTCAGCGAGCCCATGCTATCCTCTCCAAGGACATATGATTCTGCTCCACTGACATAGGCTTGTGGGACATGGTTGCAATGCAGCGAGATGAACAGGGAAGCTTGATTATGATTAGCATAGTGAGCTCTCTCCAGCAAGGGTAAGAATGTGTCATCGTACCGTGTCAGGGAAGACTTGATATGCGGAGCTACTGTTCGGAGTGCTTGTTGTAACTTGTAGGCAATCTCTAGGGTAATATGCTTTTCTATTGAATGATCTCCAGAGCAGCCATTGTCCTTGCCACCATGGCCTGGATCTATAACAACATGAAAATCCGACTGTGCTGATGCAAAGTTAAGATGTGTTAGAAACGTAATTGGTAATATAAATAACCACCAAAGTTTCGTTACCCTTCCAAGTAACAATAAATTTGTGATCTTAATGAGTAGCATGTAGTTTTACTTATTAAAGATTCCGTAAATGTATAAGTAATTATATTATAAGACATTACATAGTATATATTTTTTTAATAACTAGTGTGCTTTCACTAGCTGGACAGTCAGATTCATTAAGGTTTGAGAGAGATTCTACCTTGGTGACTGCTTCTGACTCTTTAGCCCTGTCGATTACTAGTCTAGATACACTGAGTGATTCGATGCGTTTGGTGCAAGACTCCTTGAATAAATTGTCAGCAGAGCGGCGAGCCTTGCAAAGTAAGTCATCACCTGATGCCTTGACCACTGTGGTTAACTATGGTGCAAGAGACACCCAATGGTATGATCACAAGCTCAAGCAAATGCACCTCTTCGGAGAAGCCTATGTAGAATATGGTTCGATGAGGCTCACTGCAGGCTATATTGTATTCGGTCTAGAGACCAATGAAGCAGAAGCTTTCAGTATAGAAGATGGAGAAGGTAATGAAGTGCAAAAGCCCAAATTCAAGGATGGAGAACAAGAATTTAATTATGAAAGGCTCAAGTACAACTTCGAAACAGGGAAAGGACTAGTCTATCAGGCCGTAACCACGTTTACAGACTTATATGTCTTGGGAGCAAAGACTAAGTTCGTTGGTGCTAATGGAGAAGAGGATAGAGAGGATGACGTCATCTACAATAGTGATGCCTTGATCACCTCTTGTAATCATGAGCATCCACACTTTGGCATTAGGACTAAACAGCTCAAGGTCATTCCAAAGAAAGTAGGTGTCACTGGACCAGCCAATCTTGAATTAGGTGGTGTGCCGACGCCACTTTGGTTGCCTTTTGGATTCTTTCCTTTGGCAGAGGGTAGGTCAGCAGGATTGATATTCCCTAGTAATTTTCCTTATCAAGCTAGTTTGGGTTTTGGTGTCAAAGATCTAGGATGGTACTTTCCTATCAATGACTACATGGACCTGCAACTGACTGTCGATTACTATACTCGGGGCTCTTGGGGAGTGAAGTCTAATTTTAGATACAAGAAGAGGTATGGCTATAATGGGAGTCTTAGGTTTGAGATTTTCAATTCTAAAGAAGAAAGTACACTGACAGCTGAAGTTTTGAATAATTTCTCAGGAAGTGTCAACTTTACCCACAGTCAAGATAGCAAGGCCCATCCCTATCAGAGCCTGGGTGGTTCGATAAATTATAATTTTCAGGATCATCAGCGAACAGTAGATTTCGACCCATTGAGTCAGTTTACAACCTCTTATTCGTCTAACTTTTACTACAAACACAAGCTACCTAACCTGCCTTACTCTTTGGACCTAGGGCTCAAGCACAGACAGAATACTCAGACCAAGCGAGTAGATGTGACCTTTCCAGACCTAAGGTTGACTATGCAAACTATCTACCCATTCAAAAAAAAGAATCCTGCTGGAAAGGAGAAGTGGTATGAAAAGATCAATATGTCAGGTAGCACGAGAGCAGCTAACTTTGTGGAGTCTACTGATTCAACCTTATTCACTCGAGAGACTATTGAGAATATGCGGTCTGGCGTCAAGCACCAATATACTGCTAATGTCAACTTGAAATTTTTAAAGTATTTCTCAGCAAATCCAAATGTGAGATATACCGAAGATTGGGTGTTTAAGACTTTGGAGAAAGAATACTTTCCAACTGAAGATTCTTTGGTAACCAACTTTGTTTCGGGCTTTGACTCTTACAGGGCTCTCACAGCTGGTGTCAATATTAATACTACAATTTTTGGAATGATTCCCGCCACCAAGGGATGGTTTCGAGGGTTAAGACATACTATGAAGCCATCCATTGGCTACAATATTAATCCAGATACCCGAGAGAAGTACAATGAAGACATCTACTACCAAGGCAATCTGATAGAGACTTATTCTCGATTTGACCAAGGACCTTTTGGGTCACCAAGTTTTACAGATCAGACTCAGTCTATTAGTTTTGGAGCGACGAATGTGGTCGAAGTCAAGTACTATTCTAAAAAGCATGAAGAAGAACGTAAGTTCAAGATTCTCAACCAACTCAACATTAATGGAGGTTACAACTTTGAGGCAGATAGCCTGAAGTGGAGCCAATTGAGGTTGTCGGGTACTACCAACTTGATAAAGAACTTGACTACCCTGAGATTCAATTTTAACTTTGACCCTTACTTACAAGATGGATCTACTAGTATCAATCAATTGGTGTCTTCACAGCGAAAGGCTCCAGTCAGATTGGACAGAGGAAGTATCACCCTTAACTCAGGGATTAGTATTAAGAAGTTATTTGATATCGGTAAGAGCGATATTGATGAGAGGTCTAAGCCACCAGAAGGGCAGGGCAGAGGAGAAGCACCCCTAGAAAAGATGGAATACCAGCACCCTAAGCTAGTTGACCTCATTGGAAAGTTTACAGTCGATCACAACCTAGTGTATAGCATCGATAGTGAGAACAATCAAGATTCGATCTTTATGTCAATTCACACCCTTGGTATCAGAGGAAGTATACCTATCACCGAGAATTGGGACATCAACGTCGGGAATATTGGTTATGACTTTAAAGATCAGTCTATCACCTATCCTTTTATTGGATTTACACGGAAGTTGCACTGTTGGAATATGTCCTTCAATTGGGCACCGAGTGCTAAGTACTTTGGATTCTTCATTGGAGTCAATGGAGGTACCTTGGACTTCCTAAAATATAATTACGGACAGAATAATGTTCGGACCGGAGTGAGCAGCTTTAGGTAGGTTTACCTTTGATCTCTATAAGTTAACTCTTGACTACCCTAATGGTATAGGGTCTGTTGTCAATCTTAAAAACAACATAGTATTGCCCTGACGCTAAGTCTCCAAACTTATCTAGGGTAACTGTATTGTCAATCAATCTTGCTTGCTGGCTAGCAGCTAAGTTGCCATCCAAACTAAAGATGTCAAAGTCTATGCTGCCTTCAAATCCATGTTCGAACTCAATAAAAAGTTGACTCTCAAGTGGGTTAGGGTAGTACTTGATACTTTGAAGCTGTGTAGGATTGGCAGAGCTAACTCCTCCTTGCTGATACACTCTGACGTAGTCCAAGACCATGGCACTTTCGGTAAAGTTAGGGTCTATTTGACTTTGAATAGCAATGTTAAGCAATAGGTATTGCTCTGAAGTATAAGGCCATGTGTCACTATTCTTTATGTCTGGATTATAGGTATAGTGAGTGACACCATCCACACTAAATTTCATTTTTTCTTCGGTCCAGACGAGTTCGTAAGTATGGAAGTCAGTTGATGCTGTCTCTATGAATTGACCGCCGTGATTGACAGTAGCTCCAAAACTAGAAGGTGTATGCATGGCACTTTGTACGTAGTTTTGGTTGGTGCCCCAGTGTTCCATAATGTCAATTTCTCCACATTGGGGCCAACCTGTAGTGCCGAAACCTTGTGTTTGCCAATAGGCTCCATTCTCTGTGATGTTCTTGCCAAGCATCCAAATAGCTGGCCATGTACCAACACCTTCGGGTAGTTTTGCCCTGACTTCTACACGTCCTTCTTTAAAGGCAAATTTTGAATTCAATCTAGCAGAAGTATATTGCTTTGTGACTCCTTGATTGGTATAAGATTCTTTTTTTGCGACAAGGTACATCAGGCCATCTTTGATGTAGGTGTTATCGTCTTTGTCGGTGTAGTGTTGTATTTCACCATTGAACCAACTCTGACCATTAGGAATCTTGGTCTGGTGAAACCATTTATCCTCGTCCAAAGGACCGTCAGCGTCAAATTCGTCTGACCATACTAAGTCTAAGAACTCAGGGTCTGGCTCAACCTCACCGCCATAGCCGATATCATCAATGTAGGCAAGGACTTGGCTTGTATTGTTCTCTCCGTTTACTTGGATGAGTAGTCTATTGAAGTCTGTCCTCTCAAGTGGAGGAAGAGATGTTGGATCAAGGTTAATGAAGTTGTCATTGCTGAAGTCAAATTGTACTTCCTGCCATTGATCTAAGACTATAGATTTGATGATTTCAGTCTGAGTCATCCACGGTGCCGCTTGGTTTCCATCTTGAAGCTTTAGCGATACTTGGTTTGTTTGCTCACCAACTAGTCCACTTGAAGGTACATAAAGCTTGATAGAAAAGAGAGGACTTTCTTTCAGGTCAAATGGATTGTCTACTTGAAATCTAACATTGGCATATTGCCCACCTACATCGTGGTATTCCATGACTCGTTCGGAAGTGTTGATTCCAGCTTTGTAAGGATTGTCAAAGTCAAGATCTATCTCACAATTATCGCCAAACCAAGTATTGATTGTTGTATTCCCTTCGAAGTCATCAAGTATACTGACCTCTTGAGCTAGACAGTGGGTGCAAGCGATACAGGTGAAGGTTAAGATTGTGATTAGATGTTTCATAATGCAATGATAAATAATGAAAAGAGAATCAATGCAAACAAAGCCTTACATTTTGGAGAGTTAAAGAAGGATATTACCCGACTTAGTTACGACAATCTGAGTGTCATTATGCATTGGTGACTCATTGATTGCAATCATCCTAGTTGGTTCGTAGTGCAGAATATCAGAAGCATATTCACAGTCGATTACTCTTGCTTTGATCTACTATGTTTACAAAGTCAGAGTCTGATTGTACAGATATGTGTGTACCCTAAATCTACAATAGGATAATTAGAGATTATCCTTCCATGGCTTGATGAAAAAACCAGCAAGTTTACCATTTCCGTCAAGGACAGACCTTACCTCCATCGTTTTTTCAGTTCCAAACCGAGCTTTGAATCTATAGATTTGATAGAGTGTGCCATCAGTTGGCTTCCAAGTATTGGCATGGGTCATGGACATGTATTGTCCATATTTTCCAGAGATCTGTTCGTAAGTACTTTTTTGCTTTTTTTCATCGAGTTTCTCCACCATAGCAAGTGTAGCTTCTTGGTCAGTAAACTGGAAGTACGACCCAGCCTTTAGGGAGTCTAGAATAGAGTTTGATAAAGTTGTTACAGAAGCTAAACTTGCCGCATCTGGTTGAGTTATTTGTTCGAATTTGGGATTTGATTGACAGGCAATCAACATTATAGCAAAGGAGGCGAGAAGTAATCTATTCATGATTAATACAGGTTATTAGTTGATTCTAAGGTAAATAAAAAAAGCCGAAACACTTGTGTTTCGGCTTTCATTAGTCTCGTATGTCGAACAATGTTTACATCATTCCTGGCATTCCACCACCCATTGGTGCATGTCCGCCGCCTCCTGCACCTGCAGGTTCTGGCTTATCGTTGATCACACACTCAGTAGTCAATACCATTCCTGCAATTGATCCTGCATTCTGGATTGCTACTCTAGTTACTTTAGTTGGATCAATAACACCAGCTTTCTTCAAGTCTTCGTACTTGTCTGATCTAGCGTTGTATCCTGTATCGCCTTTTGACTTAAGGATCTCTTGTAATACTACTGCGCCGTCAACTCCTGCATTCTCAGCAATTGTTCTCAATGGATATTCCAGAGCCTTAGTGACTATCTGTACACCCATTTGCTGATCTTCGTTGTCTGGCTTAAGCTTAGCAAGTGCTGTAAGCGTTCTCAATAACGCAACACCACCACCTACTACGATACCTTCTTCAACAGCAGCTCTTGTTGCATGTAGTGCATCATCTACTCTATCTTTCTTCTCTTTCATTTCTACTTCAGTAGGAGCTCCTACATAAAGTACAGCGACACCACCTGCTAACTTAGCAAGTCTCTCTTGAAGCTTCTCTTTGTCGTAGTCAGATGTTGTAGTTTCCATCTGAGCTTTGATTTGGTTGATTCTAGAGTCGATATCAGCTTGATTACCACCACCATTGACGATAGTAGTATTGTCCTTATCAACAGTGATTTTTTCAGCACTTCCTAGTAGGTCGATATCAGTTGCGTCTAACTTGTATCCTTTCTCTTCAGAGATAACAGTACCGCCAGTCAATACAGCGATATCTTCAAGCATAGCCTTTCTTCTGTCTCCGAATCCTGGAGCCTTTACAGCTACTACCTTAAGTCCACCTCTTAGTCTATTGACTACGAGAAGACCAAGAGCTTGGCTTTCTACATCCTCTGCGATGATTAATAGAGGTCTTCCAGCGCCAGCTGCTTTCTCAAGTATTGGCACTATGTCCTGTACGTTTGAGACCTTCTTGTCGTGGATTAAGATCAATGGATTTTCGTACTCAGTCACCATGTCTTCAGAGTTCGTAATGAAGTAAGGAGAGAGGTAACCTCTATCAAACTGCATTCCTAGTACCTCGTCTACATAAGTGTCAGTACCCTTAGCTTCCTCTACAGTGATGACACCATCCTTAGTTACTCTTTTCATTGCGTCTGCAATTAGAGAGCCGATTTCTTCATCATTGTTTGCCGAGATAGCACCGACTTGTTGGATTTTTTTGAAATCATTACCTATGACTTCGCTTTGTGCCTTTAGTCCTTCTACTACTTTTTCAACAGCGAGGTCTATGCCTCTTTTAAGGTCCATTGGATTAGCTCCAGCAGCGACATACTTCATACCAGCTCCTACCATTGCTTGAGCAAGCACAGTTGCAGTTGTAGTACCGTCACCTGCTAGGTCAGCAGTCTTTGATGCTACTTCCTTAGCCATTTGAGCTCCCATGTTTTCTACTGGGTCCTCTAATTCTACTTCTTTAGCTACTGATACACCATCCTTAGTGATTGATGGAGCTCCGAAGCTTTTTTGAATGATTACATTTCTTCCTTTAGGTCCTAGAGTTACTTTTACTGCATTTGCAAGAGCATCTATACCTGCTTTGAGTTTTACACGTGCATCAGAATCAAAAGTTATTTCTTTAGCCATTGTTATAGTATTTTATAGATATTATTTAAAATTGAATGTTTTGATAGGTTACTCGGGTGAGTAGTACTATCCAAGGATAACGAGAATGTCGTCTTCTCTCATGATTAGGTAGTCTACGCCTTCCCAGTTGATTTCTTGTCCAGCATACTTTCCATAAAGGATTGAATCTCCTTTCTTGACAGTCATTTTGTTTCCGTCTTTACCTGGACCTACAGCTATTACTTCGCCTCTTTGTGGCTTTTCTTTGGCAGTGTCAGGAATTATTATTCCACCAGTTGTTTTTTCTTCAGCAGCTGCTGGTTTTACAACGACTCTATCATTGATAGGTTTCATCATAACTACTAATTTTTGATTTTATGAGTTAATAAAATGATTATAAGTATTACAAGGGGTATACATCACATTATGTGCCATGCTGAGAATGTCTGACAATATTGCATATGATGTGTCATAATGAGATATCTAGTCAGTATTGATAGGACAGGTTGTCATATTCTACCTGTCTTAATTTGATATACTAACTAAGGTCAAATCAATGGCAGGTTGCAATAGTATATACAATACTAACATGCAATCTGATTATTACAACCAGTTGTCGTCAAATGAGTTCGGAAATATATGTAATTGAAGTCTGTTGCTTACTGCTGTGATTGTAAAGGAATCTCTCCAGCTCCAATACCAGCAGACTGACTAACGATGATAGCTGTAATAATGCAAAGGATGAATAATGCAGCAGCTAGTCCCCAAGTTAATTTTTCAATAAAATCAGTAGACTTTGCAGCTCCAAAAACCTGATTAGCAGCTGCTCCACCAAATGTAGAGTCAACTCCTCCACCTTTTGGATTCTGTACAAGTACGACTACCATGAGCATAACACAAACTATCGCAATCAATATGGTTAATGTAGTTACCATTTCTTTCTTTTTATTTCAAATTTTCAATTTGGTCTGCAAAGAAACTACTTTTTTCGGGAAATTTCTGCATTAATTGTTTATACATTGATATTGCATCAGCTTTATGCCCCTGCTTTACTAATAATTGGGCTAGTGGCTCACTGATTACAGTAGGTTCGGCTGTTTGGGTATTTCCGGTACTATGGAAATTTGGAAGCGAATTCAACCAATCTGTAAAGTTAGAAGTCGATGCTTGGTGTTGGGCTATCGCTTCTTGATCGGCGGGAGCTTCCAATTCTTCCTCAATGCTTTCTGTCTTGGCTTCAATTACTTCAGTCTCTAAAGTTTCATATCCTGCATCATGACTCACCACTACCACCTCTTCCACTGTATCTTCGACAGCTTTCACTACCACCTCGTCTTGCTCTACAATTTCTTCTTCTTCATCTTCTTCGAAGTCAATGGCATCGATGGCTAAGGTGCCAGCGCCGATGATAGCAGCTGATTCAGCTATGCTATTGTCTTCAACTGTATTGGCTTCTTCTACTATATCTTCTTTGTCTCCTATATCGATGGTATCTAGCTGGAGGATGCTTTCATTCCCTGCTTCTTCAGTATCGGTACTTGATGTGGCATCTATATCTGATACAGGTCCATTGCCCTCATCCAAGTTGACCTCAGAGATACTTTCTTCTTCCTGGTGACTTGACACATCATAGGTCTCGCCAGTATCTGGGGTATATATAAGCCCAGTCAATACAATGGATGTTGCTGCAGCTTCGTCAGACTTCTTAGATTTAATAGTCACAGAAGAGACTGAGTTAAGAGCAAGATCTTGTTCCTTGGTGATACGTTGTAAGATATGACCTATTCTGATATTTGGGTCGAGCTGTCTCAGTCTTTGGATTGACCTATAGACACCGCTCTCGAAGTCTTTGTCAATATTCTTCAGCATGTTGAGATACTGAAAGTGAATATCGAATGGCTTCTCGTCCAATTGTTTAGTAAGCCATCTCTCATCCAGATCAGATATAGAATCTAGTATAGTATGTGGATGATAGAATGTCTTCTTCATTGGAGAATAGGTTAGTCGAGTTGTAAAGGTAAGGTAAGCTTACCAATCAGTGTAAGTATCGTTGAATATTTGTTCTGTAATTTCGTCGATAAGGGTCTCTACCAAGGTGTCTTCGACATCGCTTAAGTCAGCATCAGCTGAGAATGTGGTATTTTGAGAGTAGTTTTTTTGATAGCTATTCTCTTCATCAATATTATCGGAGTAGGTCACTGATACATTGAGTATCAGCTTGTTTAATGCTGCTTGGTCACCTTGTTGAGCACCAGCGTACTCGACTCTATATTGGGTGATACTTCCATAGAATTCAGCGTCAGGATTGATATCTGTAGCTGTCAACCGACTGCCTTCTCTGATCTTTCTTCTCAGTGACTCCGTTAATTGTATTTCTATGGCTGCAGGTGCAGAATTAGCTCTCAATTCAAAATTCTCCACATAGAATGTATTGACGTCAGGTGGAATGGTTATTCCTTTGAAGCTGTAGCAGCCCATAAGAAATGTCAGGCAGAGGACAAACACAAGTCTAATCATCTAAATGGTATTCTTTGATCTTCCTATATAACGTACGTTCTGAGATTCCAAGTTCTTCAGCAGCGTCTCTTCTTTTATTTTTATGCTTTTTTAATGCCTTGACTATGAGTTCTTTCGTCTTTTCGTCAAGACTTAAGTTTTCATCTACTTCTTCAGTTTGGTGATAGGCGGAGTCTTCTTGACTCAGAATTATTGGTGCTACATCATTGTAGTCATCACTGTAGTAACTAGGAGACGATGGTTGGAAGTTTTCTTGTTGTGAGACTACAGATCGCAATTGAGACTTGTCGCTTAGTGTCAGATCGTTAGATTGGATGAGTCCGTAGACAAGGTTTTTCAAGTCATTGAGGTCACTCTTCATGTCAAACAGAAACTTGTAAAGTATCTCCCTTTCTTCGAATGACTCAAAGCCACCCTTGCTGTCATCCTTATGTTTGGCAGGTAGATTTCTCTTAAATATATTTGGAGCAATCTTGTGTATCTCGTCTACATCGATCATGCTACCTTTGGATAGAATGGAGATTTGCTCTACTAGGTTTCTGAGCTCTCTGATATTTCCTGGCCATCTATAATTGTTGATGACTTCTTTAGATTCTGGAGTTAGGCGGACAGTATCTGTATGATATTTTTCAGCGAAGTCATTGGCAAACTTCCTAAATAGCATATCTATATCCTCTCTTCTTTCGTGGAGAGCTGGGACATAGATTGGAACTGTATTTAATCGATAGAAGAGGTCTTCTCTGAACTTGCCTTTTTTGATTTTTTCTTCAAGGTTGACATTGGTAGCAGCCACTATTCTGACATCGGTCTTGAGCACCTTTGATGATCCTACTTTAATGAATTCTCCATTTTCAAGAATTCTAAGCATGTAAGCTTGAGTATCTAGAGGCATTTCGCCTATCTCATCTAAGAATATGGTACCAGTATTCACAGTTTCGAAATAGCCTTTTCGTTCGGACGTCGCACCTGTAAATGCCCCTTTTTCATGCCCAAATAGCTCTGAATTGATTGTGCCTTCTGGGATTGCACCACAATTGATTGCAATAAAGTTGTTGTGCTTTCGCTTAGACTGCTCATGAATGATTTTAGAGAACACTTCCTTACCTACACCACTCTCTCCCTGGATCAATACTGAGAGGTCAGTGTTGGCTACCTTGAGTGCTATCTCTAAGGCTAGGTCTAGTTTTTCGGATCTACCTATGATTCCATAGCGTTGTTTAGCTGATTGTATATTCATAGGTGGGTTTAGCTTGTTGTTATTTCTCCAAAGAGGGTAGCGCTATTGGCTCTATTTACGGTTACCATCGTGTAGTCTCCAGCTTTGAGTCCATCCTTCTTGGGAAATATGAGCATTTTATTTTGAGAGTTTCTCCCTTTGAAGTCTGCATCTGACTTTTTAGAAGAGCCTTCAATGAGTACTTTGAATGTCTGACCTACATCTCTTTGATTGCTTTCTAATGAAAGTTGATTTTGGAGTTCGATGACTTCTGTCAATCTTCTTTTCTTGACCTCTAGAGGGATATCGTCCTCATACTTTCGAGCCGCCAAAGTCCCTGGTCTCTCAGAATAGTAAAACATAAAGGACATCGAATAATCTGCAAATTTTACGATACTCAAGGTATCCTGATGGTCCTCTTCAGTTTCAGAACAAAAGCCTGTAATAATATCACTAGAGATAGCACAGTCTGGAATTATTCTTCTGATTGCTTCTACTCTTTCCATGTACCAAGGTCTATCGTAAGTCCTATTCATCAATTTAAGAATCCTACTATTTCCTGATTGCACAGGTAGGTGGATGTAGTTACAAATATTTTCATACTTAGCAATAGTGTATAGCACCTCATCAGTAATATCCTTAGGGTGTGAGGTCGAAAACCTGATTCTTAGGTCTGGGTGGACTCTAGCGACCATCTCTAGTAAGTTTGCAAAGTTTACTACTTCCTTAGTCTCTGGATTCTCCCACTTATAGCTATCCACATTTTGGCCAAGTAAAGTAACTTCTCTATAACCTCTGTTGAGCAAGTCAGTAGCCTCTGAGACTATACTGAAGGCATTTCTGCTGCGTTCTCTACCTCTAGTAAAGGGGACTACGCAAAATGAACACATATTGTCACATCCTCTCATGATAGAGATGAAGGCTGTCACTCCATTGTTGTCTAATCTCAGTGGTGCTATATCTGCATATGTCTCTTCTCTTGACAGGAGGACATTGATACTTCTATTCCCTTCTTCTGCACTGTTAATCAAGTTTGGTAAATCTCTATAGGCATCTGGTCCTACGACTAAGTCTACCAGTTTTTCTTCTTCTAGAAACTTTTGCTTGAGTCGCTCTGCCATACAGCCTAATACTCCTATTAAAGTACCAGGACGTTGTTTTTTTACCTTATTGTAGATGAATAACCTCTTCCTTACAGTGTCTTCAGCCTTTTCTCTGATTGAACAAGTATTAATCAAAATCAGGTCGGACTCTTCCATATTCTTGGTAGGGAAGTAGTTGTTCTCCGCTAGGATGGCTGCGACAATTTCCGAATCACTAAAGTTCATTTGGCATCCATAAGACTCAATATAAAACCTCTTAGCATCAGGATTTAGCTCTAGTTTCTCCAGAGTCAGGACTTCTCCTTGTCTGTCATGGAGTATTTTCTTGTCGTCTACCTTGTCTAGTGTAGGATTGTTATTGTACATCTGCTTGTTTTGAGAATTGCAAAGTTAGTCGATTCATGTCATAATGGCAGAGTATTTTGCGATTGGACATAAAAAAAGCTTGCCAACGATTGCTGACAAGCTATTTTTTCATGGTTGAGAGTGTCTAGTCTAGCTATACACTTCTTCTTTTCCGAACTCTTTTACTAGTAGGTAGTAAAAAATAGCTCTGAACTTGTTTCTGTTAGAAGAACCAAAGATGTCAACAACTTTAGCAATTGCAGCATCAGCTTTAGCTTCATCAGTCACGCCTAATTTCTTGCCTAAGAAGTTAGTTTTTACTCTATCTAATTCATCTTTATCTGCAGAAGATACCTTAGAAGCATCTGCATTATAAATAGAAGGTCCACATCCTTTAGCTACAGCTCTTAGTAAGTCAGCATCATACTTAACGCCTAATTTTGTCATTTCAGCTTCATACTTTGCTACGCATTCATCAAATTTGCTCATGTGTTTAATGTGTTTTAAATTAAAAATAAGAGATTTATACAGCAAAAATAATTATAATATGTAATTATCTTTGCATTTTTTACTTAATGTGTAAGTAACCTATTCTTTTGACTCAAAATTGTGTTTTAGTAACATTTTAGAAAAAATGGTTAAAACATTATTAAATCAGAATGAAATCGAATGTTCATTCAAAGTATAGTGTTACAGTTATTAAATACAAGATTTTATGAGATACAGAGCATTGTTTATACTAGTGAGTTTATTAGCTTTTTGTTCACAACTATCGGCTCAATCGGTAGAGGAGGAGTTAGGATTTATCTATATGAAGGCGGAATACTTGCTAGAAACTGATCGTTATGACGAAGCTATTGCCCAATACACAGCTGTCATAGCACAGGATCCAACTTACAAGGATGCAGCCATCAAAAGAACCAAGGCTAAGTTTGCGTTAAAATCATACAGGGGAGTTAAGAAAGACATACTTGAGATGATCTCTGTGCAAGGTATAGATGCAGAGTCTGTTGAAATGCTTGGTCTAGCAGAACACCACCTAGGTAATCACCAAAGTGCTGTCAATTCGCTTGTACTAGCTCACCAACTCAAGCCAAGGTCATTAGAGATTATTGAGGCATTAGCTGTCAGTGCAAACCAAAGCAAGAATAGCGAAGTCTGTGACATATTATCATCAGTTAAAGGTAGTGTCAATGTCAAGAATTATCTGAATAGTTATTGCGGTACGGCAGTTGCTACGACTGGGAAAAAAGGGAATGGTACAAAACCAAGTAAGCCAGGTAAGACTACTAAGCCAAAGTCTGATAAAACAGTCATAGTGGAAACTACAGACAGAGTCATTGTTGATTCTGAATTAGAAGAAGTCATCAAAGATGTAGAGGAGGAAGAGGAAACAATCATTGATGATACTGTCAATACTATTGTGATTGATGAAGATCTGACCATTCTTATTAAAAATGGGATAGGAAGTAGGAAGGTCATTGACCAACCTAATATCCTCATGTTGTCTGAACAATCAGGGATAGTCAAAGTCAATATCTGTCTATCCAAAGGTGGACGAATCACATCTGGTGAGATCGATCCTGCTGGATCTACAATCCAGTCAGAAAGCTTAAGATCACTTGCGCTAAGAAAGGCAAAGGAATTCTGGTTTGCTAGAGGTGACCAAGAAGAGTCTTGCGGCTCAATTGAGTTTATTATTAACGGCGGCTAGGCGAATTGGTTCTCATCCATTGGGTATTCATCCAGGGTATAACCAATATAGTTTTGAGGTGTAATCACTAACATTTCTGCTTTGACATCTTCATTGACCTCAAGTCCATTAATAAAGTCGTGCATTGAAGTTTTAGTGATTTTGCTATTACCTCTGGTTAACGCTTTTAGCTTTTCGTATGGCTTATCAACTCCCTCTCTTCTTAGGATGTTTTGAATTGCCTCGGCTACAACTGCCCATTGTTCTTCTAGATGTTGGTCCAGTTTTGGAGCATTGAGTTCTAATTTAGAAATACCTTTGATAAGGCTTTGAAGAGCAATACTTGTATGAGATACTGGTACACCTATATTTCGGGATACAGTGCTGTCCGTCAAGTCTCTTTGTAGTCTTGATACTGGTAATTTACTAGCAAGGAAGCTAAAAACCGCATTAGCCATTCCTAGGTTACCCTCAGCATTCTCAAAGTCAATAGGGTTGACCTTATGTGGCATTGCCGAACTACCCACCTCACCAGCTACTACCTTTTGCTTAAAATAGTCCATAGAAATGTAGGTCCACATATCTCTACTGAAGTCAATCAGGATAGTGTTGATTCTTGATAGACAATGGAACAATGCGGCCATATGATCATAGTGGTCAATCTGGGTAGTGAAACGCAATCTTTCCATGCCTAATTCTCTGATAAATCCATCGCCAAATTCTAGCCAGTTGACATCGGTGATGGCTACTTTGTGGGCATTGAAATTACCCGTAGCTCCACCAAATTTGGCTTTGACTGGCAAGTCTTTAAGTAGGTCTACTTGTGCTAAGAGTCTATCATGAAATACCATGAATTCCTTGCCCAATGTAGTAGGCGAAGCTGGCTGACCATGGGTGTGTGCCAACATAGGTACTTGAGCATATAGCTTAGCCCTTGCCTCAATAGCATCAGCCACCTCCATTAAATAAGGATATAGTGCATCAGCAATCCCGTCTCTTAGTAATAGTGGCATAGCACTGTTGTTGATGTCTTGAGATGTCAACCCAAAGTGAACCCACTCTTTATATTCACCAAGCCCTAGTGCATCTAGTTGGTCTTTGATATAATACTCTACTGCTTTGACATCATGATTTGTTACTTTTTCAGTATCCTTGATGGTCTGTGCTGAGGCTAGGTTGAAGTCAGTATAAATACTCTTAACCTTGTCAACTGCCTCTTGAGTAATTGTAGGTAAGTACTTACTCTCAGTCCCAAGTAGGGCTATTAAATATTCTATTTCGACAAATACTCTATATTTTATCAAAGCATATTCTGAAAAATAATCGCCTGCTTTCTTAGTTTTGTTAGCATAGCGTCCATCAATTGGTGAGATAGCTGTAAGCATAATAGTATTATTGTTGTGATAAGGTGCAAAGGTAGTATTACTCTGAAATCTGACGCATAACAAATCAATAAAGACCACATACCTATGAAATTTACTTGGATTTCTTTCTTGATGTTACTCACTTATTCTCTCTCGGCCCAACTAGTTGATAAGATAGAGCCTCCTTTTTGGTGGTCTGGAATGCAGAATGACAAATTACAGATCTTGTTGCATGGCAATGGATTGGCTAAGTATGACATAAGCATAGCATCCAAAGAAGCGAAACTCATCAATTTATATGAGGCCGATAGCCCCAACTATGTTTTCTTAGATGTGGTAATTCCTCATCAGATGAAGGCCTCAAGTTTTGAAATCGTCATTAAGGACAATACAGATTTTTACGAGACATATACATACCAAGTTAAGTCACGAACGATGAAGCCTGAGAATAGAGTAGGGTTTGACAATAGTGATGTCATGTACCTCATAACTCCTGATAGATTTGCGAATGGTGATACTGCCAATGATGAAGTCGTAGGATTGCAAGAAGGGCTTGACAGAATAGATCACTTTGGAAGGCATGGAGGTGATATCAAAGGAATAAGGGACAATCTTGACTATATCAAGGATTTAGGATTTACAGCAATCTGGCTTAATCCAATTTTGGAGAATGACGTAGCAAAGGCGAGTTATCATGGTTATTCGACTACTGACTACTACAAAGTTGATCCAAGATATGGAAGTAATGCAGACTATGTGGAGTTGATAGCTGAAGCAAAATCAAAAGGCATTAAGGTCATCATGGATATGATAGCTAATCACTGTGGCATTGATCATTGGTGGATGGAGGATCCTCCGTTTAAAAATTGGATCAATGGCCAGGACCAACCGTATACTCAGACAAATCACAGAAAGGCTACTTTGCTAGACCCCCATGCAGCAGCAGCTGATAGGGTAGAGATGGAAGATGGCTGGTTTGTGCCAACGATGCCTGATCTGAATCAGAGAAACCCCTTCATGGCGACCTACCTCATACAGAACTCGATTTGGTGGGTGGAGTATTCTGACATTGCAGGTATCAGACAAGATACCTACTCTTATCCCAATGCTGACTTTATGGGGGAGTGGACGTGTGCTATTATGAATGAATACCCAAACCTCAATATCGTTGGTGAAGAATGGGTTCTAGATCAGAATATGATTGGCTTTTGGCAAGATGACAACCCAAATAGCTACCAGTCCTGTTTACCAAGTTTGATGGATTTTCCATTGACATTCAGCTTGGTTGATGCACTTAAAGAGGAAGAAGGTTGGGGGACAGGATTAATTAGACTCTACGAAAACCTAGCAAAAGACTATATCTACGCTGATGCTGATGCAATGGTAATCTTTCCAGATAATCATGATATGAGTAGAATTTATACCAATGTCAATGAAGACTTTGAGTTGTATAAAATGGCAATTGGATTCATTGCGACTATGCGAGGTGTACCTCAATTTTACTATGGGACAGAAGTATTGTTGAGTCATCCTGGTACTGACAGCCATGGAGAGATCAGGGAAGATTTTCCAGGCGGTTGGGAAGGAGATACTGCTAACGGATTCACTAATCAAAATCTATCAGATCAAGCTATAGCAGCTAAAGCATACATGAAGTCACTGCTTCAGTGGAGAAAGGATAAGTCTGTAATTCATTCAGGAAGGCTCATGCACTATGTTCCTAGAGATGGTGTGTATGTCTACTTCAGATATAATGCCTCAGAAACTGTAATGGTCATCATAAATAAGCAAGATGAAGCTGTCGAGTTGGATCTATCGAGGTTCAGCGAGAGACTAGATGGATACACAAAGGGTAAGGATTGTATTACGAGTCAATTTGTAGACTTGTCTTCTAATCTCTTAACTGCGGATGGGAAGAGTATCACTATCTATGAATTGGAAAAGTAGCGGTTGACTTAATTGATGACAATTTTTTCTATACTTGGATTACCACTGCTAGGGTATGTAGCCAATAAGTAGATGCCGCTAGGATATTTGGATAAATCAATCTGAGTTAAGCCAATTTGCATTATAGCTGAACTGAGTATAGACCCATTGCTGTCAAGCAGCTGATAGCTTCCCAAAGATGTTGAGTTAATGGTGAGTCTATCTGAAGTAGGATTTGGATAGCAGTTGACCGAAGAGAATACCTCCATCTGTGTTGATGCACTCTCCTCATTATTTCGACCAAATGTCTGATAAGTCAATGTTTGGAAAGGTCCTATTCCATTTGGCAAACGACTATAGGCTTCTTCTTCAGATAGGGGAGGGAATGAAACCGAGTCTATGATTGCATAATAGTTGTCTTTGCTATCCACTAGTGCCAAGAATTCACCGTCCTTGTTCAATTTGAAGTTTGTATGATTGTCGCCTTGATCAGTATCATTATCTGCATATACCGTTAGATAGTCTCCAGGGCTGAGGCTGATATGAGGCAGTTTCCACTTATCTAGTTCCTCGTTGTCATCAGTAAGAAACAGTCCATTGAGCTCAATGGATACCTCACCAGCATTGTAGACTTCTATCCAATCCTCATATTCTCCATATTCATCTTGTTGCCCATCTGTATTCGAAGCCACAATTTCATTAATCACCAAATGAGGAGTTGGTCTAGCTCCTAAGTAGGTGTTTAGGTCTCCACATTCGGGAAACCTAGAAATCCCTCCAAACCCGTTATTAGATAGAATATACCAAGACATTACCTGACCATTACTAGGCTCATTTGGAAATTGAACAGTATAATTATTTGTTGTCATAGGCTCTAGGATAAGCTGATCCCAACTACCTCCTTCAATGTTGTAATTGAATGCCAATTCTGTATCTGCCTTGCCGAACACTGTTGTGATATCCACCCTTGTACTATCAATTAAAGGAATGACTAGATATTCAACGACCTCTACTGATAGACTGGTCAGTAGGTCTTGCTTGTCCTCAATGCTTTTGAGTTTATTGTCTAAATATTCTATCAACCCCTGTTTTACATGATCTGTCAGTCCATGTGTGAAGTTGTTAGAGAAGTCATTGAGGGTAAAGTTGTAGTCTACCTCCGCGTAGACATCGTCAATCCTATAAGGTGAAAGCTTGTCTCTTAAGGCATAGAGTTCTGTCTTGTAGTCGCTCTCTAGCCATGATAGCCTCAGTTGCTCCAGGTGTTCTTCAACTTGTCTCCTGTAGGTAGGGATAAGCATGAGTCTTTCGAATAGTGGTCTATCACCATTCAGGGAGTTTTGCCAATTGTTGAGATGGGCATCTGCCCAATCTATACCAAACCAATCAATGCCTAGTATATTATCGAGGTCAAATGGGATCATAGTAAATGTCCCCGTACAAGGATCATTGTACAAATAGAAGTTGTTTTTGTTAAAAATATGTCCATCCCAATTTCCCATAAACACATCTGCTGCTACTAATTTGAGATAATTTTGAATGTCAAAAATGGGTTCTAGTTCACAGGTCAAGTCCTGTAGTGGAGTATTATTGACAATGTCTAGAAAGTTGATCAGGTCAGTGTAGTCATCAGCAAGAGTATTAGTCTTGAGTTCATAGGTTCTTCTTCCCCAATTGTCGACCTTGTATAGGTCTGGATTGGAACCAAGGTAGGTTAAGTCAGCAGGCCAGAGACACTTGTACAAATTACCATTGGCGTCATCAAATCTTAACTTAATGAATTCTTCATCTATGTGCTCTACATTGAGGTATAGCCCACGGTATTCATTATTGATATAGAGGGCAACATGGTTAGTCCTGGCTGCTGGAACATTTAGGTCGGCCATGATTTGCCAGCCTATTTTTGCCCTTGAGACGGTTGGATCATTATGTTCTCCATTCAGATTTAGCTTTTCAAGGCCTTTGTACTTTTGACCACTTTTGAACGAATTAAAAGATACCTTAAATGATTGTTTGCCAGACTTCCTACTCGTATTGCCTCTTAGTCTAAATCCTACTTGTTCTAGAGTGTCAACACTGTCGTTGAATGTATAAATGAAGGTAGCAGGAAATTCTTCATTGCTCTCCTGATTTTCATCAGCAAGAATGTAGTTGAGATCATCACCATCTATGAGTATATCCACCCTTCCAACCAAACTATCTTCAAAGATATGGTTCGCAGAAGGCAGCACATGCTGACCTAGTAGAGTAGTAGGTAGTAAGAGTAAGGTGAGTAGAATACAATGAATATCCATGATAGTGAAAGTACTAAAAGTCTCTAAGGATTTGTGTAATTGCCAACTTATAA
Source organism: Saprospiraceae bacterium (assembly GCA_020631405.1). Taxonomy (GTDB): domain Bacteria; phylum Bacteroidota; class Bacteroidia; order Chitinophagales; family Saprospiraceae; genus JAHDHH01. Next base: position 43,749 of record JAHDHH010000001.1, read on the forward strand.
TAATATGGTATAACTTTGGTTATATTAGAACTAAGACTCATTTATCAATTAACTAATGTACATGAATAAGTTAGTAGTATCAGTTCTCATGTCGCTCTTAAGTGTAGCGGCGATAGCCCAGGTGATGATTAATGATTTTCCTGAATTATTAGAACTAGAGTGTACAGGAGCTCCAGAATATTATGACGCTAATATGGTGCAAAATTGGGTTGATGATTTTATTATGAACAATTCAGCTACCACAGACTGTATGGCGAGTAGCTCATTGACTTGGATAAGTGATTTTGATTTAAACAACCCTGTAAGCGTTAGCATTAATGATTGTACGACTAGTTTTGATGTCATATTTACAGTTACGGACGAATGTGGTTTTTCTGATTCAGTTGAAGGTACTGTTATGATTGAGGACTTTAATCCACCAATGCTTGATCCACCATCAGCAATGATAGTAGAATTTGGTTGTGATGGCAATGGTAATGTATCAGATATTCAGAATTTGGCAAATACAAACTACGGATTCGTCATTCAGCCAGATGACTGCAGTGATGTTGTATTCTTCATCCAGCCAGATCCGCTTGATCAAACCTTTGATTGTATAAATAATGATCTGAACTACTTTGATGCCTATACAGAAGATGCTTGTGGTAATCAATCTCCATTTTATTCAATACAGATTTTGATTTTTACTACAACTGTGTCATTTGATTCTCCTCAATCTTCTATTGGTGAAGATGGTGTTTCTACTCAAGTCTGTTTGCAGATAGAGGGTAGTCATCCCAATGCATCCACTCAGGTGGAAGTAGCAATAGCTGGTTCGAGTACTGCCACAAGTGGGGTTGACTTTCAATCCTTTGCTAGCCCAACACTATTTACCTTTGAGGCTGGAGAATCTTCACCACAGTGTTTTACTATAACCTCAATTTCGGATAATTTGCCAGAGCCAGATGAGACAGTAGTTATTAATATTAGCACAGTAACTGGAGGCTACGAGGGTGAAACAGGTGATATTGCTCAACATACGATAGTGATTATTGACAATGACGATGATGATAATGACGGCATAGAAAACTCAGTAGACAATTGCCCGGACGATTATAATCCATTTCAAGAGGACTTAGACAATGACGGAGAAGGCGACATCTGTGATACAGATAACTCTATCGGCGAACTCATGATCATTGAAGATGATGTATTTCTTGATAAGATATACTCTGGGGTTGTGGTTAGATCACTAAATGGACAGTGTTGGAAGATTGTTGTGCAGAATGACGGCACGCTTAATACGATTAGTGTTGTCTGTCCATAATTTTAGACAATGTATTCAATAGAGTCCATTTGTTTATTGTATAAATAATCTATAAATAGTCTGCCACTCTCTACTTAATGTCAAGTTGACATTAAGTAGCATCTTATTTCAATTACTTCTGATATTTCTTATTACTTTGGAGTAAATTATATTCCTATGCTATACAGATTGATGATCATTGTAATTGTTTGTTCTTTGTCAAATGAAGTAGTTGGACAGCAGGTAGTTTATACAGAGCCGGCTTTCCCAACACAATTTGATGAAGTCACTGTCTATTTCGATGCAAGTAAGGGAGATGCTGGTCTGCAAGGGTTTGAGGGAGCCGTCTATGCCCATACTGGAGTAATCACAAGTGAGAGTAGTGCTCCAAATGATTGGAAGTATGTAGTTGGCAACTGGGGAACCGAGGATCCTAATTCACTTATGACTAGGGTGTCTGACGATCTCTATTCTATTACCTATATTCCACAAGAGTATTACAATATTCCAGAAGGAGAACTCGTCCTGCAATTGGCCTTTGTCTTTAGAAGTGGTGACGGTAGTCAGAGTGGGAGAGAAGTAGGAGGTGGAGATATCTTTACTGATATTTACCCACCTGAAGATGGTCTATTCGTAACCTTGACTTCACCTACAGAAGAGAATATCATCCTGTTCGAGGGTGATGAACTCTCAGTTGGAGTAGAAGCAAATCAGTTTGCTCAGATTACATTTATTGACAACGGAGAGACCATTTTAGAAGAAGACTTTATTGACAATGCAGAGCTAACTTACACACCATCTGGATCCGGCACTCACATCCTTGAAGTTGTGGTTACTACTGACACTGATGAGCAACGCATTACACGAGAGTTTTTTGTATTAGATGGAATTATCCAATATGGTACTCCACCTGTAGGTACAATTAATGGATTGAATTATTATACGGAAGATTCACTGATATTTCAGGTCTATGCTCCTCAAAAAGACTATGTGTTTTTGCTAACGGTAGACAATGAATTCAAAGCGAATCCAGACTACTTGATGAATCAGACGCTTGATGGCGCTAGACATTGGATTGCACTGCCAAAGACACTCTTTGATAATAATAGATCGGTATATCAGTACTTGATGTCTGGCGATGTTACAGTAGCTGATCCTTATAGCACCGTTGTATTGGATAAGTGGAATGATGATGAGGTACCTGCTAGTGCTTTGCAAGACCTTCCGCCATATCCAGAAGCCTACGCTGATGGTTTGGTGACTGCATTTGATATTGACTATGTGGTATACCCTTGGATGGTTGAGGATTTTGAGAAGCCAGCGAAAGAAGACCTCATTATTTATGAATTGTTACTGAGAGATTTTTTGGCAGACCATAGCTATGCATCTTTATTAGATACACTCGATTATTTGGATGCCCTTGGTGTAAATGCCATTGAGTTGATGCCGATTAATGAATTTGAAAACAATGATAGCTGGGGTTACAATCCATCATTTCACATGGCTGTAGATAAGTATTATGGCAGCAGGACAGAACTAAAGGCAGTCATAGATGAGGCACATAGCCTTGGTATTGCCGTGATTTTAGATGTGGTGTATAATCATGCGTTTAGCCAAAGTCCACTTTGTCAGATGTATTGGGATCAGCAGAACTTCAGACCTAGTCCTGACAATCCGTGGTTAAATGTAGAAGCTACACATCCATTCAATGTAGGCTATGACTTCAATCATGAGAGCCCAGCGACTAAGGCTTGGGTAAGACAGGTGCTCTCTTACATGATTGAAGAGTATAGGTTTGATGGGTTTAGGTTTGACCTTTCTAAAGGCTTTACACAAACTAATAGTATTGGGAATGTGGGACTAATGGGGCAGTATGATGCGAGTAGGGTAGCTATCCTAAAAGGGTATGCTGATCATATTTGGAGTGTAGATTCGGATTCGTATGTGATTTTAGAACATTTTGCAGATAATCAAGAAGAAGAAGAGCTATCTGGGTATGGGATGATGCTTTGGGGGAATGTCCAACACCAATCAGCAGAGGCTGCAATGGGCTACCCATCTAATCTCAATTGGATGGATTACCAACAGCGAGGCTGGGACGATCCGCATGTCATTGGGTATATGGAGTCGCATGATGAAGAACGCATGATGTACAAAGTCAATAAATGGGGAGCAGCAGATGGAGACTATGACACGAAGGCTTATCCTACAGGATATCAGAGGGTAGCGGCTGCAGCTACGATATTTTACTCCGTGCCAGGCCCTAAGATGCTTTGGCAATTTCAAGAAATGGGCTTTGATTATTCTATTAACAGGTGTGAGGATGGGTCAATTGACGAGGGATGTAGATTGTCAAGAAAACCAATCAGGTGGGACTACCTTGAAGATCAAAATCGAGGAGTATTGAAGTCAAGGCTGAGTGAGCTCTTTCATCTCAAGACGACTTATCCAGTATTCTCTACTAGTGATTACCAATTTTTCAATTCTGATTCTTTTATTAAGCAAGTAGTACTTAATCATTCGGATATGGATGTGGTATCTGTTGCCAACTTTAATGTAGAGCCTGAGCTTGTGAAAGTCAACTTTCCCTATACTGGGACTTGGTATGACTTCTTTACTGGTAATGCCGTAGAAGTTGTAGATGTTAATGTAGACTATACTTTTGAACCAGGAGAGTATCACCTGTATACTTCTGAGCTTATTCTTCCGCAGCTAGGGTATGTCTCTGAGATAGATGATATTGCGGAGTTCTACGAAGTGACATGTTATCCATCAATTGCCACTAGAGGGGAAGATGTCATTGTCCATATAGGTAATACATCACAGAGTGTCATTGTAGACCTGCTTACTATAGATGGAGTTTTGATTTCTAAAACACCAATGCAAGGTAGTCAAACTAGGATTACAGTGCCTGACCATGCTCCACTTGGGGTCATACTAGTGAAGGTGAGTAATCCAAGAGGACTAGCCTCCACCACCAGAATACTAATCCAACACTAGGATGCAATTAATTACTACACGGATCAATAATTGCCTCAAATGTAGCTCCTACTTCAACTTCAAAACCGCCATCTAAGCAGATTGTTGAAGCACCGAATGTGACATTTCCATTGTTTGGTACATTCCCTGTACTAGTAATAGTCTGCGCTGCTTGGTAGTAGTCGTTTGTGATTGGGTTCGAGGATTCATCCAAATTTGTAGGGCAACATGCACTCATATTGTCAACTATCGTTATTGTTGAGTTACAAGAACTACTTATTCCTGAAGTGTTTGTGACCGTAAGGATGACATTTTGAGTTCCAACATCTGCACAAGTAAAAGTAGTTTGGCTTAATAGCATTCCGCTTATCCCACAGTTGTCGGTACTGTTATTATTGACTTGCAACGCTGATACAACAGTATTGCCAGAAGATCCAAGGAAAAGAGTTAAATCATTGCAATTTGCAACAGGGGGAGTATCATTCAATACATTGACTACTGAATTGCAGGTAGATTCATTTCCATCAGTGTCGGTTATTGTAAGTATTACATTGTTGCTTCCAATGTCGTTGCAGGTAAAATTTGACTGTGATAGCGTCATGGAGGATATTCCACAGAGGTTATACGACCCATTGTTGATATCTGACACATTAATGGATGCATTACCATTTGCATCAAGAAATGCTGTATGGTTTTGGCAAGCAGTGGTTTGTTGAGGGTTTTCAATGGTAACAATAGAGCTGCAAGTGCTAGTATTTCCAAATGCATCAGAAACAGTCAATATTACTGTATTATCACCAAGGTTATTACAAGTAAAGAATGATTGAGATAGTGTCATCATTGTTATATTCCCACATTCGCTACTTGAACCATCATCAATATCACTTGCAGAAATTATTGCATTTCCAGTGTTACCCAAATAAGCAGTTATGTCCTGGCATTGTGCTGTAAGCGCTGAATTTCCAATTACATTAACTATTGCACTACAAGTGCTTTGATTACCAGTTACATCAGTGACAGTTAGGACTACTGTATTATTGCCAATGTCATCGCAACCGAACATTGTTTGAGATAAGGTCATTGATGCGATGCCACATTCACTGCTTGATCCATTGTCAATGTCTGCTACTGAGATTGAAGCACTTCCACTTGAGTCTAAGTAGGCTGTATAATCTTGGCATTGTGCTATTGGAGGTGAGCTATTGACTACATTGACAATAGCAGCACAAGTAGAATCATTGCCACCCACATCAGTGACAGTGAGTATTACATTGTTACTACCAACATCAGCACAAGTAAATGCAGTTTGAGAAAGTGTCATCGAAGCAATGCCACAAAGGTTATATGAACCATCGTTAATATCTGCTACAGTAATAAAGGCATTCCCATTTGTATCAAGAAATGCTGTATGGTTTTGACACTGCACTAGTTGCTGAGTATTCACTACTGTTACTAAGGCAGTACAAGAATTTTGATTGCCAGAAAGGTCCGTAACAGTCAAGATAACTGAATTAATACCCAAATCGTCACAAGTAAATGTAGTCTGCGATAGAGTCATAGAACCTATCCCACAAGCGTCAGCCGAACCATTGTCGATGTCAGATGGATTGACGATAGCCATGCCGTTTCCATTAAGTGTTACGGTATAGTTTTGGCAAAGTACTGTAGGTTGGGTAATATCATTGACAGTAACATTTGCCATGCATGTACTAGTGTTTCCCTCATCATCTATAGCTGTAAAGGTAACCTGCGTTATTCCCACATCACTGCACGTAAATGTAGACTGTGACAAGGCAAATGAAGGCACAGAACAATCATCAGAAGAACCATTATTAACATCTTCTGGGGTAATTGATGCATTTCCTCCACTAGAAAGATCTACCGTCACATCTTTGCAAATAGCAATAGGTGGGTCAGCACATCCAGTATTACAATCAAAAACGGTAGTAACATTGACGTTTGGAATTCCCATTACCACATAGTCATCACTTATCGCAACTGCACTTGCTGACGCAGATCCAAATTGGCTGTAAGTAGATAAGTAATTTGATTCAATCCACGCAGTACCATTCCAATCATAGACATAGATACTACCAGAATTAGACCCATTATCATCATTATTTGCAGCGCCAACCGCTATCCTGTTTCCAGAATTGCTTACACTTGCTCCAAAATTGTCAAAGGCTGCTCCATCGGATGCCAGAAGTTTAGTTTCCACCCAAGTTGATCCATCCCAATCATAGATGTAAATGCTACCAGCATCAGCTCCATTGTCATCGTCTTTATCGGCACCGGCAACTATTCGATTGCCAGATACAGTTACACCCTTACCAAAGTTGTCTCCATTGGTGCCATCGGAAGGAAGGATTAATGTTTGTCCCCAAGATGAGCCATTATAGTCAAAGACATAGATGCTTCCTGCGTCTTGACCATTGTCGTCATTAGAGTAAGCACCTGCCACTATTATGTCGCCAGATACACTGACGCTTCTACCCATAAAGTCATAGACTATCCCGTCATTAGCTATGAGTTTGGTTTCAGACCAGGTTGCCCCATTCCAATCATACACATATACACTTCCTGAGTAAGACCCATTTGCGCCTTCTCCGAAAGCACCAATTGCTATTCTATCACCATCGATTGATAGGCTTTCTCCAAAGTTGTCAAAACTTGAGCCGTCTGAATTAGTCAATTTGGTTTCTTGCCAACTTGATCCATCCCAGTCATAGATATAAGCACTCCCTGAACTCGTACCATTGTCATCATCTCCAGGTGAGCCAACTACAATCCTATCGAGACCAACGCTGACACTAGTTCCAAACCTATCATTGACATCACCATCAGAAGCGATTAGCTTTGTTGATGTCCAGTTGCTTCCGTCCCAGTCATTGATAAATATTGCTCCAGAGTTTTCACCATTAGTGGCGTCATCTACAGCTCCAACTACTATTCTATTATCAAAAATGCTTACAGACGTTCCAAATCGATCGAAGGAGAATCCATCAGTAGGAATGATTTTGGTTTCTTGCCAATTTGATCCACTCAGCTCAAAGATATAGCTACTCCCAGTTTCTAGACCATTATCATCATCTTGATAAGCACCAACTACTATGAGATTGTTAGCAATGGCAACGCTTATACCGAAATTGTCCCCAATGTCACCGTCTGAGGCAGTTAATTTGGTCTCATTCCAGTTGTTGCCGATAAGTTCAAAAAGGTATGCACTTCCAGAGTCTAGGCCATTGTCATCATCTCTATGCGAATCAATGACTATTCGATTGCCAAAGCAACTGATACTGGTCCCGAAGTTATCACCAGCTGATCCATCAGAAGCAATGATTTTGGTCTCGTTCCAATTGCTGCCATTCCATTGGTAGACATACATACTACCAGACCCATTGCCATTGTCATCATCACCTATGGCACCAACCGCAATGATATCGCCAGATACTCCTACACTAGAGCCATAATAGTCAGCTCCACTTCCTTCGGATGCTGTGATTTTGGTTTCAACCCAAGTGTTGACTACCCAGTCGAATAAATAGATACTACCTGAATTAGTACCATTGTCATCATCATAGTTGGAACCTACAACAATCCTATCGCCCGATATATCTACATCAATTCCAAATCCATCAAACGATCCTCCATCACTAGGGAGAAGTTTGGTTTCTATCCAAGAGTTCCCATCCCAAACAAAGGTGTAAATACTTCCTGAGTCTGAGCCAAAGTCGTCATCTCCAATTGCAGCAACTACTATTCTGTCTCCAGATATCGCAACACTTGATCCAAAATTATCAAAACTCGTTCCGTCAGATGCAGTGAGTTTGGTCTCTATCCAGTTGGCTCCATCCCAATCATATATATAAGCACTACCTGATTGTACGCCTCCAGGGCCATCGCCTGGAGCACCCACTATGATTCTATTGTTAGAGATGCCAACACTTGCCCCGAAATCAGCGTTGCTGACTCCATCACTAGCAATAAGTTTGGTTTCTGACCAATTGCTACCATTCGGTTGATAGAGGTAGACAGCACCAGAACTGACTCCATAGGTATAGTCTTTAGAACCTACCACTACTTGTGTCCCATCTGTAGCTACAGCACGTCCGTACTCGACATTTGGGATGCCACTTGTCAGATTTTCTAATTCGCTGCATTGACCAGAAGTATAGTTTATTGCAATGATTAGGAATGCGATACTTAACAGTATAAATCTTAAATTCATCAATATGTTTTAATGTCAAATAGACTGTGCCACAATTAATTCAATCGAGGTAGAATGTCTGTAATTCAATGATAGGAATTGAACCCTTCTTAAAGACATCACAATGATAGGGGTACCACTATCTGTTTTTGTGAATTGATAAAAGATTAACTTGATTACTTTGATGGATCACTGAGGTAGGAACTCCATACCCATCCTTCAGAACCTTGGTGATTTATTTTGCACCAACTACCCATTGTGCCATCAACTAGGGTAGAGTCGCTATTGCAATAGTAAAGATTGACGGAGCTGCCTGATGCGATACCAGCTAATACTAGTCCAGATGTAGATGGTACTTCTCTTAGGTTAAGTGTGCCATTTGCTATAGAAACTATTTTAAGGTTAGGACTAGATTTGAATAAGTCTAGCTCTTTGCTAAGTGCTTCTGTCTTTAACACTTGATCAGTGTACAGCGTTTGAAGACTATCGTAGGGTATTTGTTCTTTTTCTTGAATTGATTCGGATGAGGAGAAAATCTCAATGGGGTTGATTCCCTTATATATAGAGACACCTAACCATGCTCCAATGAGGATGATTGGGATGAGAAACAACCAGATCAAATTAGATCCAGACTGCCTTCTGCCGTATCTTTGTTTTCTTGCCATTAGTTAGATACCTTTCCAAGTTCGCTTTTTAAATAATCAATGACTCCTATTTCTATAGAGTCAACCTTATTTAATTCAGACAGATAAAAGCTTGTATAGTCACCTAAATTAACAAAGTATAAAGCCTTTTCTACAAGGTTAGCACCCATTGACCACAATTCAATGATGTTAGGTGTATATTTTCCAATGATATCTTTATTGATATCTATTCTTACTGAATTTCTCTTATAGTCATCTTTGTTTCTGAAGTATACCACTGCAAGATTATGGTCTTCCTTAGTCCATCCTACTAATTCATTGTGGTTCATTTCAGGAATAACATGGTGCCAACACAACTGCTTAGCATTTTCATTGATTTGTTGTCTAAATCTTACAGCTACTGCTTCCATTCTATTGGTAGTATAAATGACAGGAGTCCTATTGTGTAAGAATTTGGCTAGAACCTTGGCGTCACTTTGTATCTCTTCTTGGTTGAATTCTAGTAAGTTAATAGCACTTTTTATTTGACTTGTGATGGTGTCGCTGATTAAGTCTAGCTTTCTTAGGATATACAGCTGCTGCACCAAAGAATAGCCTAAGCATGCCCTAGGACTTGGCCAGTTACATGGTACCTGGATTGAATCAAGGTCTAATGCGTTAGCGTACTCGATGAGCTTACCTCCTGAAGATACAATAACAATCTTAGCTCCTGTCTCTTTTAGTTGGGCGAATGCCTCTAGTGTTTCTTCGGTGTTGCCAGAGTATGAAGAGCAAATTGCTAGAGTATTTTCTCCAATCCATCCTGGAATATTATAGCCTTTTCCTACATTGTATGGCACCTTACACTCATCATAAACAAACTCTTGGACGAAGTTGCCTCCAATGCCAGAGCCTCCTAAACCCGCAACATATACATTGTGTATTGGTTTGCTATGTGGCCTAATGCTAGCAGTCTCACCAATTTGCAATGCTTCTTTGAGCTGAGGTATAAAGCGATCGATTAATGTATTCATCATAGTATAGAAAAGTCTAATATGTTATGGATATTGCATAAAAATACAATTGTTGCATAATATTCTTTAGTAATTTGCACGAATGTCTACAAATCAAAACAGAATTGGGCAAAAAGGGGAGTCAATTGCCTGTGACTACCTACTCTCACAAGGGTATAGTATTTTAGAAAATAATTGGCGCTTTAGTAAGGCCGAAATAGATATTATTGCAATGAAGGATGGTGTTCTTGTCTTTGTAGAAGTGAAGACTAAGAGTTATACTTACTTTGGGAGGCCTGAAGAATCTGTAACACCACTCAAAGAAGCATTATATTTTGATGCAGCTAATGTCTACATGGAAAAGATTGAGCACGAAGGTGAGATTAGATTTGATATTATTGGTGTACTTTTGGCGTCAGAAGAGAAGCCGACCTTGGATCATTTTGAGGATGCTTTTTTTCCTGGAATATAAGTGTGAAGATATTTGTGCAAATAAATGAGTATTTTACTATCTTTGCACTCCAATTTGAAAAAATTAGACAATGAAGAACGGTATTCACCCAGATAATTATAGATTAGTTGTATTCAAGGATTTCTCATGCGAAGAGTCATTCCTTACTAAGTCTTGTGCTCCTTCAAAAGAAACAATTCAGTGGGAAGATGGTAATGAGTATCCACTAATCAAGTTAGAAATTTCAAATAGATCACATCCTTTCTTCACTGGAAAGATGAAGTTTGTAGATACTGCTGGACGTATTGATAAGTTCAATAAGAAATTTGCAAAGTTCTCAAAAAGAAAAGCAACAGACGGTGATGCTGCTCCAGCTGAGGCTGAAGCACCTGCTGAGTAATTCACAGTTATTTAAATAATACTTAAGTGGCACACATCATTTTTTTTGATGACGATAAGTGGAATTCTCTACTGCCACTTACCTTTCTTAAGCCCGCATGCGAGCTAAGAGTAGGAGTCCATACCATTGTAGATAAGTGGAAGCTTTACTTGGATAACGCTACTCATGGCTATATCACCAACGACTACCTTTCTAAAAAATATCCACTTTCTCTTGAAGATCAGAATATAGCTATTAATGGAAGGTTACTTCCTAATGCTAATATTTTGAGCTTAGTTAGTAGGCTTGGTACCAACCAAGGACTCATTTATAAAGATATATTTTTAGCTGGAGTCCTGGCCAAGCATCAATTCGATGAAGAAAGCTACGATATAGACTTAGACGATCTAGAAATGATAGATATTTCTTCTTATGATGAAAGAGATATCCGACTCATAGAAAAACCGCAAGATATATTTTCATTTAATCAAGATGAAATCACTGCAGACTATGGACAACTAGTCAAGGGCAGGCAGTCTGAAAAACTTAATGATACTAACCGCTACTTTGGATTAGAAAAGATATTTATTGAAGAAGGTGCTGTTGTTGATTTTTCAATTCTTAATACTACCAATGGTCCTATTTATATAGGAAAGCATGCCACAATACTAGAGAACTCAGTAATCAAAGGTCCAGTAGCTATTGGCGATAACTCAGTGATCAAGGTAGGAGCAAAAATCTATCAAGGCACGACTCTAGGACCTTATTGCAAGGTTGGAGGTGAGGTCAAGGATGTAGTATTTCAAGGATATACTAACAAAGCACATGATGGCTACTTAGGTGATTCGGTGATAGGTGAGTGGTGTAATCTGGGTGCTGATACCAACTGTTCTAATTTGAAGAACAATTACTCTGAGGTAAGCGCTTGGAGTTATGATTTGTCTGACTATGAGTTGACAGGATTGCAATTTTACGGTTTGATATTAGGTGATCATTGTAAGGCATCTATCAATACCATGTTCAATACTGGAACAGTTACAGGTATTAGTTCAAATATATTTGGTACTAACTTCCCACCGAAGTTTATTCCCTCGTTTAGTTGGGGTGGGAGTGAGGATATAGAGACTTACCAATTCGAAAAAGCACTCGACACCATCAATAGAGTCATGCAGCGACGTGGACTTAGGTTAGAAAATGTAGACATTGATATCCTAAAACATGTCTATGAAGTTACAAAGCATAGAAGATCGTGGGAAAGGATAAGCTAGATATTCCTCTTTGGAAGAAAGCACTCAGCTATCTAACTGAAATTAGGTTAGAAGAAACCTCTTCAGAGTACCATTCAATACTAGCAGTCAATTTAGTCAAAGGTAGGCACCAGCTGTGTTGTGAAAACGCAATCTACTCATATGACGATAAGTATGACAATTTTAGACTAGCATTCAAGGCATTGCAGTTTGATAAATCAAAGTGGGAAAGTGTTCTAGTGCTTGGATTAGGCTTAGCTTCTATCCCATACTTATTGGAGGTGACAATGGAAAAGGCACTGTCTTTTACAGCTATTGAGATAGATGATGTGGTGGCTTCTTTAGCCCAAAAGTATACCATGCATAGGCTATCTTCTCCAATAGACGTAGTGATAGCAGATGCTTATCATTACTTAGCTGTTGATGAGAAGAAGTTTGACATCATCACTATGGATATCTTTGCAGACGACGTCATACCTATCAAGTTTCAGACCATAGAATATCTGGAGACTCTTAAATCTAAGCTCAATCCTGGAGGTGTGCTACTTTACAATAGGTTAGCCATGACTGATTTTGATAAGGAAGCTAGCTCAAGCTTCTATCATAAATTCAAGCAAGTATTTCCAAATTCTGACTACTTAGAAGTCAAAGACAATTGGATGTTTGTCAATGATAAGTCATTTATAGTCAAGAAATAAGCCTTACACTTACTGCTTTACAAACTGCTCACTGATAAGTGGTTTGTCATCAATATTTATAGTAATAGTATACAGTCCTGATGAGAGATGATTTATTGCAAAGCTCAGCTCTGACTTTCCTGTTTTTCTAATACTTCCAGATGTTAGGGTTGTGATTAGATTGCCGGATGCATTATATAGGTCTACATTGATATGTTGGCCTCCCTCCGGAATCGTAAAATCGAGAGTTATTCTTTCTTGACTTGGGTTAGGATAGATGGTCAGATTGCTTTGTTCGGATGGTACCTCTGGAACATTTACAGAGAGTTGAGGCTTAGCGAGTCTAGCAACCCATGGTCGATTGTGCTTGCTTGGTACGCCTAAGGTCCCTGAGATTAAACAGAGACCTGGATTGTCAAATTGCCTTTGAGAGCCAGCATAGTCTCCCCAACGTTCTACATCGCCGTTGAGAATGTCAATATAGCCATCACCTTCTCTCACTTCAATAATATCAGAATACCCCTCCTCAGGAAGGTAGTAAAGTGCTGACACCCCAGGAAATTCTGTAGCAGAAGTATGGCTGAAGTGTATAATTGCATCTAGATCTTCAGGGTTGGTTCCTGTATATGTTATGCCAGGGTAGCCTATTTCTAATGACTCTGGAATAATGTGTTCTAGCGTAATCGTCTTATCGCCGCTGATATTATTGATGATACCATGATAGATTCCAGCTTTGTTGTTTGTCAAGTTTCTTGTGTTCCCGACGAATTGTATTTGGTCATTGTGGTAGAAACCTTCTAGTACTCTTGCATCATTAGTTTGCAGCAAGCCTATAGACTGCAACGCATTTGGAGGAAATCCATAAGGTTGGTCTGTCTTGAGTACTTCAATGCTAAGTGTAGCATTTGGGTCGTTAATGCCTCCACTTAATTCTACAAAGAATATTGTGTCATTTTCCACATCAAAGTTTCGATTCGAGAGATAGTAGCTATTACTTTCTAAGACTTCATCTGCAGTTTCCATAGGACAAAGATTTCTAATATTCTTACCATCATATTCGAGTTCTTGCCAAAGTACCGATAGCATATCTTCGCCAGCATAGCCTTTGGTCTTGTCTAGTTGCCATAGTATAGTTTCATCGAATCCAGTCTCCCAAGGTTCAGCATCTCTAATAAGGTTTACAGTAATGATCAGGTCATCTTTAGTAATATTGATCATAGGATAGTCGGTCCAAGTCGTAATGGAGAATGGATTGCCTGGAAGAGCATACACTGCCCAATCTCCTGCTATGTCATTCGTCTGGGAAAACATAACTCCGATTCCTGTATCACTACTTTCATTACCATGGAGAAATACAGCTACATAGCGATCTTCTTCTGGGTCATACATAACTCTTGGATCGAAGGTATTCCCTTCTAGACCTACTTCCGCTGCAAAATGATCCAATGAAAATGAAATCAATGGGGTCCCATCAATACTCTTCATTGCAAAGTGAGAATTCATTGCAATAAGCACTTTTTCACCATTGGTCGCCAGGCTATTATCTAGTGGGATACCTGGGGCAGATAGGTGTCCCCAATATCCACTAAGTACTTGAGGAGGATCGGTATCTCCTCTTAGATCAATGGGAGCAGTTTCTTGCTTTGGGTGAGAAATAGCTAAGTCGGCCTTTAGGTCAATCAATCTCTGCTTAATCATGTTAGATGAAGCATCCTGTGTCTCAGTATTAATAAGACTGACTTGATAATCATCTTGGATATCTCCTAATGTTATAGTTGTCAATTTAGAAAATGCAGGTAATGCTTCTCTTTTGTAAGTAGTATGTTGTGCTGACAAGACTATACTGAAGAAAGACAAAGTCAAGATGAAGATTGATTTTAGTTGGACCATTTTTAGTAAGTTTAGTAATAGCACTTTAAAATAAAACAATGGAATGGAGTACTGTATAATAGGACTAGATTTTTCTTAAACTTTTATACTTACTTTTGCATTCCGATTAATGAACTAAAGAAAAGAAAATGTTTATAATTAATATATATCTAAAGTTAGCTTTAATAGCACTTGGTCTGATAGGCGGTACTATTTTGACCGTTACCTATGGATTCTGGTATGGATTTCCATTTTTATTGATGGGTCTTGTATTACTTGCAAGTTATCTATTATTAGGAACAGTGCAATCTGCTGGTCAATTAGTTGAAAAGCAAGACTTCGTGGGAGCAAAGCAAAGACTTGGATTAACTAAGTTTCCGGGAATGCTTTATGTAACAAATAGGGCAATGTTTTATATTATGCATGGATCTATAGAGGCGGGTATGAGCAATAATAAAGAGGCAGAGGCATACTTCCAAAAAGCACTAAGCCTCAAGCTTCCTTCTGATAACGAAAGAGCAATGGTCTATCTACAATTGGCCAATATGAGTGCCACTAAAGGGAATTGGGCTGCTTCTAAAAACTACTTTGCTCAAGCCAAGAAACTAGATGTCACTATGCCTCAAATCAAAGAGCAAATGCTTATGCTTGAAAAAGGACTAAAAAATAGTGGGCAGGCGAAACTGGCGAGATCTATGGGTCAGCGAGGAGGAGGAATGATGGGAGGAAGCTCTAAAAGAAGAAGACCTAAGATGAGATAGGAGTAACTTAGAACTTGAAAACTCATCAGAAACAACATAAGAAAGGCAGTCAATATTTGACTGCCTTTCTTATATGCTATCATCTGAATTTACAAATCGTCTTAATCATTCAGCATTTCAATCACCTTTGAAGCTACATGTTCAGGGGTGAATCCAAACTTTTCGTCAAGTACTGTGTATGGAGCAGAGTAGCCAAAGTGGTCAAGTCCTTGGACTGTCCCTTCATTAGCAACAAGGGTTTCTAATGCTACAGGTAACCCAGCAGTAAGGCCATACCTAGGTGTTCCACTTGGTAGGACTGCCTCCCTGTAATCTCCATCTTGATTTAAGAACACGCCTTCTGATGGAAATGAGCTGATCTGAACTTTGTTATCAGTTGTCTTTTCAATAATTTCAGCGGCACCGAATAGAGTACTTACTTCAGATCCATTGGCAATGAGTACCACATCGGGTGATCCTTTAACAGCTTTTACAACATAACCACCTTTTTCAGCTTGTTTAGCCTGTGTTTTTCTATCACTTGCAGGCAAGTTCTCGATATTTTGTCTACTTAAGATCAATCCAGAAGGCGACTTATCATTCTCATACGCCATTTTCCAACAAGTTGTAGTTTCTTCCGCATCAGCCGGTCTGAATGCTAAGAAGGCATTGTTGCCACTATGATTTTTGAGTTTTTCTAAGAGTCTAATCTGAGCTTCTTGTTCTATCGGTTGGTGGGTAGGTCCATCTTCACCTACTCTGAATGCATCGTGAGTCCAGATAAAGATAACTTGCTGTTCCATAAGGGCAGCTACTCTGATTGCTGGCTTCATGTAATCACTGAAAGCAAAGAATGTAGCACAAACGGGTACGACTCCACCGTGTAAAGCCATCCCTGTACAAATCGCAGCCATACTCAATTCTGAGACACCAGCTTGTAGGAAGGCTCCACTGAAGTCTCCCTTAGTAAATGGTGTAGTCTTCTTTAAGAATGCATCTGTCTTATCGCTTACACAAAGATCAGCTGAGGAAACAATCATATTCCCAACCGTATCCGCAAAGTGGCTAAGTACTGTGCCAGAGGCGCTTCTTGTTGCCACATTAGGCTTTTGAGTTATGCTATCCCAATTTACTTCTACCTTTCCATTGAGGTAGGTATCTAGTAGCTGAGCTTTCTCTTGGTTGGCATCTGCCCATTTAGTGAATTCAATTTTTCTTCTATTAGCGATGGTAGTCTTTGCATCCAAGACATTAGCATAGTATTCCTTCACTTCAGGGAATATCACAAACGGCTCTTCTACGGTACCTCCTAAGTTGAGTACTGTTTGGTCAAAACTAGCATTTGACTTGCCAAGAGGCTTGCCATGATATTCTACCTCTCCTTCTGCTAAATCACCTGCTGCATTTCTGACACCCTTGCCCATCAAGGTCTGACCTATAATGATACTCGGTTTCTCAGTTTCTGCAATTGATTCATCTAGTGCTTTTCTAATGGCACTATGATCATTGCCATCTATAGTTATGACGTGCCATCCTAGAGCTTCGTATTTAGCTGCAGTGTCTTCATTGGTAATTTCGCTAACTGTGGTAGACAGCTGGACATCATTAGCATCGTAAAACATGATAATATTCCCTAAGCCAAGGCTACCAGCTATTCTGCCAACTCCTTGTGAGATTTCTTCTTGCACACCTCCATCAGAAATATAGAGATATGTCTTGTGTGCTATGACGTCACCGAATCTTGCATGTAGAAATCTCTCAGCTATCGCACTACCAATACCGAAGGCATGTCCAAGACCGAGTGGTCCAGAGGTGTTTTCGACTCCTCTTTCAAAATCTACTTCAGGGTGTCCAGGTGTTACACTCTTCCATTGTCTGAATGCCTTAAGGTCATCAATGGAATACTTATTAATCAGCGCTAACTGACTATAAAGCATGGCAGACATATGTCCTGCGTCGAGATAAAACCTATCTCTCAGTGGCCATGCGCCATCGTTTGGGTCAAAATTTAGATATTCAGAATAGAGCACATGGATGAAGTCTGCACCTCCCATTGGTCCCCCTGGGTGACCAGAATTTGCTTTTTCAACCATTGCAGCACTAAGCAATCTGATATTATCAGCTGCTTTAATAGATAAGGAATTATCAATAGACATAAGTGTTGATTTGTTAACTCCACAAATGTACTATTCTCCTAATACGATGTCTAATTAACTTATTAACAAAGTATAGAAATGTTGATAATAATTATTCTTCGCATACCTAATCTATCCTTCTCCCTTTAACTACACTGCGGTTTATCTCTGTACTATTTAGCCGTTTGACATCGAGCATAAGTCCAGCTAAAGCACTATTTGCTCTGACTTTGAACTGTTCTCCACCATAGGTCACAGTACCACTTCCTCTGTTCCAATCCTTAGCAAGTAGCACATAACGATTGGATTGCTTAGGATTAGGCCCAAAGAGGAGGTAAAGTTGGTCAGATGTGTCAAAACTGATAGCCACTTTATCTCTTTCTGGAGAAAATGAAAAAACTCCAGGAGTCCCCTTTTTGAATGTGATCTCTTCAATCTCTTGACCTTTGATAAGTTTAACGGCTCCTTGCTCGATTTTTGATTCACCTGTTCGACTATTTCGATAGAGTACAATATCTTCTGAAAGATAAAATTGCAATTGCTTCATTGTGCTTTCAGAAAATTGAAAGTCTTGATAGAGGTCTGTAGTAAATGGTCTCAATTGTGTACTACAAGAAGAAAGGCCGACTAGCAAGATGATACTTAGGGTTACATGTTTCATATGTCTGTATTTTATCCTTTAAATTAGGATAAGTCACAGTCATGTGCAATGCTCTTTTAATAGCATTAACTCAATTTAACGTACCATAACAATTGTAAACCATAGTCCTAATCTTATCCTCTATGATAGATGATAACCTATGAATTCACCTTGTCTTTAGCTCTCCAAAAGGGCAAGTAAAGCAATAGGAATAGCCCCAAAATGAGAAATTGAATAGTGAACATATGAGTAGGGTAGCTCCCCAAAATGTCAAGAAGACCTCCTGTTGGCGGTTTTTCCATAGTATAGGAATAGTTAGACCCGAGTTGTATATTGACAAGCCAGCATATCATCATGTAGACAAGCGTAGCTAAATAAGCGTTAATCAAATCTTTAAAGTTAATGCGTATCCGATAGACGAAGATCGAATATAGGGGTAAGATAATCAATACACTATGCAGCATCCAATAGACAAAATAACCGATTGCTGGAAAACCTTCCTTGAGATCAGGAATAATATTAGCTGCAGCGGTACCTATTCCAATCCAAAAGTAAAAGATGCCGAGCCACCTCCTATGTTTGGTCCACATGACAAACGGTGCCATGATTGCTATGGTTCGACAGAGGTGTAGTGGGAGGTCCTCCACTATGGTGAATGAGCCATCTTGTAGTCTAGCTATTACACGGATAATAACCGCAGCAAGTGGAACTAAGGCAATGCAACAGCCAAGGATTCTCTGTCCTTTGTCATCAAGCGACATGCCTACCTTAATTAAGCTATAGCCAATTACGCCAACTAAAATAATAGGCGTAAAATGCTGTACCCCGAAGGTTTTAAATTGTAAGGAAAGTAATAAATCTAACAGCAAAATTTGAATACTAGTTAAGTTCGAATATAATCTATTATTTTTACAAATCGTATCTAACTTAAAATCGAATAAACATGAATCGTAACATCATTCTCTCTTTGCTTTTTAGCATTGCAATTGCCTTGCCAACCTTCGCTGGAGAAGGCATGTGGCTTCCCTTATTGTTAAAAGCACTCAATGAGGAAGAGATGCAAAGTATGGGGATGAAAATGTCCGCAGAAGATATTTACTCTGTGAACCAAGGTTCATTAAAGGATGCAATTGCTCATTTTGGCGGATTTTGCACATCAGAAGTGATCTCAGACCAAGGCTTATTGTTAACTAACCATCACTGCGGATATAGTGAGATTCAGAGCCATAGCACTTTGGATAAAAATTACTTGAAGGATGGATTTTGGGCTAGTAACTTGTCAGAAGAGCTGGCTAATCCTGGCTTATTCGCAAGATTCATAGATAGGATCATTGATGTGTCAGAAGATGTTTTAGCAGGAACAGATGCAGCAACGACAGATGCAGAAAGAGATGCTATCATTGCTAAAAACATAGATGCACTCAAGGGTACAATGGTCTTAAAAGCATACGAAGAGGTTCAGATTAAGCCATTTTTCAATACCAACCAATATTTCGCATTCGTCACTGTTACTTATAATGATGTAAGATTGGTTGGTGCACCACCAGAGAGTATTGGTAAGTTTGGTGCAGATACTGATAATTGGGAATGGCCGAGACATACAGGGGACTTTGCCTTGTTTAGAATCTATGCAGGACAAGATAATATGCCAGCAGATTACAGCGCAGAGAATAAGCCTTACACTCCTAAGCACTCACTTCCAATATCTTTAGATGGGGTAGAAGAAGGTGATTTCACCTTAGTGTTTGGATTTCCAGGAAGAACTAAGCAGTATTTGCCTGGTGTTGCTGTTGAACAGACTCTCAATGTATTGAATCCAGCAAAGATCGAAATTAGAGACAATGCTCTTGGAATTGTTGGGAAGGCAATGAGAGAAGACCCAAATATCAAGCTAAAGTATGCTTCTAAATTCGCTAGTATTGCAAATTATTGGAAGAAGTGGATTGGCGAAAGTTTAGGATTAGAGAAGACCAATGCACTTGATAAGAAGGCAAAGTTCGAAGCGGAACTTGTCCAACGAAGCCCAGCTGCTAAAACCTACCTTGAAGAGTTTGACACATATTATAAAGCTATCGAACCTTATGCACTCGTGAAGGATTACTTCTCAGAAGTCACAGGGAGGAATATTGAACTCATGAGAGTAGCAAGTATTTCAAAAAGATTAGTTGATAGATATGACAATAATGGCGAAGAAGGCTACAAAGGCTATGCTGGTAGAGTCATTCCATTCTTCGAGGGTTTGTACAAAAACTATGATGCTAGTGTTGATAAAGCAGTATTTACAAGTTTAGTAGAATTATATAAGAATAACATAGATGCGAAGTACGTACCTAAAGCTATCCAAGGTAATGTCAATGGACTTGCGGACAAGGTCTACAACGGCTCAATGTTAGCAAATGGAGAGAAGTATATTAAGTTACTCAAAGAGGGTAGTCCAGCAGATGTGGTCAAAGCATTGAATGCTGACCCAGGATTTCAAGTCTACAATGAGTGGGCGGAAGTATACCATCAAGAAGCTGCCGTGCAATATAGCGGGATTAACACCAAGATTGATTCATTACAAAGGCTTTATATGAAGGCTCAAATGGACGCCTTTCCAGAAAAGAAATTTTATCCAGACGCAAATAGTACATTGAGAGTAACTTACGGTCAAGTAAATGGCTATGAACCCAAAGATGGCGTATGGTATGAGCCAGTTACCACACTTGGTGGAGTCATAGCTAAGTACATACCCAATGACTATGAATTTGACGTACACCCTAAGTTAGTAGAACTCTATAATGACAAAGACTTTGGAGAATATGCAACCCAGGATGGAAAAATACCTGTATGCTTCTTGGGAAGTAACCACACCACTGGTGGCAATAGTGGTAGCCCGGCTATCGACGCTTATGGTAACCTCATAGGGCTCAACTTTGATAGAGTTTGGGAAGGTACAATGAGTGATATCAACTATGATAAATCCATCTGTCGAAATATTATGGTAGACGCCAGATATATCCTGTTTGTCGTTGACAAATTTGCTGGAGCAGGTCACCTTATCGAAGAGATGAACCTAGTACACCCAAAGTTAGGACAAGTCAACCTAATGCCCACAGTAGGAGAAAAAGCATGCTGTGCTGATGGAAGTGATTGTAGCAAATGTGAAACTATGTGTACCCCAGAAGGACTAGTCAAAAGCTGTAAGAAGTGTATGAAAAAGCAAAAGCAATGCAAAAAGCATAAAGACTGTTGCAAGTCATAGACTGATGAATAAAGCGGCTATCAAGGATGGGTTGAGGTTTTTGTCAAAGACTTCGTGGAGACGGTTGTGGAATATGGTCGCTTTGTACATGTCGTATCAAGTGACAAAAGTTTTGCGGAAGCCTGTACAGTGGGGGATGCCTATGTCAGTGTCATTCGAACCGACTACAGCTTGTAATCTTAGATGTCCAGAGTGCCCTAGTGGACTAAGGTCATTTAGTAGAGAGACAGGTAACTTAAAGAGTGACTTCTTTAGAAACAGTATTGACCAGTTTCATTCGACGTTGTCCTACCTTATCTTTTATTTTCAAGGTGAGCCCTACATCAATCCCAAGTTCCTTGATATGGTTCGTTATGCTTCTGAGAAGAACATTTATACCATTACCTCGACTAATGGCCACTTTCTCAATAAAGAAAATGCCCGAAAGACGGTTGAATCTGGCTTGGATAGACTCATTATTAGTATAGACGGAACTACACAAGAGGTCTATGAGCAGTATAGGAAAGAGGGAACTCTAGCTTCGGTCCTCAAGGGAGCTGAGAATATCATTCAAGCGAAACGAGAATTAGGTAAGGCACACCCCTACGTAGTGTTCCAATACCTAGTTGTTAAGCCAAATGAACACCAATTGGATGAAGTGCAGGTGCTGGCAGATAAACTTGGTGTAGATGAGGTGAAATTCAAGACTGCACAAGTCTATGATTACGAACATGGGAATGCTCTTATTCCAACTATTGAAAAATATTCTCGATATAAAAAGAATAGTGATGGGACTTACTCTGTAAAAGGAGAAATCAAAAATCAATGTTGGAAAATGTGGCATAGTTGCGTCATCACATGGGATGGCTTAGTGGTGCCTTGTTGTTTTGATAAAGATGCCCAACATAGACTAGGAGACCTGAAAGACAACGACTTACAGACAATATGGGGCAGTAAAAGTTACACTCAATTTAGATCAAAACTGCTCACAGGTAGAGACCAAATAGATATCTGCACCAATTGTACAGAAGGGTGCAAAGTGTGGGCATAACGCAGATGTTTTCAGATTTGAAGGAAGTTAATTTCACTTTCTTTTCACATTTTCTAACTTAATTCCATTTTCAAGCAAAATTGGAATAGTTTTTTCACTAGAACAATTACATGTTATACAAAGCCATAATCCAAGGAAATATTGAGTTCGGAACAGAGAAGAGTTTTAGTAAGGCTCTGAAGATGTACGAATATAGAGCAGAGAATTATCACAAGTCGGATGCACTTTTTGAAACGGAAGAGATTTTCATCAAAGATTCGCTTTCGTTGATCATTCCAAGGTTTGTCAAGCAAGTGTTTGATAAGACATATAGGAATACAATTGCTCTCTTGGAGTATTGTAGCCAATTTGGAATATCTGGAGAGATAGATGCTTGGTTGATAGACGAGGGTAAGATATTGAAGTATGACCACATGGAGCCAAATAGCGACAAGGTGGTAGTTCAAAGATTCCTCAAAGGAAAGGCTCTAGTCGGTCAAGAAGGACAAGAAGAGCAAGCATTAGAACACTTGACAAAGGCTATCGAAAAGTATGACAGACATGCTCAGGCTTATCAAAAGCGAGCTAAAGTAAACAAGATACTTAAGCGAAATCATGATGCACTTAGGGACTATACCAAGAGTATTGGGATAGACGAGACTAACCCTTATGCGTATTATGGTCGTGCCAAGATCCACTTAATGGAAGGCAAGATCGAAGAGGCAATCCATGATTTAGAACATGCACTCAAGAGATCAGTAGCGCTTCAACCGGTATATTGGAAGGCTAGGAGAGTTAAGGGTAAGTGTCATTTTGACTTAGGACAGTATGACTTAGCCGCATTTGATTTCAAGCTATTTTCAAAAAGAAAATTTGAGGAAGGTAATCCTAATATTGTCTGGACTAGGTGGGTACACTTTTACTATGGAGAGGTGCTAGTTGGCCAAGAACAGTTTGAAGATGCTGTAGCGCAATACAACCTGGCTATGGAGTCACCAAAGTCCCCTGATCCCATTGAAGACAAAGATATTCTTCGACAAAGAGGCTTAGCTAAACTTGGTTCAGGTATGAGTGGTTACATCAAAGATTGGACTGATGCCAAAGCTTTGGGTGATAAACTTTCAGCAAAATTATTAAAAGAAAATAGCTAGTAGAGTTCTAGCGTTGTAGCATTGTACTAACAACCCTAGTCCGTGAAAATTATACAACTCTGTTTTTTCTTCTGTCTAATGATAGGAGCATTGTCTGCTCAGGTGGATGATTCCAAAGTGTTAAAATTAGTCAATAAGGCAAAAGCATTTCAGGCTAAGAACAAACAACAAAAAGCTACAGCTTTGCTTGAGCAAGGTGTAGCGAAGTTTCCCTCAAGTCTTGCAATCAGAAAAGCTTTAGTGCTTAATTACCTAGGCAAAGAAGGTTGGTCAGAAGCAATTCCCCACCTTGAATACTTAAAAACCCATAGTGAAACTCCTACAATCAAAGTGCTATACTCTCTCTATTTAGCTCACAGAAAATCGGACAATGGTAGTGAAGCCCTAGCTAACTTGGAAGAAGTCATAGCCTTAGTGCCCACTAATCAAGATAAACATCAAAACTTACTCAACGAGCGGAAGCAATACATGTTTTATCTCGATGCCATAGCAAATCCAGTAGCATTTAACCCTAAGCCACTATCAGGAAATGTTAATACTGAACAGTTAGAATACCTGCCTAGTATTGCCTTAGATGGCACTATGATTTTTACAAGAAGGAATGGCAGTCAAGAAGATCTGTATCAAAGTAATCTAGATAGTTTGTCCCAGTTTTCTATTGCTTATGCTCTAGAGAATATTAATACAGCATACAATGAAGGTGCTCACTGCCTAAGTGCTGACGCCAAGACTCTACTCATCTCAATAGATCATAGAAGAGATAGCTACGGCAGCTTTGACATCTATATGACCCAACATGTCGAGGGACAGTGGTTGCCTATCAAGAACTTAGGACCAAATATTAATTCACGACATTGGGATGCTCAACCTTGCTTAAGTGCAGATGGGAAGACCCTATACTTTGCTAGTAAACGAAGTGGGAATAAGGATATATATAAGAGTGAGCTAGTTGGTGGAGAGTGGCAGCCAGCCGTTGCTCTTGATTCTACTATTAATACAACTAAGGACGAAGCATCACCATTCTTGCATCCAGATAGTAGGACACTTTACTTTAGGTCAAATGGTCATCTTGGGATGGGTGACTTTGATATATTTCTCTCAAGAATGGAAGAAGGCCAATGGGGAACACCAATAAACTTAGGCTACCCAATCAATACAGAAGCTAGCGAAGGAGCCCTTTTTGTGGATATCTTTGGTGAGAAAGCTTATTATGCAAGCGATTTCGGGAGAGACAATCTAGATATATTCTCTTTTGACCTACCTACTGAGTTGAAGCCTGAACCTGTAACTTATACCACCATCAAAGTAATAGATGAGGAAACACAAGAGAGTATTAGTGCCATCATTACTATTCAGGCTCTTGAAGATGGTAATGAATACAATCTGCAAACGAATGCAGAAGGTGTTGTCAATCAAATACTAAATACTGGTCATACCTATGCAGTCAATGTTTCTGCTGCTGAATATGCATTTCATTCAGAATTCATCGACCTTGTTGAAGAGGCTAGCTTGGCCAAACCTTACTTGTACACAGTGATACTTTCAAGGATAATGCCACAAGAAGTTGAGGTATCTGAGTCAGAACCAACGATTTTGAACAATATATTCTTTGAAAGTGGAAGTTATACGTTGCTGCCAACAAGTAATTTTGAAATCAACCAGCTGTATAAGTTGCTACAAGACAATCCCAAGACTACTATAAAAGTCATTGGTCATACTGATGACATAGGTCGAGAAGAAGATAATTTGACCCTTTCTAAAAATAGAGCAAATGCAGTAAAGCAGGCTCTTGTTGCTAAAGGCATTGACACAATTAGAATAGAAGCAATTGGAAGAGGAGAGAGCCAACCTATTGATACCAACGACACAGCTGAAGGCAGAGAAAGTAATAGGAGAACTGAATTTGTAATTTTGTATCGCTAAGAGTGGCAACTATTATTGGATGACGAGGCGGATAGGGTAGTCATTGACAAATACGACATAGGTCTCTTGCGATAGTGACTCAACAGAAAAGTAATTTTCCAGTACTTCTTGACTCATTAAGATATTTCCTAATAAGTCGAATACTTTGATCTTTACGATTCCTGAATTGTCGTTTCGCTTGATAAATACCTTTTCTCGAGCTGGATTAGGATATAGTTGGATGATATCTCTGTCAGTTGTTGTTTCTATACTCGAAGATGTCATAGCAAAATATTCATCAAGGTAGGTAAGGCGTTGTTCTATCCAAGTTAGTATATACGGTAGGTTTTCATCATTAGATATATATTCAGGATGAGCCAATGATTCTCTTGCATACAAAAGATTGGAAGAGAGCATATTATGGATACTTATCACCCTATTCAAAAGAGTTTTGGTGTCCAGTATAGTTGTCCGATAGTCTGACCAGCGTTGAGCTATTGTTTGTCGATAGTTACCTGGGTTGAGAGCAATCACCCTATCCATAAACCCATTAGTCAAGATACTATTCGTTACATTGTCGTTAGCTCCATCCCATCGCAATCCGAAAGATCCATCAAGATCCCACGGGATATAGAAGTAGGGTGTATTTGTATTGTATTTGGCCAGATAGATGTTCTTACCAGTATTGTCAGTGGCACGCAACATGTTGAGGAAGATGAAGTAATCTATATAGTTTTCTTTTACAAACCTCTCCCATACAGTATTGCTAAATTCAGTGTCACTAGAGTTAATGATGTAATCAGTAAAGTCATAAAGAAGCTCCCAATTACTTGTGTCAACTTCGTTAGGATACTTTATCTCGTAACCTCCCCATTCTTGAGCCTCAGATTGTAAGGTTGGTAAACTACCAAAAGTTGATGCTCCCCACGATACTCCTTTGTAGAGTTCTCCTCTGATGCTTCCATTATAAGTTTTGAGCTGGAGTTGTTTTCTGTCAATTTGCTCTGAGAGGTTGTAGATTCCTGTGTACCGACCATTGACAAATAGCTCTACATAGCTGACATCAGCACCTGATTTAGCATTGGGTTCTTGGACGGCATAGGTAGGAGTATGGATGTCAAGCCAAAGTGTATTAGCTATATAGCTTCGTAGTCTTAGAGGTTCGTTGTATAGTGCATCAAGAATCCAATCATCATCTGACCTCATATTGCCAAATTGGACATCACGTGTCTCTATGCCCGTATCATCTTTCCAAAACTCTAAATCGAAGGTTTTCTTTGGATAATAAAGGGAGTTGCCTCCCCTAAGCTCAATGCCAATGTTAGAAGTGAATACTTGGTCCTCATCAGCATAAGAGATCCTTGCGGGTATTTTTGGTTCATCTACAATAGTGTCTGAACTCATGATTGAGATTAGAGGGAGTCGGGTTAGGTAGAGTGAGAGTTGATTAGTAGTGTTGGTAATGGCATAGGACTCAGAATAGGAAAGAGCAGTTGGAATTGAGTCAAAAGTATATTCTCGTTGATTTAGGGCAATGATGACTTCTTGATAATTGTCTAGATTGTTATATACTTCTAAGCTGTCTACGAAAGATATGACTATGCCTAGAGAGTCATCTATTTGATAGCTATGCTCAGCAATCCTTATCGTCATGGTTTGACCAAGACTCAGCCAAGTATGGGTTAAACAGAGTAGGATTGTAATTAGTCGCTTCATCTAGGAATCAAGTTGTTATTGGACACGAATGCCAATCTATCCACTAACATACAAAGTATCGAAAAAATCATACTAGGATGTGAGGTATAATAGTGTAAGTTATTGCTTCTTTCTCGATATGAAGGTGTTGATTGAACTTACGTTGTGTCATGTCAAGAAATACGGGAAATCTCAACCATACAAACTAAGTATTGTAAGGTCTCAATCGTATTGACTAGTATAAAGCAATACTATCCATTCAACACTTGAATAATGTATAATAAAGTCTTAACTTCGCCGACCGAAATGAATAGAATAACAATATTATTATGTATAGCCCTTGGAATCACGATGATGTCGTGCAAGACTGAGTATGAAAAAATCAGGACTAGCAATGATCCAATTGCGATTCTAGACAAGGCAAATGCTTACTATGACGCTGCTGATTATTACAAGGCGCAATCGCTTTACGATATTGTCATTCCATTTTATCGTGGGAAAAAAGAAGCAGAGACTTTGTTTTTCAAATATGCCTATTGCAACTACAATCAGGAGCAATACATTTTGGCGCAACACTATTTTGAGAATTATGCGAATACATTCTTCAATAGTGCAATGAAGGAGGAGTCAGAGTACATGGCTGCCTACTCTCAGTATCGCCTATCGCCAAGTTATAGATTGGATCAAACTTATACGGAGGCGGCAATTCAGGCTTTTCAAAAGTTCATTAATACTAATCCTGATAGCGAGAGGGTGGCAGAAGCTACTATGTTGATTGATGAGATGAGGGCTAAGATGGAGAAAAAGTCATTTGAGCAAGGTAAGTTGTACTATGATATTAAGAATTATAAGGCGGCTATCAATTCTTTGGAAAGCATGATCAAGGATTATCCCGAGACAAAGAGAGGAGAGGAGATCAAGTGGCTTATCCTTGATAGCAATCATATTTTGGCAGAAAATAGTGTCTTCGCTAAAAAGGAAGGCAGGTTTGAGGAAACTTTAAAGAAGGCAAAGAAGTTTATAGCTAAGTACCCTGCATCTCAATACATAGAGCAGGCTAAGAAAATAGAAAGCAATTGTTTATCATCAATAAAAGAAATTAAGAATGTCGGATTTGAGAACTAAACTGCAGCACATTGACCCTAATCTAAAGGCACAAGATATCAAAGCCTTTATGGATCAAAAAGGCGCAACTAATATCTATGAAGCACTTAATGTAATAGCAAAAAGAGCTGGATTATTAGCTAATGACCTTAAGATTGAGCTAAACAATAAGCTAGAAGAGTTTGCTGTGACTCCTGATAGAATTGAAGAAATCATTGAGAACAAAGAGCAAATAGAAATTTCTAAGTTTTACGAAAGATTGCCAAATCCAACTGTAATCGCTACGCATGAGTTTCTTAACGGCATGTTAGATTTTGAATACAGAGACAGAGATGGTAACAAAATAGAGAAGGAGTAAGTACTACTGCTCCATCCACAAGTTATCCAATACATTGTCAATACTTAAGCATAAGCGCATCTTACTCGCCGTATCAGGTAGTATTGCGGCTTATAAGTCAGTCATCTTACTTCGAGAACTTCAAAAACGAGGTGCAGAAGTCAAAGTGATTATGACACCTTCTGCTGCTAAGTTTGTGGCCCCTCTTACCTTTGCCTCACTGTCAAAATCAGATGTCTATACAGAAGTAGTCTCTAATGACGCCTGGAACAATCATGTAGAATTAGGCCTTTGGGCTGATGCAATGGTGGTAGCTCCCTGTACAGCCAATACTCTTGCAGGTATGGCACATGGTTTAGCTCATAACATAGTCTTAGCCGTATACCTTTCAGCAAAATGCCCTGTGTATTATGCTCCAGCGATGGATAGAGATATGTGGAAGCATCCAACGACATTACGCAATAGAGAGCTTCTACAGAGTTACGGACTTAAGGAGGTGCCCATCGGTGATGGTTACTTGGCGAGTGGTCTGATAGGAGAAGGGAGGATGGATGAGCCGGAAGACATTGCTGACTTCTTAGCTATGCAGTTCAAAGCAAGTCAAGACTTATCTGGTATGAATCTCTTGATGACTGCTGGACCTACTCGAGAGTATATTGACCCAGTGAGATTTATTAGTAATCCTAGTTCTGGAAAGATGGGAATAGCTATTGCAGAGGAAGCAAGTAGGAGGGGAGCTCAAGTTACTTTAGTGCTTGGCCCAACGAATAGAATGCCAGAGGATAAATCAATACAGGTAGTTAAGGTAGTCACAGCTCAAGACATGTATGAGGCATGCGCTGAACGGTATGCCGAGTGCAATGTAGCCATTATGACTGCTGCTGTAGCTGATTACAGACCTGCTGAGCAAGCAGAGCATAAAATCAAAAAGAAGAGCGATGACCTTAGTGTAGCTCTAGAAAGGACTACTGATATAGCTGCGACTCTTGGTGGTAAAAAACAACCCAAGCAGGTACTTGTTGGATTTGCCTTAGAAACACAAGATGGATTGGCTAATGCAAGCAAGAAAGTTGCAAAAAAGAACTTTGACTTCATCGTACTCAATTCGCTTGCTGATTCCGGGGCAGGCTTTGGAGTAGATACAAATAAGATTACCATCATTGATAAAGACGGTAGTCATCACCCCTATGAGCTTAAATCAAAAAGAGCAGTGGCTATCGATATAGTTAATTATTTGAAAAATAATTATTTGTAAGTATATGAGACCCATCGTTCTTGCGTTCTAATGACGAATTTTTCCCTTAAAGTTAATATGAAGTATCCATTTCAGGTTTTCGTTTTATTACTGCTAAGTTGTTGTTCTAACCTCATAGGTCAGGAATTTAAGACAACTGTATCTATTAATGTCCCAGCACTTCAGACAGCAGACCCTAGGACATTTGAGACACTCAGGGCACAAGTAGAAGAGTTTTACAACAATACTTCATTCACAGGAAAGGAATATGAGGATCATGAGAAAATAGAATTCAATCTTACCATTTTCGTTAAGCAGGAAAATAGCACAAGTTCGTTCACTGCGGACTTACTGTTCCAATCATTGAGGCCTGTATATGCAAGTGATTATAAGTCGCAGTTGATCAATTATATAGACAAAGGATTCACGTTCTCTTATACTGAGTTACAACCAATTAGAAATAACGATGATTCTTTTTCAGACATCTTATCTACATTGCTAACCTTTTATGCATACGCTATATTGGGTTATGACTATGATACTTTCTCTCCTTTTGGAGGTGAAAATTACTTCCAGATAGCTAAGAATATTTTGGACAATGTACCTGAGAGCATCAAAGGTGCAGATGATCAATGGAGTCCAACTGGTCCTAATATCAGTCGTTACTTCCTAATCAATGATAATCTTAATCCAAAGGCTAGAGATGTGAGGCAGTCAATGTATGAGTATCATAGACTTGGTTTGGACATCATGCATGATGATCCAGAAAAAGGTATTGTCATAATATTGAATACACTGACAAACCTAGAGCAAGTGAATAATATCTTTCCGAATAGTCAGATTCTGAGAATGTTTACAGATGCTAAGAAAGATGAGGTAGTAGAAATCATGAAGGCAGGTGCTACTGGTCAAAGAAATAGAGCATATAAGATTATGACTAAGCTTGACCCGTTCAGAGCCGATGCTTATCAAGTACTCAATAAGTAAATCAGAACAAACACATGGTAAAGAATATTGTGATTCTTGCCTCAGGAGGTGGAAGTAATGCAGAATCAATCATACAATACTTTGCACATGATCCAGAAGTCAGAGTAAGTCACATTTTCACTAATAAGTCTAGCGCTGGAGTACTAGCTAGAGCTGAAAGACATCAGATTCCAAGTACAGTAGTAAAGAATTCAGACCTAGCTGATACCATTTCGGCACTTCACCAACAATCGCCTATAACTGCTATTATATTAGCTGGCTACTTAAGAAAGATAGCAGATACCTTAGTACAAGGCTTCCCTGATCGTATCATTAATATTCATCCAGCCCTCTTGCCCAAGTATGGTGGAAAAGGGATGTATGGCATCCATGTACATACCGCAGTCAAAGCAGCACAAGAGACTGAATCAGGAATGACTATCCACCTTGTTAACGAAGAATATGACAAAGGTCGGGTGTTGATGCAAGGTAGGGTAGCATTAGACCCAACGGATACAGTCGAGGATATTGCAAGTAAGGTATTGAAGTTGGAGCATTATCACTATCCAAGGACAATACATCAATGGCTCTCTGGCCTCAACCCTCCAGTGTGAATGATGACTAAAGTAGATCCTCGATCGAAGTAGTCAGCTTTAATAAGAGACCATAGTCGGCAAATCAGTTTTCCTGTATAGACATACTCAAGTGGCACATTGTACTCTGCTGTCCAAGCTTCCATAGCCTCTAGTAATGGCGCCTTCTTCTTGCCAAATCCTCCCCACTCTTCATCAAACCATCTCACTTGCTTATTGACATCCTCATGTACTAACCTAGCTCGTACAGACTCATCTCTAGTTCCCGCTGCTACAATTAATTGAGTGTTACTACTTTGCATAGACCTCAAAAGGCCTGATGCTGTTGCTCCGGTGCCAGAGGCAAGTGCAATATAATCAGGTTGGACCTGATGTCTTATTTCAGTATAGATGTCGGCCACTCCTACATTACTCAAGGGACTATTGCCGCCTTCTGGTATGAGGTAGTATGAATGCTGCAAAAGTAGAGCTTTGACTTGGGGAGCTTCAGCCTTGAGTCTATAGTCTGACCTCGCAATACGATGTATGGTATGGCCATGCCTGACGAGTAGGGAAAGCGTATTATTCTCTAAGTCGACCTCTTCTCCTCGCACGATAGCTGTCAGTGGTATACCTTGTCGAAAACAAGCAGCAGATGTCGCATAGAGGTGATTGCTGTAAGCTCCACCAAAAGTGATGATCCCTTGATATTTGTCTTGATGTTCTGAGTAATACGCTAAATGCCCCTTTAGTTTTCGGTATTTGTTGCCAGAGATGTAAGGGTCTATTTGATCATCTCTTTTGATATAGACGCTTAGTTGCTTATTAGAGAGCAATGGCGAATGA
Source organism: Saprospiraceae bacterium (assembly GCA_020631405.1). Taxonomy (GTDB): domain Bacteria; phylum Bacteroidota; class Bacteroidia; order Chitinophagales; family Saprospiraceae; genus JAHDHH01. The sequence goes on from JAHDHH010000001.1 coordinate 76,054, forward strand.
AGCTGTGTGAGTGGACTTGGCAGGTTGAGGTCTGCCTCTAAAGATGTTATCAATTCAGACATCGACATGAATTAAATATGATACCCCTTCGCCTAGCCTTGCATCGATACTCATCTCCCCCTTGAGGTAGTTGACTCGACTAGTAATATTTTCTAATCCCATGCCTTTTCGCTTAAGTGATTCAAGGTCAAAACCAATGCCATCATCCTCATATTGAAGGACAAGCTGATTATCTTCTTGCCTGAGTTGGATGAATACCTCATTAGCTTGGGCATGTTTGATCGTGTTGTTTAATAGCTCTTGGACTATTCGATAGATAGATAGAGCTACCATATTCTTCAGCTGTGGTACGTCGTAATGTTGAAATTCAATTTCAGGATATTCGTCACCATCGGCTCTATTGAAGAGATCTTTGAGGGCTGAAACGATGCCCAGGTTCTTAAGTGATGTGGGTTGGAGGTTGCTAGAGATATTTCTGACTTCACCCACAGCATAATCTAAGAGCGATTGTACTTGTTCTTGTTTATGCTTAGCAGGGATATTCCCAGTCTCGATAGGAATGTGTTCAAGTTGGAGTTTGATTGAAGAGAGTAAGCCACCAAGGCTATCATGAAGATCTTTGGAGATACGTTCTCTTTCACTTTCTTGCCCCTCAATCATAGAATGCATGCTCTTTAAATTCAACTCATCTTGCAATGCCTGTATTTTTTGCTTTGAGAGTTCTTCATTCTGACTAGAGATAATACTATTAGCGTCTAACTGCTGAGAATAGAATCTCACAGTAAAATAGATAGACAACAAGAGTATGCTGGTGAGTATGCCAAGTACGTAAAGAGCCCTCCGCTGTTGGTCATTAGTTTCTTGATTATACTTCTTCTCTAGTTCTAGTATTTTGATTGCTGTAGTCTTTTCCTTGCTCTTATATTGTTCTGATATCTTGGATATTGATTCGAGTCTTGATCTGTCACTTAGGCTATCATTGAGCATCATCTCCTGTTCAGAAAAGTAGAAAGTTGAGTCGTATTGCTCTGTGGAGACATAGAGGAGTTTCGATAGACTTAAGTATGAAAGGTGGTCACGATTGAGTGGCAACTTACTTACAGCGTTATGCACTTTATCTAAGTAGTAAAGAGCCTTTGCCTTGTCCTTGCTTTTGGTATAGATCTCACTAATTAGAAGGTGTATTGCAAGAGAGTCCTTTGGGTGAATTGTGATAGAATCCTTGAGTATTGTTTCTTGTATTTCTGCAAGTGCCCAAGGAATATTCCCGAGGTGGACTTGACCTTTGATAGTATAATAGTCTGTCAATAAAGCGAAAGTATCCTGCTTTTCACTTATTGCCTCAAGAGCTTTGAGTTGTGTTTCGTAGTCAACTATATTGTTTTCTAGTAAGGCAATGTCCAAAAGTAATCCTCTAACCCTAAATAGTGCTTGCACATCATCATATTGCTCATAGAATGTCAGATTTTCGGTTAAAATTTCCTTGGCATCTATGACCAGACTATTTTTTAGGAATTCCTCTGCCATTTCTGTTCTTACTTCAAAGATGAGAGGCTCTTCATCTAGGAGTTTGTAATACTCAATTGCTCGATTGTAGTAGTCTGTGACATTCCGCTTAGTGTTGCTGTATCTACTTTCGTATAGTCCTAAATGGTAGTAAGCTTGAGCTATTTTTTGGTAATCCTTCGTCTCTCTTCCTTTAGACAGTTGGTCCTTTAAGGATTGGTAGTATTCAGGGCTTGGGATGAGTGGAATATCAGGTGAGGCTGTAGTTTGCAAACAAAAGCAAACCACAAGAAATGTGATCAGAAAAGTATAATATATTGATTTGTGAGAATTCACTATAATGTTTTGGTTGGGGTAAAGTTAGAAAAAGAAAACCTTCATCGTTATGAAGGTTTTACTTTTTAGACTTTATGCAGTAGTCAATCTCAATGAGTATCATATTGTGTGGCTATAATTAAGCTAAAAAAATGGAGGAGTGCTAATAACTTTTAATTATTCATATAAACTGAATCGTCAGAATTATAAGCATGCTTAGATTTTAAAAAGAAAAACTTATCGTAAACCAAAAAACGTGAACCAAAACCAACAAGCTCTCCTCCAAAGCGAAATCTTTTTGTGTAGAATTTTTACACATAACCAATCTAAGGTTACAAGTCTTGCCTGATGCTTTCACCTGACAAATCCAATTTGTGTTTACAAATTAGTAGGGTGACTGTAACTCTGTTTTTTAAAGTATCATTAATACAAATATCACTCAGAAATCAGGACTGTACATCCTTGTAAACACCCAAAATAGAATATCAGGGATTACCCCCAAACATTGATGATATTACCCATTACCTTTGTAAAGAACATACCTGAGATATATTATGATGAAAATATTGATAGCCGACGATCACAAAATGTTTGTAGATGGGATTGAGTCAATTCTCAATTTGGAAGAGAATATGAAAGTGGTGGGTAGATGTTATGATGGGAGTAAGGTTGAGGCTCTTGTGACAGAACTAGATGTAGACTTAGTACTACTTGACGTCAACCTTCCTGGCATGAATGGTATAGAAGTCTGCAAGCGAATGAATGAAGTCCATCCTAAAGTAAAGATCATCGCTATATCTATGTTCAATGAAGAAAGTTATGTGACCGAGATTCTCAGTAATGGCGCTTCAGGATACATCCTCAAAAATACGGGTAGAGAAGAACTCATCAAGGCCATTGGTATTGTAGAGAGCGGTTTGAGCTACTTTAGCGAAGAAGTCAAGCATACCATAATGAAAGGCTTGATGAAGCATAACGAAAAGAAGCAACAGAAGAATAGTTTCTTTCCTAAAGTATCAAAACGTGAAAAAGAAGTACTAGCCCTTATCATAGACGAACATACCACTCAAGAAATAGCGAAGAAACTCTTCATCTCCCTCAAAACTGTTGAATCACATAGAAGTAGCCTCTTAAATAAACTGAATGTGAGGAATTCTGCAGGCTTAGTGAGAGTCGCTATCGAAAATAAAATCCTTGCAGAATAAGCATAAAAAAAGCCTGAGTAAATGAATACCCAGGCCTTTAAACAAATCATTGTTTATCTTTTGGTTCTTATTGCTCCAAAGTAGCTTTCTTAGCACATGATTTAGCACAAGACTTTGCTCCTTTAGTACAAGCTTTCACTTCTTTTTTACCTACTGTAGCTGCTTCTGCAGTTGTAGATTTTACCATGTTGTTAGTCGCTGCATTAACGAATGCTTTTTCTTCAGCATCATACATCACTTCACTAGAAGAGATTTTTCCAGACTTAGCACATACAGATTTTTGGTGGTAGCTTACTTTTCCAGATGCACTACACACTTTCTTTTCAATAGTTTCGTCTGCCATAGCTAAAGCGTCGGCCTCAGCGATTACAGATGCTACTTGAGTAGTTGGTGTTGTTTGTACAGCTGCAGTTTTTGCTTTGCTAGCACAACAAGCTTTTTTTGCTGACTTAGAACAAGATTGAGCAGATGCCATTCCTGCAACTAAGACAAACGAGAATAAGAATACTAATTTCTTCATGATATAATTTTTAAGTCAATGTGTTATAATTACTTAATGCTAAGATACGGTAATTAGTTTTTTATCAATTTACTATTGTGAAATATTTAACAAAAATCGTCAGAATCAGACATTATGATTCTACTATATCCACTTTAGCAGGGCTTCGAGGTGATAATTTATTCTTAAATAATCTACGGAAAGTGCCTAAATCATTTGATTAGACTATTTTTATACTTTAGTAAAAAAAATAATATCCATGATTATTAGACTATCAGTTACCATGATAATGTTCATAGGTTTGACCTTTTCTAATTGTAAGACAAAAAAGCAAGATACAGCACTTGCAGATCTAGGTGTGCCTGAATTGATATTCGGGAGCTCTGGAGGATTCGCAGGGAAGACCGTAAAATTCAAATTGTTAGAAGATGGTCAGTTGTTCGAAAAAGCTCAACAATCAGATACGTTTCAACCAGCGGGTTCTTTTGATGCAGATCTGGCTGGCCAGTTTTTCCTCAATTATAAGAACCTTGGATTTCATGAGTTGTCACTTAATGATCCTGGCAATATGACCTATTTTATCACCATTAAACAAGGAGATAGAAAGAAGAAGTTAGCTTGGGGCGGTATGAACAAGGAGGTTCCTGAAGTATTAGAAACGTATTACAAAAACTTTATGAAGTTGACTAAGCACTATAACAAAACCACTAAATAGTCAACCCACATCAAAATACCATAATAATGTACAAATATTCACTCAGTATATTGATTTGCCTATGTTTCACTCAGATAGGTGTAGCACAGTTTAAAGAAGTTAAACAGAGTCAACCATTGACCGTCGAGCAAGTCCAACAATCAACAATACTTTCCAACCAATTAGCAAAAAGACGAGGGTTCAGCAGCTCAGAAGGATTTGCTAAGCCGGGCAAATGGAATAAAGCACAAACACTGAGCAAAAGTATCAATGCAGCTAAGACTAATCGTTACGGTGCACCAAAGTATCTACAAACGACCTTGCCAGCATCTGCAACTTACTTTGATATTCTTACTCAGTTCGAGGAGGCAGTTGACATAGTTGACATTGCAGAGCATATCATTATTGATTCTGAGTGGACAGATGAGCTTAACCATACCCATGTGAGATTTACGCAAGTTAGAGATGGTATAGAAGTCTATGGATCAGAGTCAATATTGCACCTAGAACCCAATGGCAAAGCCTTACTTCAGTCCAACCTAATGCCAGAAGCTTATCAGGTCAATGATACTAAGTCAGCTTTGACGCAAGACCAAGTAAAGCAAGTAGTCGTAGCAGACCTCAAAAGTTATCAAGATATATCAAGTAAATACTCTTCCATCATCAATGGAGAGCAGTGGAAGATTAAGCAGGTCTATTACACTACTAAATCTGGAGAAAGCTTTCTTGCTTACTTTGTAGAAGTCTATGCGAGCATTGGAGAGCATTACGAATATATTCTGAATGCAGCGAGTGGAGAAATCCTTGTGAAGCAAACAACAGTGTGTAAACTTCACGGGCACGACCATACATGCTTGCCACCGGATGGTGCAGCATCAGCTAATGCCAATGATTTATTTGGATTGTCAAGAACTATTAATACCTATGAAGTTGGATCTACTTTTTATTTGATAGATGCGAGTAGGTCAGGAATGTTCAACAGTGGCGCTTCCAATTTGCCCGATGAGCCTGTAGGAGTACTTTGGACAATTGACGCATTCAATACCTCTCCGCAAAACAATAACTTCAACTACGACCATGTCAAGAGCAACAATAACAATTGGTCAGGAAAAGAAACTGCAGTGTCAGCACACTATAATGCAGGACTATCTTACGAATACTTCAAAGATGTACATGGCAGAAATGCTATAGATGGCAATGGTGGTAACATCGTCTCTATTATTAATGTAGCTGACGAAAATGGCAACTCTATGGATAATGCCTTTTGGAATGGAGCTGCAATGTTTTATGGAAATGGAAGCTCAGCATTCAAGCCTCTAGGAAGAGGACTTGATGTAGCAGGACATGAACTATCACACGGGGTGATTCAGAATACCGCAAATCTAGAATATCAAGGAGAGTCTGGTGCTCTCAATGAGTCATTTGCTGATGTTTTTGGAGCAATGATTGACGATGCGGACGCTGACTGGTATTTGATCGGCGAAGATGTAGTACAGCCAAGTGCCTTTCCTTCAGGAGCTCTCAGAAACCTCAAAGATCCACACAATGGAGCAAGCACTAATGACTTCAATGGAGGTTGGCAGCCCTCACATTACAATGAAAGATTCACTGGATCTCAGGATAATGGAGGAGTACATATCAATAGCGGTATCCCCAATAGAGCTTTTTACTTATTCGCGAATGCGGTAGGTAGGTCAATGGCAGAAAGAGTATATTATAGAGCACTGACCACATATTTGACGAGGTCTTCGCAATTTGCTGATTGTAGAAATGCCGTTGTCAAGGCTGCAACTGACTTAGGTGATGCCTCTGTTGTGAATGCAGCGAATAGCGCCTTCGATACTGTCGGTATTGGTAGCTCTGGAGGAACTACAGTTGAAGAAGCAGAAACAAATCTTGGAGAAGACTTTGTATTAGTGAGTCCTACTGACTTGAGTGATATAAAACTAGCAGATGGTACCGGAGCTATCCTCAATGATCCTTTGGAGAATATTGCAATTAAGAGTAAGCCAAGCATTTCAGATGATGGATCTAAGATTATCTACGTTGGAAGCGACAGCAGAATTTACCTCACTGAAATTGATTGGGTAGGTGGCACATATGGTACTAGTGTATTTGATGACCAAACTGTATGGAGGAATGCTGTCATATCAAAGGATGGCTTAAGGCTTGCGGCTATTGGGAACGAAGTAGAGAATGTAATTTATGTCTACGACTTTGAGTCTAATCAGACGCAGCCCTATGAATTGTACAATCCGACATTCAGCGAAGGCGTATCAACTGGCGACGTGTTATATGCTGATGCTATGGAGTTTGATATTACAGGTAAGTACCTCATGTATGATGCCAATAATGCCTTGAATAGTACTAATGCTGGAGAGATCAATTACTGGGATATTGGATTCATAGAAGTGTGGAGTAGAGCAACTAACCAATTCGGTAGCGGGAATATCCAAAAACTATTCTCTGCTTTACCAGAAGGTGTCAGCATTGGCAACCCTACATTCAGTAAGAATTCGCCTTATATTATTGCCTTCGATGTATTAGAGGGAAATATTTATTCAGTAGTAGGGTACAATATCGAGACTGGTGACTTGAGTGAAATCATGAAGAATAGTGACTTGGGTTATCCTAATTATTCTAGAGATGATAGTAAGATGATTTACGATCTGCCCTGGTTCTTTGGGCTAGATATTGGGATAGTAGTTATGGGGTCAGACAAAATCACACCGCAAGCCGGTACTGATAATATCTTTATTGAAAATGCTAAGTGGGCAACTTGGTTTTCTAATGGAGATAGAGACCTGTATGTGAGTACTGAGGATATACCAACTGCAAGCGAACTGCTAGTTGGTCCTAATCCTGCAACAACTACAATTAGTATAGCAGGTGAAAATCTATCTGGAATACTACAAGTGTTTGATAGTAAGGGTAAACTCTTGGTAGCAGACTTTATCCAGCAAGACAAGACAATCAATGTTGGTGATTTTGCTGAGGGAATCTACCATATTAGAGTTGTGAATCAAGGAACAATAACACATCAAGGAAAGTTTGTAAAGCTCTAAATGGCAAAACAAAAATTACTGGTTATAAGATTTAGCTCTATAGGAGATATCATATTGACTACGCCAGTATTCAGGTGTTTAGTTGAGCAAGCTGGAGCAGAAGTTCACTTACTCACTAAGTCATCTATGTCTGGCTTACTCGCTTCTAATCCTTACGTTGCTCAGATTCAAGTACTTCAGGAGGACTTTAGATCTACCTTGTCTATGCTCAAAGCAGAAGGTTATGATTATGTTGTAGACTTGCAAAATAATTTGAGGAGTCATCGCTTTACAGCTGGGTTGAAGATGCCATATAGCCGAGTTAACAAGCTCAACATACGTAAGTGGCTCTTAGTGAATACTAAGATTGATAGGATGCCAGATGTCCATATTGTAGATCGCTACTTAGCAGCTGCAGCTCCATTGGGTGTTAAGAATGACAACCAAGGACTTGACTACTATTTGCCTGACGATGAGGCTTCACTTATTGAGGAAATGACGTTAGAATATCACTTGCCTCCATCTTATGTTGCCATTGTCATTGGCGCCGCTCATAATACTAAGCAGATACCTGTAGACAAGATAGCTCAAATAGTGGACGGTCTTCAAGTGCCAACAGTACTAGTCGGCGGACCCAGTGATACAGAGAAAGCTGAGAAAATAATGGCAGAGTCAACTATTGGTTGTATTAATTTAGTTGGAAGATTATCAATTGATCAAAGTGCCATCATCTTAGATCGCAGTATGGTAGTAGTCACTAGTGATACAGGTATGATGCATATTGCTGCTGCAAGGAAGAAACCTATAGTCAGTATCTGGGGCAATACAGTTCCTCAATTTGGGATGTATCCTTATATGCCGACACACCCTAATAGCTACATTATCTACGAACAAGAAGCATTGTCTTGTAGGCCTTGCTCAAAAATAGGATTTGAGACCTGCCCCAAAGGACACTTCAAATGTATGCTGGACATGGATATAAGGGCTGTGGTAGAAAAAATCCAAGCATTTATCGATTAGGTCAAATCATTTCTGCTTAATATTTGTATTACATTTATCTATCAATAAGAACTAAATAAACTAAACAATACTATGAGTCAACAAAGACCTCAAATTAATATTCCTGGCAATTTGTCAAAGTATATCTTTTACATAGTTGGATTCCTCTTTCTCTTTTCAATATTAAGTAATACGACTTTTATTACAATCGATCCAGGGCAGAAAGGTGTATTATTTAAACGATTCGGAGGCGGATTGGATAAGGAGAATACCTATGATCAAGGATTCAAGGTAGTAGCTCCTTGGAATAAGATGATCGTATATGACGTACGTACTCAAGAATCAGGAGAAAACATGGAAGTACTTTCCAAGAATGGATTGACTATCGCAGTTGAGCTGTCGTATAGGTATATGCCAGATCCTGATTCAATTGGTTACCTCCACGATGCAATAGGTACGGACTACGTAGACAGGATTATCAGGCCTGAGATTAGGTCGGCTACAAGAGAAGTCATAGGTAGGTACTTGCCAGAGGAGCTTTACTCCACCAAGAGAGAAGTCATTCAAAGCGAAATCTTTGAAAATACTGCTAGAGGTGTAGCTCGTAAGTATATCATCCTAGATGCTGTGCTTATTAGAGAGGTAGCACTTCCAGAGACTTTGAAGCAAGCTATCGAGCAGAAGCTTGAAGAAGAGCAGATGTCTTTTCAGTTTGACTTTAAACTAGATAGAGAGAGAAAGGAAGCAGAACGTAAGATTATTGAAGCAGAAGCTAAGGCAGAGTCTAATAGGATTCTTTCTGCAAGTCTAAATGACAAGATTCTAAGAGATAAAGGTATTGAAGCTACCTTAGAACTATCCAAATCACCAAATTCTAAAGTAATCCTCATTGGAGGTGGTGACAGTGGATTGCCGATTATCCTAGGTAATCAATAAGGATACATCAGATAAAACTGTATTACATTCCAAATACTAAGCTATATTTCGATGCTTAGTATTTGGAATTTATTTTTAAGACTATTTGAAATATTCTGCAATAGTTTGTTCAATATCCCAGAGTACATCTTCACTAGTATCATTTGGAGGTTCGATACCGATTAATTGAGTGTATAACTCCGAATACCTAGCAGTGACTGTGTCTACGAAGGTCTCAGGCATATCAGGTAAGACTTGACCTTCCTTGCCCTGAAACCCTTGCTCCATGAGCCACTCCCTCACAAATTCTTTAGAGAGTTGTTTTTGCTGTTCTCCACTCGCTAATCTCTCGGCATATCCCTCGATGATGTAGTATCTAGAACTATCTGGGGTGTGAATTTCATCCATCAAGGTGACCTTCCCTTTGAAGAAACCAAATTCATATTTAGTATCCACGAGGATCAGTCCTTGTTCTTTGGCGTGCTGTGTACCTAAGTCAAATAAAGCTAAGCTATATTGCTCCAACTGAGCATAGACTTCTGGTGTGACAATCCCTTGGGCTAGAATATCTTCTTTGGATATATCGACATCATGTCCTTCCTCAGCCTTAGTTGCAGGGGTGATAATAGGAGTAGGGAATGCCTGCCCTTCTGTCATGCCATCAGGCATGGGAACGCCACAGATTAGACGCTTACCTGACTTGTATTCTCTCCAAGCATGTCCTGCCAAGTAACCTCTCACCACCATTTCTAACATGATAGGTTCGCAGAGTTTGCCTATAGCTACATTGGGATGTGGTGTGGATTCTAGCCATGTTGGGACTATGCTACTTGCTTTTTTCAAAAAGGTAGAAGCAACACCATTCAAGATCCTACCTTTAGCAGGAATAGCTTGTTTGAGTATATGATCAAATGCCGAAATCCGATCAGTAGTGACCATAGCTATTTTATCTTCGAAGCTATAGACATCTCTGACCTTACCTCTATAGAAGCTAGTTTGATTAGGAAAGTGAAAATAGGTGGCTGTGATGGCTTGTTTCATCACTCTAAGATAGAGAAGACTCAGTTAAAATGAATTAGATATTAAACAGTAAATTTCTATCTAAAATTAAATCTTTGAGTTCCTTGACAGCCTTGTATTCATTTGGAAGTACTCGCTTAAATGCCTCTTTGACACAAAAGTATGTGCCTTTGTCCAGAGCATACTTTACTAATTTGACATCATGCTTGACCATCCCTCTGATACTCGGGATCTCATGCCAGTCTGCCTCGATAGCATAGGTACGTACCTCTGATCCATTGTCATCAATGATAGGATCCAATTCAATAATTTTGTTATTCTTTAATTGTGCTCTGATTGGGTCTTTACTTCCCGTAGGCAAGCCCCAAATGTCAGCATCGTTTTCTAGACGGTCGTTTAGTAGGAATACTTCTAAGCCTTTTTCGTGGCATCTATAGATGATAATCCTTACAGTATCGAGTACATTCTTGCTGCTCTTTGTCATTGGACTGTGGTTATTAAAGAAATACAACGCAATAATATCGTATTTGTTTAATATACACTATCAAAACAGAAAGAAATTTGGGAAAGGAGTAGGCTTAGATTTCTATATTTTCTTGAGCTTACTGTCGGCTGGTGTAGGTTTTTCTTCTTTATCCAGATCTAGGTCTCCAAATACTTCTTCTAATTGACCTAACATTTCTGTGAGCTGAGCTTGAAATTGTTCAAAGTCAATATCTTCCATTTTGTCCAATGCAGAGCTTAGTCCAGATTTCATATCGTCTATCTCTTCATCAGAAGGTCGATATTCTTGAAATCTCTGATCAAATTGGTCAAAGATTCGATGGATGTCTATTGTGTCAATTGTCTCATGGAGCTTAGCAATACCTTCTTTAAAGGATTGTGTCTCATTAGAATCAGCTTGAGCGGAAATACTCGCTGTTGTAAGAATAGTAAGAGCTAGTATAAGTAATTGTTTCACTGCTATTGTTTTAAGTACTATAATCAAAACTCTATTTTGCTGAATAAGATTCCTATCCTTAATCATCTGAACAAAATTTTAACATACTTGTATCCTTTTAAGATTCTGTTCTCTCAGGAGAATCCTTGTCTTTCTATCAAAAATAGGGGAGGAAGAGCTCTATTGAAAAGTGTAAAAGTGAGTAATGATCGTATAATATCAGAGCCTCTAAGCATTATTACATAATAAAAAAAATTAGAGTTCAAAGGCTTGATACAGCGTCAAACAGTAACAAAGAATTGCCTCTTCTTCATCTTGAATCTCTATAACTGGATATGCTCTTGACCTTGTAGAAGCAGGTTCTCCATTTCTAATGAGATGAGCCCTAGTCTCACCCTTGATGATGATAGAACTGTATTGATTAGTATTATTCGAATGAATTGAGGCTAGGGTATTTGGATCTGCGCCGACCCTGCTTAAGTTGCCTCTTGAATCAATAGTGTAACACAATTTGCCATTCACCCAAACAGCCGTGGAATTGTTCTCTCGATAGAGCTCTACGTCAAGGGTATTAGTTTCAGAGAGTAGAAGCTTGCGATCATCCAAATAGTCAAACAAGTAGTAAGCCACCAAGGGTTCATTGTAGATGGTATATAACTTTCCAAACTCTTCTGAATGAAATGTCTTCCTCTGCAACGAGGCTTCTCGTTCTATACTCAGAATCTTGAGTTCGTCATGATCAAAGGGTACAAGACCATCAGCTAACTCACGTAACTTGATGAGACCAAACTTCCTATCCTTGGTTACTCTAGATTTAGGATTGCTGATACTGAAGAAAAACTTAATAATCTGAAAGACTATAAAGAAGGCTCCAGCTGCAGCGACTAATCCAAATATCAAAATTCTCATGCTTGCTCTTAATCAATAAAAATTACAAGGATCAAATACTAGCCTAGATAGGATTTTAAGGCATTTTTGTTTAGAGATTTTCTTAACCTTCTTAAAGCTCGTTCTTTGACCTGTCTCACTCTTTCCCTTGTCAATCCGTACATTTCGCCAATCTCTTCTAGGTTCATGGACTTATGACCATTGAGACCATAGTAAGCTCTAAGTACGTCTACTTCCCTTGGAGAAAGCATAGAGAGACCTTCTTTGACCTCATCTTTTAGCGACTCTTCCATGAGACTGATATCTGGGCTCTCTTGATCGCCCGGAGCAAAGAGGTCGAGCATAGTAGCACTACCTTCATCTCCTCCAATAGGCGCATCCATAGATACGTGTCTGTCAGATTGTTGCATGATGGTTTCTACTTCTTTTGGCTTCATCTCGAGTAAGTCCGCCAGCTCTTCCATAGTGGGTTCTCTCTCAAACTGTTGCACGAAGGTCAAGAATGCTTGATTGATCTTACTACTCGTGTGTTGTTTGTTGACGGGGAGACGTACCATTCTCGAATATTCAACAATGGCTTGTAAGATAGATTGTCTAATCCACCAAACGGCATAGGAGATAAACTTGAATCCTCGACTTTCGTCAAATCTTTTTGCTGCCTTCATGAGGCCAACATTGCCTTCATTGATTAGATCACTCAGTGATAATCCTTGATTTTGATATTGCTTAGCTACAGATACAACAAATCTAAGATTAGACTTAGTAAGTAGCTCAAGTGCATCTTTGTCTCCTTCTCGTATTTTTTTAGCTAGAGTAGTCTCTTCTTCAGGTGTAAGTATATCAATCTTAGCAATATCATTAAGATATTTGTCAAGCGCTACACTTTCACGATTAGTAATCTTGTTGGTGATTTTTAGCTGCCGCATGCTATGTTGATATAAATGTGTTGAATAAAATCTAAAAAAATAGTAATCTCACTAGTAATTACAATCTAACGTAATGTAAAGTTTCAACAGTCTGTACTTATATAAAAAAAGTGCAGCCAACTTTCGTTGACTGCACTTGTCTTTTCGTATTGTCTAAAGTTGCTTTTCAGCTTACTTTGATGTTCTAATCTTTAGGTAATATCGCCTTTCTTGACAATCTCATTTTACCAGTTCTACTGTCGATTTCGACTAATTTGAATTTGACAGAATCCCCTTCTTTATAGACAGTAGATACATCATCAATCCTTGTATGAGAGATCTCAGAAATGTGAAGTAATCCACTATTCTTTCCTTTGAAGTTAACAAATACTCCATATGGCATCACTGTAGCTACCGTACCTTCAAATACGTCTCCTACCTTTGGTACGAACGTGATATTTGCGATCCAGTCTTCAGCTTTTTTAAGAGCCTCTCCGTTGCTACTCGCGATTGAAACAATACCTTTGTCATCGACTTCTTCGATATTGATGACAGTACCTGTTTCTGCTTGGATTTCTTGGATTACTTTTCCACCTGGTCCGATTACTGCTCCGATAAAGTTCTTATCGATGACAATTTCAACCATTCTTGGTGCATGCGGCTTCAAGTCTTCGTTCGCTGTACTGATAGTCTTAGCCATTTCGCCAAGGATATGGAGTCTAGCGGTTTTAGCTTGATCCAATGCTTGCTCTAAGAGTTCGTATGGTAGACCATCGATCTTGATATCCATTTGACAAGCACAGATTCCTTTGTCAGTACCTGTTACTTTAAAGTCCATATCACCTAATGCATCCTCATCTCCAAGGATATCTGTCAATACTGCGGTCTTGGTTCCATCAGAGATCATTCCCATTGCTATTCCAGATACTGGAGCTTTGATTTTGATACCCGCATCCATCAGTGCTAATGAACCAGCACATACTGTAGCCATTGATGAAGAACCATTTGATTCTAGTATGTCTGAGACTAGTCTCAATGTATATGGATTTTCGTCAGGTAAGACTTGTCTAAGGCTTCTCTGAGCAAGGTTCGCGTGACCTACCTCTCTTCTTCCTGGGCCTCTCATAGGCTTAGTTTCTCCAACTGATAGGGCAGGGAAGTTGTAGTGTAAGATGAATTTTTCGTAACTCATATTTAGAGCTGTATCAACCATGAGGCTGTCAGTCTTTGTACCTAGAGTCAGTGAGCAGAGTGCTTGCGTCTCTCCTCTGTTGAAGATAGCAGACCCGTGAGCTGCAGGTAGATAGTCTACCTCTGTCCATATTGGTCTTACTTCGTCAAACTTTCTTCCATCCAATCTCACCTCCTCGTCAAGCACTACTCTTCTGATTGTTTCTTTTTTAATCTTACCGTAATACGTCTTGGCAAGACTTCCGAACTCAGCTGCGTACTCTTCTCCTTTTTCTTCGAGTAGTGTCTCTAGTAACTGGTTGCCTAATTGTTCGAATCTATCTTTTCTGTCAAACTTTGCAAGTGCTGACTTAGAAATTTCTTGTATAGTTGGTACTGTTTTTTCTTTAACGTAGCTGTATACTTCTTCGTTAATTTCAACAGGAGTCAATACTCTTTTTACTGTTGCTTTTTCACCTACCTTATTAGCAAGGTCTATTTGAGCTTGACACTGTACTTTGATAGCATCATGTCCTGCCTTTATTGCATCAATCAGTTCTTGTTCTTGACACTCATGAGCCTCACCTTCTACCATCATCACATTGTCCATAGTTGCAGCAACGATGATATCTAGGGTAGCATCAGCTAATTCACTTCTCAGTGGATTCACTACATACTTGCCATTAATCTTTGCTACTCTTACTTCTGATATTGGTCCATCAAAGTTAATGTTTGATACTGAGATAGCTGCAGATGCTGCTAGAGCTGCATATGCATCAGGTAGAGTTTCTTCGTCTGCTGAGATTAGGTTAATGATAATCTGAGTATCATTCATGTACCCGTCAGGGAACAATGGTCTCATTGCTCTATCCACAAGTCTACTTACTAGTATTTCATAGTCAGATAATCTCGCTTCTCTTCTAAAGAAGTTGCCTGGAATTTTTCCAGCCGCAGCAAATTTTTCTTGATAATCTACGGAAAGGGGGAAGAAACTTTGACCTTCTCGAGGTTCTTTAGCGGAGACAACACTTGCAAAAAGCATTGTATTGCCTATTTTAACGACTACTGATCCGTTTGCTTGTGTCGCTAATTTTCCTGTTTCAATGATGACTTCTTGTCCACTTGGTAAGTTAAAAGAAGTAGTGATAGGTGTAATGTTACCCATTTAATTTTGTTTGTTATTTGTTCGCTGAATATACTCTGTTCTATACGACAGTAACCCATCTCAACTTTTTGAGGATGCGATATCTGTTGACAAGAAAAAAGCGGCGTACCACTTTAGTACGCCTTGTAGTTTTATTTTCTTAGATTTAGCTTCTCTATGATAGCTCTATATCTGCTGATATCATTAGCTGCTAGGTACTTTAATAACCTCTTACGCTTACCAACTAATGTTAGAAGTGTTCTTCTACATGAATGATCTTTCTTATTGTCATTCAAATGTGAAGAAAGTTCTTTGATTCTGTATGAGAACAAAGCAATTTGTCCTTCGATTGAACCTGAATCTTTTGGACCTTTTCCGTACTGTCCAAAAATCTCTTCTTTCTTTTCTTTACTTAAGTATGTTGCCATTTGTGTTTTAATTTTACCAAAAAATAATCACTAAGATCGTAGATTAGCGGGTGCAAATGTACCATTTTTAATCGTGATATTACTATATGGTCTCAATATTTTACTTTCTAACAGTAGATTCAAACTTATGATGAATAAATTATTCTTCCTGATGTGTTTAATCTGTTTGTCTAATCTTACATTCAGTCAAGACCTCCAAATAGATTCTCTAGGGTTCAAGACTTTTGAGATGAAAGAGGGTGATACTACCTATGTTATGAAGCAATACTTTATGGCTTTTTTGCATAGAGGGGAGAATTTGACTCACGATGAAGAAGAGGCTGCGACAATTCAAGCAGCTCATTTAGCATATATGGACAGCTTGGCCACATTGGGAATGATTGATATCGCTGGTCCTTTTGGAGACGATGGTGATCCAAGGGGCATCGTGGTCTATAACGTACCAACCTTGGAAAAAGCCTTAGACTTAACACAGCAAGATCCTGCAGTCAAGGCAGGAAGGCTAGCCGTAAAGGTAAGACCATGGTGGGCTGCTGTAGGTAGCAAGTTAAAGTAACTTTATTACATCCTCACAAACTTGTCAGTATGGACTAGTTCATGTGCAGAATTGAATAGACAAATCACATAGAGCCCAAGAACTAGGTTAAGTTTAATTGTTCTTTCGATAGGAAATAGACTTCTATTCAGAGCTAAGTTGCCGTGACTGTCGTAGATGTAGATGGTCATCTTATCCTCGTAGGATGTTATGATATTTAATTCGTCTTCAAATGGATTAGGGAAGAGACTTATCTGATCACTTGATCCATTCTGTTCTATTGATGAAGTCAAGTCCATGCCGTCGCAATTTTCATCAATGCCATTGTTTGGAATTTCTACGGCATTTGGGTTAGCGTTAGGATTACTGTCGTCGCAGTCAAGACTATTGTCAACATATCCGGAAGGTGGAGAGCAGTCTTCGAAGGTCACATTTAGATCTCCAAAGCCATCTGCATCAGCATCTTGGTAGTAGGTCATAACCGACCATCCTTCGTCGATAGCGCCATCGCAATTGTTATCAATGCCATCACAAATTTCTATAGCGGAAGGGTTGGTTGAAGCATCATTGTCATTACAGTCTACATCAGAATTATAGCCATCCATGTCCTCATCTATAACTAAAACTAAGTTGTCGCAGTTTTCGTCTAAGGTATTGTTTGGTATTTCCATGGCATCAGGATTGATGGTGTTGTCTGCATCGTCACAGTCGGTGTTGTTCAAGACATATCCAATTGGGGGTTGGCACGCAGTTATCGTAATGTTGATATTGCCAAACCCGTCATTATCAGCATCTTGGTAATAAGTAATCTGATTGAAGCCCTCGTCTATGTTTCCATCACAATTGTTGTCAATTCCATCGCATAACTCAGGTGCTTCTGGGTTGACATTGGCATCGTTGTCATTGCAATCATCCTCTGCATTAAACCCATCACCATCCATATCTGCACCAGCTATGATTCCATCACAGTTTTCATCTATCGAGTTATTTGCTATCTCTATTGCTCCTGGATTTATTGAGGGATTATCATCATTGCAATCTTCATCAGAGTGATAGCCATCCATATCATTATCAATAATCAGAACAATACCATCGCAATCTTCATCAACTGCATTATTCGGTATTTCTACTTGACTGGGGTTGATGTTAGGATTTGCATCGTCACAATCTTCGTCTGAATTGAATCCATCACTGTCCAAGTCTATTACTACCAAGAATCCATCACAGTCTTCATCTATGTTGTTGTTAGCTATTTCCGTTGCTCCGGGGTTGATTTGGGGATTAGTTTCATCACAATCTTCATCAGAGTGATATCCATCATTATCCGCATCAATGATTAGTATTATACCATCACAGTTTTCGTCTATGGTATTGTTAGCTAATTCTTCTGCATCAGGATTTATGGTTGGGTCATTATCATCACAATCTTCGCCGTCAAAGAAGCCATCATTGTCTGAGTCTTGCCCTGCTATTGTACCGTCGCAATCTTCGTCAACAGTATTGTTTGGGATTTCTATTGCTTCTGGGTTGATGTTGGGGTTCTCATCGTCACAATCTTCGTCAGAGTGATACCCATCCATGTCGTTATCAATGATTAGGACAATGCCATCACAGTCTTCATCAACAGTATTGTTTGGAATTTCTACTTGACTTGGATTAGCATTTGGATCACTATCGTCACAATCTTGATCAGAATTATATCCATCACCATCTAAGTCAACGATTTGTGCAATGCCGTCGCAATCTTCGTCAATATTATTATTAGGAATTTCAATTGCTCCTGGATTGATTTCTGGATTATTGTCATTACAATCTGTTGAAGCAATAAAGCCATCAAAGTCATTGTCAATATAACTTGGGATTGGGTCACAATTACTTGGAGTGAAGCAACAGTGTCCCCTGATGTAGTCTACTGAGAATGGGGTCGCCTGACCAATCGGGTCTAGTCTCAGTCTATTGATGGTCTTATTATCCCATTGAGAGTGGTTGCCTAGGCTAAAAGTGATAGTTTGCCAGCTCCCTGAGCCAGTATAATCAGCTGATAAGCGTCGGCTGCTATCAAATCCACCATTTTCATTTGCCCAGAAGAATTCGACCAGCCCATTAGTATTAGCCTTCAATCTTACTTCTATGATCTTGATTGAGTCGCCATCTATTGCTAGCACTGGACTATTCATATTTGGATCTGCTGTGCTAGAGGTAGCAGAGAAGACACCATTAGATACACTTGTGTTTGTTATCACCGAATTGAAGGACCATTGTTCAAAATCATTGAGTTGATCAAAGTCAAACCCTAAGTCACACACTGTGAAAGGATTTCTAGCATTCTGAACTTCGGCAACATAATCTTTACCATCACCGTCACTATCTCCAGTGGTGTTTACTTGACTGATACAACTCCCTCTAATATAATCGATACTAAATGTTGCTATTTTATCGATCGGGTCTATCCTGAAATTTTCAATTGTTCTACCGACCCATTGTGGGTGTTCTGAGAGGTCTAGGACTATGAGTTGGTAGTTCCCATTTCCCGTGTAATTAGCCTCTAGTCTTCTAGTGCCATTGTAAGATCCGAGTTCATTAGCCCAGAAGAACTCAAGAAGTCCATTCTGACTTGCCTTCATTCTAATTTGGATTGCCTTAATACTATCTCCATCAATGACCATTTTTGGACTATTAAAGCTTGCATCTTGAGTAGTTGTATTTCCTCCAAATGCACCAGATTGTACTTGGTCATTATTGATATTGAAGATATTGGTCCAATCTTCTATATCTCCATCTGTGTTAAATTCGTAACCCAGGTCACAAATAGAGTAGGGGTCTCTTCCTAGCATAAGTTCTTCTGAATAGCTCTTGCCATCTCCATCTTGGTCTGCTCCAAAATTGACTACCTCGCTACACGAACCTCTTATCCAGTCAATTTCTATATCAGCAATTGCAGTGAGAGGGTCAAGTCTATATTGATAGATGGTTTGGCCTCTCCATTGATTGTCCTGAGACAAGTCAAAGGTGATGATTTGCCACTCACTCATAGCATCATAGGCTACTGCTTGTCTTCGATCACTTGTATATGAACCAAGGTCGGTTTCCCAGAATAATTCAACCAATCCTGGTTTGTTAGCTCTCATTCTAATCTGCAGGTATTGAATGCTATCTCCCGAAAACGTAAAGTAGGGACTATTGATACTTGCATCTTCAGTAGCGGTGCTTGCTTTGAATGTACCATCAGAAATATCAATGCCTACCAACTCGCTTACATTCCACCAATCTTCTTGGTTGTTATCTGTATTAAATTCGAAAGCGTGATCACAAACAGTGAAGGGGTTTCTTCCTAGAGCTACTTCCTCCGTGTAAGACTTGCCATCACCATCATAATCTCCAGCCATATCATCCAAGAAGCTACTTCCGGGCTCTACGAAGGTAAACCAATCAAGGCTAAAATCAGAACTAGTTGCCTCAAGTGTAATCACATGATCTCCAGCAGTAAGGAAAATAGAACCTACTGTCGCAAGTTGGGCTCTACTACCTGTAGGAGACCAAGTGGTATTGAGTTTGTCATCTCCATCAACTTTGACAAGGATGCCATTATTTGGATGTGAAGACTTGTATTTCAATTGGAGCTCGCATTGCATAGACTCTTGAACTGAAATAGAATAATTCCAGTATTCTCCTGTATAAATGTCTCTTATTGCGTGATCATTTGAATACTCTCCTTCAGACAACGCAAATTCTACGATCTCTCCTTGCCTGACCTTGTCGCTCTTTCCTGTTAAAGGAGTGAATCTATTATTTTCATTTGAGATGTCACTCACCGGGTTAGGTGCTTGCTTACTCATTTCTAAATATGCCTTAAACTGACCTCCATAGTCAAAATGTTCACTTTCGATGATCGAATTCACTTGATGTGGTACATGATTGTAAGGTCTGAACTCTTGGGCAAAGTTTCTAATCGCTTGGCTTGATTGACCAGTGCTAGATTTTAAGATTACGATCTTTTGAGCAGTATATTCTTCGTCATTGGGTGTAGGGTCATCTTCGGCGAATAGTCTGATATGAAGTTCATTATTAGTATTGTCCCAATAGTAACTATCATTAGTCGCAGAATGGACAGCTAATACTGATTCAGCTTGACTTGCTCCTTGGACTGTATATCGTACAGGAGAGCCTACCATTACTAAGTCCAAGTGGTCGTTATTCTGAACGTACCTAAAGGATAGCTCGATTTCCTCAGCGATATAATCTAACCACCTAAACCTATACAACCTATTGAGAGTAGGGAACACAGTAAATTGATTAGATGCTCCCCAGACACTACCGTGAATAGCATGTCCATTTTCCCATTCTGAATACATTGAATTGACATCATTGTCATAGGTTTTTAGCAATTCTACTTTGCCTGCATAGGCTGGAAGAGTGGTGGCATAGCCTATGTTGTTGGGTTGTAATCTTTCAAAATGTACATCATCGATTAAATAAGGATGCTCTGGCACAATTGTACCATTAGCAGTCTTGGTAATAGAACCGTCAACATCTCTAATAATACTGCTTAAGCTTACCGACCTCCGTACTGCAAAGTCATTGTAGTAATTGACATTGTCAAACGTGCAATCTTTGAAAAAATCATTGCATCTATCAGAAGCACCACCAAACCAAGCAAACACAGACAAGTATTCCTTGTCAAAATCTTGGAAATGACTATCATAGATTTCATAATTACCATCATAGAATGCCATTGCTGCAGTATAATCCACAATTCTATTGTCAGGAGAGCCATTGGGAGAGTTGCCAACAAATAGACAGTCATACATTCTTCCCTTCCACGAGCTGATAATCATCTCTTCGTCCTTGCAATCAAGGAGTTTGATATCTCTAAATTCAATATTCCTTGCCTGGCCAACTGATGTCCTAGTCCACCATCCTCTATTCATCTTATAGCAAGTGAAGTCACTGACTTTTGCCCATACTCCTACGCCATCCTCTTCAGGAAGATAAGGGGCATCTACTATGGCATCTTGTTCTTGATTGTGACTGTGGTCAAAGTGTAATCCAGAGGCAACTGTATGGGCTCGGTTGTGTCTAAATGATTTGATATTTGTTTTTCTCGGTTCATAGCCTTGTGCACCTACAGAAAGACCAGTCGGAGATTCAGGTAATCCGTACCAATAAGCCACACCATCACATCCTGCCACAGCATTGCCTTCAATAGTATTGTCAGGATTAGTTATCCAAATACCAGCTGGACCTACCACTCTAAATCTATGAATTTGGTAATCAGAGGGTACAATGCCAAGTGGATTGTCTATCCCACCAGGTAAACTTCCCGAGTCGAAATCATTGTCTTCAGGCGCATGCGGAGGGACATATACTCCAAGAATAAGGTTGTCTAAGAGTTGGTTTCCTGTCTCTACTCCGTCTTCAAGGAATAAGGCACTACCCCATATATCGTAGAGGACATTAGATTCAACAAGGGTATTATCAGTTCCATGTATGACGATGGCTCTGTTGTATCCTTTGTGAATGCTACAATTCCTGATGTACTGTTCAGAGGCGTCACCACATAAGTGCCAGTGAAATGGGTACCTTGCGATATGGTATTGTTGCCCCATTCTGTACAGCTCCGTATGGTTCATTCTGACTGTCGATGATGGCATGATCATAAAATGACCACCAAACCCAGAAACCTCAGAACTTTGATCTCCTTCTATGGTGAGATTTCTAGAGAGTAGGCCTACTTCTGTCCGCATATCTACTTCCCATTCTCTGTACTCATTTCCAGTCTTCCCATTAACATAGGATAGGATATCTGCATAGTGATCAAAAAGCAAAGGTGCATTGAGTTGAATAGTCCTACCATCATTGGATATAGAGGTGATAATTCTGGTTTCTGTTTCTCTTTGCAGGCTTGTAGATGAGGCCACTACTATTTTATCTCCAATGTCCCAATTAACCGTTTCATCCAGAGTCATTTGGCTCGAACCTTTGCTAACAGTAGATTCGAGTTGTGCCCAACTAGTCTTTGGCTTTCCATGAAAATAGCCATTAGCGCCATTACTGAATATGATAAACTTATCCCCCATGCCCATGATATCATCATTGTCATCTTCTCCTATCAGGGTGATAGTGCCATTTGCAATGTAGGGAGATACTGTTGTTCCAAGATCAAGAATTGCTTGTGTCCCACTAACTAAAAGGTATTCGGTAGTAAGGTGAAAGTCTGCGTTTGGGTTGTCTTGAAGGGCATTCAACTTGCCTTGTACTCTGATTGTCTTTGCCTTGCAATCACCAAGCAGTGTCACAACCTCATTTGCAGGAATAGTTACATCGTCTGATAGAGTAGGGATTGATTGGCCAGACCAAGTATTTGGGTCATTCCAGAGTCCTGAATTTACCGCAGTGATATCCGCTAAAAGGGAACAACCATTGCTATCCTCAGTTACAGAATCCATAGCGCCTAAATTGCCAATTGAGAACCATGGAAATAACACTAGCATTATCGCTATTGAGTAAATCATAGAATACAATTGAGTACGTATTGGCATAATAATCTGCTTGAGCTTCTCGCAAAACTACTGCAATATCTGCAACAATTTGTAGAGGATTTGACTGAATTATAGCCTCGTGAAAACCCTTAGTGCTTAATGAACTTGGTTTGGCCTAGTTGTTTGCCTCTATGCTCCATCACAACTATGTACATGCCATTGCTGAATTGGCTGATATCAATAGGTTGTAGAGGGTTATACAGGTCTTGACTTATGATGTCTCCAGCTAGATTGTAAATTGTAATGTTGGCTTGTTTTACAAAGTCCGCAGTAGATACTGTGATGATGTCACTTGCTGGGTTTGGAGATACAGTCAAGTTGGTAATTCCCTGATTGATGTTGGTGGTATTCGATATAGCATCACCTTTGATTTCTAAATTGTCTAGTAAGTTGAAATCATGCCTGTCTAAAGCCCACGCTGCATTGAAATTCAGACTACCAATATGGTTGTAAAATTGAAACTTGATATACCCAGTAAAGTGATCTGGAAGATCCATATCATAATGATATAGTTCTCCTTCAACTTGGTCTGTGATCAGTAGGGTGGAATCTCCCAATGCTCCATTCCATTCAACCATAGCCATACAAAATGAATTAGCATACTCGGGGAAGCTGTCTAGGTATTCATTCCTAAGTTGGACCAAGTCAAAAGAGAGGACTACATTCTCATATTCTTCAAAGTCCACACACATTTCAAAAAATGCAGAGCCATTTGTTGTGAAATTGTCTTGAAAGAAAGGACAGATATCCTCTGGATTGCTATTTGTCCCACTGGTACCCATATAGAATTCCCCATTGTATTCAACAGAACCAAAAAAATCTGGGTCTTCTAAATAAATCAGGTTGTCAAACTCGCTTTCTACATTCAATTCGTTGAGGTAGTTTTCTGACAGAGATTGGTCGATAAGTATTGGTTGGAAGTTAGAATAGTTATTAGACTCGTCTGTATCTTCAATAATCAATTCGAAGTCTAGGATTGTAATATTACCAGGATATTCGAATGGCAGTACGTGACTAACCTGCCCGCCCACTGGGATGGTAGAGCTAGTTTCAAATTCGAATAAGTCTATAATTTGGCCACTTTGAGACATTGCAATCGAGTATGGTGTCCCTTGGGCTATAGGATTGCAACTACTGTTTCTGATAGTTGCTGGAATGGGTACAATATCCACAAAGCAGTCTGTATCATCAGGGACACTCACGCTTAGACTTACGTCCAGATCTTCAGAAAAGTAATTGAAAAAATTGTATCTGTCAGAATTGTTTCCTTGCACCTTATCAATATTCGTCAATTCAATGTCCATTCTAAGTCTACCTTCTCCAATGACTTGGTAGCCTCCTTCTAGTACGAAGAGTGAATCTTGACCAGGTACAAAATCTTCGGTAAGGACGAAGTGAAAAGGATTATTAGTGATGTTATTCATAATAATGGTAATCGTATCCTCAGCAAAGAGAGTATCTATACCAACATTGCTCACTCTTGCAAATACATCAATGCTCTGTGCAGCAAAACAGGTATTACCCAAGTCCATTTCAAACTCAATAGCAAGGTCAAGGTCAATAATTTGATTACTTCCTAGTGGAAGACCTACTACCTTCCAAGCATCCTTTACTGATTGCATTTCAGGGGATTCGGCACCATACAGGGACTCAGTAGCTAGAATTGAGGCATTGTATGCATCATTATAGTTGCTAGTTCGAGTTAAGTATCCACTTTGCATCAAGAATGGAATCTGTACTGCAGTTTCCATTCCAAGGCCTTGGACATCAAATGCAAATCCTTTTTCGTTAATCCCGCTGCCACCATCTACTAATAAATAGAACCAGTAGTTCAATACTCCACTATTGGTATGGACTCCACCATTGTCAGATTCGTCTGTATGCCACAGATTGCCTCTATAATATTCAGGGTCCCCAAAAGAGCTTGGGTCAGCCATATATCTAAATGGATTAGTAAATGAGGTCAAATTGAAAGTCTCACCTATATACCAAGTAAATTCATCAGGTACTATGTAGTATTCACAAGCTTTTCCAAAAATATCACTCATAGCCTCGTTTAAGGCACCTGGCTCATCCATATACACCAAGTCAGAAGTAAAATCAGTCAATCCATGGGCAAACTCATGCGCTACCACATCTATGGATGTGAGTGGTCCATTGTGACAGTCGCCATCGCCAAACCAAGCATAGTTGCCATCCCAAAAAGCATTGAGGTAAGGTGTGCCATCTCTGTAGTTGACTACGCAGTCCATAGACCTTCCTTGACCATCTAGGCCTTCCCAGCCAAAGTACTCTAAGAGTAGGTCATAAAAATGAGCAGCAGCAAAGTGAGCATCAATGGCAGCTGAGTGGTTGTGCTTGTCAGTGAGGTCCCAATAGTTGTCGCTGTCAGTTAAGATTGTTCGTCCATCAGTGTCCCTATAGGTGGTGTTGCCATTTCCTCGTGACCTATCAATCAGATGGTATTCATTAGGACCAATACTATCGGTGACAAAATCTCTTTCACCATAGTAGAGAGTTAGTCCTGAGGCAGGTACACTTTCTTGGCAGATTTCTGATATTTTTTGAACTACTTGGCCAGTATGTGCATCAAGGAAGTATACTGATTTGTCAAGTGGAGCTACACTATAAATATTTACTTTGTAAGCAAGTTGGTAGTCCCCTGAGAACTCAGGATAGGCTTTATCAATAATGCACAACTCAGCTGTTGGTAGGGATTCACCTTGATATCTTTCCCAATAATACTCTTCCGATCCAGAAGCTACTAACGCCTTTTCAATGGCTTCATTTGCAGAGTATGAAGGAGTAGTAAGTAAGTTGATTTCCGGTAGAATATTTCCAGTTATATAGTTAACTATCCCATTTGAAGTGTGGCCTATAAGTTCACCGCCCATGACTGCAATACCTTTGTAATACTGCTTGTATCTATGATGTTGTTGATTGTCTACTCCATCTACAGTCTTGATGTGTTGTAAATCAGCCGTGCTATTGAGACCTAGTATTTCGCTTGCTTTTTGAGCTATTTCAGAGGCTTGTGTCTCTTGGTTAAAGGTGAAATACTGTGATGTTGCTCTTATATCTGCTTGCTTTCTTGCTGATTGAGCAAATACAGAAAGGGACAGTATTGTAAAAGTAAGAGTGATTATCAGCCTCATAATTGTGTCTTGTTTAATAGCGTAAGTTATGTAGAATAATACTTTATGTATGAATTACTGACTGAAATTGACTTCATGAGACAAAAATGTTGATTATGCTTAAGTTGTAATGCCAGTTGAAGTTTTAATAAAATGCTAAATGCTACATCTCAAGTAATATATTTGTTTTTAGATATGTTACTAATATGAACTGGGAGTCAGAGTTGACATTTATATTCAATCTATGTTGTATATATATGCAATTATGAAACTCTTTTTATTATTTTTGATGTTCTTATAATCGGATACACTAATAAACTAATTCAGAAATGAGAGTAGTCTTAATAACAGTACTTGCGTTTTTAGCTGTGCAATACTCAGCTCAAGGTCAAGAATCATTAATAGCTGACATCATGAATGTGGCGCCTGTTACAGTGAAAGCTGATGAAACAACAATGGAGGCTAATGAAGATTATCAAGAAGAGTTTACTGAGCAAAAAGAAAAGGTAGATGAGTTGTTCAAAAAGCACAGTGAAAAGTTTGCTGATGAAGTCAAAGAACTAATCGAAAGATATAACAAGGTCTTAGCAAAAGCTATTGAGCAAGATGTAAAGAACGAGAAGCAAGCTGTTGCTACAAGGGTAAATGCCCTATCAATGAGTCTTATTCGAAGTAAAAAAGATGTATTAGTTCAATTCAATAACAATCTAGTATCTCAAATTAGATCATTGCCTAAGTCGTTGAGAGATGACAAAGAAGAAGAACTTGAAACTGCAACTAAGGAATATCAAGAAGCCATAGATACTGAGTTCAAAGCAAATCAGCAAGTGCTTAAAGCGTTTAAGGCAGCTGAACATCTTACTACAGATATGGAAGAAGGCTAGGAAACTAGCAAGATCTGTCCTATTTATAACAATCCTAATACTTTATTTACTATTGCATTGCTGCGTAGTTTGTGTCCATGACCTACAGTTGTATGCAGGGAAACATGCGAATGTAATTGTGACAGCTTAAGACTATCTGAGTAAGGTAGAACCTTGTCATTTTCATCATGAATAATGTCTACAGGTACTTTAATTTGATTTAATAGGGTCTCAGACACATAGTATGAGATTGGTTTTCCCTCAATGTGCTTTACATCTTGTATAAGTCTTTCCATTACTGCATCACTAAGTCCAAGTTTTTCTTTGTAAATGTCGAATACATGAAGCAAGTTGTTGTTAGGTGCAAGGAGGATATATTTACTTGGTTGTTGCTCAGGCAGTGCATTGCCCGAATGAAGAGCTGTAAACCCTCCAACTGAATGTCCAATAGTGATTTCTGGATGATAAGTAGTAATCAGAGGACGTACAGCATTAGAATAGTGGGCGATATTGAATGTCTTGTGTATAGACAAACCATGACCTGGAGCATCAAGGGCTATCACCTGGTATCCTTTTGCTAAACATTTTTCAATATAAGGCTTCCACCTTATTGCGCCACTTTCCCAACCATGGAGCATAAGAAGGGTTTTGGAAGATTGCCCCCATTTGTAGTAGGTGATATGCTCCATTCCTCCAGGTAAGTCAAGAGTGTGGCTTCTTAGGTAGGTAATGTCTTCTTCCTTAAGTTTTAATCGCCGTTCACTTTGAAAAAAGTAATAACCTAGACGACTACCTAATGACTTGGAAAGATTGAAAGTCATGTTTGTAAGTGTACCGACAACCGAAAATAAGTAGGGCCTATTTGGCATAGATTGAGTTTATAGTCTAATAGTTAGGATAAAATGAAATACATTGGCAGTGTATTTGTGTAATAGAGATGATAGATATGAAAAATTCATTTGATTTAGTTGGCAGAATATTAATTGGTCTCATCAGTATTTTTGAGGCTTTGGATTCAATTGTTTTCTTTAAAGAGACTAAGGAGACCATGCAAATTTACAATTTGGATTATGCATTGAATCTAATCTTAGTATTTTCTATTATTTTTTTACTCATAGGTGGTATCCTAGTTCTCTTGGGTTATTATGCTAGGATAGGGTCGCTTCTGTTGTTGTTTTATTGGCTTCCTTATACATTTATTGTGTATTCCTTTTGGAATGATGATCCATCTGTACAGAGAGTACAAGCCTTGATGTTTTTGAGGACTCTTGCCTATTGTGGTGGACTATTTATCTTAGTAGCGAATGGGTCTGGTAATTATAGTATCAAGCGGATGTTTCATGTGTTACGCTTGCCTAGCTAGTCATCAATAATGTGACTATTGATTTTTTCTCCACAATACTTACAATATACCGCATCGTCGTCATGTCCATCCTTAGAGCAGGATTGGCAGGATTGGGTGTTGAGTTTGCTATTTTTAGTGTTGGGTTTCATTAATTGAGTTGTGACTACTCCAGTTGGTACAGCGATTACCGCATAACCAAGTACCATGACTATGGCAGCAATAAATTGCCCCAAACTTGTACTTGGGGAAATATCACCATAGCCAACCGTAGTCAATGTTACTATAGCCCAATAGATCCCTCTCGGTATAGAGTCAAAGGCAGGATTGGTGTCAGCTTCAATTAAGTAAAGTATAGAGCCGAATAGAATAGTAAGCAGTAACACAAAAAACAAAAAGACTGATATCTTGGCAGCGCTGTCCCTAAGAGCCCTAATAATAACCAGTCCTTGCTGGAAGTGATTAGCTAACTTGAATACCCTAAATATCCTAAGCAATCTCAAGGCTCTAATCACCATAAATGAATGAGTGCCAACAATGAAAAATGACAAGTAAGCTGGAAGGGTAGAAATGAGGTCAACTACGCCATAGAAGCTTTTTGCATACTTGATTGGTTTTTTTACGCAGTATAGTCTCAGGAGATATTCTAAGGTAAATATTATAGTGAATACCCACTCTAGGCCTTTAAAGAGTTTGCCATGTTGAGCTTCAATAGAAGGAACAGTTTCTAAGATTACCGCTAGTACACTGAGAATAATGGCAACTATCAACAAAATGTCAAACCATTTGCCAGCAGGAGTTCCTGCTTCAAAAATTATTTCGTGAATTTTTTCTTTAGTGGTTAGCGGTCTTTTGCTCACTATTTAGATGTTAAGTACCATACAAAAGTAATGCATACAATGTTAGAAATCTACACAATGTCGGTTAAGCATCGGTTTTTGGAATGACCTCTATAACATTGTATGCTTACTTAAATTAAAAGGTCTTAAGAAAACTAATACGATATCTTACTATCGTGATACAAACATATAAAACTCATTTACATATTAGAGAAAAATTTAATATGTTTTTAACATTTTTATTTAGCATATATATCAACTTCGGATTTGAAGCCAATTAATAGGTATATCTTAAGCCAAAATTGACGGTTTGAGCATTTCTTTGCAGTGATCCACCAAAAAATTGAGTTAATAGAAATTCTGCTTCAACCAAGTCAGAGAGAAAATACTTGACTCCTCCACCAATTTGACCAAATGGGTCAAACCTAATTTCAGAGGCACCATTGTTACTTATTGATATTCTAGGGGTTGCATTGGCTAGTGCATAAAGTGTAAGTCCAGGAGTAGGGTATCTACTATAAATTAAAGTTATTGGGGTCGATACATAAGCGAAACCTCCTTCTCCATTAAATAGAGATTTGTTGATATTTTCGAAATTGATCCCTGTATCGTAAAACAGATTGTTTTTGGAGCCGATATCATAATCGTAGTACCATTGATTGAAAATCGAAATACCATCCCAGTCAATATAACCCTCTAGATTGTTACCTTGAAGTTCTGATCCAATGGGAAATGTGACAGTGTGAACAAATATATTATTGCCCTTATTGTTGATATTAGGTCTATATCTAACCTGTGGTCCTAGAGCAGTCAACCCAAATCTTTTGTACGTGTTGATGCCAAACAATGGACTCAGGTTTTGATTTTGTAAGTGGATAGCTCCAAGATAGCTTCCAATTCCATCTGCAGGAAAGACGCTAACGGACCTTACTCTAGCGAATAAGCCTACATTGAGGTTCCTATTGCTGCCAAGGATCATAGTGATGATG
This sequence comes from Saprospiraceae bacterium, assembly GCA_020631405.1. Classification (GTDB taxonomy): domain Bacteria; phylum Bacteroidota; class Bacteroidia; order Chitinophagales; family Saprospiraceae; genus JAHDHH01. Next base: position 105,967 of record JAHDHH010000001.1, read on the forward strand.
TTTGACCAAAAGCTTGCCCTCACTCTTGCTGAAAAGGCCTGTGGTTCACTCTGAGTATAGTAATTGGAGAATAGTTTTGTTTCTATTTGACCCTTAGTCAATAGCCTTGTCGGGATGAATCTAGTCAGTACCTCATTCAAGATATCATTAAGAGCCCAGTCGTATTCGTCATAGCGAACCTTGTATTGAGAAAGGTCTTCTCTTAAATTAAATCCTAGTTGACCTACAATGCTGGTCTCACCCCCAAAGTCATCTCCGTACCATTCGAATATCTTAGAAAGGACCACTTCTTCGTTATATCTATCGATGTAAGCAAATTTGCCTTGCAGCAGGATGTCAAAGTAAACGCTATCTAGGTATTCCTTAGTTAAAGAGATGTTTGTGTGCATAGGGAGGTTCGGACAACTCTTGGCACCGCAAACTAATAGAAAGTGAATAGCACCATGTTGGTATGTATCTAATAGACCTTGCTCTAGCTTGTTAAGAGTTGTTGTTGCGCCTGCAACAGTGATTTTGCTATTAAAAAATTGGCCGTCTTGTTGTACGGATTGTACTGGATATGCCTTTAGTACTTTGTCTATGACATGTATATTGTACGCAAGACTCTTGAATTGGAGGTCATATTCAGGACCCAGAGTCTGAGCTTGTTCAATTCTTCTTACTAGTCTGCTCCACTCATCTTGGTTTGCCTTGATAGCTCTATAGTCTACTGATGGGCCAATGGTGTAAGTAGTCAAGAATGCTTGTGCTTCTTCAATTAGCTCTAGTTCAGATTGAGCTGTTATTGTATGAGTACTGAGAATTGCAATTGTGAAAACTAAGAATAAATATTTCATAAGCCTATTTAGTAAACAGTAAGTGAGATTCAGTACTAGTCTGGTCTAACTTGTAACCATCTTCACTAAATCTGGCAAGACCGTCTATAGTTTCGATACGGTTTGTTACAATATATTTTGCCATCAGTCCACGAGCTCTTTTAGCATTGAATGAGATAACCTTGAGTTTGTCGTCTCGCCATTCTTTGAAATCGATATCAATTACAGGGTGCTTAAGGTCAGCTTTTGAAACAGCAGAGAAGTACTCATTAGAGGCAAGGTTAACAATGCTCTTTACTTTGTGACCTCTAAGGTCTGTATTGAGTCTTTTTGATAGTCTGTTATTCCAGTATTTGTATAGATTAGTCCCGTGCTGATTTTGCAACCTCGTGCCCATTTCTAGTCTATAGGGTTGGATTTTGTCTAATGGCTTGACAATGCCATAAAGTCCAGAGAGTATTCTCAATACATGGTCACTATAAATGACGTCCTCTTCTGTCCATGAGGTGATATCTAGACCTCTGTAGACATCACCATCAAAGAGAAAAGCCGCTGCGGCACTATTCTTAGTTGTATACTTTGAGGAAAATTGTTGATATCGCTGATGGTTAAGGAGTGAGAGGGATTCGCTGATACCCATCAACTTTCCAATTTCTTCTGGGCTTTGCTGTTTCATTATGGAAACAAGTTCCACTGTAGATTTAGCAAAGTAGGGAGATGTGTTTCCTTTCCTTGTTTCTGATACTGGATTTAGGGACTTCGCAGGGGAGAGAAGGATGATCATATTGCAAGAGTTATAAGTACAAATAAAAAAAACCCTCAGCAAAGCTGAAGGTTTTTATCATAATAGTATATTTTATTTTACTGTCCGCCATCTAACATGCTAGGAGCACTTGTTGGTACACTTTCTTCAGTATCAGGAGTTAATACAGTTCCTAAAACCTTGATTACATGTGGTGTGTCACCTTCGTTAGTTGTAATTCTGACAGTCTTGTTAATCTTACCTAATCTATTAGTAGCGTATCTAATTTCGATTGTTGCTTCCTCACCTGGCATGATTGGCTCTTTTGGCCAGATTGGCACTGTACATCCACAAGAACCTTTGCAGTTTTTGATGACTAAAGGCTCATCTCCTGTATTTGTGAAGTTTAAGACTCTTAGTGGCTCAGAGTGCTGATCGATTGTACCGTAGTCTACATCCATAGATTCGAATGTCATAATAGGTCCGCCATCAGTAGCGGCAGCTTCTTTTTGGATCTCAGCCTGCGCAATCACGAACGCAGATGTAAAGCTTAAAATTAATAGAGTAAGAATATTTTTCATGTTCACTTTTATTTTAAAACAAATAATTGATGGATAACATTGTTATCTCAGGAATAATACTACAAAAGTAAAAGAAATGTTCCACACTTTAATTAAATAAAATTTTAATGTTTAGTTAATAAGGTATTGTTGAAAACTTGTAGTCAAACAAATTAGGCTTTTATCCGAATCGTCTTAATTTTACACCGCTTAAATCACCAAACTGAAGAATCAATTGCAAGAAGTAGCCACACCTAATTTTGAGGACTTGAGAATTATCTCTACAAAGACGGATAGTTCAGCTCAGAATTTCAAAGAAGCAGTACTCAAAGACTTGTGGATATGTCAGGTAAGTAGGGAGTCTTCCTTGCTTTGTAGAAAAGAAGTCTTGACAGGAAAAGCAAAGTTTGGTATCATGGGCGATGGGAAAGAGTTGCCACAAGTTGTTCTTGCTAGATTTTTCAACAAAGGGGATTTTAGGGCAGGGTACTACAGAGACCAAACTATGGTCATGGCATTAGGCATAGCTAAAGTAGAAGACCTCTTTGCTCAATTATATGCTGATGCTGTCAATGATCCATTTAGTGCCGGAAGGCAAATGAATAGTCACTTTGCTACGCAGTTTGTTGATGAGAACGACCAATTCGTCAATCTCAAAGAGAAGTATAATATCACATCCGATATCTCATCTACGGGAGGTCAGATGGCAAGAGCACTTGGTTTGGCGCTGACTTCAAAGAAAATCAAAGAGAATTCAGCGCTTACTGATAGCTTTTCACACTTAGGCAATGGGGACGAAGTAGTATATTGCACCATAGGTGATGCTAGTACATCAGAGGGTGTCTTTTGGGAGGCCTTGAATGCGGCTACTGTCATGGAGGTGCCACTAGTGGTTTCGGTTTGGGATGATGGATACGGGATATCTGTTCCTAAGTCTTATCAGACAACTAAGGGCTCAATAAGTGCGGCTACGGCTGGGTTTGAAATTGATGAAAGTGGTCAAGGACTATACATTATTACTGTCAATGGTTGGGATTATGTGTCGCTACACAATGCCTATGAAAAGGCTTCTGAGATAGCCAAAGTAGAAAGAAGGCCAGTACTAGTCCATGTGGAAGAATTGACACAGCCACAAGGGCACTCTACTTCAGGATCTCATGAACGTTATAAATCAAAAGATCGATTAGAGTGGGAGAAGAAGCATGATTGCTTGCTGAAGTTTAAGGAGTGGATCGTCTTGGCTAATATAGCCACTGAAGAAGAGATTAATGCTTTAACAACAAAGGCAAAGGCATTTGTCAAAGAAAGAAAAGAGTTAGCTTGGAATAATTTTTACAACCCAGTTCTAGAGTTGAAGGCGGAAATATTGCAAGGGTTGGAAAGCGATGTTGGGTTTGCAAGTATTGTAACACAAATTAAAAACCTGTATCAACCCTCAAGGCATGACTTGGTAAAGGTGCTCAGAAAACTAGATAATAGTACGAGGTATTCAGATGTAACTATTCCACCTGTAGTGAAGACACTACTTGATCGAGAAATGAGGTTGGGAGATGAAAACTATCATTCACATCTGTATAGTGAAGCAGATAGCAAAGCACTAGAAGTGCCAGTGATTAGTCCAATTTACGAAGAGACATCTAAGATTGTTTCTGGGTATCAAGTTATCAATGCCTACTTCGATCAATTGTTCGAAAATAATCCTCTAGCATTCGCATTTGGTGAGGATGTAGGTAATATAGGTGATGTTAATCAAGGCTTTGCTGGTTTGCAAGAGAAGTATGGAGAGTCCCGAGTGTTTGATACCGGAATAAGAGAATGGACTATTATTGGGCAGGCAATAGGAATGGCAATGAGAGGGCTACGTCCAATAGCAGAGATCCAATACTTAGATTATCTTATCTATGGTCTTGCACCATTGACTGACGATCTTTCCACATTAAGATATAGGTCTGCTGGATTGCAGATTGCCCCAGCTATTATTAGGACAAGGGGTCATAGGCTAGAAGGGATCTGGCATTCTGGATCTCAGATGGGTATGATGTTGAGTACCTTAAGAGGCATGTACATCTGTGTGCCACGGAACTTTGTGCAAGCTGCAGGTATGTATAATACCTTGATGAAGTCTACCGATCCTGCGGTAGTTGTAGAGCCACTTAATGCATATAGAAAGAAAGAAAAGTTGCCAGAGAATATAGGAGAGTATACGGTCCCATTAGGAAGCCCAGAAGTATTGGTGCAAGGGCAAGATATTACAGTAGTGACTTATGGGTCTTGTGTTCCCGTAGTACTTGATAGTCTTCCTTACTTCAAGGAGGCAGGTATTTCTATAGAGGTAATAGACGTGCAGACTTTGTTGCCATTTGACCTAGAACATACCATTGGAGCTTCATTAGCTAAGACTAATAGGTTGCTCATTGTTGATGAAGATTTACCAGGTTCTTGCTCGGCTTATATCCTTCAAAATATTCTCGAACACCAAAACGGATACTTCTCGTTGGATTCACAGCCAAGAACACTTTCGGCAAAAGAACACCGGCCCCCTTATGGTGATGAAGGTGATTATTATACAAAGCCACAAACTGAAGACGTTGTAGAATACGTTATTGACATAATGCAAGAATCTAGGCCACATCTATTTCAATAAGACCCTTAGATGCAGTAATAACAAAACTCTTGCATAATTAATACCATGCAGTACAAAGCACTCATAATTATTCCTACCTATAATGAAATAGAGAATATTTCAGAAATTGTACCTGTGGTACTTAATAAGGATGATGCTTTCCATGTGCTGGTTGTCGATGATGGTTCGCCAGATGGCACTGCTAATGCAGTCAAAGATATGCAAGTCAACTACGGAGACAGGTTGCACCTTATAGAGAGAGAAGGAAAGCAAGGCCTTGGTACTGCATATATCAGAGGATTTAAATTCGGATTAGAATATGGCTACGATTATATCCTTGAAATGGATGCAGACTTTAGCCATGATCCCAATGTTCTGCCAAGTCTTATAGAGTGTTGTGCAAGTGGGGCTGATGTGGCTGTAGGAAGTAGATATATTAAAGGAGGTGGAATTAAAGATTGGTCAATGGATAGACTCTTCCTGTCCTATGGTGCCTCATTGTTTGTAAGGTTCATTACCTGGATTCCAGTTAAGGATACCACAGCTGGATTCGTTTGTTATAAGAGAGCAGTGCTAGAAAGAATCAATCTTGATGGAATTCGTTTTATAGGCTATGCTTTTCAGATTGAAATGAAGTATACTGCTTACAGACTTGGGTTTAAACTCAAAGAAGTGCCAATTACATTCAAAGATCGAGAAAAAGGTACTTCGAAAATGAACACCTCAATAGTAAAAGAAGCAATCTTAGGAGTAGTCCAGATGAGACTCCGTAAGTATGACTAAATACACTCCCTTTCCTAAGGGCAGAATTGCAGCAATGCCATTTTTCTAAATAAGGCTGTCATATTTAACATATCTATATATTATAAATAATGTATATTTGTAATTGATTATTAGTTAGTATCTAACAATCGAACCTGCCTGAGTAATCCTATACGCCTATAGGAATTCCCTTTTTGTAATCAAAAAATGTATAACATGTAATCAAATGACTTACATGTTATAACAGATTATAAAAATTTATATGTTTTTTGAAAAAAAAGTGTTGAGAAGTGGGAAAATGTGTCAAAGCATGGTATGTTTGTATTGTCGTTATTGATAAAGTATGTATAACCTAACAGGAGAATTCGAATGCAAAGTAGATGCAAAGGGTCGGCTGAAGATGCCAGCCACGTTGCTGAAGCAGTTAGGTATGGAGCATGCTAGATTTACGATTAATAGAGGATTTGAAAATCATTTAATGATTTATCCTCAAGATGTGTGGGAGAAAAAGACGAAAGAAATAAACCATCTCAACATCTATGTAAAAAAGAATAGGCAGGCAATTAGGTATTTCCATCGTGGAGCGACTCAATTAAGTTGCGATACAGCGGATAGGATATTGATTCCTAAGCGATTGATGGAGTATGCTGACTTGCGGAAGGAGGTTGTATTGTTTGCTTATAACGAGCAGATAGAATTGTGGGCAAAGGATCAGTATGATGCGATGCTTGACATGGAGCCAGAAGATTTTTCTCAGCTAGCTGAAGATGTCTTCGGGGATAATGCAATAGCTCATGAGTGACTATCATAGTCCTGTCATGTTGAATGAGTCAGTCGATGTGCTGATTCAGGATAAGAATGGAATTTACATTGATCTCACCTTTGGTGGTGGTGGTCATAGTAATGAAATTATAAAGAGGTTAGACTCCAAAGGGAGACTGTATGCCTTTGATCAAGATGAAGATGCTATACGGCAAATGAAACCTGATCAGAAATTGATATTAAGTTTATCGAATTTTCGATTTTTTGCGAATTGGATGGACTATTACGGGATTAAGGAGGTGGATGGCATATTTGCTGACCTTGGGGTTAGTTCTTGGCAAATTGACGAAGAGTCAAGAGGATTTGCTTGGAGAATGGCCGGAGGGCTTCTGGATATGCGAATGAATGAACATGCTCAAATGACTGCATCTGACTTGGTGTTGAATTATAGTCAAGAAGACATAGTGAGGGTGTTGAGTCGGTATGGAGAAGTGAGAAATTCTAAGTCGCTTGCAAGAGTAATAGTTGAGTCTAGGAAAAAATGGGGAAGAGAAGTGAGTGTATTGGCTTTTAATAGTGTGGTGGAGAGAATGTGCATTGGAGAAAGGAGTCGGTATTTGTCACAGGTGTATCAGGCTCTTAGGATTGAGGTCAATAAGGAAATGCAAGTGCTTGAGGAAATGCTAGAGCAATGTGGTCCAATGTTGAAGACTGGAGGAAGACTTGCCGTGTTGACATATCATTCTTTGGAAGATAAGCTAGTCAAAAAATACATGAAGTCGGGAAGTGTGTCTGGAGAAGTGGAGAGAGATGATTTTGGTAGAAGCTTGGTGCCTTTTAAAACTGTCGGGGCTAAGTTTTCTATTCCGACTGAAGAAGAAATTGAAATAAACTCAAGATCTCGAAGCGCTAAGCTTAGAGTTGTTGAAAAAGTATAGGATGAGTAAGACAAGTACTGTGAACTTTGTTATTAAAAACATAGGATATGTATTGCTTGTAGTGGCGATGGGTTTGTTCTATATATTCAATGCCAATAGATCCGAGAGGAAGCTCAGAAGGATACAGGTATTGAAGATTGAGAGAAAGGATATGCATGATAAATACATGCAGTTGAAGCAAGAGGTTATGCAGAAAAGCACAGCTTCTGAGCTTGATAAGGATTTGAAAAGCAAAGGGTTGGAGAGACATACGAAAACTCCAATCATAATAAATAAAAATGAGGAATAAGATAGAGAAGACGTAAAAATGCAAGGCTAGATGGACAAGAAGAATGAATTACTCATACGAGTTTACTTGACGCTAATAGCCTTTGTTGTGTTCTCGTTGCTCATAATGTCCCGGGTGGTAAAGATCAGTTGGGTTGAAGGTGAAAAGTGGAGAGATAAAGCAGGTAATAATGTAGAGTGGAAGAATATCAATACTGAACGTGGAGATATCTATGATGCTCAAGGCAATATACTAGCTACTTCACTACCTTATTTTGACATACGAATGGATTTGTTAGCTCCTACAGATGACGTGTTTTCTAAAGGTGTTGATTCATTGTCTAAGCTTCTAGCTCGTGACTATCCATCTATTCGGACAGCGTCTGAGTGGAAAGCTAAATTGATTAGTGATAGGAGATTGGGTAGAGAGGGGAAGAAGAGTGGGGTAAGGTATACTCTGCTTGTCAATGGTATTAATCTTGATCAACTTGATAGGTTGAAGAAATATCCAATCCTTAAGCTTGGTAAATACCGAGGTGGCTTGATTGTAATTAGAGAAAACAAGAGGTTTAAGCCTTTTGCAAATCTGGCAAACAGGACAATAGGTGAGGATCGAGAGAATGCCGATAAGGTAGGAATTGAAGCAGCATATGACAAGGTCTTGAGTGGTCCAGAGTCGGAAGTCTTGATGAAAAAGGTTTCTGGTAATGTTTGGGTGCCGTTATTTGACCCTGCAGAACTAAAGATTGAGAAAGGTGACGATATATTTACCACCCTTGATATGACTATGCAAGATTTAGTTCATCAGGAGTTAGAGACCGCAGTGCTTAATCATAAAGCTAGGTCGGGAACTGCCATACTTATGGATGTAGAGTCCGGAGCTATTAAGGCTATCTCTAATCTGACTAATACGGCAGAAGGAGCAGTCGAACGCTACAACTATGCTATTGGGAAGTCTACCGAGCCAGGATCTACTTTTAAGATTGCAAGTTACCTTGCAATGCTTGAGGATGGGCACCTGGAGTTAAATGAGAAGGTGAATTTGAATGGTGGTAAGCGTAGATTTTATGACCTGACGATGAAGGATTCTCACTTGCATGGTAAGTTTGAAGTGACCGCAGCTGAGGCGTTTAAAATGTCGAGTAATATCGGAGCTGCTGCATTGGCAGTGAAGTATTATGGCAGTAGATCTAAGCAAATTGACTTTGTGAATAGGCTTGACTCGTTTGGGTTGATGTCTACAACAGGAATCGAATTGCCAGGAGAGCCAAAGCCTTTTATTAAGCATCCAGAAGAGCATAAGAAGCAGTGGTATGGTACTACGTTGCCTTGGATGTCTCATGGGTATGAGCTTATGATTACGCCTTTGCAGATGTTAAACTTTTGCAACGCAATAGCTAATGGAGGAAGATTGATGGAGCCATTTTTGGTGAGTGAGATACTGCGAAATGGAAAGGTGTGGGAGTCGTTTGATAGCAAGACGAAGATTGAAAGTATAGCTAGTCCTCAGGCAATTAGTCAGATGCATAGCTTACTCAAGGGAACTGTCAATGATGGTACTGCAAAGAGTGTGAAGTCAGATGTAGTAAGTATAGCAGGAAAGACTGGTACAACTAGGGTCAACTATGCTAAAGCTGCCGAAGAGAAGAAGTACAATGCTTCGTTTGTTGGATTTTTTCCAGCAGATAAGCCAAAATATAGCTTGTTGGTTGTGGTTTACGAACCAAATAATGGACAGTTTTATGGAGGTCAAGTAGCAGGTCCAGTGTTTAAGAATATAGCAGAGGGAGTCACTCTGATTGATGATAAGTTGATGGCGAATATTGATGAAGAAGATTCAGGAAAGCTTGTGAAGACTTATCACGCAGGATACTCTGGAGATTATGATAAAGTCTTAGAATTCGTAGGGTTGAAGAGTGGGATATCAAAGAGAAATAAGTGGGTAGAAATATTGCCTCAAGAAGATGTTCTAGGGGTTGAGAAAAAGAAAATACAAATCGGAAAAGTACCTGACCTTAAAGGCATGGGATTGAGAGATGTGATTTATGTAGTAGAGAGTTTAGGTATTAAGTACAAAGTACATGGTTCTGGTAGGGTTTGGAAGCAAACAATTAAACCAGGAGAAGAAATAGATCAGAAAACATTAGAAATTTATCTGAAGTGATAGTCAGAAGTGACCATCATTAAAATTAATTGAAATACGGTGAAACTGTTAGATGAAATACTAGAAGTTGTCCAAGTAATTGAGGGAGAGGCCAAAGTGGGAGTCGAGATTACTGGCTTGGCAATAGATAGTAGGCAAGTAAAAGATGGGAATCTGTTTATTGCAATTGCAGGCTTGAGTGTTGATGGTCATGATTATATAGATATGGCGATTAGCAAGGGAGCAGCAATGGTGTTAGTAACGAATAGTGAAGTTGAATTACAAGCGAATTGTCTAAGAGCAATCTATAGTGAAAACCTTCTTGGTGATATCGCGAATCAGTTTTATGATTTTCCTTCGGAGAATCTCGAAGTGGTTGGTATCACAGGGACTAATGGGAAGACAACAGTCGGAACTATCATGCATGAGACACTCACTAAGTTGGGTCGAAAGTGTGGATTGATTTCTACGGTTAAGATCCTTATAGGAGAGGAAGAGTTTGAGTCAAAGTTGACTACACCAGATGCATTAACCCTGCACAGGTTGTTTGCTGAGATGAGAGATGCAGGTTGCACACATGTAGTAATGGAAGTGAGTTCACATGCCATTCACCAAAATAGAATAAGTCGAGTTGATTTTGACTATGGGATATTTACAAATATCAGTCATGATCACCTAGATTATCATAATTCTTTTTCGGAGTATATCCGAGTAAAGAAAATGTTCTTTGACAGTCTGAAGCCAGAAGCAATAGCAATAGTGAATATTGATGACAAGAATGGTAGCGTAATGCTCCAAAATACAAAGTCGGTCAAAATTCATTATGCTCTAAAGCGCAATTGTGAGTACAAGGCTAGGTTGATTGATTCAACCATGCTAGGATTGCATCTAGTGATCAATGGGAACGAAGGGTTCTATAGGTTGCTTGGTACATTCAATGCTTATAATTTACTTGCGGTCTATGCCTGTCTTTCTGAAATGAGCATAGCTGACGAGATAGATTTACTATCTGTTTTGACCCAAGTCAGGCCCCCAGAAGGAAGGTTTGATGTGGTAAAGATAGCTGACAAAAATGCTCTAGCAGTCGTTGATTATGCTCATACTCCTGATGCCTTAGAAAATGTCTTAAAGACAATAAAAGGTATCGCAAAATCACAAATCGTAACGATCTGCGGTTGTGGTGGAGATAGGGACAAGAGTAAGCGACCTGCCATGGCAGCAATAGCTGCTAAGTTGAGTGACAAGGTCATACTGACATCTGACAATCCAAGAACTGAGGATCCAATAGCGATTCTTGATGATATGGAGGCAGGTATAGAGAAAGTAGATGATCACCGCGTATTTAGAGTAGAAGATAGAGCTCAAGCCATTAAGATGGGATTGATGCTCTTAGGTAGAGAAGATGTGTTATTAGTGGCAGGCAAAGGACATGAAAAGTATCAGGAAATTAATGGAGTTAAACATCCATTTGATGATAAGAGAAAGATAATGGAGTTTTCCATAAGATAATTAAGAGTAGGTTCTATTATCATTCTCAGGTTGGTTTTAACAGTTGCAGTGAGATAAGTTCGAAAAACGTTTTGGACCCTCACTGTACACTGTTTTTTTTTGATGTAAATAGAAGCGAATGCTCTATTATTTATTTGAATTTTTAGAAAGAAACTATGACTTGCCTGGAGCAGGTCTATTTCAGTATATATCTTTTCGATCCGGATTAGCTGTTTTGGTCTCACTATTTGTGGCAACAGTGTTTGGTGATCGAATCATACGATCTTTGAAACGCAAGCAAGTAGGTGAGACAGTGAGAGAGTTGGGCTTGGATGGTCAGAAAGTGAAGGAAGGTACTCCAACTATGGGCGGCCTTATCATTATTGCTGCTATCCTGATTCCATGTTTGCTCTTTGCTCGTCTTGACAATATCTACATTATTTTGATGCTGATCGCGACGGTATGGATGGCAGCTATTGGATTTGCCGACGACTATATCAAAGTGTTTAAGAAGAACAAAGAAGGTCTAGCCGGTAAATTTAAAGTCATTGGCCAGATAGGTCTTGGTCTTATTGTAGGCATTACTATGACACTTCATGAAGATGTGGTAGTAAGAATGCCCGTAGAGACAGCTGTAAATCAAGGTTATCAGATAGTCAAAACCTTCGAATTAGAAGAGAGGACACCTTTAGGAATTGGTCTTACTAGAGAGATGGCATACGCCAAAGCTAGTATCACTAACATTCCATTTTTTAAAAATAATACCATCTCCTACAGTGATTTTCTTTGGTTCTTGAAAGAGAATAAAGAGTCATTCGTATGGATTTTATTTATTCCAGTAGTCATATTTATCGTCACTGGAGTATCTAATGGTGCCAATTTGACCGACGGACTTGATGGGTTGCTAGCTGGATTAGCAGCAATCATTGCCGCAACACTGGGCATATTCGCCTATGTCTCAGGTAATGCTATCACAGCAGATTATCTCAATATACTTTATATCCCTTTTAGTGCCGAATTAGTGATTTATTCCGCATGCTTTGTTGGTGCTTGTACAGGCTTCCTTTGGTACAATGCTTACCCAGCAAGAGTATTCATGGGTGATACTGGAAGTCTGGCGATTGGTGGCATTATCGCTTCTCTAGCTATCCTGCTTAGAAAGGAGCTTTTACTGCCGTTGATGTGTGGGATATTCTTTGTAGAGACACTATCGGTGATACTTCAGGTTAGTTACTTTAAGTACACTAAGCAAAAGACAGGAGAGGGAAAGCGAATATTCTTAATGTCTCCATTGCATCACCACTATCAGAAGAAGGGTATGCATGAGGTTAAGATTGTGACTAGGTTCTGGATTGTAGGCATTATACTAGCGCTATTGAGTATCATCACGCTAAAAGTGAGGTAATGAAGGTAGTAGTACTAGGCAGCGGCGAAAGCGCAGTTGGAGCAGCATTACTTGCAGCAAAAAAACATTACACAGTATTTGTCTCGGACAACAGTAGCATAGCTACTGACACGAAACATCTACTACAACAACATAATATCCATTTTGAAGAAAATGGACATAGTATTGACATTATTGGAAAGGCTGATTTGATTATCAAAAGTCCGGGAATACCCAATAGTTCAGATCTGATTACAAGATTGCATGCCTTAGAAAAGGAAGTAATTGGCGAAATCGAATTTGGATACAGATATTGCGAGAGCAAAATCATTGGGATAACAGGGAGTAATGGTAAGTCGACCGTGACAAGTATGATTCATCACATATTGGAATCTGCAGGGATGTCTGTCAGTATTGGAGGCAATTTCGGAACGAGTTTCTGTAGATTGCTTTGTGATGCTAAGACAGAATACTACGTACTAGAGTTGAGTAGCTTTCAACTTGAGGACATTGTAGATTTTAAGCCAGATGTTGCACTAATATTGAATATTACACCAGATCATTTGGATAGATATCAATACGATATTAATCTCTATGCTGATGCAAAATTCAGGATATGTAAGAATCAAGTTGCTAGTGACAAACTCATTTATAATACGGATGATAGTCTAGTCAAAGAGAAAACCCAAGATGTGTTATCTACCTTAATTGGGATAGCACAACACACTGGAGAATCTACACTTGCACAACTAATGGTGCTCGACGAATTACCATTTAGGGGAGGGCACAACTACTTCAACTGTTTGGTTGCGTTAGAGGCAGCTCAAGCTGTAGGTGTTGATGTTCAAGATGGCTTGGTCTCGATGAAGCATTACAAAGGCTTGCCACATCGGATGGAGGAAGTAGCTATTGTCAATGGTGTTAAGTACATCAATGATAGTAAGGCTACAAACGTAGATGCAGTCTACTATGCTTTGGATGGTCTTGATGGTCCACTCATTTGGATAGTAGGGGGAGTAGATAAGGGCAATGACTATAGTCAGCTAGACAAATTGGTTGCGGAAAAAGTGACGCATATTATTTGTATGGGAACAAATAATACCAAACTCATAGAGTACTACTCTGGTAAAGAGGTAAGTCTTTCAGATTGTAGTTGTTTTGAAGCAGCAATGGAGAAGGTCGTAGAGATTGCAGAGGTAGGAGATACAGTATTGCTTTCGCCAGCATGTGCCAGTTTTGATCTATTTGATAATTATATACACAGGGGAAATATTTTTAAAGAACGCATATATACACTCATTTATAACTCATATTCATGTCTGCAGTAGCACAGATATTCTATAACTTAAAGGGAGATAAGGTCATTTGGCTTATTATCACCTTTCTTGGATGTATGTCCATGCTAGCTGTATACAGTGCTACTACTGGTATGGCGCATAAGTATCATGGAGGCAATACTGAGTTTTATTTGATTCAGCAAGGAGTGTTTTTGTCTTTAGGGGCATTTGTGGTCTTCTTCTGTTCGAAGCTAGATTATAGGATTTATGCTAAGGTGGCACCTTACTTACTACTGCTGACTGTGCCTTTGTTAATTTATACAGTAGGCTTTGGTGCTCAGATTAATGACGCTAGACGTTGGATACAGCTGCCATTTACCGATTTTACATTTCAGACTTCAGATATGGCCAAGTTGGCACTTGTGCTTTTTATTGCTAGAGGTATATCTAGAAGGCAAGAGAATATAAAGGATTTGAAAGGCGCTTTCTTACCCATCATTATACCAGTACTAGTTATCTGTGGATTGATAGCTCCAGCAGATTTAAGTACAGCTGCTTTGCTATTCTTAACTAGTTTGATGATGATGTTCATCGGGAGGATGTCTATGAAGTATATCATTATTTTGCTCTTTTTAGGCTTGTTTGCGTTTGGCTTGCTAGCACTATTGGGAACAATTTTTCCTGACTTCATTAGAGTAGAAACATGGCAAACAAGATTTCATGAGTTCTTTTTCAATTCAGATGGAGGCTATCAAATACAGCAGTCTAAGATGGCAATTGCCAATGGCGAATTTTTTGGATTAGGACTAGGAGGCAGTATTCAGAAGAGCTTTTTGCCAAGTCCATATGCTGATTTTATCTATGCTATTATCTGTGAAGAGGCAGGGATGCTTTGGGGCTTTATTATCATCTTTTTGTACTTGGGACTACTGTATAGGTGTACCAAGTTAGTGACTAGATGTGATAAGCCATTTGCAGCAATAGTAGCTATGGGACTTTGCTTGAGTATCGTTATTCAGGCATTTGCCAATATTGCGGTGTCTGTTCACCTGCTCCCAGTTACAGGGTTGACCTTGCCTTTACTTAGTATGGGTGGGACATCATTGATATTCACTTGTATATCCTGTGGGATCATACTGAGTGTGAGTAGGTATGTAGAAGAGCACAATGTGGAGACGAAGAAAGTTAGAGCCTAATGAAGGTATTGATAAGTGGTGGAGGTACAGGCGGACATATATATCCTGCTATAGCGATAGCAGATGCATTAAAGCAGATTGATAATACTATTGAAATATTATTTGTCGGTGCAAACGGTAGAATGGAGATGACACGAGTCCCGAAAGCGGGTTATGACATCAGAGGGTTAGATATTAGTGGTCTACAGCGCCGAATAACATTGAAAAATTTGTCTTTTCCTTTAAAGGTAATGAAGAGCCTGAGAGTTGCAGGTGCAATAATCTCAGAGTTCAAGCCTGATGTGGGAATAGGAGTGGGAGGCTATGCGAGTGGACCTTCGATGTACAAGTTAGCGAGTAGGGGGATACCTCTATTGCTTCAAGAGCAAAATTCTTATCCAGGGATAACCAATAAGATACTTGCTCGAAAGGCAACACATATTTGTACAGCTTATCCAGGGATGGAGACTTTTTTTGATCAAGCAAAACTACACTTTACAGGTAATCCCGTCAGAAAGGACTTACTTGAAGTCAAAGTAAAAAGAACAGAGGCTCTTGAATGCTTTGGTCTAAAGGAAAATAAGAAAACATGTTTGCTTGTCGGAGGAAGTCTGGGTGCTAGGACACTCAATGAGTCAATGCGTGATGCGACAGAGTTGATTAAACAACATCCTGAAGTCCAGTTTATCTGGCAGATGGGTGGGGCATACGAGACTACATATGCTAACTGCAACACAGCACTCTTAGACAATGTAAAAGCAATGGCTTTTATAGAAAGGATGGACCTAGCCTATGCAGCTGCTGATATAGTGATAGCAAGGGCAGGTGCTCTGACTATTAGTGAGCTGAGTATAGTGGGAGTGCCGAGTATATTGGTTCCTTCTCCTCATGTAGCAGAGGATCATCAGACTAAGAATGCTATGGCATTAGTGAATGAAGAGGCGGCGGTGCTAGTCAAGGACAATGAAGCGAAGGGAACACTTGTAGCTAAGATGCTTGAGTTAGTGGTAGATGAAGGCAAACTTGGTTTGCTGAGTGCAAATGTGAGCAGGTTTGCTAACCCAGATGCTGCAAATACAATTGCTAGTTTGGTAATTGACTTAGTAAAGCAATAAATCCGAAGGTATGGATATCTCAACAGTGAGAAAGGCATATTTTCTAGGAATAGGAGGAATAGGAATGTCGGCAATTGCCCGATATTTTATTAATAAACAAGTAGAAGTCTATGGTTACGACTTGACTTCTACGGCTCTTACCAAGAAGTTGGAAGAGGAAGGAATGCTTATCCATTATCAAGAAGATATTGATAGTATTCCAGAAGATATTGACATAGTGGTTTATACACCTGCTATACCAAAGACTCACAAAGAGCTAGTCTATCTTAATCAAACAGATATTCCAGTAATGAAGAGGTCAGCGGTACTTGGGTTGATTAGTAAAAGTTATCAAACAATAGCTGTAGCTGGGACCCATGGCAAGACTAGTACTTCAAGTATACTAGCCTACCTCCTTGATGGAGAGGGTATAGGTTGTACAAGTTTCCTTGGTGGCATCTGCAAGAATTGGAATACAAATTACCGATTCGAATCAGGAAGTTACATGGTTGCGGAGGCAGACGAGTATGATAGGTCATTCTTGCAATTGTTTCCAAGCATATTGGTGATTCTCAGTATGGATGCTGATCATCTGGATATCTATGGCACTCATGAGCAAATGATAGCGGCATATGAGCAACTTACATTACAAATGCAAGTAGGCGGTACTCTGATCATCAAGCATGGTATCAAGTCTTTGTTTAGCGAGAGCTGGGAAGATGAGATGGTTGCTCGTGAGATTAAGGTCACTGAGTTCGGTGATGCCGATTGTGAGATTGTTGTAAGAGACTTGAAATCAGATGGTTTCAATACTAAGGTAATCGCAAAGGTCAGTGGTGATGAGTTAGATTGGACATGGAATGTTCCTGGAAGTTACAATGCTAGTAATGCATCTATAGCTATCAGCATAGCTCGACAGATAGGCATGCCTGACGATAGGATAGCAGCGAAGTTAGCGACTTACCAAGGAGTCAAGCGTAGATTGGAATTGATATATGCGGATGAAGAGTATGCCTTGATCGATGACTATGCTCACCATCCTGATGAATTGAATGCAGTGATCAGTGCAGTGAGGAACTTGTATCCTGAGAGTAAACTTACAGGCATATTTCAACCGCATCTCTATACTAGGACAAGAGACCACTTTAGTGGCTTTGCAGAACAGTTGAGTAAGCTAGATTGTGCATTGGTATTGCCGATCTATCCAGCAAGAGAAGAAGCTATTGCTGGGATTACATCGGAGATGATTGTAGAGAAGATGACTATTGAACAGGCAGAGGCAGTAAACCACAACAGATTGAAAGAACGATTTGAACTATATAAACACGAAATAATCATAACCCTAGGAGCTGGGAATTTGGACAAACATCATCCTATGCTTTTAGACTATATACAAACTAAAAGACATGGCTAACTATAGCGGCAACATACCCTTCATTACCAAATATCAATGGGTCTTCCATTTGATAGGGATAGCTGTGGTATTTCTAATGCTAAGCTTGGCCATACAGATGCATAAGGATGCGTCTGTGACTAAGATTGATGTAGCTATTGACCCCATAGGTAGTGGAAAGTACTTGATCTCTAAAAAGGAAGTAGTGAGTTTGATAAATAGGGAAGTAGGCTACGATACTGAGAGAGGCTCACTTAAGCGAGTAGACGTTATGCAGCTTGAATATATGATTGATAGTGATCCAAGAGTAATGGATTCTGACATTTACGTAGACAAGCACCTTGCAATCCATGTAGATATCAAGCAGCGAGAGCCGATTATTAGAGTCATGGGTAAGCAAGAATCGTATTACCTAGATACTGAAGGTAAGTATATCCCACTGTCAAAGTCTGCCTCAATTAGAGTGCCGGTTGTCACAGGAGAGATAGATAGGTTTGATGCTGATTATTTAGCCCAGACTAATAATAATCATAAAGCCATTTACACTTTGGCTAAGGCGATCAATGCTGATGAATTTTTGACTGCCTTGGTAGAGCAGATTACGATAGATGACAATGACGAATTGGTCATTATTCCTAAGATGGGCAGGAACAAGATTAAAGTAGGAACAATAGATAATATAGACGACAAACTCTATAGGTTGAAAATATTTTATAAAAAGGCAATATCCAAGTACGGCATAGACAAGTTTGCTGAGCTTGACCTTCAATATGAGGATCGAGTGTTTGGTAAGCCAAACAAAAGCTAGGCTAGTACAATATTAAGATAAAAGGGAAAATTTAAAGCATATGTATAACGATATCAGACACACATCAGACCTCGCAGTAGCCTTGGATATAGGTACTACGAAAGTCTGCGCCATTGCTGGAATCAGAAATGAATACGGCAAGATCGACATTCTGGGCATGGGTACAGTGACTTCAGAGGGAGTTTCTAGAGGTGTAGTATCTAACATAGAGAAGACCTCAAAGGCTATCAGACAAGCGATTGCTGCTGCTGAAGAAGTCAGTGGTAAGAAGTTCGATGTAGTCCATGTAGGTATTGCAGGACAACATATCAAGAGTATTCACCACCATGGCTTGCTAGTAAGAAACAATGGACTCTCTGAGATTACAAAGGGTGATGTCGAGAAGCTCATCAACGATATGCACAAGCTAGTCTTGCCCGCTGGAGATAGAATATTACACGTCATTCCTCAGGAGTTTAGTGTGGATGATGAGACAGATATCATAGACCCAATAGGGATGGCTGGAGTGAGGCTCGAAGCCAATTTTCACATTATTACAGGACAGATTTCTGCTTCACAGAATATCATCAGATGTGTAGAGAAGGTAGGCTTAGAAATAGCGGATATGACCCTAGAGCCGATTGCATCCTCTAACTCTGTCTTGTCTTCTGAAGAGAAGGAAGCAGGTGTAGCTTTAGTAGATATTGGTGGTGGTACTACAGACATCACGATATTTAAAGATGGTATTATTAGACATACAGCAGTCATTCCTTTCGGTGGGACTACTATCACCAAGGATATCAAAGAAGGCTGTATAGTAATGCCTGATCAAGCAGAAAAATTGAAGGTCAGATTTGGTTCTGCATTAGCAGACGAAGTCTATGACAATAGAATTATCACCATCCCAGGATTCAGAGGCGGTGAGCCTAAGGAAGTATCTGAGAAAAACCTTGCAAGAATCATTCAAGCAAGAGTAGAAGAAATATTTGATTACGTACTGTGGGAGATAAAAAGAAGTGGCTATGAAAACAAACTCATAGCTGGTGTAGTACTAACTGGAGGTGGATCATTACTAAAAAATATCAACTTGCTAGTTGAATATCATATGGGACTTCCAGTGAGAATTGGTATGCCCGTAGATCACTTAGCACATGGCTATTCTTCGCAATTAGCAAGTCCTGTGTATAGCACTGCACTTGGGTTATTGATTACAGCAATAGACCAACAAGAACAAAAAGCAGCGATAGCCAAGGAGTCAGAAATCATTGATCTAGTCGAAGATGATGAAGTGGAAGCTGCAGTAGAGCAGGACGAACCAAAGTCTAAGAAGTTTTTTGATAAGATATTTACCTATACCAAGGAGTTTTTTGAGGCAACTCCAGATTCTGAATTTTAACCCTAATACGAAGTACTCAACAATTTGAACATTATGACAAATCCTATTAATAATCCAGAACTCTTTGATAAAATGAATACTCATACATCAATCATTAAGGTAATTGGCGTTGGAGGTGGCGGTGGTAATGCCGTAGCCCACATGTATAGCCAAGGAATTGTGGGAGTAGATTTCGCAATATGCAATACTGACAATCAAGCATTGGATAGTAACGATGTGCCTATTAAGATCCAGTTAGGGCCAAGTCTTACCGAAGGTAGGGGAGCTGGTTCGAAGCCTGAAATAGGGAAGGAATCGTGCATAGAGTCTATTGACGAAGTCAGAAGCTTTCTTGATTCAGGAACGAAGATGCTGTTTGTCACGGCAGGAATGGGTGGTGGTACTGGTACTGGTGCAGCTCCGATTATCGCTAAAGCAGCAAAGGAGATGGGTATTCTTACTGTTGGAATAGTCACTCTTCCATTCAAGTTCGAAGGCAATAAAAGGAAGAGACATGCTCTTGAGGGGTTGGAAAAAATGAGAAAGAATGTAGATGCTATTCTAGTAATCTCAAATGATAGATTGAGAGAGATGTATGGTGACCTTACAATGAGGCAGGCATTCTCAAAAGCTGATGACATCTTGACAACAGGGGCAAAAGGCATAGCGGAGATTATCACAGTTCCAGGATATATCAATGTAGATTTTGCTGATGTAAGTACAGTAATGAAAGATAGTGGTGTTGCGATGATGGGAACAGGTGAGGCAGAAGGTGAGGATAGAGCAACTAGGGCTGTAGAGATGGCCTTGAATTCACCATTGTTAGAAGATAAAGAGATCAGAGGTGCAAAGAATATCTTATTTAATATCACATCAGGAAATATTGAGGTGACAATGGATGAGATAGGATTGATTACAGAATATATCCAAGAAGAAGCTGGGTATGGTACTGACGTCATTTGGGGTAATTGTGTCAACCCAGATTTAGGTGACAAGATTGCTATTACTGTAATTGCTACAGGATTTAGCGAAAACGTAATAACAGAGTCCAATGACAAGCCCAAGCAAATCATGGTTGGCTTAGATGATGGTGAAGAGGTGTTGAGGAAGGCAACCGTGCCATCTCCAAGTGCTGCTACGACTACTATTGATCTGGATATAGATGATGTCAAGTCAACTATTGCTAGCTTTAAGTCAGAGTCTGAACCTAGTCAGGAGCCAAGAATCAAGTTTGGAGGTAATCCAACGCATATTGATAGAAAATTGGACGAGTTGGAAAGAGCAAAGAAAGCTTATATCAGAAAAGCGAAGACCGTACCATTGGACAATCCTGGGGTAGTGTCAAAAATGGAAAAGGAACCTGCATACTTGCGAAGAGAAGTACAGCTAGATAGTGTAGAGGAAGCAAATAATGATGGTACAATGAGTAATACAAGAATTAATGTTGACGACAATGGAGATTTTTTCACTAGTGAGAATTCTTTCCTACACGGCAATGTAGATTAAGTTATAAAGAATAATTCGATAAGCAGTCACTATACTTGTTTTTGATAATGACCAAAGAATAGTAAGAAGAAGCCGCATCGCAAAGAACTGATAAGAGTTAGGTTCTCTTAGAAAGTGAGATGTGAGTTCCACATAATTGGATTTCGTCTTTTTATTATACGCTTATCTTTTTATGAGATTGGTTTATTGAATTTGGCAGTCCACGGCTCCCCGCCTGGACTGTTTTTTATTTGTCATACTTGATTTTACTCGTAGACCAATGTTACTTTCAAGATACTATTTAAGTGCTGAATTACTGGATCTAGTAAGCCTTCTGATTCGAAATGTAAGAAGATTTCGATATCTAGTTTCCTTTATCTCCAAGTTTGACTAGCTCTGTTAGTCAATTATATATCCATCTACCATGTCGTAGGTCCACTGTCGAGCAATCTGAGCAGCTTCTTCTCCACTTTCAGCTTCGATGGGTTCTCCAATGATATGAAGTATGTGAGTGTTCAAGTGAGAAAACTGTCTAAAAAACTGTGGAATAAGCTTTCCTTGTCTCCACATGTCTTTTTGGTGCTTGTATTCAATGGCAATTGGAACAATCGGAATATTGTGCTTGATAGCCTCTGTAAATGTGCCATAGCGATAGGGTAGTGGCATCACCTCACCAGAGGTCGTTCCTTCAGGATAGACTAGTACATTTTGTCCCGATTTCAAGACTTCAGTAGTAGTCTCTCTGACACTACTGCGGCTTTCTTTACTATCCCGCTTAACATACATTACGCCAGTCAACTTAGCTCCTTGATTCAAAATCGGGATGTCAGCTACCTCAGCTTTTGCAATGACAAAAGCATCTAATACTCGGCATGTGGCAATGGGATCTGACAGGGTCCTATGATTAGACACATACAAGGCAGCTGTATTAATTGGCTTTCCTTTATATTCTACCTTGATCCCTAGTAAGCGTTGACCAAACTTAAGCCAATTGCGCCTAAGATTGAATGCCCTTACCTGGTTGTGACCAAATATTGGGATTGTAATGACGTAGAGTATTAAGACTAGTAATATCGAACCAAAACAAACAATAGCTCTGAATAAGGCTAGTAAAAGACCCGGAAATTTTAGCAGATTCACATAACAAATCTAATACAGAAAATTATCTTCTACTATATTGTCTGCTATTTCTGCTATTTCTGCTATTCTTTCTGCTTGCAAAGAATTCTTGCTTTCTACGTTGCTTCTCTTTGTTCCACTCTTTTTTCTCAGCCTCAGTCATTGGTCTATCTGTCTGAGGATAAGGTTGATCATCGATGACTTTGATAGACTTGCCTATCAGTCGCTCTATGCCTTTAACGTAAGCATTTTCTTCTGGCTCAGAGATAGCAATAGCTATTCCTTTTTCACCTGCTCTTCCTGATCGACCTATTCTATGTACATAAGTCTCAGGCTCGTTAGGTATATCAAAGTTGATGACGTACTTCAACTTATCAATATCAATCCCTCTCGCAGCGATGTCAGTAGCTACTAAAACTCTCAATCTCCCATCTTTGAAGTCCTTAAGTGCTTTTTGCCTTTGATTCTGACTCTTGTTACCGTGGATTGCGGAAGCATGTAGGTTGACCTTTGTTAAGTTTCTAGCTATCCTGTCTGCACCATGCTTTGTCCTAGCGAATACGAGAACTTGTTGGATATCTTCACTCTTAATGATATGTTCTAAGAGGTCTTTTTTTGTAGTCCGGTTAGTGAAGTAAATGTACTGTTGTACCGTATCAGCAGTTGTTGATTGTGGAGTGACTTCAACTTTTACTGGATTGTCCAGTATTTGCTGAGATAGCTCTTGGATATTCTGTGGCATAGTTGCAGAAAAGAACAATGATTGTCTTTCTTCTGGCAATATCTTCAAGAGTTTTTTGATATCATGGATGAATCCCATGTCCAACATCCTGTCTGCTTCATCTAATACAAAAAGTTTGACAGTATCAATTTTTAGTAGACCTTGACTAATAAGGTCAAGCAGTCTACCAGGGGTAGCAACTAAGATGTGGACACCTCTTTGAAGGCTTTTCACTTGAGCATGTTGTTTCACACCACCAAAGATCACTGTATGTCTGATGTTGGTATGCTTAGCATAATCATTGATGTTTTCTCCAATCTGAATTGCCAATTCACGTGTAGGAGTGACGATAAGTGACCTAATGACTGGTCTCTTATTTTCAATTCCTTCGTTTTCTTGAATAATTTGAATGATTGGAATAGAGAAAGCAGCTGTCTTACCAGTACCTGTTTGTGCTACTCCTAGCATATCTTTTCTGTCAAGTACAAGAGGTATTGCTTTTTCTTGTATTGGTGTAGGATGTGTATATCCTTTCTCGTCAAGCGCCTTTAATATTGGCTTGATAATGTTTAATTCGTCGAATCTCATAACTAATTTTAGATTGTATCTCTTCTAAAAAGATCTTGCTAAGACTTAGTAAATGAGATGGAATAATGGCACAAAGGTAATACAATTAATTCATATATTATTTTTATTTAATATGAGTCTTGTAATACTTGCCGAATAAGTTTGTTTCCAGGGAATAATAAAAAAAGCCTTCAGGAAGAAGGCTTTTTTTCTATTATAGGGTATTAGATTTTTCTGGTAGCTATAATCGGAAACTACCGAAATATGCTTTTTAGACGCTAGTCACAGGGTAGGTCACTTTATTTTTTAAAAAAAGTATCAAATATTTTCAAAACTGCAAATAAAAAAGTCGTAACACATTGAAATGTAGTGTGTTACGACTTTGATTTATTTTAAAATTTATTTTCGTTACCTAAGTAACTTCATCGGGTTTACTAAATAATCTCTCAATGTTTGTAAGAATGCAGCGCCTTTTGCCCCATCTACAATTCTATGGTCACATGAAAGAGTGACTTTCATTGTATTCCCTACTACTATGTTGCCATCTTTTACCACAGGTTTCTGTACAATGGTACCCACAGCTAGGATACAAGCGTCAGGTGGATTAATGATGGCCGTAAATTCTGTAATACCAAACATTCCTAAATTAGAAATGGTGAAAGTATTACCTGTCATTTCATCCAAGCCTAGTTTTTTAACCTTGGCCTTGCCTGCAAGCTCTCTGATTTCACCGTAAATGACATTGAGTGACTTAGCATCAGCATGTTTGATTACTGGAACAAGGAGGCCATCTTCAACAGCAACAGCTACGCCTATGTTGATATCTCTATGATATGTCATGGTATCTCCATTCCAAGAGCCATTGATGTCAGGATGCTTTCTTAATGCCGAAGCACAAGCCTTGACTACCATATCATTGTATGAGATACGCTGCTCTTCATCTTTATTCAGCATTTTACGTGCTGCTATAGCATTGTCCATGTCAATTTCCATAGTCAAGTAGAAGTGAGGAGCATCAAACTTGCTTTCTCCTAGTCTTCTTGCTATTGTCTTACGCATTTGTGTTACCTGTACGTCCCCATATTGGAAGTCAGGTAATGGACTGCTTTGTACTATTGCCGGTGCTGAAGCATTGGCTCCGCCGCTAGCAATAAACGCTTCAATATCTTTTTTTATAATTCTCCCACCTTCTCCACTTCCAGGTACTTGGCTAATATTGATCCCAGCATCAGAAGCGAGCTTTTTAGCAAGAGGAGAGGCTAATACCCTCCCTGAATTACTTGCTTGTGGTGCTTGCACAGGTGGTGGTGCTAATTTAACCACAGGAGCTGGCGCTGGAGTGGCCTTTGGAGCTACTGGCTCAGAAGCCGCGGCTGGTTCTGCTTGTGGAGCAGATGATGCTGCTTCTTTTAAGATTGCTTCAATGTCTTCACCTTCGTTACCTACTATTGCGATGATATCATCTACAGGTACAGCTCCTTCAGGAACCCCAATATGTAACAATACACCTTCGACATAGTTTTCAAGTTCCATTGTTGCCTTATCTGTTTCTACTTCGGCTAGGACATCTCCTGGTTTAACTTTATCACCGACTTTCATGAGCCATCCGATGATATTTCCCTCTTCCATGGTATCGCTTAAGCGAGGCATTCTGATTATTTCCGCCATAATATTTTAGAATTGTACTGTTCAATAAGCAAATAAAACACCAAAAATAATAACTCGGTTGCCAATCCATAGAATAAAAGCAAAAAATGCAGATTAAGAGTATATTTACATTTTTATAATATGACACTAATTTGACTTATTCATCTAAAATAATATCCGACGCAGTCGATGCATTGAGTGCCTTGCCCAGTGTAGGCAAGAAATCTGCTATGCGTTTAGCTCTGCATTTGGCAGGTGATAGTTTTTCTAAAAAAGAAAAATTAATCAAGGCAATGGAAGCGATGCTCAATGACCTTAAAATCTGTAAAGACTGCTTTGCTTATTCAGACTCAGAGGTATGCTCTATCTGCACTAATCCTGTAAGAGACAGAAGTACCGTATGCGTAGTTGAAAATATCAGAGACCTCATTGCAATAGAAGATACAGGGACTTATCAAGGGCTCTATCATGTATTAGGCGGAGTCATATCACCACTAGAAGGTGTTGGCCCAGAAAATCTAGAAATAGACTCTCTATTAGCCAGAATTGAACAATTGGGTAGTAAAGAGTTAGTTATGGCATTGAGTCCAACTATAGATGGTGAGACTACTATCTTTTACATCAGTAGACTACTAGAGGCTAAGGACATCACCATCTCCACAATAGCACGAGGCGTCTCATTCGGAGGAGACCTAGAATATGCTGACGAATTTACCCTTGGTAGATCAATTCAATCACGCTTACCTTATAGTCAGAGACAAATGTCGTAATTTGCCACCATGTGTGACATTTCAGTCATTATTGTTAATTACAACGTAGAGTTTTTCTTGCGTCAATGTATAGAATCTGTCTTTGCAGCTTCTCATCAGTTGGACGTAGAAATCATTGTAGTTGACAACAATAGTGTTGACAACTCGCTTGGGATGCTTGAAAGAAACTTTCCAACAGTCACAGTCATTGCGAACACTGACAATGTGGGGTTCTCTACAGCAAATAACCAAGGTATTGAGATTGCAACTGGGAAGTACACTTTGTTACTCAATCCAGATACCTTAATTCAAGAAGATACTCTGACTGCTTGTATAGACTATGCTGAGCTTCATGACAACATAGGTGCCATCGGGGTCAA
This sequence comes from Saprospiraceae bacterium, assembly GCA_020631405.1. Lineage (GTDB taxonomy): Bacteria > Bacteroidota > Bacteroidia > Chitinophagales > Saprospiraceae > JAHDHH01. Next base: position 132,220 of record JAHDHH010000001.1, read on the forward strand.
GCTTGTTGATGGTAGTGGTAATTTTCTACCAGAAAGCAAACGAGGGTTCCCAACTGTGTCAGCTGCATTTTTTAAAGTAACAGGTATTTATAAATTGTTTAAGCATTCATCTAAGATCAATGCCTACTATGCAGGTGGAGTAGGTGAGGATGAGATAGGACAAGTAGATGTATTGTGTGGCGCCTTTATGTTTATGCCCACTGAAGTATTGAGGTCAGTTGGTATGTTAGATGAGGACTACTTCATGTATGGAGAGGATATCGACTTGAGTTATATGATTGGAAAGGCAGGAAAGCAGATTGTCTACTTGCCTACCACCTCAACTATTCATTACAAAGGGGAAAGCACAAAAAAGAGTAGTAAGAGTTATAACAATGCCTTCTATGGGGCAATGCAGATATTTATTAAGAAGCATTTCAAGACTTCATCGTCTGCAGTTACGCTGTTTTTTTTGAAAGTAGCGATTATGTTAGTCAGCCTCGTAGCCTTTGTCAAACAGCAAGTAGGCTCTTCTATCAGAATACTTTGTGACCTTGGCTTATCTTATGGGCTTGGCAAGGTGACCACTTGGTTGTGGGCTAGTCAATATTATCAAGACCCAAAGTACTTCGCTAATGCACCTTTTGAACTAGGATTGATTTCCCTCTGTGTATCCTTAGTTATTCTCCTCTTTTTAGTTGGGCATTATGATGAAGATGGCAAGCGAAAACGATTTCTCCCAGCAGTATTAGCCCTAGTAACGTTGACCTTAGTAATCTATGGCATCTTGCCAGAAGACTACCGATTTTCAAGATTATTGATTTTTTCTTATTTGATGTTGGGAGCTCTGATTACGTTTTTGACCAGGGTTATCGCCAATAGGTTAAGTAATAAATCAAAAGGGTATGACATTGAAGACGAACGATCTGTCATCCTTGTTGGTAATGAGGAGTCTATTGCTGAGTTAAAGCCCATAATTGTGGGGAGCAATACACAGATTCAAGGGGTCGTCTATCCGTCAAAAGATAATGAGTATGATACATCCTACTATGTAGGCAATACAACCAAGCTTCATGACTTAGTCAATGTCCTCAGTGTAAATGAAGTGATATTCTGCTCAAAGGATATCTCTATGAAGGAGATATTGCAAATCATGACTTACTTAGGGAGTAAGTTGAAATATAAGATTGCAAACACAAATAATGACAACTACCTAGGCAGTGATAGCAGACACGAACCAGGTACTTGGTACACTACAGAAATAGCCTACAATATTAATACAGCATCAAATAAAAGACTAAAGCGAAGCTTTGATATTGTGTCAGCTTTGTTTCATATTGTTGCTTCCCCTTATATGTTACTCAGGTCTTCTCTGACTAGGACTATTCTTAGTGAGACATTTAATGTGTTGTTAGGTAAGAAGACATTGATAGGTTATGCACCCGATGCAACTTTGCCTATTAATAAAATTAGTGTGATTAATATTTCAGAAGAGGGAAGAAGTCGCTTGCAAAACCAAACTGAGTATAATTATTGCAGGTACTACAGTATATGGAATGATGTGAACATTTGGATCAATGCAATAATATATGGCTAAGACTAAGCACAAGATAAAGCAACTAGTTGAACAACAACATGACGAAGTCGTAGAGATTCGTCGGCACTTGCATGCAAATCCAGAATTAAGTTTTGCTGAGTTCAATACTGCTGATTACATAGAGTCTATGCTGAAGTCTATGGGTCTTACTAGGGTACGGAGAAGTGCAACGACTGGTGTCATTGTCGAATTAGGAAACCAACACAAGCCTACAATCTACCTGAGAGCAGATATCGATGCGCTACCTATCAAAGAGAGTAATGAAGTTGGATATAAGTCTACAGTAGAAGGCGTGATGCACGCCTGTGGTCACGATGTCCATACCGCAACCTTACTTGGAGTGATCAAGGTGTTGAGTCAGATGGAAGCAGAATTGCCTTATCATACAGTATGTGTTTTTCAGCCTGGAGAAGAGAAACTCCCCGGAGGAGCCTCACTACTTATTAAAGATGGTCTATTTGATCAGAGTAATCAAGGTAGAATGGTAGGCAATCATGTCCATCCTCCGTTGCAGGCTGGCCAGGTTGGCTTCAAGTCAGGAATGTATATGGCATCAGCCGATGAACTATATCTTACCATAAAGGGAAAGGGAGGTCATGGAGCCATGCCTCATTTGACGATAGATCCTCTTCCTATAGTTGCAGAGATAGTACAGTCACTACAGACACTAGTCAGTAGATATGCCAATCCTTCTACACCAACGGTATTGACCTTTGGGAAGATTAATTCAGTTGGTGGAGCAACTAATATTATTCCTGATACTATTGAACTTCAAGGGACATTCAGGACTTTTGATGAAAAATGGAGGTTCGAAGCCCATCGGTTGATCAAAGCAAGGATTGATGGAATTTGTCTGGGCTATGGCGCTAGTGCAAACGTAGATATTAGAGTCGGCTACCCAACACTATACAATGATCCAGTATTTACGGAAATTTGCAAGAGCCACGCTATTGATTATCTAGGAGCCGAACAAGTCATTGATATCCCGATGAGGACTACATCTGAAGATTTTGCATTTTATTCTCAAGAGGTTCCTTCTTGTTTCTATCGGATAGGTACAGACAATCCCTCCCATGATTATTCTTCCTCAGTACATACTCCAAGCTTTGATGTAGATGAATCTTGCTTGTTGACCAGTGTAGGACTGATGTCTTATCTAGCATTTCAAGCTTAAATACAATACATTAAATATAATCTTAATAGATAAATTACTATCTTGCACTTTATTACACATTATTAATAAATGCAAAGTGTTGATGTTATGCCAAATATACTAATAGTCGATGATGAGAAGAGCATCAGAAGAACTCTCAGGGATATCCTAGAATTAGAGAAGTACAAAGTCGATGAAGCCTCAGATGGGTTGGAGTGTATTGTTAAGCTTAAGCAAAACAACTTTGACGTCATCATCTTGGATATCAAAATGCCAAAGATGGATGGGATGGAAGCTTTGGAACGTATTAATGTTTTGGCGAGTGACACTCCTGTAGTTATGATATCGGGTCATGGAACTATTGATACAGCAGTTGAAGCTGTAAAGAAAGGAGCATTTGATTTTATATCAAAGCCGCCTGATTTGAATAGGCTCTTGATCACTATTCGTAATGCCATGGATAAGTCTACACTTATCACTGAAAAGAAAGTCTTACAGAAGCGAGTAACAAAAACCAAGGTACAAGAGATCATTGGTGAGTCAAAGGAAATAAAGCAAATCCACGAAACAATAAATACTGTAGCGCCACTAGATGCCAGAGTCTTCATTACTGGTGAAAATGGAACAGGCAAGGAATTAGTTGCAAGGTGGATTCATGAAAAAAGTAATCGTGCTGAAAACCCCTTAGTCGAGGTGAACTGTGCAGCCATTCCTACGGAGCTAATAGAAAGTGAGTTATTTGGTCATGAAAAAGGATCATTCACCTCTGCGCATAAGCAAAGGATTGGCAAGTTTGAAGAAGCCAATGAAGGTACCCTCTTCTTAGATGAGATTGGAGACATGAGCCTAAATGCTCAAGCTAAAGTCTTAAGAGCATTACAAGAAAATAGAATCACTAGGGTAGGTGGAAACAAAGATATCTTAGTCAATGTCAGAGTATTGGCAGCGACGAATAAGGACCTTAGACATGAGATAGCGAGAGGAGCCTTTAGGGAGGATTTGTATCATAGGTTGAGTGTAATTATCATTAAGGTGCCATCACTCAATGAAAGAGCAGATGATATCCCAATCCTTGTTGATCATTTTATAGCTAAAGTCTGCAATGACTATGGAATGCCTATCAAGATGATAGCTCCACAGGCTGTTAAAGAGCTGCAAAAAATAAACTGGACCGGCAATATTAGAGAACTTAGGAATGTTGTAGAGAGGCTAGTTATCCTAGGAGAGGAAACTATCAGTAAGAAGAATGTTGAGCAATATGCTGTTGCAAATAGTAATCAAAGAAGTAACCTGCAAAATCTATTTGATAAGTTTACTTCCTTTGATGAAATGCAGCGCTATCTCCGTGTTGAGTTTGATAAGTATAAAGGAGTTACAGTCTAACTGAGCACAGCTTTGCAATTGATTAGATTAAATAACTAAAAGAGAAGATGAGTAACAATAACCCAATACCATTGAAAAAGTGGACGGAATTAAAAGGTGAGAATTCTTGGACTATGTTCAAGGTATTAGCTGAGTTTGTTGATGGATTTGAGACCATGAACAAGTTAGGACCTTGTGTGTCGATTTTCGGTTCTGCAAGGACTAAGCCAGAAGATAAATATTATAAGTTAGCTGTAGAAATGGCTGAAAGACTAGTTGACGAAGGATTTGGTATCATAACCGGAGGAGGTCCAGGAATCATGGAGGCTGGTAACAAAGGAGCTTATCTGAAAGGTGGTCTTTCAGTAGGACTTAATATTGATTTGCCATTTGAGCAATCGCATAATCCATTCATTGATCCTGACAAAAACATGGACTATGGATACTTCTTCGTACGAAAGGTCATGTTCGTAAAATATGCTCAGGCATTCGTAGTTATGCCAGGTGGTTTTGGAACATTGGATGAATTATTTGAGGTATTGACACTAATCCAAACAAAGAAAATCAGTAAAGTTCCTGTGATTTTAATGGGATCTGACTTCTGGGGAGGAATGAGTGACTGGATAGTCAATGTCATGCTCGAGCAACATAACAATATATCACCAAATGATTTAGATTTAATGCCAGTGGTAGATACTCCAGAAGAAGTCATGGCTATCATCAAAGCATTTTATGATGATGAAGCTAACTCTATTAAGCCAAACTACAAACTGTAGTCAATGTGCTTAATGTATGGGAGAAGGTCTGTGCAATTCTTGAATTGCCTGCAATAGCTCATTGCCATGCTCTTTGGTTTTTACTTTTGCAATAATGTTGGTGATTACTCCTAACTCATTTATAATGAATGAGTTACGGATCACCCCAACAATATCTTTTCCCATAAACTTCTTATGTCCCCAAACACCAAAGGCGGTAATCATTTCCTTTTCGGTATCACCCAGTAGCTGATAGGGTAGCTCGTACTTGTCAATAAACTTAGCATGCTTTGCTACCTTATCTGGGCTTACCCCAAATATCTGATAACCTTCTCTTTTGAGTTTTGTGTAGTTGTCCCTGACACTACAAGCCTGCTTCGTACACCCAGGAGAATCATCTTTTGGATAAAAGAACACGATATACTTACTCCCAAGCAATGAAGAGTTAGAAACAACATCTCCCTTTTCATTGGGAATATTAAATTCTGGCACTTTGTCTCCTATATCTAGCATGTGTGTGGATTTTATAAGTAAATGCTAATAAAGGAGTTTTGTTTAGCAATTGTAGGAATATATTAAACAGACAACTAAAGTGGGTAGTTTCGTATGGTTTTATTACCATGGACATCTATGGCAATTATTGACAATGTGTCTGCATTAGAATCAATCAAGGAAAGATCGGTTATCTCTAGGCTATTGGACTTGGCGTCAAAATAGCTTCTAATAAATTGACCATCAATATATGCTGAGACTGTCAGCGATTTGTGTTCGACGTAATCTGAAAAGTCGTCTGTCACCTTGAATTTCCAAGATTTGTATTGAGTTCTGACCTCACTGAAGCGCAAGGTGGCTATCGTTGGGCCAACTTTGTCCTCACTGAATTCGAAAGTGCCAAATTGATTGATGGATGCGTAGAGTATTCCGTCTTTTACATGACCTCCAAAGCTCTTTCTTGTGCCTTTTAACACAAGAATATCATCACTGCCAGCTCCATCTTTGATTTTGATAGGAATGTAGCCATTAAGCGGAATAGTAGGATCTCCTATAACATAACTGCTGCCTTGCTTCTTTAGTGAGATATATTCATCTTCAAACAGGCACTCATCGACCATGCCTATATCAATATGTTGAGAAGTCAATATTGATTTGCCATGACTATTCACTGACTTCAATTGGTCATCAACTTCATCATGGAGAGCTAAATCAAGACTTAGCGTTCGTGTATTTCCGTTGAAGTCTGATAAGACCACGGTTATAGGCTTCGCTAAATATCCATTCAAACTTATAATGCCTTTTGCAATGCAATTAGCGTAGATTGACTGCCTGATGAGTTGTTGCTCATAGAGTTTTACTGCTTTTTTTCTGACTGTCTTATAAAGTGGGTAATCTATCAGAGAGTTTATACTCTTATTCTCATTGAAGTTAAAACGTCTGTTAGATACGGAGCATATAGTATCGCTACTGCTTGATAATACTGTCTCATAGACACCTGTGTAATTGTGCCAACCATTAGCCTTGTCATAGGCCTCAATAGCTATTCCATTGAAAGTGCTAGAACTCTTGATTACACCAACAGCCTTGTAATTGCCATCAGACAACTGTTTGATTGGGATCTTTTTTCTTGTTTTGAAGCGTCCTAGACTATCCAATTCATGTAACCAAGCGGAGAGTAGGGTAGGTTTGATGTTGTCTTTTCGAGCAAAGCCGAACAGATAAGGATTGATAGGTTCTTCTGACTTAGTATCTCTGATCTCAAAGTGCAGGTGTGGACCAGTTGACCTTCCAGTATTTCCCATAGTTCCTATGAAATCTCCCTGCTTAATAGAAACTCTAGTGCTATCTAAGTAAAGGTCAATCTCTGAGGATTGGGTAGCATACTGATATCGCTTAAGCAGTTTTTCTATTTTGGGATGAAAAGTGTCCAAATGAGCATAGACGGAAGTGGTGCCATTATCATGATCAATGTATAGCACCTGGCCATAAGAACTCCTTTGTACTCTTATCCTAGACAAGTAGCCTGGTGCTACACTAAATATAGAATCACCAGACATACCCTTAGAGCTGCGTATATCTATTCCAGCATGGAAGTGATTAGTCCTAAGTTCGCAAAAATTACCACTAATTCTTACCTCATGATGTACTGGCATGACATAGTAGCCATCAGAAATACTTGCTGCTGAGAGGACATTGTTCTTTCCAATCAATAATAGTATCAATAAGCATGTTGCAAGTAATCTCATAGATTGGCAAAAGTAAGTATACTTTTAGACCGATAATACATTAAATAAAATTATTATATGTTTAGCAATGATTTTAACTTGCCGATAAAGATTTTACTTTGACTACCGGGCAAGGACTCATTATTGCCAATTGTCAAGGATCGGTACAATTCGGTTTGTTTTGCCCAATCTAGGATGGCGATGTCAAGCTCTATAGTTGTTAGTTTAGCAAGTTGTGTTTGCCTTCTTGATTGTTGTTTTGCTATTGCTTCAATAGCTTGGTATAGACTGCTTAATTGTTGTCTTTCGTCGACACTACTGAAGCCCAGCACTTGCTTTTTAGGATATAACTGTCTCAGTTGATTCACCTTTTGTTTGGCCATTTGGAGTTGGTCGCCATCCATTTTATGCACAATTAGTATGTCAGCGATTTCCATCAATCCCTTTTTTATGCCTTGCAAATGATCACCTGACCCTGGTTGTAACAACACGATGACTATATCAGTAAGATACTTCACTTCAATCTCAGATTGGCCTACGCCTACAGTCTCAAGTATAATATGCTGATACTTAGCAGTTTCACATAGGAGTATTGAACTATGAGTTGCTGGAGACATTCCACCTAAGTGGTTCCGTGAGGGGTTTGGTCTGATGTAGGCATACTTACTAGTTGAGAGAGTTTCCATCCTCGTTTTGTCCCCGAGTATACTTCCCTTTGATTCTGTACTAGATGGATCAATTGGCAGCACGGCAACTTTCGCTTCTTTTTCGATCAGGTAATTTCCGAGTCTTTCGATGAATGTGCTCTTCCCCACACCAGGAGGACCAGTTATACCAATACGGATTGAATCATTGCTAATCCAGTTAGAATCCGCATGTTCTAATACATCGTGTACCATTGACCTATCATCCTGGGTAGCACTCTCAGCAAGGGTAATGGCATGTGATAGCATATTGACATCTTCAGCTAGTAGACCACTGACAATATCTTGGGCATTCGCTTGCTTAAAATTCCAAAGATGCTGTTTTTTAGGATTGAGAGATTTAGCCAACGTGATTTGCTATTTTAAAAATGATTATTGTTTAAACTTATCTATACCTTTGTGGGTTTATTGACTAGAAGTTTTCAAGAGACGAAATAATACTAATGAGTAAACCTATTCAAATATACTTAGATTACAATTCAACAACACCTTGTGACCCAAGAGTTGTGGATGCTATGTTACCATATTTTTACGATATTCCGGGTAATGCGGCTAGTCGATCTCATCCATTTGGGTGGCAAGCAGAAGAAGCAGTTGATTATGGAAGAGAACAAATTGCTAATCTATTGGCTGTAGACTCAAAAGAAATCATCTTTACATCTGGTGCTACAGAGTCCGACAACCTAGCGTTGAAAGGTGCATTCGAAATGTATGCTCGGAAGGGTAACCACATCATTACGCTTACAACAGAACACAAAGCTGTCCTAGACTCTTGCAAGAAGATTGAGAAGATGGGTGGTGAGGTGACTTACCTGGATGTAGAAGAGGATGGATTAGTAGATTTGGCTAAGTTAGAAGCAGCAATTAAGCCAAATACCATTATGATCTCTATCATGTGGGCCAACAATGAAACAGGAGTCATTCAACCTATGAAGGCGATTGGTGACCTTTGTGCTAAGCATGGCATTCTGTTTATGACTGATGCTACACAGGCTGTAGGAAAGATTAAAACCCATCCTAAAGAATTAGGTATACACTTGATGGCGTTTACTTCTCACAAGATGTACGGTCCTAAGGGTGTTGGAGCTCTTTTTGTCAATAGGAAAAACCCAAGAGTGAAAGTGACATCACAGCTCGATGGTGGAGGACATGAGAGAGGGATGAGGTCTGGTACGTTGAATGTACCTGGTATAGTTGGATTTGGTAAGGCTGCGGAGATTGCAATGCAAGAAATGGAACAAGATGCAGCTAGACTAAGAGTACTCAGAGACAAATTAGAATCAGCATTCAAAGATCAAATTGAAGAGGTCTATGTCAATGGTAATGTAGATCATAGAATGCCCCATGTCACTAATATCTCATTTAAGCATGTCGAAGGCGAGGGATTGATGATGACATTCAACCAAAATATAGCAGTCTCTTCAGGATCTGCATGTACGTCGGCGTCATTGGAGCCATCTTATGTACTGATTGCCTTAGGCTTAGGTGACGACTTGGCAGTGAGTTCTATCAGGTTTAGCCTTGGAAGGTTCACCACTGAAGAAGAAATAGACAAAGCAATAGAATTAATATCAACTGGTGTCAATCATATGAGAGACTTGAGTCCGATATGGGAGATGTATAAAGAAGGTGTAGACCTAGATGCTGTAGTGTGGACAGAACACTAAACATCAAGAACTAAAACATTAGAATTAGCGTTAAGACAATAACAGAAATAATAGAAGAACATGGCATATTCAGAAAAAGTAATGGATCATTTTGAGAATCCAAGAAATGTAGGAACATTGGATAAGAGTAAGAACAATGTAGGTACAGGTCTAGTAGGTGCTCCCGAGTGTGGTGATGTTATGAGACTTCAGATTGAAGTTAACGAAGATGATGGTACTATCAAAGATGCTAAATTCAAGACATTTGGATGTGGTTCGGCGATTGCTTCATCATCATTAGCTACTGAGTGGCTTAAGGGAAAGTCTATCGATGATGCCTTAGCTATTGACAATATGGATATTGTTGAAGAGCTAGCCTTGCCTCCAGTTAAGATACATTGTTCTGTATTAGCAGAAGATGCAATCAAGAGTGCAATATCTGATTATAAAGAAAAAAACGGCTTGTCATAATATGTTGTTTGTAGCAGATACAGCAAAAGAAAAGATAGAAGAGCTCATGTCCAGGGGAGATGTGACAGACAAGCACTTCGTAAGGGTATCGGTCACTAGTGGCGGATGTTCAGGGTTGTCTTATAATTTAGACTTCGATGACACTTCATTAGAAAATGATCAGGTATTTGAAGACAACGGTGTCAAGGTTGTTACCGATCTGAAGAGCTTTCTTTACTTGTGCAACACTACTTTAGAGTTTAGTTCAGGACTTGATGGCAAGGGGTTTTACTTTAATAACCCAAACGCTGCAAGGACTTGTGGCTGTGGGGAGAGTTTCTCTTTGTAAAAGTATTTGTTTTATTGAATGTATTTATGTTAGTATGTTTTTTATACTTCTAAAACAGAAATAGCTTCCAAACAATAGTATGATTGGTGTTGTAATTATTGAAAGACTATTGTGATACATAGCTTCTCTCCAATCACCATGAAGGAGGTGCATAGTCCCTCTTGTTAGACCACAACCCAGGCATTCTTTGCCATATATGGCCATGCTAGGACATACACTCACCCCCTCATCAAAATACCCAGCAGGTAGTAAGAACAATAGAATAAGAATAAAAACAAAAGAAGTAGCTATACCATAGTTTAACCACTTCTTTTGTATGTCGTTTTTAAAGTGTATTGACATTACAAGTCTCCGTAGTGCTTTGCGACAACCATTACAGCATGAGCTATTGGGATAAGGAAGAGTAATAGCCCGATACAGGGCAGAAATAATCCAGCAACACCACAAACTAGCCAAAGTAGGCAATTGAGGATAAACTTGCCACTAACACCATCGACAAGAAGCACTCCTACAGGGCTTAGCAAGACAGCGAATATATAGGCCAGTATTCTAAGACCATCATTATTACTGCCAGGGGAATTAGGATAATCAATAGCTTTCTTGATTTTGGCTTGTGCTATTTTGAGCCCAATGATTTCTTTGACCTTCATCTTTTTTCCAGTCATTTCCTTATACTTCTTTGGTGTTAACTCAAGGAAGTCTTCAACACTATTTACTGAATATGTGGTTGATAAAGAAGGATCAATGTGATCTAACTTTGACTGGTTTGTTGGGCTAGCAACTGTGATTGTAGCTGCCATACTTAATAGAAGGATGCTAAAAAAGATAATTTTTTTCATATCGTTTGTAGTTTGATTAATTTATTCAAAGTAATACTATTTTTAAAACTTACACATTTTAAAAGGAGGACTTTATTATTAGTTTAACAAATTGATATTGTAAGTCTAAATGTTAAATAATTGCGTTAATCAGCTGACGATCATTAGTTAAAATATTATGACATTATGATATATTAAAATTAATTATATATTTATTATTTGTTAAATACAAATGATACTATCTTGTTGTTATTACTAATCAAAAATTACAAAAATGAAGAAACTTAATTTATTATTTACAATGTTAAGTCTATTTGTTGCTACTTCCACGTTTGCACAAATAGAGCCAAAAATCAATCCTCTTGCATTACTCCTTAGTGGAGATATCTCTGTTGGTTGTGAATTTATACTTGGAGACAGACTAGGAGTAGAGCCTGTAATTGACTTTGGTAAATCAGACATAAATCTAACCGGAGTTGGTAATGTAGAGTTTACTGGTGTTGGATTAAGAGCAATAGGTAAGTATTACTTAAATCCTAATAAGGGAGCTGACAAATTCTATGTTGGACCCTATTTGAAATGGAAAGGAGGATCTGGAACTGACGATATAACTGATACTAAAATCACTAGAAATAGAATTGCCGCAGGTTTAGCAATAGGATGGAAAGTAGTTGCTAGTTCAGGACTAGTATTCGAATTTGGACTTGGAGCTGGTAGAGCATTCAATGATACTTACAAAGACCAAACTACTGATGAAACTTTTGACGTATCTGAAGTAATTAATTTAGACTTATTAGGAAGACTGGCCGTTGGTTACAGGATCGGAGCTAGTAGTTCAAGCAGTAAAGGAAGTACAAGAAAGAGAAGGTAGTAAAAATCTCGATTTCTAAATACTACATCAAGGGGCCATGATTTTAAACATCATGACCCCTTGTTTTTCACCTTAGTTTTTGAAAGTTAAAGTTTGCTAATATTACCACCGCTATATTTATCTTTCTCTACATCTAGGTTACTTGGCTCTCCCTTATACTTTACACTTCCACCAGAACTTGCTTCAGCCTTTAAGCTCTCAGTGGGCCAAACAGAGATACTACCACCAGAACTGGCATCAGCAGATGCAGACTCAGCTTTTAGCAAAGAACAATCAATATTGGCCCCGCTACTGACATCAGCACTAATAGCACTGGTATTTCCACTTACGGAAATCCTAGCTCCTGAACTAGCATCTGCCTTGACTTGGTTGCTCTCTACACTAATAGCAATAGATGAGCCACTACTCGCTTCTAAACTTACAGTATTTGATGTATTACTTGTTGTCTTACCATCGACCTTGGCTCCTGCACTTGTCTCTATTGAGGCTAAGTCTCCCGTATATAAAATAATCTTAGCTTTCTCACCACTTCCCCAATTATATCCTCCAAGTCGCTTAAAGCTAATATCGAGTGTACCTCCGTTAACCTCTGTAACCAAGGCTTCTAGGTCACCTTTTATAATTGTGATTTCTGCTTTGTAGTTACTTGACTTGACTAATTCAACAGAGATACTGCCAGATACATCTAATTTGTCAAAGGCAGAAAGACTTCTTGTTTCCTTCTGTGCTAATATTACACTAGAGGTAAATAGCATGAGCAATAGGAGGCTAAATAGATTTTTCATAATATTCATGTTTAGTATTATTTTGATTAATGATATAACTCTAGAACCTTCTAATTAATTGATAAGATAAAGTTATTATGAGTTAAGATGGTAAAAAATGGATGAATACCCCCATTTTATAGCCTAAAAGGCATCAAAAAAGGCACTTCCATTGTTGAAAGTGCCTCGTATGTTATGTTGTAAGAGTCTGTGTTAGTCTCTGCTTAATTTAGAAAGTAGTCTGAGGAATTCTATGTAAAGCCATACTAAAGTCACTAGCAAGCCAAGGGAAACATACCACTCCATATACTTTGGAGCTCTAGCAGCTACTCCTTGCTCAAATGCATCAAAGTCTATTAATAGATTCAGTGCGGCAATACCTAGTATCACAACACTTACCCCAATGCCGATTACTCCTCCTTCGTGAAGATAGGGGACATTGAAGCCAACAAAGTGTCCTAGGATGCTAATCATATAGACGAACATAATAGCGCCTGTGGCCATCATCACTCCCATTTTAAATTTTTCTGTAACTTGTATTAGCCCCGTTTTGTAGATGAGCAGCATCATCAAAAGAGTTCCAAATGTCAAGCAAACTGCTTGTATGACTATACCCTCAAATTGGGCTGCATAGATTGCACTGATAGACCCTACGAATAGTCCTTCGAATGCTGCATAGACAGGTGCCGAAATCGGTGAAGTATGAGGTTTGAATGATGCCACGAGTACTGCAATCAGTCCTCCAATGATCCCTGACCAAAGTAGAAGGGAAGAGGGCATTTGATAGCTTATGTAAGTAGTGCAAAGCAGGATGCCTAAGAGCATCAGTGACTTGTTTACAGCACCGTCCATTGTCATAATGTCCGAATGATCTAGAATATGCGAATTCTCTAACTTACTGTCAAGTACGTTAGATTTCATGATAGGGTTCTTTGATGATAAAAAGTTGTTAGCCATGATTATTAATTGTTATTGTGAATATTATCTACTATGTTTTTCAATTGATTCTCTGATCTTTTCTCTCCGATTTTCTGGACTAGGATGTGAACTCTGAAATTCTGGAACTCGACTACCACCAGAAGCCTCTTCTAGGATGTCCATCACTCCAATAAGTTCTTCAGGATCATACCCCGCTTCAAGCATGATCTTGACTCCCCAGTCATCTGATTCAAGCTCTTGATCTCTGCCATATTTCATATTGGTATAGTTGCCAATAACATTTGCAATCTGAGCAAATGATGGGTCACCTCCTGAGCCGATGAGGACACTTTGGATAAGTCCTTGGATAAAGCCAGACTTAGCCATTCTTTCTGCCCCATGTCTTTCTATGACATGACCGAGTTCATGGCCCATTACGCCAGCTAGTTGATCTTCTGACTTCAGACGTTCGAAGAGGGCATAAGTGATGAAGCACTGACCACCTGGCAAGGCGAAGGCATTGACTACATTAGGATCAGCCAGTAAGTGAAAGTCATAAGGATATTGAGACTTTAAGGCAGTAGGAGTATTGATCAACCTCTGTCCTACTTGCTTGACAAAGTCCTGTGCTCTCTTATCTGGGTGAAGACCACCATGTTGCTGTGCCATTTGCGGAGCTGAGTTAAGCCCAAGTTGGATTTCTTCTTCAGTAGTCCATTGAATACGCTGAGTTTCTCCAGTTACAGGGTTGACCTGGGTATTGGTAAAATATTTGAAAGCTTGGAAGGCTGCCATAGCCAAACCAATCATTAAAAATAACTTAAACCTACCAGTGCCAGCCCCACGTCCATTTCGACTGTAGGGGTCTCCTGTACCTCCGTAGTATCTGCCTTGTGGTTGTCTTCTGCCGTACATATGATGTTGAGTATATTCTTGTTAGTAATTTTGGGTTGTTCTATGATAAGGAGGATTGTCTACATAAAGTGATTAACAAGTATAAACACCATGTACACAAAGGCCAACCTGATTGAATAATCAATATCCGGGATCTTCTTAATGAAGTAGCATATAATTAGCACTGGAATGCAAGCAATTGCAATCGCAGCAATAGGGTATCCTATGACCTGAACAAGGGTCATGCCTATACCACTCTGAGTTACCCAGGGATTGACAAGGTAGGCAATTACCATCATGAGTAAGACCAATAACCAGCTGCTCCATTCAGTCCGTAAATCCATTTTTCGATTGTTTTTATTCTTAAATATAAGGGATTACTTGGCAACTCTCACAGTTGTAGATCTATTAATCCAGCATCCTACCTTGAAGCTATCACCTACGGCTAACCTTCTTTGGAAGATATCTTCATTCGAAGGCATATATTGACTATAAGTATTAATCCACTTATTCGCATCAGCTGCTATGCTTGGGTCAACAGATTTAGCCTTGTTAAACATATCAATAGCTGGCCAGGTCACTATCTGACTGTCCCATCCACGGCCAGGTCCACAGAGTGGTCCACTAGAAGCATAGAGTTTGCCAATGAGCATGTAGGGTTCTCCCCAGCCACCTCTGGCTGCAGCTGCTTGTTCTGCATATGCTCTTGCCTTACCAAACTTTTTGATATCCCGATAGTATATTTTGGCAATGAGTAGGAGGTACTTTGCTTTCTTGTTGACATCAGTAGTAGAGTTGGCAAAGTCTTCAAACCCTGTAATTGCTTCCGCATACTTTCCAGCTTCATAAAGGTCATAAGCTTGGCGAAGAGGACCTGGTTCGTTGGTGACAACAGCAGTGCATAGTTTCTTTTTTGCCTCAGCAACTTCAGCCAGCTTTGGGTGACTTGTTTCGCAGTCTCCCCATCTCATCCTTCTGTAGGCTTCATTGACAACTTCACAATCAGTAGGGTTTGCTAAGTAAAGAGCATAGTATTTGTCAGCATAATATGTACAATCATATAGACCCTTTATGCCTTCTAAGTTTTCTAGTCTAGCTGGAGCATAGTCATTGACTATTTTCCAACTTTCACAATCTGTTTTACAATTGGCTAGCCCATAATTTACTGCTGCAATACTTAGTTTAGCATACTTGCCTCCTTCTTCCGGAGAAATAGTGCCATCTACCACTTTGTCATACAGGATCTTAGCAAATGGATTAATGATAAAGTAATCAGCTTGTTCGCCTTTTGCGTCAAACACATTTTTAAATAGGGAATAAATTTCCATATCAGAAGCAGCACCAGGAAAGTAGTAGTAGAGGTCAAACCCAAGTCTGCCATCTAAGTAGGCATCGTCTCCAAAGCACTCTTTTCTTTTGTTGTACAATGCTTTGACACTATCAACCCACATTTCTTTATCAACTGGATTAGTAGTATTGTCATAAAAGTGCCTGTATAGTTTGATTCCATCATCATAGTGGTATTGGATACGACCATTAGAGCCTGGAGCATTGTAGTATGCAGATTTCCAATACTTGTAAGATTCATCGTAATTGCCTGACTTTAGGAAGTCTCGGTATAGTACAAATGCTGTTTCGGCTTCTTCTCTTACTGATGAAGGGAGTTCTCCAAGAGTAGTACAAGGTGTTGTCTTTTCAACAACGACTTCGGGAGTGACTTCTTCTGCTGGTTCAGTAACGGTAGTTGCTACTTTAGGAGTACATGAGTAGACCACCAGACTGAGTATGATTACTATTAAATGTTTCATAGGCTTATGCTTTGGCTTTATAACAGTTTGTTGACCCAAATTTATTCTTAAATACTGTTAAACTTATTTTCAAGGTGATATTAAATGTTAAAAGAATGCAGCTTTTAACTTAAAGACATTGGGGGATGAGTCAACAATTCACGGTTACTTGGTGCTTATTCAAGACAAATATTGAATATTTTAAAAGGAAGTCTAATAGACTGCCTACCTTAGTTAACTCAATCTTTTTTTAATATTAAAACATATATATGAATAAATTATTTACACTTGTTTTGTTTTGCCTAAGTGTAGGTTTGGCATTTGGCCAAGTCCAGTTCTCAGATGATTTTGAAGGCTATGCAGCTGGAGATTATATTGGTAGCGTATCTAGCGATTGGACCACATGGTCTGGAGCCACTGGAGGAGCTGAAGATGTACGGACAACAACAGACCAAGCTGCCAGCGGAAGTAATAGTATTTTTTTCTCATCTACAGCAGCCAATGGTGGACCCCAGGATGTCGTGTTACCTTTTGGTGCTAAGTATACTAGTGGGCTCTTTAAATATTCGATGAATGTATATGTCAACGAAGGTGGAGGAGCTTATTGGAATTTCCAAGGTGAGACTACTATAGGTACAACATGGTCACACAATTGTTATTTTCTAGAGACTGGAGAATTGCAATTTAGCGATGCTGGAAATATGCTTGGCATCGGTTTAACGTACGAAAAAGAGAGATGGATCAATGTAGCCTATGAAGTGAATTTGAATGAAGGAGTATGGACTATATTTATAGATGGTGAATGTGCTGGATCATTTTCTAATGAAGGAGCAGCTGTGGCATCAGTTGATATTTTTCCGACACTTGGCAATGCATTTTATATTGACGACGTAAGTTTTTCTCATACCCCTGAGATAGATACTAAACAATATGATGTATCCCTTGCTGTGGATGATTTAGGAGTCGGTGGTTTAACAGGAATGAGTCAAGGAATATCTGGATCAATAACCAACTTAGGACAGGAAGTAGTGTTGTCGATAGATGTTGAAGTGCAGTTTCCAGATGGACCCAAAACTCTGACTATTGATGACTTGGCATTGGCAACTAGTGGGATATCATCATTTACTCTACCAGAAGAGTATACCTATATTGAAGGAGTTCATGCTTTGGAAATGCAAGTGGTAGCAATCAATGGAGATAAGGTTGACGAAGATCCGTGTAATAGTAAAACCACTAGCAGTTTGAGGGGAGTTACTCCAGCAGAAGGCAAAGGAGTTCTGATAGAAGAAGGCACAGGGACATGGTGTGGATGGTGTCCAAGAGGAGCAGTGTTTTTAGATAGGTTAACTACGAAATACGGTGATAGATTTGTTGGTGTAGCCGTGCATAATGGTGGTAATGACCCTATGGTCGTCCAAGGATATGATGGTCAACATGGATTTACTGGATATCCAGCAGTGACAGTAATGAGAGCATCTGCCGAGACAGATTTTGGAACATCAGCAGATTTAGAAATTCCATTTTTGGATTATATTGCTCAAGCACCAAAGGCTGTTTTTGATGCTGAAGCTAAGTTTGATGTCAATTCACGAAATATTACAATGGATGTCAATGTATTGGCCAATGTCGAGTTGACAGCTGATCATAGGCTAGCGCTTATTACAATTGAAGATGGGGTAAGTGGAACCGAAAGTGGCTATGCCCAATCTAATTATTACGCAGGTGGTGGAGAAGGTGAAATGGGAGGCTATGAGAATCTTCCAAGTACTGTGCCAGCAAGCCAAATGGTGTATGACCATGTGGCTAGGGCAATACCACTAGGGTTCTCAGGGGACTCAAATAGCTTTTCTGATCCTATTGCCGCAGGTGATAATAGAGATTACACATTTGAGTTTCCACTTGGAGAAGGAGAAGATGTCAATCAAATGCATGTAGCTGTCATCTTAATCAATCCTGATGGCACTATTGACAACGCTAATCAAGTAAAAGTTGGATTTACAAGCGGAATTGAAGAAGAAGTGGTGCAAGATGTTATTGTATATCCCAATCCATCAACAGATAACATTACAATAGCTTATGAAAGTGTAAGTGGATCTGACCTCATCATATCTGTTGCAAATAGTCAAGGAAAAACATTGTCTACAGCTAACTATTCAAGTAATGATAGGCTACACAATATCAATGTTACTGAATTAAGTAAGGGTAATTACTTTGCAGTAATCATTGATGGCTCACTAACCAAGGTGGTTAAGTTTGTCAAAGAATAATAAACTAATATAATGCTTAGTAGAAGGTCATGCTCACTAGGGTGTGACCTTTTTTTATACTGTATGGTAAGCAGTGGTGGCAGTCCTCTCTTCTGAAGGTGTTGTTTCCTGCTCAGAAACTTGGCTTATGACAACGGTGAGAGTAAGTCCAACGACAATCGCTTGTAGAATTAATTTTGCTCTTTGCATAGGAATGATGTTTAATCCTTACTAGAACGTGTAGGATTTATGGATTATTTCATATTAAATATTTTTACAATATGAAATGCATTATTTTAATTGACAAGAAGGGGTTGTAGAATCCGAAACAGAGTTAGCAGTATTGACTATAGTAAGTCAATTAATCGATCTGGATAGTCTGAAATAATTCCGTCAACACCAATGAGTTTCATCTTCTGGATGTCTTCTTTAGTATTTACAGTCCAAACAACAAGGTGGAGTTTCTGATCTCTGCAAAGCTCAACGGTATGCTTGTCTACAAGTTTGAAGTAGGGCATATAGCCGAATGGTTTAAAATTGAGTAAGTCAAGATTTTGTTGAGGAGAGACCAAGTTGTCAATAAGGAGTCCATACTTAAGTTTGGGGTTGATAACATGCATTGCATTGAGTAAGGGAGGATCAAAACATTGAATAATGATGCGATCGCCTATCCCCAATGTAGTAATCTTAGCTATGAATATATCTGCATACTGCTCTCTCAATGGAAAATAGTCTTGTTCCTTCTCATCAAATTTCACCTCTATATTGTATCCAGGAATAGGTATGTTGTGCTCAGAGCAATAGTCATTGACAGCTTCAACTACCTGGTCTAACGTTGGTTTGACACATGGTACACTTTGCTGGTCTGGATATTTGGAGTTGATTCTTTTTCCAACATCATAGGATTGGATACTGTCAAGGGAGAGAGTTCTGATGTTGGTCTTTTTTCCGCTGTTTTCATCCAAAGGAAGGCCATCAGGAGTCGTTGTGAAGAGATGTGAAAAGTAAGGTTCGTGACTTACAATGATTTCGTCATCTTGAGAGACTACTACATCTAATTCTAAATAATCAACACCAAGCTCACAAGCATGCAAAAACGCAGGTATTGAGTTTTCTGGCATAAGTCCTCTACAGCCTCTATGTCCATGTCTTTCTATGATTGATTTCATATTATCTGTACATCCAATGAGTATAGCTAGTAATAGTACACTTGAAAGTTGTTGCATATTAAAGCATGATACCTGCTGAAAGCACGAAACTATTGAATGTCCCAACCGTGATTTTCGGTTCGATGTAGAGGTTGAGTCTATCCTGGAGAGGAATCATTGTAAATACACCTAAATTGATCCCAATATCTAAGTCCGAATTATCAGAAAACTTTGTAAAGTTAAGTCCAGCTAGTGGGTTGATACTTGTATTCTCACCAAGTCTTAATCTGTAGTGAGCATCTGCATTAATTGAAAATTTTGCTCCATTGGTTAATATCAAATCAGTGCCAAGAGCTGCTCCCCAAAACTCGGCCAACCCTAGAGTTGCTTTGGCTCCAAGTCCTACTTCATTGCCTCTTTCTACATAGGATAGACCGCCACCGATATGGAATTGACTGATTCCTAAAAAAGGAAGCGTTAGTAAGAGACAAGTAATTATATGTCTAATATTCATAATTTGAAATTTGTAACTGTTGACAAATTAAGCATAGCTCTGTGGTATACTGTTACAACAATATTACGAAAATCAAAGGACTATTTCAATTGATTCTTAGGCCCTGTTACACTTGTTGATTGTAGAGATATTGTCTAATAATAAGTTTCCTGGAGTAGGTTGAGGACTATATGCTTCAATAATGAGATACCTTGAATTTGCACTTGGGATGAATTGTATGGACTCTGTCATCCAATCTTCGCTTTCTAAGAGTGGAGAGGTGTAAATGAGTTGGCCACGCTTCTTTTTTGATTTTCCGATGTAGACTCGGAGGTAGATTGGTGTATTGTATCCCACGTACTCCTCTGAATGAGCAAGGTCTAAGTTGAATTGATAGCACACATCTTGATTAAGCGTATACGGAAGTCGCTGCCCAATAGCTTCGAAAGACCCATCATCTCGAGTTATCAAGCCGATGAATGTGTCACCTTCAGAGGCATCTTCATAGACTCCCCAATATCCAGGTAAGATATCAGGGGTGGTTCCAGGCTCTACCAACCACCAGCCACTTGGCATGGTAGCATCAGCTGGAGTATCTTCAAAAGAGGGATTTGTCAGCCCTATCTGACCTGTTGTAGAATAGCTCATCGAACAAAACAATAAAATGAAGAGCTTAGACATTATCTTTACCTCGTTATATATCATCATGAATACAATTAAATTACCTCAATCACTAAACGTCTCAACTCAGACCTCAGTATCTTTTGTAGTGCTACTGTTGACGGTGCTCTGCATTTTTTTCTTACATACCTCATCGTTAAAACAATATATCAAGCAGCAAGTACTGACCCTAGTTGAGTTTGAAGCGGCTGCAACAGAAGTAGATCAGCAAGCCGTCAGAGCATATTTAAGTAATCACGGAGGCATTGATGGTCAGAGTATTGTGTTTCAAACTGGGGAGGAGGCCTTTTTGGAGATGTTTCCAACATCAACGGTGCCGACAGTCAATCCATTCCACGATATGTTGACCTTCAACTTAATTGATTATGATACTGCCACTTCTCAAGTTATTAATACTGAGCTTGCACAATATAGAGGGGTTAAGTCAGTGATTCATGAAGAGCAAGACCTTACGACATTGACTTCAAATGTCAATACATTGCGAATACTGGGGCTGATATTGTCACTTATCCTCTCTTGTTGGGCAGTGTTATTTGTTATAGGATCCATACGTAGCAGTTTGTTGTCACAAAAGAGCACCATCCAGACGATGCAACTGGTAGGGGCGAGAAAGTCATTTATTTGGCAACCACTCAGAAAAAGTACGTTGTCAAAGTTAACTCAGGCTATTGGTATTGCCAATTTGTTGCTACTCTGTCTTGGTCTCTTGCTATTACTGCTTTATCCTGGATTGCTCAATTATCTTTCATTGTTTAAGGTACTAGCAAGTGTCCTCTTTGTGGATGTCATTGTGGTATTTGCAGTACTCATTACAACATTTGCTGAGTTAACAAGATATCTTGAACAAAATTTTTATGATACCAACTTGGTTTAAGATATTTATATCTTTGTAATATATATAGCATAATATGGCAAATAAGAAAAAGACTGTAGTAGTCGTAAATGAAAAAAAGGCTGGATCAAATTTGAAGCCGATTAAGTCGACTAGGTCCAATTCTACCAAAGTCCAAGATTCTTCTTCAGACGCCTTACTCTTTAATAGGGAACACTATAAGTGGGTGCTTATTGGCATTGGGATGATAGTTTTAGGAATGCTACTAATGCTCGGTGGTAGCATGTCATCACCAGATGTATGGGACGATAGTCTAATCTATAGTGCAAGAAGGACTGTGATAGCTCCAGTACTCATCTTGGGTGGACTTGGTATGCAGATTTATGCCATCTTCAAAAAGTGATAATTCAGAAGTAAGACTCACATGAATATATTAGAAGCATTGGTCCTTGGCGTTGTTCAAGGTCTAACGGAGTTTTTGCCAGTAAGTAGTAGTGGCCACCTGGAGATTGTCAAGTACCTTATTGGTGATGATGTCACAGCGAGTCAATCTATGTTTATGACTGTATTGTTGCATTTTGCTACAGCACTAAGTACTATGGTCTATTTTAGAAAGAGTATTGTCAGTGTTTTAGTTAATAGAGAAATACAGTACATTGGATTTATCATCCTCTCCATGATTCCAGCAGTCTTTGTAGGGCTAATGTTTGATGATATTATTGAGTCTTTTTTCAGTCAAAAGATAGTATTAGTTGCGGGTATGTTGCTGATCACAGGCCTGTTACTCTTATTTGCAGACCATCATAAGAAGACAGACGAATCAATAACAGCAGGCAAGGCTCTGTTGATTGGTGTCGCTCAAGCAATTGCAATCTTGCCAGGGATCAGTCGCTCAGGAGCTACTATAGCTTCATCACTATTGTTAAATGTAGATAGGGCAGAGGCTGCTAGATTTTCATTTTTGATGGTCATTCCTTTGATCTTTGGAAAGATGGCAAAGGATCTTATTTCAAGTGACATAGTGTTGGCTCATCCTACCTCTTATTATAGTGTGGGATTTGTGTCTGCATTTGTAGCTGGTTTGTTTGCCTGTGGTTTGATGGTTAATATTGTAAAAAGGGCAAAACTTAGATACTTTTCATACTATTGTTTTGTTGTGGGAGTTGTTATCATAGGATTGTATTTATTTAATTAATTTTGTAATCCAATTTAAACTCAGATACCCAAAACCCCAAAAGCTAAGATTAGTGCAGATTGTAGATAAAAATACAGATATAACAACAGTTGACTTTGTCAAAGGTGCTACCTTACTCATCAACAAGCCTTATACTTGGACTTCGTTTGATGTTGTAGGTAAGCTTCGAAACCTGATAAGGTCTAAGTATAATTTAAAAAAAATCAAGGTTGGACATGCTGGCACTTTAGATCCATTAGCTACTGGATTGCTATTGGTTTGTACTGGAAAACATACCAAGACTATACAATCTCTTCAAGGTCTAGAAAAGGGCTATGCTGCCAGCATTAAGTTAGGTGCGGTCACAGCATCATTTGACAAAGAAATGCCAGAAACCAATCCTGCAGATACAAGCCATTTGACCAATCAAACAGTCAAAGAAACTTGTTTGAGCTTTTTAGGTCAGTCGACTCAGATTCCCCCGATGTTCTCTGCAATAAAAAAGAATGGTACCCCTCTATACAAATTAGCTAGAGAAGGAGTCGTCATACCTAGAGAACCGCGTGATATTACTGTCCACCAGATGTATGTAGAAAACTATGATGATCCAATGGTCAACTTGCATGTCAATGTGAGTAAGGGTACTTATATCAGAACATTGGCTGATGATATTGGAAAGAAGCTAGGCGTAGGAGGCTACCTCTACAACCTTAAGAGAACTTCTATCGGACATTTCAGTGCAGATAATGCTATTGAAATGGAAAGTCTAATTAATTCGTTGGAAATTGTAACAGAAAATTCATAAATGTCCATCATTGTATCTGATCTTACTAAACGATATGGCACTCAATTAGCCATAGATTCCCTGAATTTCCAGGTGAATGAAGGTGAGATTGTAGGCTTCTTAGGGCCTAATGGTGCGGGTAAGACTACTACGATGAAGATCATTACTGGTTATATTCCAGGAAGTGGTGGGAAGGTGACAGTCTACGACAATGATGTCTCTGAACAATCAGAACAGACAAAGGCCATCATCGGGTACTTGCCGGAGCATAACCCTCTATATCTCGATATGTACGTTAGAGAGTATCTTGGGATGGTGGCAAGAATTCATAAGATTAATCCAGTCAAGGCAGAAGTAGAACGTGTCATCCAGACAACTGGACTCACCATCGAGTCTCACAAGAAAATCAAAGAACTCTCAAAAGGATATAGACAGCGAGTTGGACTTGCTCAAGCTATTATACATAACCCGAAAGTGTTGATTTTGGATGAGCCAACTTCAGGGCTAGATCCTAATCAACTGGCAGATATTCGCCTCCTGATCAAAACTTTAAGCAAGGATAAGATCGTTATCTTTTCGAGTCATATCATGCAAGAAGTGGAAGCACTCTGTACTCGTGTCATTATATTGAATAAAGGAGTGATCGTTGCAGATGATCCTATTGATAGGTTGACGGCTAGAGTCTCTGGTGGTCAAGTGGTCAATATTACATTTGAACAACCAATAGAGGAAGATAAGATTATGGCCTTAGGTAGTGTTGAAATCACTGCTTCAGAGCAGAATACAACTTGGACTATTGTCAACCATGGAACAAATGACCTAAGAAAAGAGCTTTTTGATTTAGCTGTATCAACTCAGAATAGAGTTCTCATGCTTTCAGAAGACAAACTCGATATAGAAGGAGTATTCCAATCATTAACCCAAAACAAAGGCGTCTAATGATCAGTATAATATTCAAAGAAATCAATAGCTTTTTCAGTTCGCTTATCGGCTACTTGGTCATAGCAACATTCTTAGTTTTTATTGGATTGTTCATGTGGGTCTTTACTGATACTAGTGTATTAGATAATAGGTATGCTAGCCTTTCTCAGCTATTTGCAATTGCCCCAATGGTTTTTGTCTTTCTCATTCCTGCATTGACGATGCGAAGTTTTGCAGAAGAAAAGCAAAATGGAACAATAGAATTTCTCAATACTAAACCAATTAAGGAATCTACAATTCTTCTTGGAAAGTACTTTGGCAATTTACTGCTAGTGGTGATTACACTATTGCCTACTCTCATTTATGTGTATTCGGTTCATAGTCTTGGTGCCCCTGTTGGTAACCTAGATATGGGAGAGGTCGTGGGTTCTTACATGGGTTTGTTATTACTTGGAAGTCTTTTTACAGCTATAGGTATATTTACTTCAAGTCTTACTGAAAATCAGATAGTTGCCTTTTTGATAGCTACTGTCTCGTGTTTCTTAGTCTATCTAGGGTTTGACTACTTAAGTAGGCTTCCAATATTCTTTGGTAATTCTGACTTGCTAGTACAAAAAATTGGTGCTGAATATCACTATGCTGCCATCAGTAAGGGAAAGGTAGAGCTAAGGGATGTTGTTTACTTTTTGACAATGATTGGATTTTTCCTTTGGTTGACATGGGTATCATTAAATAGAAGAAAGTGGTAACATGAGTAAGCGAGTAGAAACCATAATAAAGACATGTATATTGGCACTTTTAGTTGTCATAGTCAATCTGGTAGTAGACAAGATTGATGTGTCTGCAGATTTGACCGAGGATGGTAGATTTAGTTTTTCAGAATCTACTAATGCAGTGCTAGACCTTGTAGAGGAGCCTATTTACATCAGAGTATTGTTGTCTGGTCAGTTTCCAGCAGGTTTCGAAAGATTAGAAGAGGCAACTCAAAACTTGCTAGCTCAACTAGAAGGAAAGAATGCCAATATTCAATATCAGTTTGAAGATCCTTCAGATGGGTCTGTCGAAGAGGTCAATCAGCGATATGAGACACTCCGAACCATGGGTATCTATGGCACGAACCTTATAGTACAAGATGATGGTCAGATGTCAGAACGCATCATTTTTCCTTATGCGATTATCAATAAGGGTAAGAAAACAGGTATTGTCAATTTGCTAAAAGCACAAGAGGCCGGCGAATCAGAAGATCAAACTTTGAATAAGTCTATTTCCCTGCTAGAATACAAATTCGCCGATCAGATTTATAAGATGACCAAGCTCAATAAACCTAATATTGTCTTATTAGAAGGTAGAGGTGAGTTGCCTGAGCAGCAGACAGCTACTCTTGAGCAGACTATTGGAAAGCTTTATGATGTTGGCAGGATCAATATGGACTCCATTATCATGTTGTCAGAGGAGATTGACCTAGTCATTGTAGCAAGACCCACGCAGAGTTATTCGCCAAGAGACCAGCTTATCCTAGATCAATATATTATGAGAGGCGGGAAGGTCATTTGGATAGTAGAAAAGTATGAAGCGAATGTATTCGCAATAGATAGCTTTGAGAATTATGTTCCGAAGGAGATAGTGCATAACCTTGACGACATGTTCTTTAACTATGGAGTGAGAATGAAGTCAAACCTTGTTCTAGATCTACAATGTAGTAATGTGCCGCAAGTGGTAGCAATGCAAGGTGGCAAGCCACAGACTTCTCTGTTTCCTTGGTTTTATCACCCAATCTTAGTTGGCAAGGATAACCACCCAATTACCAATAATATCAGCAATGTCAACTTGACATTCCCTTCAGAAATAGAAGTTTTGGACAAGCAGAATAGCACAGCTATACCATTATTGGAAACCTCCCCGAATAGCCGTTATCAAGTCTACCCAATGCGGCTATCATTTGATGTTGTCAGGCTTGGAGAAGATCCTTCTAAGTTTAACAAGCAGTATTTGGATGTAGCTGTCCTCAGAGAAGGAGTATTTGATTCACACTTTAAGAATCGACTAGCTCAAGATCAAGAGCAGACTCTTAAGGACTTGGACATGCCATTTCAAGAGATAAGTAAGGAGACAAAGCAAATTTGGATTACGGATGCTAGTATCATGTCCAATCTTTATAATCCTAAAGATGCTAGAATCAGCCCAATAGGATTCAATCAATGGGATCAGAAAGTCTATGAAGGCAATCGAGAATTCATGATGAATGCTATTGACTATATGGTAGACGACATCAATGTCATGGATGCAAGAAACAAGGATGTCAAACTTAGATTGCTTAATAGAGCCAAAGTTATTGAAGAAAAGACAAAGTGGCAACTACTTAACATGGCGCTTCCATTAGTGGTATTGGGGCTTTTTGGCTTACTCTATGCCTTTATTCGTAAGAAAAAGTATGCTAATCCAATTACAGACTAAGGGTATTGCCAATATTTTCTGTTAGATAATAGAATATAAATAATTCATGAAAAACATTCTCATTCTTTCCATTCTAGGTCTTTGTCTTCTTGGAGCCTACTTCTATCTCAATAGTGACAGTGCCAAGCAAGGTGCCAAGGTAGATGATAGAGCTCTAGCTTATAAGTCATTTGAAGATGTGGACAAAATCTGGATTAGAGAACGTAGTTCGGAGGGTTACTTCATTAATAGAAGAGGAGATAGCTGGTGGTATGGTGATTCAGTAAAGGTAAGTAAGTATGTCATGCTTAATATGGAACGTGCCATCACTCAGCCAACGATAAAGTATATCCCAACAGGTAATGAGGCAATTGGTTATGTCAAGTCATTGAACCAGATAGGAATCGAAGTCAGACTATATGACAGCAAGGATAAAGTATTGCGAGATTACTGGGTTGGTAGTAATACTAACAATGAAACAGGTACAGCATATCTAGTCAGGGGAGCTAAGCAGCCCTATGTTATGGAGTTGCCATTTGTAGAGGGCACATTAAGAGGTTTCTTTTTGAATGACCCAGATCAAATCAGAGATAAGACTATCCTCGCTTTGAATCCTGAAGATATCAAGTCAGTAACCGTGAATTATCCAAAGGATACGAAGAATGCGTTTACACTGAGTCGGGTGTACAATGAAGAATTCAAGATTGAAGAGTTGTATCCGTCTACTGAATTGGAAGGCAGGAAGATTAATGATAAAGCGGTTGAAAATTACTTGCTCAGCTTTAGAACCTTGAATTGTGAGACTCACGAACATAAGAATCCTAATAGGGCTAAGATTACAGAACGTGTTCCTTTTTGTGTCTACGATATGACCTTGATGAATGGAGAAAAGCTCAACTATAAATTTTGGCCACTCAAAGATTACTTAGAGTTAGAGACTAATACTAAGGCAATAGAAGATTTGAAGAAGGTAGAGAGATTCTTCGTTGAGAATGAGAAAGGAGATTTCTATATCGTACAATACAGAAACTTCAAGGGACTGATGGTTTCCTATAATTTCTTTTATCAGTAGTTATTGTATCCATGTTAAATCAGAGGATCAATAGATAAATAGCTGTACATTTATGGTATGTACAGGATAGTAATATATAGTTTACTCGTCTGCTTCTTAGCTAGTTTTTCAGCTCCAGATTGGGGATTCTATGGTCATAGAAAGATCAATAGGATGGCGGTATTTACCTTGCCACCAGAGATGATTACATACTTTAAGAGGCATATTGAATATCTTACTGAGCATGCCGTAGATCCTGATAAGCGGAGATATGCTACCAAGTTCGAAGCAGTAAGACACTACATTGATATTGACCACTGGGATGTTGCTCCCTTTGATAAGGTACCTAGGCTATGGCATGATGCCTTTATGTCATACGCTAAGTTTCACCATATCAAAGATGGAGATACGACTACATATAAGTGGCCATGTAACTACCTAGACGAGGATATTGATACACTATCTATGGCATGTGATTCGTCTTACAGCTTTTATTATAACTTGGTCCACAAGAAGTATTATGATGACGTGGTAGTCTTAACGAGCAAAGATGTAAATGCTTACTTATTGCCTGGGGCAAAACTCAAAGGAGGGGAAGTGCATGTTGAAGATACATTTAGTGACTATGGTGTCTTACCTTATCACCTTGATCAATATTATCAGAAGTTAGTCCAAGCGTTTGTGGATCGTAAGCCTAAGTCAATACTAAGGTTATGTGCAGAGATGGGACATTACATCGGCGATGCCCATGTGCCCTTGCATACCACAGAAAACTACAATGGCCAACTAAGTAATCAAATAGGAATTCATGGTTTCTGGGAGAGTAGACTGCCAGAGTTGTTTGCCGATGAAACCTATGATTTTTTTGTAGGCAGGGCGGAGTATGTTGAGAATGTCAAACCTTATTTTTGGGATGTGGTGCTAGCATCTCATAGCCACCTTCCTGAGGTGCTTGCTGTGGAGAAGCAGTTGAGCCAAGCTTTTCCTCAGGATCAGCAATACTGTTTTGAAGAACGACTAGAAGTAACTATACAGACGCAATGTACCGACTATGCAGCTGCTTACCATGGCGAACTTGATGGTATGGTAGAATTGAGGATGAGGCAGGCAATACTTTCTATTGGAAGTATATGGTATTCAGCATGGATTGATGCTGGTCAACCTGATCTTGAGACTCTTGATTCCCCGCTTGTTAGTGAAATACAGAAAGAAACAGAGGAGTTGAATAAATCATTTAAGAATGGGAATATCAGAGGAAGGCAGCATGACAACTAGACAAGTAAGTAACATAGGAGTAGGGTGGAGAGGTTTCTTTATGGGTATTGCTGAAGTGATACCCGGAGTTTCAGGAGGAACTATCGCATTTATCACAGGAATCTACGAGAGACTTCTTAATGCCATTAAGGCTTTTGACTTTGCCTTAGTCTCTATGCTATTCAGAGGGGACTTTAAAGCTGCTTGGGCTAAGATCGATGGCGTCTTCATCTTGTCACTTGTGGCAGGGATGGTGGTTGGTATAGTTTCAGGAGTATTTGGAGTGACTTACCTCCTAGAGCAATATCCAGAAGTTTTATGGTCTTTGTTTTTTGGATGCATCCTAGCGTCTATTCCATATATCTTTAGTCAGATTTCTAAGCTTTCTGCTATCAATATAGGTTTGTTCATAGCCTCTGCAGTGCTAGCAGCCTTCATTTGCATGCAAAAACCTATTGTTGGCTCTGAGAATGCCATGTACGTTATGATGGCTGGAGCAATTGCTATATCGGCTTTGATGTTGCCAGGAGTGTCAGGAAGCTTTATGCTAGTCCTGCTTGGGTTGTATACTACGATCATACCGAGTCTCAAAATGTTCTTAACGACATTCGACTTTGCTTATGCCAAGGTGGTTGTGTTTTTCGGTCTAGGTTGTATTGTAGGGTTAGTCTTGTTTAGTAGGTTGTTGAGTTATGTCTACAATACTTATCGAGATGGTACACTAGCGGTACTCTGTGGGTTTATGCTTGGCTCTATTATTAAGGTGTGGCCTTGGAGAGTGCCGACGGAAGTCTTAGATAAGTCCACGCAGTTGATTAGGCCTATAGAACAAAGTGAATTGGTCAGATCTATTTTTCATAGCGAACATTTAAAGATTACAGCTGAGCAAATGGTGCTTCCAGGACAATATTTTACGGAGCCTTATTTACTAGGTTCTATACTTGCTATGCTTGCAGGTATTAGCGCAGTACTCTTACTTTGGAAGTTTCAACAATAATTTCTTGCAAAATTATATATATAAAATTCTTTATATATAAATAAGTTTATATATTTACGTCGTAAAACCAGAGAGACTGATATTAGAATGATTTTTATTTAAGGAATCAATATAATATCATGAACCACATATTTAGACGATTATTGGTTGTTTGCGTACTTGTACTACCTTTTATCGCAAACGGACAAAGATACTTTCAAAAAGCAGAGAAGCAATTTGAGCTCAAAGCCTATGATTTAGCAGTAGCTAATTATAAAATGGCGCTTGAGAGTAAAGAAGACTGCATCGATTGTGTCTATAAAATAGGCGAGTCTTACAGGCTCCAAAACAAAAGCTTAGAAGCTGCTATCTGGTATAGAAAGATTGCTGATAAGCAAGACTTGCCAAAAGATTTTCATGTTAATTATGGACTAGTAATGAAGAAGATGGGCCAATTCGACAAGGCTCAAGATCACTTTGTTAAATATCAGTTAGTAGACCCAATAGTGGGTCAACACTATGCATTGAGCTGTGATTTTGCTAAAATGGAATTGGGCCAACCTCACCAATATGAGTTGGCACTCTATAAAGGATCTAGTCGAGATTCTGACTATGGGTCAGTATTTCACAATGGTAAAGTGGTGTTTTCTTCATTTAGAAAAGATATGCTTAGAGAGCTAGCTAAGAATGAAGGCTCTTCTTTGAATCCACTAGGACCTCAACTCTTTACTGCTAGTGCAGGAACTGAGGCTGACTTAGATAATTTAGAATTCTTGAGAGCAGATGCTGACGAAACATTTGATGTGACGAATGTATCTTATGCCAGTTCAGGAAACTATTGTGCATTTACTAAATCTAACTACGCAAGAACAGGGATGGAAATTATCGGAGACGATGATGATATGCATATCTATTTTGCGAAGGTGGACAATGGTGGTAACTTTTACGAGGAAATCGCATTTGATTACAATGAAGTAGGATATGCTACAGGATTCCCATCATTGAGTTTTGACGGTAAGGCAATGTACTTCTCATCAAACAGACCAGGTGGTTCAGGAGGATATGACATTTACGTAAGCTACTTTAAAGGAGGGACATGGTCATACCCAGAAAATCTAGGGGCGAATGTCAATACTCCAGGAAACGAAATCACACCATTTTTAGACAATAACAAGTTGTACTTCGCATCAGACTACCACCATGGACTTGGAGGATTTGATATATTCAATAGTACTGTCCAAGCTGGAGATTGGAGTGTGCCTTCTAACATTGGGAATGGGGTGAACAGTCCAGAAGACGACTTCTACCCATCAGTGCAGCCTGGTACAGATGTGTTTTACTTTACATCAAACAGAATTGGTGGTAGAGGAAATCACGATATCTATATCGGGACACCAATTAGGTCAGAAGAAATTATCGCTTCTATCCCGCAGTCAGAGCCTATGCCTACAGCAGTAGCTCTTGATGAAGATAGAACTCCAGTTGCAACAACTGTATCTAATACCACACAATCTGCTGCAAAAGTAGTAACTACAGTTAAAGAAGAAGTAGCTAAGTCTGCAGCTCCAATAGCAAGTCCAACGACGACGACTACAGTATCAACTCAGCGATCTGATGTGCCACCTCCTGCTGTCAACCTAGATGATCTAGAAAGAAAGGCAAAAGTAGGTACGGTGTCCATGGCAGATGCAAAGAAAGTGTCTTATGGAAGTATAGTGAATACTTCTAGCAAGGTCTACTTTATCCAACTAGCAGCACTTTATCACAGTG
Organism: Saprospiraceae bacterium; assembly: GCA_020631405.1. Classification (GTDB taxonomy): domain Bacteria; phylum Bacteroidota; class Bacteroidia; order Chitinophagales; family Saprospiraceae; genus JAHDHH01. The sequence goes on from JAHDHH010000001.1 coordinate 164,249, forward strand.
TAGGTAATCTAATGCCATACAAAGGACTGATCAGTTATGGAAATATCTATAAGTTGAGAAGGTCAAACGTTACTAAGATTAAACTTGGATACTTCCTTGATGAATATGAGGCAAAGAGAGTATTAGCTGACGTAAAGACTCAAGGATATACTGATGCATTTATTACTCAAGATCCCTTGAATGAAGGAGATATGGAGTTGCTGATTTCTAAAGATGATACAAATGTGAGTTTTGGAGATGAGTTTAGCGGTGGATATACTTCAGGAAAGCAATACAAGGTCAGACTAGCGGCATATGAAGATGCTGTATGGTTTGAAGTAAATAAGGTAAAAGACCTAGGAGTTATAGAACAATGGTCTAAGAAAGACTGGACAATATTCGTCCTAAGTGGATATAGAAGTTTTGAAGAGGCTGAAGCTGCTAGAATTTCTGCTAATAACAGAGGATTCGCAGATGCAGCAGTGGTGATTGACAGAGATGGTGTGTTAGAAACCATCAAGTCTCACTAATCAAAGTAGAATTTTATTATTAAGTATTTAGTTTATCGTCTATTGATTTTGGTCGGCCAGTAATATGGCCGACTTTTTTATTGCATATCAATAGTTTTTTGAACCTTTGCTTAATCATTCAGAATCTATAAATATTAAAACTAATATTTGTAGTCAAAATAGTATTAAATGTCAAGGAAACTAAGCGAACAGGAGTTAGTAAGAAGAGAAAATTTGCAAAAGGTCAGAGATATGGGTATCAATCCCTATCCAAGTGAATTATTCCCAGTAACACATAGTGTTGAATCAATAAAGTCTCAGTCAGTCCAGAATGAAGAATGTATTTATTTGGAAGATGTTGCTATGGCTGGTAGAATGATGAGCAGGAGGATAATGGGTAAGGCATCGTTTGCAGAATTGCAAGATAGTTCGGGAAGGATTCAACTCTATGTGAGTAGAGACGACATTTGTCCAGAAGAGAATAAAGACTTATATAATCAGCTATTTAAGAAGCATTTAGATTTGGGTGACTTTATTGGTATTAGGGGGGATGTATTCTATACGCAAAAAGGACAATTGTCAGTAAATGTGAAGTCATTGTCACTGCTGAGTAAGTCTCTTAAGCCTCTCCCTGTGGTGAA
>JAHDHH010000001.1:165477-167775 GCA_020631405.1 Saprospiraceae bacterium
ATGTGAAGTCATTGTCACTGCTGAGTAAGTCTCTTAAGCCTCTCCCTGTGGTGAAGAAGGATGCTGATGGTACAGTACATGACGAGGTCACGGATCCTGAGCTCAGATATAGACAAAGATATGTTGACCTAGTGGTCAATCCAGAAGTCAGAGATACCTTCAGAAAGCGAACGCAGATGTATACCTCAATGAGGGAATATCTTGACGCTAAGGGCTACTTAGAAGTAGAGACGCCGATATTGCAGCCTATCTATGGTGGTGCGGCAGCTAGGCCATTTAAGACACATCATAATACATTGGACATGACACTCTATATGAGGATTGCCAATGAATTGTACCTCAAGCGATTGATCGTTGGTGGCTTTGATGGGGTATATGAGTTTTCTAAAGATTTTAGAAATGAAGGAATGAGTCGATTCCACAATCCAGAATTCACTCAGATAGAGCTCTATGTAGCTTACAAAGATTATCTCTGGATGATGGATTTGGTAGAAGAGATGGTAGAGAAGGTAGCGATGGATATGCATGGCACAACAGAAGTGCAAGTGGGAGAAAATGTCATCAACTTCCAAAGACCATGGAAGCGATATACGATGTATGAAGCTATTGAACACTTTACTGGGAAGGATATCTCAGAACTAGACGAAGATGGAGTGAGAGCTGTAGCCAAGGAGCTTCACGTACCAGTAGACAACACTATGGGCAGAGGTAAGCTAATTGATGAGATCTTTGGCGAACACTGTGAAGCGAAGTTAATTCAGCCAACATTCATTACAGACTATCCAATAGAGATGTCACCATTAGCGAAGAAGCACAGAACTAAAGAAGGCTTGGTTGAGAGATTCGAAGCTGTGTGTAATGGAAAGGAGATTTGCAATGCCTTTACAGAATTAAATGACCCAATTGACCAGAGAGAACGATTCGAAGCACAGCTAGAGTTAGGAAAGAGAGGAGATGAAGAGGCTATGATTCTTGACGAAGACTTCCTAAGAGCATTAGAATATGGAATGCCACCTACAGCAGGCCTTGGAATTGGTATGGATAGACTTGCAATGATTATGACTAACTCAAAGTCAATCCAAGATGTCTTATTTTTTCCGCAAATGAAGCCAGAAGCATAAGTTATGGACTATCTGATCAGACCAATCAAGCAAGACGATAATGTCGTAATCTCTAGAATTATTAAAGAGGTGATGACTAGTTTTGATTGTGTGGGTGATGGTTACTCGATAGAGGACCCTGAGGTTAATCAGATGTTTGAATACTACAATAATGACAAGAGTGCTTACTTCATTGTTGAGCAATCGGGTAGAGTGCTAGGTGGATGTGGGATTGCACCACTTGATGGAAGCGATGGGACTGTATGTGAATTGAAGAAGATGTACTACCTAGAGGAGGCAAGAGGTAAGGGACTTGGTAAGCAAATGCTCTCAGTATGCCTTGATAAAGCTAGGGCAATCGGTTATACAGCCTGCTATCTTGAGACAGTAGAAAGGATGGTAGTAGCCAATAAGTTCTATGCTGCGCAAGGATTTGAAAAGTTATCTTGCCAAGAAGGTAATACTGGTCATGGAGGCTGTGATACCTATTATAAAATGATGCTATGACATTCAGTACACTCTCTATAGTAATTCCAGCCTACAATGAAGGCCCAACTATCCACTTGATACTTGACAAGGTATTAGCTGTTGACCTGCACCATGGCATTGCAAAGGAAATCATCATAGTAGATGACGCCTCCTCTGACAATACGGTTAGTGCAATCCAACAATATATCACTCAAAATAAGGACGCCAACATTCAACTACACAAGCACGAAGTCAATAAAGGTAAAGGAGCAGCACTGCATACTGGAATAGCGAAAGCAACTGGTGATTACATCATCATTCAAGACGCTGACTTAGAATATGACCCGGAGGAGTACAATGACCTGCTCAAGCCAATCTTTAAAGACAATGCTGATGTCGTATACGGCTCTCGGTTCATGGGGAGTAATCCACACCGAATACTCTTCTTCTGGCATACACTAGGCAACAAGTTTTTGACTACACTCTCCAATATATTCTCCAATCTCAATCTCACTGATATGGAGACTTGCTACAAGTTGTTCAGAAGAGAGATTATCCAAGGCCTAAGCCTTACCGAAAAGCGATTTGGCTTCGAGCCTGAGGTCACAGCTAAGCTAGCTCGCATCAAGAATATCAAGATATACGAAGTAGGTATCTCATACTACGGCAGGACATATGATGAGGGTAAGAAGATAGGGTGGAAAGACGGATTTAGAGCTATCTACTGTAT
>JAHDHH010000035.1 GCA_020631405.1 Saprospiraceae bacterium
AGCTATGCTAATTCTAAATTAGGCAGCTAATGCGAAGTTTCTTTCGCCAATTATGGTTTGGAGATCATTTGTTAACGGAGTGTATCACCACTGCTCCGGCATGCTTACTTATCGAACATCTTTCCTGTCGATACCATTTCAGCCCCATATATTTCCCAATTGAGCGTTCTAATTGGAATAGAGTAACGCCGACGCATCATGCTTTGTTCCTTTGATGCTAAATATTTTTACTTTATCTCTACAGTGAAATCTTTTCACCATTACCATCTCGGTATTTGATCCAGAATTTTCCTTTAAATACAGCCATATAATAGTTTGGATAAAGCTTATTTGGTATTCACTGATTCTTGTTTTTTACATCAGCTAATTTTATTTTTAGCCATGTCTAAATTAATATACTACCTTTGTAGTATTACAAATATCTCTCCTATGCTAACCCACGCGGAAGAAAACTACTTAAAGGCCATTTTCAAAATCACAGAACGGCAAAACAAGTCTGCATCTACTAACAAGATTGCAGAATATGTGAATACCAGCGCTGCATCTGTGACAGATATGATTCAAAAGCTCGCTGTAAAGGAGCTCATCCACTATGAAAAGTACAAGGGTGCTACCCTATCAGAGGTAGGTAACAAGCTTGCTACTCAACTGATTAGAAAGCATAGACTCTGGGAGGTCTTTCTCTGTGACAAGCTAAAATTCCCCTGGGAAGAGGTTCATGATATCGCTGAAGAACTCGAACATATTAATTCTGCTGCATTAATTAATAGGCTTGATAACTTCCTAGGCAATCCAAGATTTGATCCACATGGTGACCCAATACCTAATGCAGAAGGTAAGTTTATGCTGAGAAACCAATCAACCATGGACAACCTCCAAGTAGGTCAAAAATGTGTATTGGTCGGCGTATCTCAGCACAGTGTGCCATTCTTACAACATCTCAATAGCCTGAAAATCAAACTAGGTACTGCCTTCAAAATATTAGACAAGCTTGACTTCGACAAGTCAATGAAAATAGAAGTGGACAGCGTCAATCAAGTGACACTCAGCCATACCGTAGCAAATAACCTCCTTGTAAAATTGATATGAAAACAATACTTCCTCTACTCTTCATCTTCCTAAACTCTATGAGCTATAGTCAAGAAGACAAATTACAAGTCCTAGCATCAGCATCAATGTGGGCCGACATGGCTCAAAATATTGGTGGAGACCTCATAGACGTGGACCTCATAGTACCGATTGGAGGCGACCCACACCTCTATGAACCAACACCTAGTGACGCCAAAAAAGTCAGTAATGCGGGTCTAATCCTCATCAATGGGCTAACCTTCGAAGGGTGGATCAATGAACTGATTGAAAATTCTGGAACCAAGGCCAATACCGTAATCATTACAAAGTATGTTGACCCAATAAAGAGCGACATCTATCAGGATGCTGTAGACCCACATGCATGGATGAGTGTAAGAAATGGAAAGCTTTATTGCAAAGCAATTTATGAGGCTCTAGTCGCTGCTCTACCTCAGTTCAAGTCAATGCTTGAGTCAAATTACAACACTTACATCACCAAACTGGACAAACTAGATAGCTATATTAGCATAGCGGTAGAATCAATTCCAGAATCACAGCGAGTATTGATTACTTCTCATGATGCCTTCAAGTATTATGGTCAGGCTTATGGCCTCAAATTGGAAGCTATCCAAGGCATTTCAACAGAATCAGAGGCGCAATTCTCTGATATGAAAAGAGTGACTGATGTGATCAAGCAATACAATGTACCCGCTGTATTTATCGAAACAACTATCAACCCAAAAATGCTGAAGCAAATTGCTGAAGATAATGGAGTCATTGTAGGAGGGCAACTTTATGCAGACTCGCTTGGGGATAAAGCAAGCGAAGGAGGCACTTATTATGACATGCTAAAAAGCAATACTAATGTCATAGTCAATGCCTTGTCTCAACAACGTGGTGAGCAAGTCAGCGGCTCGGAATCATCAGGTTCAAAAGCACTGATTTACATAGGACTTGCGTTAGGTCTCTTACTCATCATGGGAGGTGTCTTCTATAAACTCAACTAACATGGAATCAAAAGATGCTCTAGCCTTACATATTCGAGGACTTAGCCATTCATATGGCAATAAGCGGATACTTACTAATATCAATCTCGACCTTAAACAAGGAACACTCTGTGGGGTCATTGGACCAAATGGTGCTGGCAAGTCAACATTATTCAAAAGTATTCTCAAGCTCATTGACTATGACTTTGGGAAAATAGAAATCCTAGGCAAAAAGGTCGATGACATCAGAAAACTTATCGCATACGTTCCTCAAAAAGATGAAGTAGACTGGGATTTTCCAGCAACAGTACTTGACATTGTACTCATGGGAAGGTATCCTTTCAAATCACTATTTCAACGACTCAATGCTGATGATATAGCTATTGCCAAACAAGCTCTTGCTGACTTGGGTATCGAAGATTTATTTGATAGACAAATTGGCAATCTATCTGGTGGGCAGCAGCAAAGAGTATTCCTCGCAAGGGCTCTTGCCCAAAAAGCAGAAATCTACCTCTTAGACGAACCATTCGTAGGAGTTGACATCTCTACTGAACAAAAGATTATTGAAATCCTGAAGCGTCTAGCGGGAGAAGGCAAGACATTGCTAGTGGTGCATCATGACCTCTCTACAGTTAACCAGTATTTTGATTCTGTACTCCTACTTAATCAGCGACTAATCGCTACAGGACCAACTAATTCTGTATTCAATGATATTAATATAGCAAAAGCTTACGGTGGTCAACTGAACATCTTACATACCATGGGAATGAAAATCGCTAAAGCCAAGAAAACTGCTACTAAGAGAAAATCTTAAGTGTACCGTTGTTCTGATCATGCTCTACAGTGAAGACTGTCAAGCCTTTTGAGCCAGTAGCATTGAGTCCGTCTCCTTCTAAAGAAAACTCAGCAGAATGCTCTGTGCAGAACCACTTATTGCCCGTAGAATCAAATATGATCTTATCTTCTTGGTCGTGACTACAAGTCATGGTTGCTGCTACATACTCTCCAGAGAATGTCTGAGCTACCACTACACCCTCTGTCGTAATAAACCCACCTGGTTGTGTGAGGGCAGCAAAGTCAGGGTTATTCAAATCGACTACTAAATTCACATCGTCAATCACTCTTGACTCTCGCAAGCATCCTCCTAGACATGTAGATGTCAATACAAATGCGGCACCTATGCCCAACTGTGATATAAACTCCTTTCGATCCATCGTATTAAATATATTTATTATTTATAATATACTGCAAAGCAATTTGTTGCAAATCTAATCAATCAATTTGTATTTTTTTTAAACCAGAGTAAATCTTATTTGAAATTTTGAGCTCATGGCAAATGAATCATAAGTCAAATCCGTATAAAAACCTTTTCAAATTAAGCAACTCTTGGCAATCTCTAAACTTAAACCCTTCAGCATTTTGTTATCTATGATACTTGAGTGGATTCTTCTCTATAACAAACGAACTTTGCATCTTTGTTTATTATAACTACTAAGAATACTTGTGAAAAATGTACTCAGTAAGACACTAGAGGAATATTGCAGCTCACTCTCCACTCAGTCAGGCGATGCCCTGAATGCCATAGAACGCTACACCTACACACAGATGCTCAAACCCCAAATGTCGACAGACTCTTGGCAAGGCAGCTTCCTGACAATGGTAAGTCAAATCATGTCTCCTAAGTACATCTTAGAACTAGGCACCTTCACTGGGTATAGTACACTATGTCTAGCGAAAGGGCTAAGCTCTGAAGGCAAACTCATCACATTGGAAGTCAATGCTGAAACTCTTGCTAAGACGAAGGCACAATTTCAGTCAATCCCAGAGTTTAATAAGATCGAATTCCTGAATGGTGCTGCACTTGAGTTGATACCTACCCTTCCGAATGATATAGACTTGATCTATATTGACGCTAAGAAAGACGAATACCATGACTACTATGAATCCTTAATCCCAAAGCTCAGAGCTGGTGGAATCCTAATCGTAGATAATATCCTTTGGTATGGTAAAATAGTTGACTCCGACAAGGACAAGACAACACAACTTATCCATGATTTCAATGTTAGAGTATTTAATGATTCAAGGGTAGACAACTGCATACTCCCAATTAGAGATGGTCTACAATTTATAAGAAAACACTAATGCAACATACAACACTAGTAGTAGGAGCTTCAACTAATCCAGAACGATATGCCTACAAAGCAATTCAGAGTCTACGAGACCATGGTCATGATGTCATAGCCTATGGTAGACGTCCTGGCGAAGTATCAGATGTATCGATTATGACTGACTGGGCTGACATTACAACTGAGGTTGACACTGTTACTCTCTATGTTGGTAGCAAACACCAAGATGTAGCGTTTATTCAAAGCATCCTTGCCCTTAAGCCGAGAAGAATCATTTTCAATCCTGGGACTGAGCATCCTAGTTTTTTCATGAGAGCCAAGGCGCATGGGATACAACCGCTTAACGCTTGTACCCTAGTCCTACTTTCTACACATCAATATTAAGTTATTAAGGACTACAATCCTCGTCTTTTAATTTCTCTTGAGAGATAGGTGAGTTCCCTCCCCATTTCTCCAGTTACACTAGTATTCTCCTTAGCACGGCGTATCAAATAAGGCACTACCTCTTTCAATGGACCATAAGGCACATACTTAGCAACATTAAACCCATGCTGGGCTAGATTGAATGAGATATAGTCACTCATCCCATATAGTTGACAAAAGTTGATATGGGCATGGTCTTTCGCAATACCGTGCTCTTCTATAAGAGTTGCTTGAAGCAAATTGGATGCTATATTATGGCTGGCACAACAACTTGAAATAGTCTCATAGTGAGTCATACAATAAGTTACTGCCTCATCAAAGTCTTGATCAACTGCAGCCTTGTTAGCATGAATAGGGCTATCATATCCAAGTCCGATTGCTCTTGCCCTCTCTTTCTCCATATAAGCACCTCTTACTAACTTGGCACCAAGGAATATACCATCCTGCTGGGCTTGCTTGTGACTATCCTTTAAGAATTGAAGCTTATCATGACGGTAGAGTTGATAGGTATTGAACACTATACATGATTTGTGATTATACTTCAGCATCATAGCATAGACTAGGTCGTCAATAGACTGTTGTATCCATGACTCTTCAGCATCGACAAACACTCCTACGCTTAACTCTGCAGCTCTATCACAGATCTCATCAACTCTTTCGTAAAGTTGCTGGTACTGAGCTTGTATACTCTCAGACCTATCCCCTGTTTGATACGATTCTAGCATCTGATTATCCGCTAGTCCAGATATCTTAATACTAACCACTGGTACACTATTGTTCGATGCAGCAAGGTCAATAGCTCTGAGGACTTCATCCTTGATATGTTGCAGATCCTCTTCTGTAGACTTTGCTTCCATCCCATAGTCCAAGATGGTTGCCGTTTGATTTTGATACAAGAGGTCTATTGTCGGCTGGCAGTCCAGTAAAGATTCTCCACCACAAAATTGCTTAAAAATGGTGCTTTTGACCATTCTATTGATAAAACCTAAGTCTAAACAAATGGCATACTTACCTAAGTTAGAGCCTATGTTGACTAAGCCTTTTTGACTCATTAACTTAAATAGTCTGTATGTCTGCTTTAGTGCTTGATTTGATTTGTGGGCAAATGCTTTAGAGGTATCATCAAAACTGAGTTGAGATATCGGAAACGGGTCTTCCATTAGATTCTTGTTCGGTTGTATAGTTAGTCCAGATATTCCAAGAATGCTCAGCTTGACTAATCAACATCTCCAGTCCATTATAAATCTTAGCTCCTTGCTGCTCACTCTTTCTCAAAAATAGTGTTTTTTTAGGATTGTAAATAAGGTCAATACAAGAATGTCGGGAAGATATCAAATCATAATTTAGCGGTGCACAGTGATCTAAGTCTGGATACATACCTAAAGGAGTAGTATTGATAATCAAATCACTACCCAAAATGACTTCGTCACTTATCGTATCATAGGTATATACCCCTCTTCTCGAAAGGATCAAAAAGGATATTTTTCTCTGCTCCAAGGCATATTGTATAGCTTGACTAGCACCTCCACTGCCAAGGATTACGGCCCTTGAAATAGATGGATTTTCTGCTATTGCACTGACAAGCATATCGTCAAAGCCAAGGTAGTCAGTATTATATCCAATCCACTTGCCCTCTTCTATTTTGATAGTGTTCACAGCTCCAATCTCATAAGCAGTATCTGTGATTTCGTCAAGGTAGGGTAAGATTAGTTTCTTATACGGGATCGTGACATTTATTCCTGCTATAGCTTCATCCTCTTTCAAAGATTTGACCTCAGCTATATCCTGATACTCAAATATCTTATAGTTGCAGTGAGATAATCCCTGTAGATCAAATTTATTATTAAAATACTTTGGGCTAAAACTATGTGGCAAGTGCTTGCCAATCAAACCATATACTTTGTTTTGTATCATATCATATAATAAAAGCCCAAATATATATCATTTCATAATATGATGCATGACTTTGAACATCTACTTACTTTCCTTTGCCTTGCAGCAGAACAAGCAGAGTATAGAACAATATCTTAAAATCAAGACCAAGAGACATGTTTTCTAAGTAGATCATGTCAAACTTTAAGCGCTGGATCATTTGAGGTACTGTAGAAGCATAGCCATATTTCACTTGACCCCAGCTAGTGATTCCTGGCCTTACTTTTAATAAGTGACGATAGTGAGGTGCATGCTCTGTGATTTTGTCAATATAAAATTGTCGTTCTGGTCTTGGGCCAACTATTGACATATCTCCAATTAAGACGTTGTAAAATTGAGGAATTTCATCTAGTCGCCACTTTCGCATAGTCTTCCCCCAAGGTGTGACTCGAGTATCCTTTTCATTAGAGAGTTGTGGGCCACTAGCTTCAGCACCAACATGCATACTTCTAAATTTGATAATATCAAAAGGCTTACCACCCTTCCCTATTCTTTCTTGCTTGAAAAATATTGGGCCAGTAGATGAGAGTTTTACTTTTATCGCTACAAAAGCATACAAGGGTGCAAGGACTAAGAGTGCAATTCCGCTAAACATGATATCTAGCAAGCGCTTGAGTATCATTTGCCACCTAGGCATGAGCTTCTTATCTATTTCTATTAGAGCTGCACCATGCAAGTGGGTGAGCTTTACTGTCCCTACCATGATATCATACATGTCAGGAATTATCTTCACCAATAATCTCTCTGTGTAGGGTTCAATGAGATTCAGTATGTGATTAATCTTACTGTGCTCTGAGGTTTCTATTGCTATAATCACCTCCTCAATATTGTGATCAGGGACTATATGCTCTATATCTTTAATCTTGCCTAATAAGGGCAAGTGCTGCTGCATAAGGTTGGTGCTATTACCATTGCTATCAATAAATCCAACAAAATCATATCCCAAAGAATATTGCCGCTCAGAGATATCATCATATAGCTCAACAGCATTCTTGTCTCCACCAATCAAGAGTGTCTTATACTTGACTTTACCAGATTTTAATCGCTTTTTGGCAAGGGTCAAGTAAAGCATCCTAACAGTGACTGTGATGCCAAAATGCAAGATAAACAATCTGAAAAATGGCTGAAAGTAATTAGTGTAGACAAATACTTGATCATCAACTAATACAGTGAAAAACAACAATAGTACTCCAATCCCTGACAAGATAAATGTCATACTAAATGTACTACTCCTACTGAATCTGTAGATATCGGCATGCTTCTCGAATATGGTATAAAGCAATATCCAACAAGTGGGAATGATGACAAGCCCATACCATAATTTAGGGTCTGAAAAAATGTCTAAATACTCGATGAAGGGCTCTTCTTTCTGCTTACGATAGATAAAGAATAGAGTCCAAGCAAGCATAGCTGCTAGAAAATCTAACACCCGATACATGATTAGCTCTACTCTCCTTTGACTCTTCATTACTTAGTTTCTATCCTAAAAGTGGATAAGCTTTACATTATCAACAAATACTTCTCCCTCTTCTATATCAAGTCCAGCCATATCTACATTGAGGATTAATGAAAACTGACCAATATCAGGATCTGCCAAGTATGAGGACATATCTAGGTAGAGTTTATTGTAATCGTCTGTCTGCTTCAGAATGATGATATATTCATTTTGGAGGTTACCGAAAATATTCTTTTGAATACCGATAACTAAGGGCACCTCACTTTTATAATCAATTTCTAGGTAAACGCTACCTGAAAAATTAACTGGCGAAAAGTTACTTGCTGTTATGACCTCGCAGACTGGATTATCTTGATTGACATACATCCTAGCCACATCATTTTCTGGATTGATCTCATCTGGCACTACAGTAAGTTCTGACTCAGAGTATATATCCGTATCATTGGTAAACACATGACTGCCCCCAAAATCTTCTACAAATTCAAATATGACATTGTCAAAATATTCAAATACCAGTGGCTCGTTATATACCTCTCCAGAATTAGCTGTAATTGTAAATTCGTGAGGTTTAATAAAAGGATATATAATCGGTACTCCAGACTGTCCATTGTCTCTAATCCCTGGAAAAATCATGAACTCTGTAGTCTCTGCATCCGATAGTACTGGGATTGTCACTGGTAATTCAAACGGTCCAAGCTCTCTATCCTGAGTAAGCACCCAGGCGTCTCTAATCTTATGTGTAGGTGCTCCCTGACTTGAAGTCGTCTTGACTTGTATTTCATTAAGTTCCAAATAAAAAGGGTCGAGATCTTGCTCTTTTAAGCCCTCGCAACTGCTAAATGCAAGTGTTAGCGACAAGGCAACAATATAGTATATAGTCTTTCTCATTAAAGTCGGTTATTAAAGATACTTTCCTAGAAAAGTAATACCAAAACGATGGTATAAATCGAATAGTATTAAAGTGTTAAGCAAATATTAAGATTTACTCGCCAAACTGACAATTCAGCATTTAATGCTTTTTGGCTAAGTATTCACTAGAAACCAAATATGAGAGAGATGATGAATAGCCCAAAGTCAATATTTATTGAAAAAACATTTGAATAATATTCATACTTAAAAAAAATATATTTAATTTTGACTTATCGATTTTAGCCCAATTAGGATTATGGCCCCTTAGTTCAATGGATAGAATGACAGTTTCCTAAATTGTAGATGGAGGTTCGATCCCTCCAGGGGCTATGTTCTTAAACTTTAATTAACTTAAGAACTAAGCATCCAAATCTAGATTCTGATTGCGGCGTATTTGTTCTCTTTCTGCTTTAGTGAAATCAAAAGCATCTCTTCCAAGGTAGTAATTCTCTCTATCGTCCTCATCAATCCAAGGATCACGAGTCACTTCATCTTGCTCTATAAGCTTTCTAAGTAAATAGGCAACGAACATTCCAACTATTGCACCAAACAGGTGACTCTCCCAAGATATACCATCCTCCGTAGGCAAGACTCCATAAAGCAATCCCGAATACAATATCACAACGACTAAACTCAGGATAATTGACTTAATATTACGTCTAAATACTCCTGACCAAAAGATAAAAGATATCAAGCCATACACTACCCCACTTGCTCCAATATGGAATACTTCTCTACCAAACAACCAAACTGCAGCGCCTGTCAACAAATAAATCAAAAAGAAAGACAAGAAGGCTACTCGCTTGTAAAACAAAAAGATAATAAATAACGAACCCAGCAGAGGTACGCTATTAGAGATCAGGTGCTCGAAGTCGCCATGAGACAAGGGTGCTGTGAGGATCCCTTGAAGACCAAAAGTCTCTCTTGGATAAATCCCAAGACTAGGATAACCATCAAGAAAAGTAATCTTATAAATGTGCATAATCCATAGCACCACAACAAATGACACTGGGAAATACAGGGCTCTAAAAAACGATTTTGCTGATTTAGCCATAAGTGTTTAAGCGAATTTTCTTTGTACTAACTGGACGAACTTCTTTGCCTTTTTGAGCTTGCCTTCCTCTGACCATTGTTGTTGCTCCGCAATGTTCTTGCTGATATAGACAGTTGCTTCTTCATAATTCTTACAAGCCTCTATAGAATTCATGACTTCGTTAAACTTGTCTTGATCTCCATCAAATAACTCCTTGATTGTGAATATCTTCTCATTGATACCCATGGACTTTCTGATATCAGAGACCTTTGTTAATCTAAGTTTTTCAGATATCTCAGTTGCTGCTTCCTCTTCAAATAGTGCCTTCAACTTTGAAGGGATTGTATAAGGAGTAGGCTTGACGGGTTCCACTTGCTTTGGCTCTACTTGCTTGGAAGCTTCTGCATCCACAACCGCAGCTACCGGTGTTGGTGATGTCATAACTGGCTTAGCGACAGGGGGTTCTGTACTAGCACTTACTTTAGGCATCACTTCCTGCTCCTGTTGAGGAGTCTCGACCTGATGAATAACTGGAGCAGAGACAACAGATGGTCTACTTTGTGTTTGACTTTTTGGGCTCGCTTCATCTCCAGCTATCAGAGCATCATAGAGATTGACTACATACTTTTTGAGCAGGTCTTTTTCTAAGTTAGAAATCTGTCCATCTGCCTCTATTGAAGCAAATACAGCAGATAATTTATTGAGTTGATTTTTAAATTTCTTAGTATTCATATCTTGATCTTAAAGGTTTCCAAGAGATTAACTCTTTTGCTTGACAAATTATTTAGTCGTATTCAATAATTCTATGATATAAGAAGCAAGATAGAGCAATAAGCAGCATGAAGTCAACTTAAAACAGCTGGTATTCCGTCCTTTTTCGAATAATCCTTCTCTTTACGCTTTCGAATAGGTTATTTTGTCATATGAAATCATAGCGCAGACTCTTTGATCCCAAACAAACAATTATATTACTTTTCTGTCCTGTTGGCCTTGGTCATTCATGGACCAATGCTTTTCGAGTCATTCGAATCGACATATGATGCCTATGTCCATATATTCTTTGCTGAGCATTATGCTTCTCATTGGTTTGACCATTGGAATTATAAGTGGTATACTGGTTTTACTGTAACTAGCTATCCTCCGCTAACGCATCAACTTATAGCACTCATGTCTAAGATAGTGGGTTTGAAAGGAGGGTTTATTGTAGTGAGTCTTATTTCTATAGTACTCTTTATTAGAGGGGTGTTTCATTTTAGCAAGTTATGGGTGTCAGAGAGATCAGCCGCCTTTGCTAGTTGTGCTGCTGCTGTATGCTCATCTTATGTTGAAGCACTTCATATTTTTGGTCAATTACCTAGCATCACTGGCATAGCTATACTATTAAATACCCTTCCTGTCATTTATTGGTGGGTGAGGCGGCGAAAGCTGAAGCACTTTATCCTTAGTCTTGGCTTGATGTCAATTATCACCTGCACCCATCATGTCACTACCATTTTCGGAATGGTATTCTTTATTTTTCCGATTATCGGACTAGCTCTGTTAGATGATACCTATCTTAGAGATACAAAGTATTCGATTGTAGGTTTCTTAATTTCACTTCGAAAAAAGTTTTTTCCGTTACTAGGCTTTGGGATAAGCATACTCTGCATAACAATCGTCTCAATATTTCCCTATTGGTATTGGTCTAAGTCAGATCCAATCAGTCAAATACCAATACCTCATGGGTCAAGAGACTCTTTTATTGAAGTGGCTTCAAGTGGGTTAGTGTTCTTTCTGATCCCATGGGGACTTATGCTCCTATTTCTACCCTACTTATTCTCCAATGTATTTAAACAGAGAAACATCATTCTGGGACTATCATTAGGCTTGGCATTTGTATTAGGGACAGGTGGCACTACCCCAATACCTAGAATGCTACTTGGAGATACTGCATTTGATATCTTGACGCTAGATAGATTTACCTATTGGGCCACCATACTTTCACTTCCATTTTGGGGAGATTATATACACAGAATGATAGAGGGAGACTACAAACAGTACTTGGTCAAACATCTTCATTCTTCTGGCTATAAAATCTTAATGACTATACTGGCAGTACTAGTTGTAAGCAGTACTATCTTCATCATGAACATCGGCTTCTTTAGACCCTTTCAACCTGAAAAAATAGATGTGCAGCCCATTGTCAATTTTATGTCTCGTGATGACCATGACCAATGGAGGTACCTAACTTTGGGTTTTGGGGATCAAGTGGCCTGGTTAGCAGCAAATACAGATGCCCTATCTATTGATGGCAATTACCATAGTGCTAGAAGGCTACCAGAACTGACTACTCGAGTCGTAGAACGATTGGAGAATGCCAAGTACCAAGGAATGGCAGGGCTAGGTGCCTTGAATCAATTCCTGACCATACCTGAAAAGTATAACCTTAAGTACATCTTCTGTAATGACAAGTTCTATGAGCCAATACTCTATTTTTCAGGCTGGAATAAGGTCAGGCGATTAGAGAACAATATTGATGTCTGGGAGAAGCCCGATGTAGCTGCTCTTCCTGACTTACTTCCACGAAAAAATATACCGCATATTCAACAACTCATGTGGAGTACAATACCGATAGGAGTATTAACTACTGTATTGTTAGGGTTGTTGTTTGTGACATTGTTTGGGATAACTCTTAAAGAAGATAAGGACTACACCATAGCAGTATCTAAGCATACTTGGAAACTGCATACCTGGTGGGCCATACTAATACTATCAATTATCTTAGGTGCAATGACACATCAATTTTTCACCACTAGAAAACAATATAGTCCTGCCAATGTCATCGATGCCTATTACAATGCCTTGGATTTCAAATATTTCGATGAGCTCTATAGCTATTATGACCCTATCACAAGTCCAGAAAAAGCTCAAATCTTCCTCAATATTAGCCTAGAGGATGGCATTGCAAATTCGTTCGGCAAATTGAATGCTATTAACAAAGAAATAGAGTTTAAATCACAAACTGAAGCTAAGGCTGTTGTAACAACACAATGGATTACCTCAATGTCTGAGTACACTACAAAAGAGGTTATGCACCTCATCAAAAGAAAACGTAAGTGGTATATCAAAGCACCTGAGCATGAGGTCAAAACTCCCCCACAACACATTGTTGCTACTCCAAATGTCAACTTTACTAAGTTGGGAAGGAGAGAAGCCTTAGTCAGTGGGACTGACCATGCAGATATTCTAGATAGGCCAGACCTTGGCGTCAGTAAGACTTCTCTTATTGAGAATAACGGCAGGTATTTTATCATAGGAGAGGTGATGAATACAGATATCGTACCAGCCTATATTACAGTTTCGGGAGTACTTTACTCAGAAGATGGAGAAGCCGTCCTATCCTATAATGCTAGAGACCACATCATACATAGGCTTGCACCAAAAGAGGTGACTTCATTCCTTATTGATTTTGAAGAAATTGCAAATCAGAAGTGTATAGGAGAACTCAAGGATGCATTTCTTATAGGGGATAATCCATTCGACTATTTAGGCAACATTACTGATGCCTCGCTATTTATCATGGCTTTAGCCTCGACAGAAGACATCTACCCTTTCTATGGTATAAAAGATGTCAAAGAAACAAAGACGGAAGTAGTTGGAAAACTGTATAATTCTGGAGATGCTGGTGTCAATATCCCAAGAGTCTTAACTTCGTTCTATAATCAACGCAATGAACTCATCTGGGTAGAAAACACATATA
This sequence comes from Saprospiraceae bacterium, assembly GCA_020631405.1. GTDB lineage: Bacteria > Bacteroidota > Bacteroidia > Chitinophagales > Saprospiraceae > JAHDHH01. Next base: position 13,673 of record JAHDHH010000035.1, read on the forward strand.
TTGACAAGGAAATCAGACCATTGAGGAGTAAGCAGTTTAATATTGCTAAAGATTTTGAAACGGCAACACGTGTCAAGGCTATCGCACCAAGTAACCTTATGATAAATGGGTTCAATGATGAAAATCACAATTACAAGCACCAGTCTATAGAACTAGAGCTGAAAAATGGGTATAAGGCAGACATAAAAGCAAATGGATACATAATCAGATGATGAATACTAGGCACATCTATATCATCACTCTCCTAGCACTAAGTTGGCAAGGCTGTATGCCCACCATTGAGTCAATGCCTTATCAGGGCAATGATTTGTTTTCATTAGATGACTTAGAGGTAATCGCAGGGCAAAGCACTCTTCCAATTATAGATCAACGTTCCAATGACTTGACATATTTACTCTCCGGAATACAAGGCATAGCCACACTAGAATCAATTGATAGTACATTATTGCTTCCAAAGTCCTTGCGCTACAAAGCTGGAGTCTATCAAGTCTATGCAATCCATGAGAACACCATAATTGATCAGATCAATCTAACTATAAAGGCAAATGAACCCCACGGTCAGATACTTACCTACTTGGGTCCAAAGACTACTGCATTTGAAGATTCACCAGGAACTATGCTCACGAGTATTGTGACTGACACCTTCAATAATATGATTGACTTGCCTATTGACTTTACCTATACATTCTTAGGAAAACGAGGAGTTGGCAAACAACAAGAACGACATGACCATGAATATTTCACGGCTAAGCTATTCCCTCCGTACAACAATGACAAAGTACTAGTAGGCATAAATGGACCTAATCACCTCTATTCATCAGAGCTACCACTAGAAGGGTCAAGCGGCTGTGCAACTGCTGCAAGAGTAGACATCCCACTCTATTACCCACTAGCAGATGGGAGACAACAATTCGTAGTAGAAGTAAACGCCATTACAGATAGAGAGGGGTTTGAGGTAGCAGAAGGGACATTACTCTCAATAATCATAGCAGGTAATCAATCTGTAGAGAAATATGAGTCATTAGTAACCAATGGCTCTGCAGTATTTGCAATAGAAAATCCAAAATTATCAGGTACATATACTCTATCAGTCTATAGCTGTGGCAATGTAATAGTGGCCGCTAAACCACTGACATTTGAACAAGTAACTACATCCCTACAATACGATTGGATAAGCAAGGACAAATTGAGAATAGGACCTGTCACTAATAACCTCAACCAAAGTCTGCCTAATGGCAGTCCCGTTGAAGTATCATTACCTAACTGTAGTAAGTATTCTTTACCTCCGATATCTTTATATGATGGATTTGCAACCTTAAATCTTAATGACATTTATACCCGATGTGAGATTACTATGCTTTCTGTAACAGTTGGAGAGAGAACGTTAATGATTAACGCAAAGAAGCCGCTATGAAAAGACTCTTAGCATGGACGGCCTTATTTGCAACTCTCATCCTATTCACTATTGTAGGGGCGAGAATAGTTGGCCATTATACAAGTGGAGCTGACAGGACAGACCTCTTTCAAGAGTCTCTTAACTCTGACTTTGACTATCATCCTACTGTGGGTTGGCGCAATAATGACTTGTATACCAGGTATAAAAGCTCATCACTTGCTTTGGAGCAGCGGATAATTGAAGCATTTTATTGGTTGAATAACTCTATAGAAACCAAGCAGTCACTCAAGCTTAGAGATTATTACGATGTTGACCAGTATGCGATTATTGATTCATTACTTAAGCATCAAACAATTGACCTAGAGAGGGCTTACCTTTCATACAACTTAGAACTCAAGCATATGAGCTTGGATAAGAGTGTTGCAGTGGTAAAATGCCATACCGCAGACGTAGTTGAACGCATCATCGACCAAGATGACAAAGGGCCAGTAAACTTCTACAGTACAGAGTTTTCTTTGATTATGGTAGTCATAGATGGCAAGTGGAAAATCAAAAACTGGATTACAGAAGACACATGGCAAACTCAGCCTACACAACACAACAGAGATATTTCTCGAAAGCTAGCGCTTATTCCAGAGGTAGTCGGCATTAACTACTATCCAAAAGACTCACCTTGGCATTTGTTTTGGGACAGTCTAAATATTGATACTATAAAGCAGGATTTTAATCTCATTAACGAATTAGGCTTCAATACAATTAGAATTTTCTTGAGTTACTCAGACTTCAAATCTGGTAGTGCTTTTGAAAGAAACCTACCTAAGTTTCAGCTAATCTTGGATATTGCTCAAGAGCATAGACTCAAGGTTATTCCAACCTTATTCGACTTCCCTGGAGGATACAGGTTAGCTGATTATGTAGAGTATGATAGGCAACTGAAGCAACTCATGACTGACTGTAGTAATCATCCAGGATTGCTTGCTTGGAATCTGAAAAATGAACCTGATCTAGACTTTGCCTACCATGGCGAGCAAGCAACTATGGACTGGTTGACATTTGTATTGACAAGGGCAAAAGCATATGACACTTTACACCCAATCACAGTATCTTGGTCCGACAAGTCCTATCTGAATTGCTTGAGTAAGGAAGTTGATTACTTGTCCTTTCATCTCTACAAAGACTTTGCTAATTGGGAAACTACTATTAATCAACTAGCTAGAGAAACCGGCAAACATGTACTCTTAGAAGAATTTGGCACAAGCACAAGAGCTGGATTGAGCAACTTACTAGGCAGGTCAGAGTCAAGGCAACATAAAGAAATAAAGGACATCGTAATGACATGCGAGGCTAATAGTATTCCATTTATGGTGTGGACTCTATATGACTTCAAGACCATCCCAAATGGAGTGTTTGGATGGAAGCCTTGGGTCAAGGCAAAACAAAAAAACTTCGGAATCGTAAGGGAAGATGGCACTCACAAACCAGCTACTGCTATTTTCGAAAAATAAAAAAAGGACGCAATACTGAAGAAGTATAACATCCTTTTTTGGAAATTGAACCTAATGATTATTCTAAATGATTGACCAGTCTAAATTAACCATATTAATGTATCTGGGGTTATGCAGAATACTTATTACCAACAATGCAAACTTATAGGTTACATAAGTAGTAGATTCTCGGTTTTCGGACGTTGGTAAGTTTTCTTCGACTTTTGACCGGATTCATGCTGTTTTTGGGAGTCTATAAAAAGCATGGCCAAAACAAGAGAATATCCTACCAAAAACAGAATACTTCCCTATCCTAATTACTATCGGCATACTTTTAGATATATACCTTATATATTATGAATTTTTATAATACAATTACTGCCCTAGGTTGGTGTTTACTCCTGAGTCTAACAACTCATGGTCAAGATATGCAACAAGGTTTCGCTCTCCTAGATTCTGGCCAATTCGGTGAAGCATCTCAGTTTTTCGAAGAAGTATTGCTGACCTATCCTGATAATAAGACTGCCAAATTATGTTACGGAAGAGCCATTGGTCTATCAGATAATCCTCAATTAGCAATACAGACATTCAAGCAATTGGACCAAAGATATCCCAATGACCTCGAGGTCTTACTCAACCTAGCAGAGAGCTACCTTTGGGCAAAGGATTTTACTTCCGCTGTAGAAGCTTACAGAGATCTAAAGGTAAGCTTCCCAGATCACCAAGGTATAAGCCTAGGTCTGGCCAACAGTTTATCTTCTAATCAAGAACACCTTGCTGCTAAGCGTGAAATAGAAAGAGCTCTCAATATGGGAGATAATCCACAAGTAAACACGTCTCATAAATACATCATGCTAGCTTATGCTCACAGCATCAAAAACGAATATCCTGCAAAGAGTGTCCAAGTATTAAAAGCCCTATACAAAACAAATCGATATGACAAAGACATCCTCATAGCACTTGGCTACAATGCCCTTACTATCAAGGACTACGAGCTATCTCAAAAGTGTTTTGAACTCTTAAGTCGAGATGCGCCTGTTGACAGTCAGTTAGGGCTAGCTACACTCTATCTAACCACAAAACGACCTAGTAAAAGTGAAAAAATACTAAATCAAGTAAAACCAACTATGTCAAGTAATGATTCTAGACTTGGCCAATTAGAAGTACTACTATATGACATTTACTTAACAAAACAGAGGCTAAGTAAAGCCAACTCACAATTGGGCAATATCAAGAAATACCTGTCAAAGGAGCAATACCTTGAAAAAGTCATCTACCTTAAACTAGCCCAAGATAATAAAGAAGAATCTGCAGATTCTATTAAACTAGTAAGTGGTCAAACTACGTCAAATGCTTTGTCCATGAGGCATGCAATGGAATTTGCTGAATATGAAATCGCTGAGACCCAATATAATCAATACTCTAGTCGGTGGAGTAATGAACAATTACTGACCCTCATGCATAAGTATCAGAAACTCAACACGACACCTTTGACTACTGAGTTTTCCTATCTCAATGACAACAATGGAAATGTGGCCAATCAATTTTCAATAAAAATCTATGGTAAACCAACTAACAAACTGATTCCTTCGCTTTGCTACATGCAGCGCTGGGTTAACAATGATATAATGACAATGCCTGCTTCAAATATGGAAATGCTTGGTGGTCTTGGCCTAAGGTGGAATCATAGACATATGTCCAGTTATCATTTTGGGACTCAAAGCTCCTCTCTAGCAAGCAAGAATAATTATATCTACAAGGCATTTCATACCTACAACGTGAATAAGAAGCAATACTTCAAAGGCATATTTGAGAAGTCAGTACTAGACTATAATTCTTCATTACTTGCAACTAATATTATAGAAAGGACTTATGGTCTTGAACACCATATCTATGATGGTTTTAGGCTAGGGTCATTCACTCAAGTTTTCTACAAAAGACTTACTGGTGACAACCAAGGTATAGTTGCTTTTAATAGTATCTACTACTCAATGCTATCAACTGTAACATGGCAAATTGGTCTAAACACTAACTATCTTTCTTTTAATGATATGAGGCTAGAGTACTTTAGCCCTGAAAGCCTGACTTCACTTAGTTTGTTTACAAAACTGACCAATGAATATGTCGAAGACGAAAGCTTGAAGTATATTATCAATCTAGGAATTGGCAAACAATTCGCCACTACTGAGAATCTTCCGCAAACCATCTATTCTATACATGCACAAATAGGCTACATCGTTAGTCCAAGTTTCGACCTTGCATGTTATTACAAATACTCGAACAGTAGTAATGTAGCGAACAATGGATACTCAGCATACCAACTGGGCCTCATTGGCAACGGCTACTTTGGCTACAAGAACAAACTATAGCCCTAAGCTAGCTCTATATACTTACCCAATGTTTCTCTAAGTTGAGTTGGAGTAAACGGCTTAGAGATAAAATCGGTCACCCCAATCCTAAATGCTTTTTCTTTGATTTCTACTAAGGCTGAAGCGGTAAGCGCAAGTATCGGAATCTCACTATTGACACCCGCTGACTTTCTAATTTTTTGAATGGCTTCATAACCATCCATAACTGGCATTTGGATATCCATTAGAATGACGGAATATACATTAGCCTCTGCATGTTCTACCGCTAGAAGTCCATTTTCTACCATATCAAATTCCAGCCCATACTTCTGCAGTAGTTTTGACACATAGAGCTGGTTCATTTTATTGTCCTCTGCAATTAATATCCTACCTTCTTTACTTGACATTTGAGTTTGTTTAATCTTCTCAACTTGTTCGGGTTTTTCTTCAATATGTTCCTCAGATACAGGAAGTGGCAAATGAAAACTAAATTCTGACCCGACTCCCACCTCACTCTTGACAATAATTTCTCCTCCGAGAAGCTCAACTAATTCTTTAGTAATGTTCAAACCGAGACCACTTCCCTGATTGAAAATCTGGTTGCCTGATCCAAGTTGGTTGAACTTTTTAAATAACTTTTGGAGATCTTCTTGAGAAATTCCAATCCCTGTGTCCTTGATTCTAAATCGCAAGTTGTTTTCATACTTAGCATGTCTGTCAACAATCACATATATAGATCCTTCGTCTGTAAATTTTTCAGCATTGGAGACAAGGTTGTTTAGGATTTGTAAGAGCAAAAGTTGATCTCCAATTACAAGTCTTGGAACATCAACAAATCTTGCAGTCACTTTTATATCTTTCTTGGCAGCTTTTAAGGCAAACTGACCAACCAAACCATTCACCAACTCTTCAAGGTCAAATACTTCTTTTTTTACTTCTATCTTACCTGCTTCTATTTTAGCAAGGTCTAGTGTATCACTAATCAATGCAAGGAGAAACTTGGAAGAGAGTTCCAAGTTATTCAAATATTCACCCTGCTCCTCGTCCAATGGGGTGTCAGCCAAAAGACTAGTCATCCCAATAATAGCATTTAGTGGCGTTCTGATCTCATGGCTCATATTCGCTAAAAATTTCTTCTCAGCCTGCTGCGCTTTGATTGCTTGATTTCTTGCCTCTATCAATTGCTGTCTATTCCTAACCACCTCAGAGACGTCAGATTCTATGGCCATAAAACCACTAACGTCACCATCCTCATCTGTCATTGGGTTACAACTTACTTTGATATGATAAGGAGTACCGTCCTTCTTGTAATTAATTAGATTTACATCAAAAGGCTTCTGATTGGTAATTGCATCTCTCATGAGTTTTACAACTTCTGGATCAGACTCCGGTCCTTGAAGAATACTCCCAGGAGCTCTTCCCTTCATCTCCTCCAGCGTATATCCAGTCAGCCTCGTAAATCCCTCATTAATCCACTCTACTCTACCCTTTACATCTGTGATTATCACCCCATTGGTGGTTTGGCTAGCAACTAATGACAGTCTTTCTATTCGTTCGTTAATCGCTTTTTGCTCGGTAACATTTCTACCAATACCTATTATGCCTACTATCTCATTTTCGGAGTTTCTAAGTGGTATTTTTGAAGTTTCTATCCAACCATTGTAGCCATTGCGATTTGATATTTTCTCTAGCCTATTGAATACAGGTTGACCAGTATCCAATATCTCGGCCTCTACCTGCTCGGAATCGTAAGCTATTGAGTTGTCTTCGTATACTTCTCTATCAGTTTTATTAAGGATACTCTTCTCATCAGCATAACCAGTATAGAATAGATCAGCCTTGTTTGTGAGAACTTTTCGCAAGTTATTGTCCTTCAGGTAGACTGCATCTGGAATATTGTCAATGACAGTTTTGAGCAATCTTCTTTCTTCTTCGAGCTCATATTCTGCTGAGATTCTTCGCTTCTTTTCATTAGCACCCTCGAGTGACCTTCCAAAAAACTGCGTCACAGGAAACATCTCATGATATTGATCTTTTGTTAATTCAGTTTGCCGCTGAAATACAAATATGTGATCTTCATACAGTCTGTAACTATACATAAAATGCCCCTTATCTGATTCAATGCAGTCCTCGAAACATACATTTGGCTTAGACAACAGGTAGCGCTTTAGTTTTTCTGGAATTCCCTTTTTGATTAAGAAACTTGGGACTATATGTTCTATTACAATAGTCTGTTGTGTTGTCACCTCAAGAATAGAAGCCATAGTACAATTAAGCCTTCTCATCCATAGTGACAGCGTCTTTTCAATAATGGTAGTATAGTCATACTCACTACCAATCGCTAGCGTGATTTCTAGCAGGATTTCATTTAAGACACTCTTTTCAAGTCTATTCATACATCGAACATACAACAGCTGTTTTGTTAAATATCTCTAAATAAGAGTCCCCATTGTTAGCTATTTCACCAAGTGTCATTGCACCAAAAGCTTTGTTGTCAGGATCGAGCAATTGGAGCTCCTTATTCAAATCGTCACCTAAAAATAGTGCTCTTGAAATACAATCTATAATCAATGTACTACTTTGTTTGGATAAGTGCTTAAAGTTAGATCGAATAAAGGCTGAATCAGCTCCAGTTAACAAGTTTTCTTTATCACCAAATAAAATACTAACATAACTGCCTTGTTCTACATTATCAAGAGTAAATATGCTAGTACCTTCATATTTAAATGGGTCTCTTACTACCATTTCTGAGTCTAGTTTAGCAATGCCAAATGGATAACTTTTGACAGAGTTGAAGAAATCTTCATAATCAAATTCTTGCTTACTATGACCTGTAACTACCTCTGTATAAAGCTCTAGTGCAGGACGCCAATTCAACGAAATAACCCTATTGCCATCAGACTCTGTCACTTTGAGAGGATCTGATATCGTGTCATATCCATGGGCTACTCCAATATGTGACTCAAGTTCACACATCCCTACTATAGCTCCCTCTTGGATCATACCTTCGTTAGAATAAATGCTTGGGAACGGTTTGAACTCAAGTGACCCAGTACCGCCTCCTATGTATCTTGGAATTGTGCCATACAAATTATAGAGAGAATCAAATAATTTTGGCTTTTGGCTGATAAGTGCATCTACAAAAATAAATGCAGTCATTCCATTTGGGTCAATATCTCCGAATTGATTACTAATATCGACACTTACATCTCTACCCTCACTAAAGTCGGTAATCATGAGACTATTAATTATACTTTGGATTCCTACAAGGACAGTCCCCTCATCATAATTTTTACCATTGTAGATAATCTCTGGAAATACTCCTCCAGTAATTGATAGAGAAGTTTGAGTAATAATTGGATCACATGCTTCCTTAGATAATGCAGATTTTGCTGCGGTGAATATCAACACAGATTGTATCTCTTCTTGCTTTTCTAGCTGCGCTATAGCCTCTCCAAATTGCGCTGTACCGTGTATGCCTGGTAAGAATATTTTTTTCATCATTTTATTATTTAATCAATTAGCTATATAGCTATGTATTTAGCTATAACAGCAAAGAATTCTGTCGGTTTGAATGGTTTGGTAATGTATGCTGCAATATTCATATTCATCACTTCTTCCATTAGTGCTCCTGTAGTCAATGCACTCAGAACTATTATAGGGGTGTCTTTATTCTCACCTTCTTGCGATTGTATGGCAGCTATTGCCTCTCTTCCATCCATTATTGGCATTTGTATATCCATGCAAATCAGGTCATAATGTTGCCTCATAGCATGTTCTACGGCTAATAATCCATTTTCAACAATATGGCAGCCAATACCACACTTGACTAACAAATTCTTGATATACATTTGATTCATTTCGTTGTCTTCAGCAACTAGTACCCAAGCTTGATTAGCATTAATCATTTGTCTTAATGTTTAATTTTTTTCATGATTAAAACAAATCTAATACTGCGTACCCAGAGGATACTCCTATAATATAAACTTCCATAATCATCAATTATATTATAACTAAGCTTCCGACGACTTAGCCATGAAATATTCCGAAAAATATTAGGCTTTTATATAAATCACTAATCCATTTCTGTTTTTGGTAAGAATCTTTCGTTTTTTGGCGCAAGCCTTTAACTAGCCTTCCTTAAAAAGGGCTACTATAATTCGAATTCTCCAAAAAGGCTTGGTCAGTAAGCGTATGCAAGAAAGCTATCAGATCTTTCTTGTCCTGTGCTGACAACCCAAGTCCACCAGCTTCTACTACTTGTATCAATGCTGGATCTAGTGTGCTTGACATTTTGAGATGTTCATCGTAGTGGTCTATGACTTCTTCTAGAGTACCAAACCTTCCATCATGCATATAAGGAGGAGTCACAGCAATATTTCGCAGAGATGGCACTTTGAATTTACCTCGATCTGTCTGAAGCAAGGTTACTTCTTCTCTGCCAAGGTCGCTGAAGGATTGATCAGAATCAAGTCCATTGTTCATATAATTGTCATTCTCAAAATTAATACCTCCGTGACAATGTTCACAATCAGCTCCTGATTGATCTGGGAAGAAAGGATTGAATTCTCCAAAATATAATTGCCTACCTCTCTCCTCCTCGGGTGACAAAGCGACTTCTTCTTTGATAAACTTGTCATACTTAGCATCATTTGATACTATTGTCAGCATAAACTGCTCAAGGGCCTTTGCCATTCTACTGGTTGTAATGGCATCATCACCAAATGCTCTGACAAACTGGTCTCTATATCCCTGCTCTCCAGAGAGCTTACTAATTACATTTTCATAGGTCTCGTCCATCTCTAGCGCATCCTCGATAGGCAACAATGCTTGATCTCTGAGCATTGGTGATCTACCATCCCAAAAATACCCATTTGTGTTCCAAGCCATATTCATCACAGACATGGCCTGCCTTCGTCCAGCAATTCCTCGGACTCCTATTGAAAACTGCAACGTGTCAGAAAATCCATCAGCCTGATTGTGACACGAAGCACATGATTGGCTATTATCTCTAGAAAGTAATGGATCATGGAATAGCATTTTACCGAGTTCTACTGTCTGTACAGTAAGGATATTGTCCTCTGGCAAGTTAGGTGGTGGGAAGTGGCCTATATCGAGATTGTATAATGTCCCATCGTAGCTAACCTCTATCGGGCTTTGTGATGGTTCTTCAGTACAGCTGACAAACATGTAGCTAACGACACTTATCATTAATAACTTAAGCTTCATATGTAATACGTTGTGCTTTATTCTAAATAATTAGGGTTGCCAATAAACTGTATATCATCAAGGGTCAACAGAAATGCCTCTAAAGCAGATCGTTCGCTATCTAATAGAGAGAAGGTCTTAATCCTCGCATCTAGGTTGGCATGAGGTTGAATACCAGTTTCATAATGCTCAATAACTTCTGATAAACTATGCAAACTTCCATCATGCATGTACGGATACGTAGCACTCAGGTTTCTCAAACTTGGCACCTTAAATGTGGCCCGATCCGCTTCGTCTAGGGTGACCTGATACCTACCAGGATCACTGTACTCTAGGTACAGCCCATTATTCGTTATGGTGTAATCTGTAAAATCAAAACCGTTATGGCATCCTTGACAACCAAGTCGCTCACTAATAAACAAATCATATCCTTTTTGTTCTAATTCAGTAAAAGTTAATTCACCTTCTAATACTCTATCATACTTTGCATTTGATGAGACAATAGTCCTCTGGAAGGTAGATAGAGCTCTGGTAATCACAAATGGATCTGGCTCTCTATCGTATGCTCTCCTACTTAATTCAGTAATTACTGGGTCCATGCTAAGCCTCGCCCCAGCGGCTACAATATTAAAATCAAACTCTGCATGTTCCTGAATCGGGACTAAGGCTTGCATTTCGAGGGTAGTTAAGGCGCCATCTCTTGTATAGTATGGATGATATGCTACGTTACTCAAACTGGTAACATTCCTATCACCCAACCTATCTTGGACTCCAATTGGAAGGCTAAGTTGGTCGGTAAAAGCATACTCAACTTGGTGGCAACTGCCACAGTTGAGAGTACTGTCAACAGATAAGAGATTACTATAAAACAACAATTTTCCTAGTTCCCAACGTTCTTCTGTATAGCTATTGTCCTCTGGAAATTTCAACTCAGGAAAATGTGCCGGTAAGTCTGGCAAATATCCGCTTGGTGATTGATCCTCTTCCCGACAAGAAAGAAAACATAAGAAAACGATTGCAATATATAGCTGTTTTATTGGCACAACATATTCACTACTGCACTACTATATACTGAGTAATAAATGTGGCGTCAGCAGCGATAACTTGAGCTATAAATACTCCTCGATTGACAAGTTGTAGCTCTGTTGTTTCTCCTGATAACGTATGACTCTCCACTACTCTTCCGTCAGATGCAATGATATTTAATTGACCTGACGTGACATTACTAGGCAAGTCTAGTTGCACTCTTCCATTAAGTACAGGGTTTGGGTAAATATTGAAAGCTAAATCATTTTCAACTACAATGTTAGATAGTGTTCCAGCTTGGGTAAATACTCTTTCATTAAAATTGATGAGACAAGCCCTTGCTTCTCCAGTTTCTCCATGACTTATTGGTCCACTCGCCACATCTATACCTTCTAGAGCAGCAGTATAATCAGCATCTAAATCTATATGGACCTTGCCGTCAGATTCTCTTTGCTCTACCATAATAGTGGTAGTAAAATAATTACTATCACCAAGCCCATGCAATTGCCAGACTACTCCATTATTATTTCCTTCCATGGCAACAAATCTATAACCACCTGTCCAGCCCCAATGCATAGAAGGTAACTTAGGAAACAAAGGATGGTCTGATGGCCAAAGTGAAGGGTCCGCATGGTTGACTTCTTCATTTACCCCAATATGGAAGGTAACTGATTCTATTTCTTGAAACTCTATCATCCCTAGTGAGACTGATACCGGCTCACTACCATTGACTAAGAGGTAGAGGTCTTCGATGTTGGTACTGACACCGTCGTGATTGATTGATATCTCTGAGATATAATACTCCAATCTCTCAATGATATACTTTTCCCCTTGGTTTTCTGATTGCATATTCAAGGCAAAGTCCTCAGTGCCTAATTTGTGGTTAATATTAAACACCACTTCCTGCTGTGCATAGCTAGCACAAACTAAGAACATAGAAAACACTATTACGAAATAATATCTCATAATCATTTATTAATGAATTTAATTTGGATCTGTTTACATCCAAAATTACTGCAAAAAAATGAACATTTATGACACTTAAGTAAAATATATAACCCTGTATTACTAATTAGCTGATAAAATTGATACTTTTTAACAAAATAGGCTTGTGTGCTCTACTAATTGGGATAACCTTTTTTTCAATCACAAGGGTATTATCCTCGATGTCTTTGATTTTCTCCATATTTACAATAAATGACCTATGAACTTTGAGAAAAGAAGGATGCGTGAGCTTACTATCAAGGCTCTTCAAGGCTCCATGCATTATATGGTTGCCGTGATCAGTCTTAATACTAATGTAGTCGCCTACATTCTCAAAGTAGAGTATTGAATCGTATGGAATCCTAATATACTTGCCATCTTCACGAATATACATTTCTCTTTTTGAGCTTTGGCTAGCTATGGACTCTTCTCTCTCTACCCTTTCTAGCACTTTCTCGATTGCCTTATCAAATCTTGGTTTAGTGATAGGCTTTTTGAGAAAATCTACTACATCGTACTCATAAGCATCATATGCATACTCGGTCTTGGAAGTAGTGAACACAACGTGGGGAAAGTAAGGGAGTTTGTCCAACAACTCAAGACCAGACATGCCAGGCATTTCTATATCTAGAAGTAAGAGGTCAATCTCCTCTGTATTAAGTCGTTCTAGTGCTTGTTCTGCACTCTCAGATTGATCAACGATAGACAAATTATTGTGATTCTCAGAGAATTTCAAGAGGGCCTTCCTAGCCATCACCTCATCATCCACTATCAATGTTTTTAACTTCATAATCCGACTTTTACTTTACTTCTGACTTATTTTCTTCACTTCTTTTTGGATTAGTTCCACTCCATCCCTCAAGCTATTCATATACTTATCTACCAAGGTTCTTGCTCCTTCATCACCCTTTCTTGCAGCCTGTTCTATTTGCAACATAAATTCAGTCAACTCAGCTATGCCTACCATAGTAAATGTAGGTTTTATTTTGTGAGCTACTTGGCCAAGTGATTCTAAGTCTCCATGCTTAGACAATTGGTCTAACTTGTCAAGTTCGAATGGTGTACTTTCTAAGAATGTATTGAACATATCAAGCTTATACTCGTCATCATCACCATAATATTCTGCTATATAGGCCTCATCAATTTCGATGTGGTGACCTTCTTTATCTGATATCACTCCTGAATAATTTTCTATTACATTATATAATTGCTCGGGCCTAAAAGGCTTCGATAAAAATTCGTCCATACCTACTTCAAATGCCTTAGTCCTTTGAGATACAAGGGTCGAAGCAGTCAATGCTATAATTGGTGTTTTGGCATTCGGGCCATTACCTTTCCTGATCACAGTAGTGGCTTCAACACCCGTCATTTGGGGCATTTGAATATCCATTAAGATAAGATCATACTTCTTTTGACTTGCTATTGCGACAGCTTCCTTCCCGTCATTGGCTAAGACATAGTCTATGCCCCTCTTTTCAAGCAACTTGGTCACATATTTTTGATTCATGAGATTATCCTCAGCAATCAGTATCGTAGATTTATTTGTGGCAAGTTCTGTTTGTGTTGTTTGAGTCTGAAAAACTTGAGCATTCGCTGCCTTAATAGGAAGCATTATACTGAATTCTGCACCTTCTCCAAGTTTGCTATCTACACCTAACCTGGTATTCAATAAAGTCGCTAATTTTTGACATATGGCAAGACCTAAACCTGTGCCACCGTACAACCCCTGTATACTCTCATCTGCTTGCTCGAACTCTTCAAAAATTGCCTGCTTCCTGTTTTCTGAAATACCAATTCCTGTATCAGTAACTGTCAGTTTAACTTCAGTAGGACTCTTGGACTCTATAACCAAGGCCACTTTTCCCTCCTCTGTAAATTTCAATGCATTATCTAACAAGTTAGTTACTATCTGATGCACAATTTTCTTATCAGTATTTACCCAAAGTTGGTCGCTAGTTCTATTGTCAAAGATCAATTCAACCTTAGGCTTAGCATACTTCATCTTTACTGTTTTGAACACATTGTCCAGGTGCTGGATGAGTTCAAAGTCTTGTTTTTGCACCTCGATCTTACCTGATTCAATCTTAGACAAATCGAGTACATCGGTCACCAAGGATTGAAGGATATCAGCAGCATTGTTAATCAGACCTACGTACTCTGACTGCTCATTATCTAGACTTGTATCTTTCAGCAAGTGCGACATACCAACAATAGCATTCAGTGGAGTCCTTATCTCATGAGTCATTACAGCTAGGAACTTCTGTTCAGCACGTTGAGCTTCTTCGGCAATGTTCTTGGCTATTTCAAGATCGCGAGTCAATTTCCTCAACTCAGTAATATCATAGTGTATTCCAATAGAACCTATGAGATTGCCCTCCATGTCATGGACAGGAGCAGCACTGATTAACACATTGATAATCGTACCATCCTTTGTCATCAATCTTAAGTCTGAAACTTGAGTATCATCGCCGCCAACAGATACTAAACTACCTTGATTGTCATTGTTGTGGACGTAACTCTCCTCAGGCGTTTTCCCAAGTATTTCTTCTTCTGAATAACCAATAAGATTTTGAAATATCTCATTAGCTGCCACTACAATACCGTTGACATCAGTTTCAACTATGCCAAGTTTGAGGTTCTGTAATATTCCTCGATACTTGTGTTCACTCCTCTCTAGACCAGACATTGCTTTTTCTAGTTCAGCTTCTATTTTTCGACGTTGAGTGATATCTCTCGCTATTGTTGAATAGTATTCTGCATTACCTTCTTGTACGAGATTGACACTAAGTCCAAGCCAAATCACCTTATTGTTTGCTGTGATTGGCAGTTCTATATAGGGTTCATTTAACTCTCGATGATTAAAGTCATAAAAGAAGTCTCCAGCTTGTTCTAAGTACTGAGGATGTACAAAGTCAACAATTGTCTTAGTTAATAATTCTTCCTTAGACAACCCAAGAAGTTTCTCTGCTTGTACATTGACATAAGTAAATTTGAGACTCTTGGAGAAATTGATAATGAAGTCAGATGCTTCTTCAACAAGTTTCTTATATTGCTTCTCTTGAATCTCCAACTTAGTAGACTTCACTTCTACTTCCTCTGCTAATTGAGCATTTAGTACCGAAAGTTTATTATTTGCCTCATACAATTCAAGGGCCTTCTTCTCAAGTACTAGTTCTGCTTGTTTTCGAGCTCTAATCTCTCTATCTAATCTACGTTGTATGATACTCGTTTTAGGCATTATTTTCTTATGAGAAAAAGTACTTTACTTCCGTCTTCAATAAGTGGCTTCATTTCAATAGTGGCTTCTTCCTTAAAGTACTCAAGGCCTTTTTCCAAAAGACCAAGGGCAAAATCCGCCATTTTTCGATCAGACTCATAGACTAAGTGTAATTCCTTGTCATCTCTTGCCTCCGTATAAAATTTGGGCAATTGAGCATCAGGGTACAATTTGAGTACTTCAACGTGGATATAGTTTTCTATACTTTCAAAAAAGTCAAAAGCATTATCTACACCTTCGAAGAATGTAGTGTAGTTCTTTGAAAATGTATCAAATAAATATCTTCCAAATGCATGAAGCAGGTTGGGTACTGGTGTCTTAGTCTCTTGGCTAAGCGCTACTACAAGCTGCACTATTTCACTATGTGGGTAGGTCCCTACCGCTGTATACACACCTCCAGACTCCACCTTTGAGTTAACAATTATGCTATCAACTGTATCATAACCGAATGTGCCTTCTACCATTTCTAAAAACTCTGTAAACACAATCCCTTTCATAATTATTATTTTTAATTCTGAATTGTAAAACTATACTATATCTTATTAAGACACCAATTTGGTTACAAAAACCCTACTATTGTCTTGATGCAATCTCTATGCCTTTAAGTTTTCTAAAATGTTCTGTAGCAAAGACATCAGTCATGCTCGAAATATGATCAAGTACATTCATTACTCTAAGATAGTTAGACGAGCTGTCAATATCACCAGTGAATTGCACAGGAAGCAATCTAAGCATAGTCTGCTGCTGCGGTTTTTTCTTAATTGCTAGTACCGCAGGCACATATAAGTCCAGCAATTCGTAGAGCAAATTATATCCGGCTATTTCTATTTCTAAGACTTCTTTATGCCTGTAGATTTGATCAACAGAAAGGGAAACTAGCTCTGGAAGGGCTGGAACTCTCTGTTCTATCTCACCGATTAAAGTATCATTATACTGCCCAGCCAAAATCGCATCAGCCCGACTAACAAACACAGCATAAGAAGCATCTACTAAACTATTTATCACCTTAGACCTAAGATAAGCTATAGATTCATTTCTGTCTTCGATTAGTTCTGAATTAGCTTTTGCTCTCTTGGCATCATTACTAGCTAATTGGTCTAAGATATCAATGAACGACCTAGACACCTCAGAGTAAGACAATATACCCAATCTATGAGCATCTTCCATATCAATAATGCTATAACAAATATCATCAGCTGCCTCCACTAGGTAGACAAATGGGTGTCTTTTATAAGCTCCTTTCTCTGAATCATCGGCATTCATCCCCAAGTTAGTAGCGATATAGTCAAAAGCTTCCCTGTCAGCTTGAAAATACCCATACTTCTTCAAATGCTTTTTTGACTTTGACATCTGAGTAGACGAACAAGGGTACTTTAAGATAGAAGCCAATGTGGTAATCGTCAATCCGAGTCCGCCTTGACTCTTGCCCTTAAATTTTCTTGTCAATTGCCTTAACGCATTGGCATTACCTTCAAAGTTGATCAGGTCAGACCATTGCTCGGGCTTAAAGTGACTCTTGAGTGGCTTACCTTCAATGATCACATCAGCTTGATCGATAAAATAATTACTAATTGCCTTCTCTCCAGAATGTCCAAATGCTGGATTTCCTACATCATGGGCGAGGCATGCTGAAGACACAACAAATGCCAAATCATTATTGTAGAAATTCAAACTTTGCTCGTCCTTAGGATCTATCACATGTTCTGCAATATAATTTCCAACCATAGAGCCTAGTGACCTTCCTACTGATGCTACCTCTAAGGAATGGGTCAACCTATTGTGGACAAACTTAGATCCTGGCAGTGGAAATACTTGTGTCTTACTCTGCAACCTTCTGAAGGGGGATGAAAATATCAATCTGTCAAAATCTCTTTGAAAATGAGATCTTGGTCCGTCCGACTGTCGCGGAGCATCCATTGATTTTTCTGAGTAGCAGTTATTCCATTCCATGAAGCAGCAAAGATACATAAGTAGGAGTATTGATTCTACATAATGAATGCCTAGCAATAAAACAATAGTTTACCAGACTTGACAAATTCCGAATAATATTCTATCTTAACCCTACTATTTTCAAAACAATGTAAAATTCCTGACTATGATGAACGAAGAAGTAAGGAGGATCATGACTACAAATCCTCCAATCGCTACTCCTAACCAAAAAATCTCAGAGATTTCTGAATTTATGGTAAATAACAAATATCAACAACTTCCTGTTGCTGAAGATGGTCAGTTAGTAGGCATGCTCACCACCTATGACATGTGGAAGGCCTTACGACAATCTCCTGATGCTGAGCACCTAGAGGTAAAGGATGTCATGACTACAAAAGTGATCAAAATCACTCCAATAGACAAAGTCGGAACTGCTGCAGAGCTCTTTATGGACAAGCGATTCAAGACACTGCCTGTGGTAAACCTTAGGAACGAGCTAAAAGGAGTCGTAACCTCTTTTGATGTGATGAAGTACGTCATTAAACAAGAGTACCCAAGACCAATACTCTATAGAGAGACTATCGAGAGTTAATCTTTATTGAATTTTAAAAAATAGCTAAGCTAAATTGTGGACGGCTCCTATCTTCGCAGGTATTCTAACTAACGAAATTCGAGCTTATGACGACTCCACTAATTGATAGAGAGATATTTTTTGGCAACCCTGAAATTGCCTACGGACAACTTAGCCCAGATGGCAAATATGTTTCATTCCTAAAAGAGTACGAAGGGATAATGAACCTTTGGGTCAAGTCCTTCGATGCGGAGTTTGAAGACGCCTTGTTGCTTACGAAGAGCTCCTCACCTATTCTTGGGTATTTCTGGAGTAGAGATGCTAAATACATCCTTTATATCAATGATACCGGAGGCGATGAGAATTTCAATGTATTTGCACTAGATCCTTCCTTAGCAACACAGAGTGATATCCCTCAGTCAACTAATTTGACACCACTAGAAGATGTGACAGCTCAGATCTACCTGACATCTAGACTAGACCATGACAAAATCTTCATAGGCATCAATGATAGAGATAAGGCTTGGCATGACCTTTACGCATTATCTATATCCACAGGAACCCTGACCCTAGTCTTAGAAAACAATAACCGCTACACTAATTACATCTTTGATTGGTCAGAAAAACTCAGGCTTGCTACTCGATCAGACGAACACGGAAACTCTCAAATCCTCAGAGTCGGAGATGATAATACCTTCCACCTAATCTATGAGACCAACCTGAAAGAAAGCGCCTATGTCGCTGGTTGGCTGCCTGACAATAGAGCATGCTACCTTGTGTCAAACAAAGGTGATGTTAACTTTTCGACGCTTTATACACTAGACCCAAGGACTGGCGAGACTATTGAAGTAGAGCAAGATCCTCGTGGATTAGTAGATTTTGGTAGCTTATGGCTTCATAGTGAGTCTAAGAAAGTCATCTCCACCAGCTACACCTATGACAAAAAGGTGAGATACTTTAAAAATGAAGAATGGAAGACTCAATACGAGTACCTAGCAAGTAAGTTTCCAGATAGAGAGATTGGTTTTACAAGCTTTACGTCTGATTATAGCAAAATGCTGATAGCTGTGACTGGGGATAGCTATGCTTCCGATGTCTACTACTACGATAGTGAGACCAAAGCATTATTACACCAATATACTCCCAACCCAAAACTAAAAGGATTGGAAGATCATCTCTGCAAGATGACACCAGTCACCTACCCTAGTAGTGACGACCTACCTATCCCAGCATACCTTTCTCTACCGCTTACTGAAGACAATACAAATCTGCCATGTGTGATTGTAGTACATGGAGGGCCTAAGGGACCGAGAGATACATGGGGCTACAACGGACTGGTACAGTTCTTCACAAATAGAGGCTATGCAGTGCTGCAGCCAAACTTCAGAGCAAGTGGTGGTTATGGGAAGGCATTTCTCAATGCAGGAGACAAGCAATGGGGTAAGCTCATGCAAGATGACATTACCTATGGAGCACAATACTTGATACAACAAGGCATCGCTGACTCGAAGAGAATAGCGATCATGGGTGGCTCTTACGGTGGTTATGCTACCCTTGCAGGCCTAGCTTTCACTCCTGAAATCTATGCCTGTGGGATTGATATTGTGGGACCAAGTAACCTATTCACACTCTTAGACTCGATACCTCCATATTGGGAAGCTGGGAGGAAGTGGCTCTATGAGATGATTGGCGACCCGGATACACCTGAAGGACAGAAATTGCTCAAAGAAGCAAGTCCACTCTTTAGTGCTGACCAAATTTCTAAACCTCTACTCATCGTGCAAGGCGCTAATGATCCTAGAGTAAAAAAACCAGAGTCAGACCAGATAGTAGTTGCTCTTCGAGACAAAGGCCATCCCGTTGACTACTTATTGGCGCAAGATGAAGGTCATGGATTCAGAAAACCCCTAAATAGAATGGCGCTATATGCTCAAGCGGAGAGATTTCTTGCCCAGCACATCGGAGGCAGGTACCAAGCAGAGATGGGTGATGAAGTCAGCAAGACTCTGGATATCATAACAGTAGATATACATACCGTATCACTAGAACACTAAACCAGTCTTTATGCCAACCTCATTTACAGAAACAGTAAGGCTGACTAACTCCAATCATTATGATACTGAGGATTTCTTCGCAAGAATTAAAACCTTGAGACATCCAATAGGCTTGGTTAGTAGATATACAACAGTAGCTTGGAGTAAGGGCAAGAATAAGGTCTTCAGACCCACACAAGGACTCTCTAAATATCATCGGATTGAATTAGTAGACATCAATGATCAAGAGATAGAGCTTAATATTCACCTTAAGATTACTTACTTATCCCCTATAATATCCTTAGTAATTGTACTAATCATGGTGACTGGGGTTTCTATTTGGACTGGGTTTTGGGGCTTTTTAGTATTTGGGGTTCTATATTGTATCCCAGTTGTATTCATGTTATCTAAACGAAAGCAATCCACTCTGAAATGGCTAGATAACGAAGTTGACTTTCTTAAGCAGACATTTGCCAACCAAGCCTGATAGCATTATAAATCTACGATAATGAGCCTTCGAGTAAACAACCGAGTACCCGCGGGGTCTATGATGGAGTACAAATAAGTCCCCTTTCGAGGATTTGGAATCTGAATAGTAAACTTACTAAGCATTTCCTCATGATTCAATGACCTTGTGTAGAGCTCCTTGCCGATGACATTGTACAGAGTAAATTGATAATCACCTAAGTACGTAGAGTTTAGCAAGACATTGACCTTCCCATAGCTTGGATTAGGATAAAGTTGAAATTCTTCATCTTTGAGATTACATGGCCGATATCTGCTTCTGCCTAATACTTCTTCAAAGATTCTAACCCTTCTCACTTCGTCGCCATCCATGTCTGCTTTGGCAAGCAATACACCTCTGTAGCTATTAAATATCTCGATAGTCTCCTTGGATGTCTTCACCTCTTTGACATCTAAGTAATGCAGTGGTAGCTGTATGGTTTTCTTCGATCTGTATGCTGTCAACTGTTCTAGACTAATCTGGTCAACAGATTTGACTGCAATTCCTAGTCTCGGTCCAAATCTAAAATTATACTCTTTACGACCACTTACTGTGATTGTCTTGGCAATAGAAACAGTACAAACGAGGCTGTCATATTTCACTAGGTTGTCACCAATCAAGTCTGTCAGCGAAACTTCCCATGACTGCTCGATAGTATACTCTTCTTCAACTAAAGGAAACTTGACCAAGGCTTGCGGGCTGACATTTCGCATAACAGCCTTACCATATTGCTTAAAAAATGCCAATAACTCAGGCTCTTCTGCTACTTGATACCCATTTTTCTCAACTAGGTATCCTTCTTTGGTAGTATCACCTAGACGAGCAATGATGCTTGACTCTTCCTTTTGAATCTTAAGTAAAGAAGCACAAGATGCTCCCACTTTCGAAAAATCATAGGACTGGCTAGGCTTATTTGGGTTCAATAAAATACTTGGATAGTACTCTTCTACCATCCAAATACTATCATTCTTATTGCTCAAATTAATTCCGTGGACCATACTCTGGCCTATTGCATTACTTGCAAGAATTACTAGGATGATATGGAGGGTTATACGCTTAATCACTTTTAGTTTGGAGGCTGATGTAATGAGCATAGATTTCACTTGACTCAAGCAACTCTTCATGGTTGCCGATGCCTACTATCCTTCCTTGGTCTAAGACAATGATCCTATCTGCATACATAATAGTGGACATCCGATGTGCTATGACTATACTAGTCCTTCCTTCCATCGCTGTTCTGAGTGCTTCAGTTACTCTGCGTTCTGCCTCTGGGTCTAGTGCTGAAGTAGGCTCATCAAGGAGTATGATAGGAGGATTAGAGAGCAATGCTCTTGAGATTGAGATTCGTTGTTTTTCACCACCGCTAAATTTATTGCCGCGTTCTCCTACATTCGCTTGGTACCCATCTGGATTACCCTGGATAAATTGATCAGCAAAAGCCTTAGCTGCTGCAGCTTTGACTTCCTCTTGGTCAAATTGATCTCTTCCGAATCTGATATTATCACCAACTGAAGCATTGTACAGGAAGGCATCTTGGGTCACCCACCCTATTTGCTTTCTGACCTCTTGATTCGGAATGTCAACAATGGACTGATTGTCAATATGTATACTTCCTGCTGTCGGGTGATAAAACTTTAACAACAGCTTAGTGAACGTACTCTTTCCCGACCCTGAAGCTCCAACAAGGGCGATTTTTTCTCCTTTCTGGATCGTTAAGTCAATATCTCTCAATGCATAATCATCACTGTTCGGATACTTAAAACTCATCTGTTCGAACCTAATCTCTTTGCTAAAATCAAATGTGACGCTACCTGATGAAGTCGAATCCTGCTCGTCTGCCTCTTCCATGATCTGCTCGATACGTTCGGCAGCAGCCATCCCTTTCTGAACATTGAAATAGGTATTGCTCAAGGACTTACTTGGCTCTATGACATTGTAAAAGGCAAAAATAAAGGCAAAAAAGACCTCAGGAGATATCTGTGACTTGAATACTAAGTGGCTACCATAGTAAAGCACTATGATTACAACACCTACACCCAATACCTCTGACATTGGGGATGACAAATCTTTTCGCCTAAGCAAGGCTGTCATCATACCGCGGTACTTATTATTATAATGTTCGAACTTCTCTTTCCAGACTGATTCTACATTGTAGGCCTTGATGACCGGCATCCCTGTGATAGATTCGTCAACGATACTTGTAATATGGCCAAGTGACTCTTGGACATCTTTTGATTGGTGTTTAAGCTTTCTAGATATGGTGCTAATCACGAGTCCTGATACAATCATCAGAATAAACACAAAAACTGTTAACCCAGGATGGATATAGAGCATGAACCCAATACTCCCTATAATCAACAAGGGATCCTTAAATATCGCTTGCACAAATTGTAAGATGCTCATTTCCACTTCCATGACATCGGCTGTCATCTTAGTGATGAGTGTTCCTTTTTTCTCATCTGTAAAGTAGTCAGTTGGGAGTGACATATACTTATCAAACAACCCACTTCTAATATCCCTTACTATCCCATTTCTGACCGGGGTGATATAGTACCTTGCCATATACCTAAAGAGGTTTTTTAAGAAGATGGCTCCAGCTATACCTATACAGACAAAGATCAGGGCTGTTTCCTTGTCGTAAGTTTGGAGGATGTCAATAAAGATGTTTTTAGCTTGGTCTATGACGTTGCCTGATTCTACTCTTTTGGGAGCTTCTCGTTCGAATAAGATCTGAAAAAATGGAATAATCATAGGAATACTAGCAACTGTAAATACAGCCATTAGCACATAGCAAATGATACTGGCATACACATACCTGCTATAATCTTTAAGTCGAGAAATAAGACTTAAGAAAGTCGACATCCAATGGTTTTATTGACTAATCTATGTAACGTTAAGAATCTGATTCTTCTTTTAACACAAAGTCATTTAAAAAGCCAGTATTGAAATTTCCGTTGATAAAGTCCTCATCTTCCATCAACTGCTTGTGGAATGGGACAGTGGTCTTAATCCCTTCTACGATAAATTCATTAAGGGCTCTTTTCATCTTCCTGATACACTCTTCTCTAGTCTGCGCCTTGCAGATGAGCTTTGCAATCATAGAATCATAATACGGTGGCACGGTATATCCCGCATAGACATGGGTATCTACTCTCACACCTTGACCTTTGGCACTATGGAATGATGTAATCTTTCCTGGATTAGGTCTAAAATCATTGAACGGATCCTCAGCATTAATCCTACACTCCATGGCATGCATTTTTGGAAAGTAGTTCTTCCCATCTATCTTTTCTCCTGCTGCTACTTTGATTTGCTCTTTGATCAAGTCATGATCGATTACCTCTTCTGTGACTGGGTGCTCTACTTGGATTCTAGTATTCATCTCCATGAAGTAGAAGTTTCTATGCTTATCTACAAGAAACTCGACTGTACCGACACCTTCGTAGTTGATTGACTTACCAGCTGCAATGGCTGCTTCTCCCATTTTTTTCCTCAATGAAGGAGTCATAAATGGTGAAGGACACTCCTCTACTAACTTCTGGTGCCTTCTTTGGATTGAACAATCTCTCTCAGATAGGTGTACAACATTACCATGCTGGTCACCTACTATTTGAAATTCAATATGACGCGGCTCTTCTATGAATTTTTCCATGTAGATACCGTCATTGGTAAACGAAGCCTTGGCTTCTGCCCTAGCTTTTTCCCACTCTCCTTCTAGCTTTTCTGGATCCCAGACTATCCTCATCCCTTTACCTCCACCTCCAGCAGTTGCTTTTAAGATGACAGGGTAACCTATTTCTTCTGCTTGCTTAAGTGCATCAGGTGTATTAGTCAAGAGACCTCCAGACCCAGGTACTACTGGGACATTAGCCTTGATCATTGTATCTTTTGCTGTGATCTTGTCACCCATCTTTCTGATCATGTCTGCCGATGGTCCAATGAATTTGACACCGTACTCTGTGCAGATTTCTGCAAACTCTGCATTCTCAGCTAAGAATCCATAACCTGGATGTATAGCATCTGCATTAGTGATCTCTACTGCAGCCATAATCTTTGGCACACTAAGATAACTTTCTGCTGAGCTTGGCGGCCCAATGCACACTGCTTCATCAGCGAATCGTACATGTAAACTTTCTCGATCTGCGGTAGAATAGACAGCAACAGTCTTAATGCCCATCTCCTTACATGTACGTATGATACGTAGAGCTATTTCTCCTCTATTTGCAATCAGTATTTTCTGAAACATCGTTTCTTATTTTATTGACCTGAGCTATGATTAGCTAGGGTCTACAAGGAATAGTACTTTATCATATTCCACTGGATTGGAATCTTCTACTAACACTTGAACTATAGTACCTGCTACTTCACTCTCTATTTCATTAAATAGTTTCATTGCTTCTACTATGCAGACTACTTCTCCTACCTCTACTCTATCTCCAACTTTTTTGTAAGCTGGCTTATCAGGTGATGCAGATCTATAGAATGTGCCGACGATTGGCGATTTGATTTCTAATAAATTACTTGTACTAGTGGCATCAGCACTTGGTGCTGCCGCCTTAGCAGCTGCAGCTGGAGCCTCTGGTGCAGCGACTGGTGGTTGGGCAGCAGGAGCCGCAAGTTGTTGACTAGGCATTGCGATCATTTGAGGAGCATACTTCCCTCCTTTAGCGTAAGCCTCTGTTCTTATTGTCAAATCTACCTTCTCAGTTGTCATTTTAAACTCTGATAAGTTAGACTTAGACACGAGTTTTATGAGATCTTGTATTTCTTTAAAAGTCATATCTATTTATTTACTCTTTCTACGTAGTTTCCTGTTCTTGTGTCAATCTTAACCTTGTCACCTTCTTTGATGAAGAGTGGTACTCTTACCTCAGCACCAGTGACTAATTTAGCTGGCTTGGTAGCATTAGTTGCTGTGTCTCCTTTGACTCCTGGCTCAGTATAAGTAATCTCCATAACTACATACTGTGGCATATCTAATGTTAGTGGCACTCCTTTGTCAGCATGGAAGAGTATTTCTACATTCGACCCTTCTAACAACAATCCAGGATTGTCTATCAACTCTTCATTGATTGCTGCTTGCTCAAATGTCTCATTATCCATGAAGTGATAACCTGTATCGTCATTATAAAGAAACTGATATTTCTTTCTTTCTACTCTGACAATATCTATCTTATGACTGGAAGGTATTGTTTGGTCTACCACCTTTCCTGTAGTTAGACTCTTTAATTTCATTCTTACAAATGCAGGACCTTTTCCTGGTTTGACATGTAGAAATTCGACCACCGAATAGACATCATTACTGTGATTCAAACACAATCCATTTCTAATTTCTGATGCTGATCCCATCTTTTAAATTAATTGTTAATTAACGCAAATATAGACAATCAATCGAATGATTGTTAAAAGCTTACTGCTAAGATTGCAAAGAACCATCGTAGGCCCAAGTCAGATAGATGGAACCCCAAGTAAAGCCACCCCCAAATGCTGTAAGAATTATCTTGTCTCCTGGCCTTAACTGTGACTCATATTCATTGATACACAGTGGCAGAGTCCCCGCGGTTGTATTACCTAGCAACTCTATGTTGTTCATCACTTTCTCTAGTGGGAAGTCTAATTGGCTAGCTACTGTATTGATGATCCTCATATTGGCTTGATGCGGGACTACCCATGTCACATCATCATTAGTTAGGCCATTTCTGCCCATGACCTCTTTCACAGTAGAAGACATCCCTTGTACTGCTCTTTTGAATACAGGTCCACCATTCTGATAGACAAGGTGCTCTCTAGAGTCTAGGGTCTCTTGAGAAGTAGGCTTGCGGCTGCCTCCAGCTCTGGCAACTAAGAAGTCAACCCCACTTCCATCAGCCTTGAGTTCTGCATCAATAATACCGTAGTCGTCATGAGCCTCTAGCAACACTGCTCCAAGACCATCTCCAAATATCACACAAGTAGTCCTATCTGTATAGTCTATAATACTCGACATCACGTCTCCACCAACTATGATCACTTTCTTATAGGTGCCTGTCTCTATAAACTTAGACCCAGTATGCAAGGCATATAAAAACCCCGAACAAGCCGCTGATATATCAAATCCAAATGCATTAGTTGCTCCGACTTTTAATGCTATTTGATTGGCACTATCCGGAAAGACATAGTCTCCAGTAATCGTAGCACAGATAATCAGATCGACTTCCTTAGGGTCAGTACCAGATTTTTCTAATAATTTAGAAACTGCTTTTTCTCCCATGTAAGACAATCCTAGTCCCTTCTTTAATATCCTTCTTTCCCTAATTCCCGTCCTTGAATATATCCATTCATCAGACGTCTCTACCATCTTTTCCAAGTCAAAATTGGTCAATTTATCTTCTGGAACAAATCCTGCTACTGCCGTAATGGCTGCCTTTTGCTTTGACATAGTATGAGTTTAGTTTAGATGTTCTTTTCGAACGCCTTGCAAGGTAAAAAAAAAGGGATAAGTTCACTACAGACTTTTGCATACATTTATATTAAATCCAAATTTACAACTACACTCCGATGCTTTACTTTGGATAATCACCACATCCAAAAAGTCAAAAAGTTAAAGTCAATAAATAAGCCTACTTTTGCACCTCATTAGATATTATATACCTTGCCGACATTCAAATCCTTAGGACTTTCTGCCAATATATTAAAAGTGTTAGACGAATTAGGTTTC
This sequence comes from Saprospiraceae bacterium, assembly GCA_020631405.1. Taxonomy (GTDB): domain Bacteria; phylum Bacteroidota; class Bacteroidia; order Chitinophagales; family Saprospiraceae; genus JAHDHH01. Next base: position 41,131 of record JAHDHH010000035.1, read on the forward strand.
GAGACACCTACTGACATTCAGACTCAGTCTATTCCCCAATTGATTACAGGTCACAAAGACTTCATTGGACTAGCTCAGACTGGGACAGGTAAGACTGCAGCCTTTGGCCTACCCTTACTAGAGCAGATCAATCCTGCAGATGATTCGACGCAGGGTCTCATCTTAGCACCTACTAGGGAATTGGGAAGACAGATAGCTGAGCAACTTGCCATATTCAGTAAGTATATGGATAGAGTCAACGTCCTGCCTGTCTACGGAGGAGCAGCTATATCTAACCAAATCAAGGCCCTCAGGAAGCCACAACACATCATCATTGCAACGCCAGGAAGGCTAATCGACCTGATTGGAAGAAAGGCTATCAAACTCGGTAACTTGAGGTTCCTAGTACTGGATGAGGCTGATGAAATGCTCAATATGGGATTCAAGGAGGATATTGATGAAATACTCAATTATACTCCAGAAGATAAATTGACTTGGTTGTTTTCGGCAACTATGCCGCCACAAATCAAGAAAATAGTCAACAAGTATATGGTCGAGCCTGTAGAGGTCAAGGTCAATACTCAAAATAAGGTTAACAAAAACATAGAACACCTCTACACTGTAGTCAGAGGTAGGGATAAGTCGGAGGCGCTGAAGCGATTCCTAGACATGGATAGTGAGATGAGAGGTGTGGTCTTCTGTAGGACTAGAAGAGATACGCAAGAGCTTGCAGAGTTATTATTACAATATAACTACAAGGCAGATGCCTTACACGGAGACCTTTCGCAAGCGCAGAGAGATAGAGTGATGTCAAGATTTAAGAATAAGTCTCTCCAAGTACTGATTGCTACAGATGTGGCGGCTAGAGGTATTGATGTGAATGACTTGACCCATGTCTTTCATTATACTCTTCCAGATGATGAGGAGTATTATACCCACAGAAGTGGAAGGACAGCAAGGGCTGGTAAGAAGGGAGCATCGATATCATTTATCAGCAACAAAGAAGGCTACAGGATTAAAAGGCTTGAAAAGGCGCTAGGTATTGAGTTTAACAAACTAGAAATCCCAAGTGGAGAGGATATCGCTAAAATCAGAATCGAAAACTGGTGTAAAGGCATACTCGACACACCTGCCAACCAAGCCAAAGTATACGAAGGCATCAAGGATCAAGCTTACTTGCTCTTCGGCAATCTGAGTAAGGAAGAACTTATCGCAAAGCTTGTCAGTAATGAGCTCAAGCAATTCGAACAAACTACAAATGACGACCTCAATGCATCTGCTGGTAGAGAAGAGAGAGGTGGTGGTAGAGATCGTGGAGGTAGAGGCAGAGGTAGGGATCGTGGAAGAGGTCGAAGTGGTGGTGGCAGAAGTGGTGGCAGAAATAGCAGCGGTGGTAGTGGCAGAGATCGTCGAAAAGGAGGCAGTGGATCATCTGAGGCGCCATCTAAGCGAAGAAAGGTCAGTAAGAAGAAGAAATATTTCTCCAAGTAGGAACCATTCTACAGTTGAATTGGTATGAGTTGTATAACTATTTTTATAACTCAAAAAACTAATCAAACTAATGGGTTTATTTTCATTTATTAAAGGTGCAGGTAAGAAATTATTCGGTAGGAAGGAAGCTGCTCCTGCAACATCAGCTGCTCCTGCATTAGAACTTAGTAAGACTGACTTACTCAAGCAAGAAGTAGAAAGACTAGGAATCCCGGTCAGCAATCTCAACGTAGAAGTATCTGAAATGGTCACTGTGTCTGGTAATACTGAAACTAATGCAGACAGAGAAAAGATCATCCTAGCAATGGGTAATATCGACTGTGTAGGATGTGTAGAAGACAATATCTCAGTGGCCAATCCTGAGCCTGAAGCTACATTCCATGTAGTTGAAGCTGGTGACTCACTTTCTATGATTTCTAAGAAGGTCTATGGTGACCCAATGAAATACAATACCATATTTGAAGCTAACAGACCAATGCTTGAGCATCCTGATAAAATTTACCCAGGACAAACATTGAGAATACCAGTGTTGAATGCGTAAGTATCATCACTTGATAACGAAATTGGAAAGGGGAGCTTATGATGCTCCCTTTTTTATTGTTATTACCTCCTATCTTACCACCACCTTAGCCTGCCAAACCTGCTGACCTCGCCTTCCTTTCAGAATAT
>JAHDHH010000087.1 GCA_020631405.1 Saprospiraceae bacterium
GTGACAACCCTAATCTGATTTTTTATTTCGACTGAACAGAGTGAGTGTGATATTAGAGGACCTATCTTCATTAGCAATTGACAGAAAATGATGTGTAAGTCTCTAGCATGACATCGCAGGACTACCGTAGGTAAACTCCCCTATCTCGACTTGAAAGAGGGGAATTGTTAGGTGAATGCAGGACAAGTCACCTCTGTCTATACTCGGTAGCTTTATTTAGAACAAGGAGGAGGCAGGAAATGCCAATTCAAACCTTGTTCTTATCCAGATATCTTCTATCCCCACAACAAGAACTAATACATCGATTGTATAATCTTTTGAACCCTTGACCTTGACTCTCTAAGTAAGCATAAGAAGTTCGTACAAGGATGCCTACAACTGAGCTAAATACAGCATTGAGTCTGCTACTCTTCAGTATTCAATCCCATCTTCTTAGCTCTCTTGCCCCACTGCTCTCTAGCAAGCTTCTGCATGTCTGCGGTATCATCTAGCTCATCCATGATCTCTAAACCAAATAGCGTCTCTATAATATCTTCAGTGGTCAATATACCGGCTACGCCGCCATATTCATCAACGACTAAGGCTATTTGCTCTCGTTGTTCGATGAGACTTTCGAATATTGTACCGATTTTCTCATTTTCGTGGACTACTTTGAACTCTCTTTTTAGCGTAGATAGAGTCTTTGCACCATTGCCATTTATGATTTCTTCTAGCATTGCATTCTTGAGAATGTAGCCAGTCATTTCATCTACTTGTCCATTGTAGATTGGGATCCTTGAGAATCTCAATGTAGAAAGCTCCTTGTAGTAATCTTCGATCTTAGTATTCTCATCTGCTGATACAAGTACAGTCCTTGGGGTCATGACATCTACTGCCCTCACAGAGTCAAATCTCATAAGATTCTTAAATATCTTATACTCTCCCTCTCTGATGACACCTTCTCTTGCGCCTATGTCAGCCATGATACTGAAGTCAGTCCTGCTGAGTACACTCTTATCTTTTTCTTTCTTCAATAGCTTGGTAATCCACTGACTCACCCACACTAGTGGATAGAGTATCCAAATGATGACCTGTACCGAGGATACCGTAAACTTCGATAAAGACTTCCAATAAGTAGCACCGATAGTCTTAGGGATGATCTCCGAAATAATCAATATCGCAAGCGTCATCAAACTCGCCACTAGGGCCTCTACGCTTAACTCAAAGCCAAATATATTGATTGCTCTGTCTGCCCAGATCTTAGATGCTTGTGATCCTACACCAATCGCACCCACTGTGTGAGCTATCGTATTGAGGGTTAGTATTGCAGCTAAGGGCTGGTCAATATTCTTCTTGAATTCTGCAATCTTATTGCCCACCCAAGGAGACTCCTTCTTCATTGTTTCGGTGTATGCCGGCCTTATACTGAGTAAGACTGCCTCCCAGATAGAACATAAGAAGGAGAACAAAATTGAGATGGAAAAAAATACTATTAATAAAAACATATAACCTGATTCCGTAATGTGAGATTAAAGGTAATAAAAAAGAGGAGACCAACTTTTAATTGATCTCCTCTTTTAGACTACAAAATTGTGTCTAGGTTACTTATGCTGCTACCTCTTCTTTAGGTACTTCTGAGTCTTCAAACTTTTTTCCTTCCCATCTGCCTAACCACTCAACTTCTTTACCAATTTTAATATAAGAGTAATATGCCTCGGCAGCCTCTTTTTTATCAGTTCTTTTTATCGTGATTTTAGAAGGTCCTGTCTTGACTTTAAAATAATAAACCCCTTTTCCCATAGCAAAACTTTTCTTTCTCATGGTAGTATATATTTTTTTATAATAAATAAATGTATGGCAATCAGCTACTTCTGCTGGTCACCCCTAAAAGGAATACGAAAATAGGTGTTTTTGCCTTAATAATCAAGGAGTTACACGTTAAATACTGTTAAGAAATCACTCCTTCCCTCTAGTTGGGACTGTATTGTATTTCTAATATTTCACTCACTTTGAGGTCTGATTTGAGGATGATTTGTACATCTTCCCCCTGCATGTTTTGGTACTTTACTGCCATCGTATTCGGTGGTCTTTGTCCTACACTAGCAGCATAGAGCAAGAGGAAGTTCCGACCATTTGGATTTAATTCTAGTCTTAGTCTTTTTGATTTTTTCTCAAGGGAGTATCGCTCAAGTATCCAATCTCCATTAAAGTTAAGTGATACCAAGTCTCCATCTTGTACCATGTGATCAAACAATTCTAACTCAAAGACCTTGGTCGGCGACTTAATGACTAGACTCTTCTCTTTGATCGCCCTATCACCCATATTCTTAGGTAAGGTGCTGATAAATGACTGAGTACTGGCTATTTGTTGTACGATTTCTAACTTCTTAGGGTAGATGACCTTGAAGTAATGCGGTACCTGGAGCAAGTGCATCACTGGGATATTCTGAGAGCTGATCTCCATATTGATCTCTTGGATCCAACCATTGCCATATTTATTCATTTTGGAGATGGCGGTCTTGTTGTGGACATGGTAGTGAGGTCCGTACTGCTCATAAGATTCCTGAATGGGCACACCCTCTGTGAAATCCCTGATATTGCCAATGGTAGACTCTATTTTAGGATTGATGTTGGGATTAGTCTTTAGACCGGCAAAAGGTCCAAGGTGTGTCTGTAGGTCTTTTTTAACTCTGATATACATCAAGGCAAAGTTCTTTAGATTAGACTTGACCTCAGCGTCTTTTTGAGTTCTGATATGATGCATTGCTTTTACGGCATGACCATGCATCTCCCGCATAGTCTTGTAGGTGCTTCCACCAGCAAAACTTTCATTTTTTATGCTATCATACTGCTTGTTTAGCAATGTTGAATACTCTCTGTACTGAGCATAGAAGTTTTTGTACAATGCCACACAGTTTTCTAAGAGGGCATAGATGCCTGATAGGTTATCTCTATTGCTCAAGTCATTGAGGTCAAGGTATCTCTCAATATCGAATCGCTTCTTATCAATATCACTAAATATTCCGTAGAGTTGGACAGCAGCTATTTTGTTGCTTTCGCTAATAGTCTTGCTAGATGTAATGGCTTTGTAAAATGCCACTGGTGACTTCTCTTCATAGTAGTCTTGACTCGTCTCATCAAATAAGTTCTTAGGTAAGTCCTTGTTGTCAAATCCCTGGAGCTTGTAACTCTCTAAGTCAACATACCTATTGACATCTTGGTTGAAGAGCTCAAAGAGTTTGTTAGCCACCATGATCCCATGTATGGATTCGTTGATATACTTCACTTGGAGGTTGATATCGTCCAATTGTTGTCTTTGGTTAGACTGGGCAGATGTAGGTATCACACTAGCTAGTAGCAGTGTCATGGCAATCAAAGTAATTTGGATAAACTTCATGTAATGTATACGTGTAAAGCGGCTAAATGAGTCCCTGCTATGCGTTAAGAGACATTTAAAATTCACCACAAAGATTAGCATTATCTCTAATATGTGGAAAGAATGATTGTGAATCTTAGACTTTGACCTATTTTTGCACTTCATTTTTATACATTACCTATGATAAATATCACATTTCCAGACGGCGCAGTAAGACAATATGAGTCTGGAACTACCTCCATGGATATAGCTACAAGCATCAGCGAAGGCTTAGCTAGAAACGTACTTTCTGCCTCAGTCAATGGCGAAGTATGGGATGCTAACAGGCCTATAGATTCTGATGCAACCATCACCTTTCATACATTTAAGGACACTGATGGGAAGGCTACCTACTGGCACTCATCTGCTCACGTACTTGCAGAGGCACTTGAGGCGCTATACCCTGGGACTAAGTTTGGTATTGGGCCAGCCATAGATGCTGGATTTTACTATGATGTAGACACTGGTGATAAGGTATTGACACCTGAGGACCTAGGTGCCATCGAAAAGAAAATGCTTGAATTGGCCAGAGAGAAGAATGTATTCGAAAGAAAAGCTGTATCAAAAGCAGATGCCATCGCTTACTTTACTGATAAGGAAGATGAATACAAACTAGAGTTATTAGAAGGATTGGAAGATGGTCAGATTACATTCTATAGTCAAGGTAACTTCACTGACCTATGTAGAGGCCCACATATCCCACATACTGGATCAATCAAAGCAGTCAAGCTCACAAGTCTAGCTGGTGCTTACTGGAGAGGTGACGATAGTAGAAAACAATTGACACGTATCTACGGTATTACCTTCCCTAAGCAAAAAGAACTCAAAGAATATCTAGAACTCGTCGAAGAAGCAAAGAAGAGAGACCACAGAAAGCTAGGACAAGAAATGGAGCTTTTTATGTTTTCTGAAAAAGTAGGTCAGGGTCTTCCAATGTGGCTACCAAAAGGTACTCAGATCAGAGAAAGATTGCAGAACTACTTAAGGAATGAGCAAGAAAAAATGGGCTACCAAATGGTAATGACCCCACACATAGGGAGTAAGAAGCTCTACGAGACTTCTGGCCACTATGCTAAATATGGTGAAGATAGCTTCCAACCGATCACAACTCCGAAAGAAGGTGAAGAGTTCTTACTCAAACCGATGAACTGCCCACACCACTGTGAGATATTTGCCCACAGGCCAAGATCATACAAAGAACTCCCAGTAAAGCTTGGAGAGTTTGGTACAGTCTATAGGTATGAGCAAAGTGGAGAGCTACATGGACTAAGCAGGGTAAGAGGGTTTACCCAAGATGATGCCCACATCTTTTGTACACCTGAGCAAGTGAAGGCAGAATTTCTCGACGTCTTAGACTTGACTACTAAGGTGATCGGTAAAATGGGCTTTGAGGAATTCACAGCTCAAATCTCACTCCGTGACCCTAACAAACCAGAAAAGTATATCGGATCAGATGAAAACTGGAACTCTGCAGAAACAGCTATCATAGAAGCAGTAGAAGAGGCAGGCATGGAGGCAATCAAGGTCGAAGGCGAAGCAGCCTTCTACGGACCGAAGTTGGACTTTATGATTAAGGATGCCCTAGGCAGGTCGTGGCAACTAGGTACTATCCAAGTAGACTACAGTTTACCTGAAAGATTCGAGTTAGAATATGTCGGTGCTGACAATCAAAAACATAGACCAGTCATGATCCACAGAGCTCCATTTGGTTCTATGGAGAGATTCATGAGTATTCTTATTGAACATACAGGTGGTAAGTTTCCACTTTGGTTGACTCCTGAGCAGTTTGTCATCATAGCAGTATCTGACAAGGTACTAGACTATGCAGAGACACTCAAGACAGATCTTGCCAAGCATGACATCAGAGGATTCATTGACGATAGAAATGAAACCATCGGTAAGAAGATTAGAGACAACGAAATGAAGAAAATTCCATACCTACTCATCGTTGGTGACAATGAAGTAGCATCAGGAAAAGTCTCAGTAAGAAGACAAGGCGATGGAGACAAGGGAGAAATGTCTGTAGAAGAGTTCGTAGCTGTATTTAAGGCAGAAGCCGAAGCTTAGCGTGGTCTTTTGAAAGCTTTTTGACAAGAGTTTTCACTTGCTTCAGCATATCCTTTGGGTCGGTTGGATCTTTGTAATCCATTGGGACTACCTTGTATTTAGCTAAACTTTGCTTGGCATTGTCAAAGACTAAGACATAGAGGTAGTTAGAGTGTCTAGCAGGGATGTTAACAGCTGTGCCAAGTGATGCCACAGCTATGACACTAGACCATATGACTGCATTGCGATGCTTCTTCTTATCTACAATAAACCCATCAGAAAGTACACCAATGGTAAAATCACCACTCGCAGCACTCAGTGACTCTTTGAGGACACTAGGCACTTTGATGCTATATGGATGATTGCCAGTTTGTAGGCTTGTGACCATACTTTCTATACTTCCGAGAGTGGCGTAGTGAAGACTATCAGACTCTATGTAGATTCTCTGAGCTGCATACTTGCTCATCCCATCATCTAAGAGGTCTCTGTTAATAATGGATAGAGAGTCATTGAGGTTCTCTCCTTCCTTCTTACTAATAGTGTAGATGTAGGATATTGGTTCAAAGTAAGCAAATGATGGTAATGCCTCCGGGCTCAAATACTTAGCAGACGAACAAGACATGGTAGTAAGCATAATCCACGTCAATAGGGCAACGAGTAGTCTCATAGTAGGTCATATTGTTATTGAAAACTAATGTTTTTTTTGATAAATGCTGAAAATAGACGTGATACTTAACAAGGAATTATGACTTTTGCATTCATTACAGGAGAGTATTGGTACTCATCCAATTATTGAAACGCTTATGTCTACAGCTATAACACTTTCGGCACCAGCCGGACCACTATCAGGAAGCATCCACCTTCCCGCATCCAAGAGTATCGCTAACCGATACCTCATCTTACAGGCACATACTGGGGGCAAACTAGCCCTTGAGAATATGTCAAATAGTGATGACTCACAGATTCTGCAAAGACTACTCACCAACCCTCCTGGTGACAATGTCTATGATGCCCACCACGCAGGCACCACATCTAGGTTCCTCCTCGCCTATCTAGCACTACAGGAGGGTACTCAGATTCTTACAGGGTCAGATAGGCTCAAGACTAGACCCATCCAGCCGCTTGCAAAGGCACTAATGGACCTAGGCTGCAAATTAGAATACTTAGAACAAGAGGGATCACTTCCTATCAAGGTACACCCAGTACCAGCCCAACTCAATAGCCATGTGACCCTAGCTGGTAATGTCAGTAGTCAATTCATCACAGCCCTCCTGCTCAATGGGCATAGTCTCCCTCAAGGACTGAAGGTCAATATCTCAGGCGAGTGGATATCTAGACCTTACATCGAAATGACATTGGCAATACTCAAGTCTGTAGGTATAGAGAGTGAAGTATCAGAAGACTCAATATATATACCTAGGCAAGATATCAAGCCTACAGTAGTGTCTATCGAATCAGATTGGTCAGCTGCCAGCTACTTCCTAGGCTTGTGTGCCTTACGTCCTGGTTCGTCAATGACCCTACCCCACCTCTTCGAAGACTCAATACAGGGTGACTCTGCAATGGTCAACAGTCTAGCACAGTATGATGTGGACTATACATTCAAAGATGGAGGCCTACATATCCAAAACAATGCAACAGATAAGACCAAGTATCCAGAGCTCATGGAGATGGACTTGGAGAATACTCCTGACATCTTCCAAACCTATGCAGTGATGCATGCTATCCTAGGGATCAAAGCACTATACTCTGGCCTCTCTACCCTTCCTCACAAGGAGACAGATAGGATAGCTGCCATGAAGGCAGAATTAACCAAGCTCGGCAGCCTCATCTACAAACTCCCTATTAAATTTTCGGGTAGATCAGGTAATGAATATTATATGCAAGAGGAGCAAGCTGTATGGAGACCCGAAGTCTCATTTGAGACCTACCAAGATCACAGAATGGCAATGAGTCTTGCCCTCGCTTCAGTCCTCGGAGAAGTAAGCATTGTAGACCAAAAGGTGGTCTCTAAGTCATTCCCTCACTTTTGGGAGGAATTGACCAAACTAGGCTTCAAGGTGGTGTAAGTATGATACTGTTAATCTTGGTCTAGGCAATCGGTCATACAATCAACACTGTACTCTATCAAATGACTAGGGCCCGACACCCTCAAGTGAGAGTATCGAGCCTTAGTAGTGATCGTAATGCTAGCGCTAACCTTAGAATGGCTTCTCTGCCTTACTCAACTTCATGAATTCGTTGGCTACTACTTCAGAGACATACCTCGTCACGCCGTTCTTATCCTCGTAGCTTCTATAGACCAGCTTGCCTTGGATAGCCACTTCATTACCTTTAGCTAGGACTGTGGTCATGTTCTCTGCTAGTTTGCCCCATGCAGTAACATTGTGCCACTGAGTGTCTTGTTGCTTCTCACCTTTGGCGTCTTTGTAATATTCGTTAGTAGCGAGTGTGATCCTTGCTAGCTTGTTGCCATTGTCAAATGATTTCAATTCTACATCCTTGCCAATGTGTCCGATAAGTTGTACTGAGTTCTTAAGAGTATTCATAATAAATAAAATTTAATTGTATTCCGATTGTATAGGTCGGAACGGGTAAAACAAATAAATGATCGAAGTCGTATCGATCGTTGACAATGCAAAGTTGAGATGGGTTGGGAGGATTATTCGTCTAATAATC